>NVWL01000072.1 GCA_002733645.1 Oceanobacter sp.
CGCGCGCGCCGGTGATCCCGTCGCGCCCGCTTTCGCTGTTCGCCGCCAGATCGATGCCACGCCCCCGCGCTGCCGCTTCGCCCAGCAATTTCGCGGTGCCGCTCGGCGCATCGACCTTGTGCCGGTGGTGCATCTCGACAATCTCGATATCCCAGTCATCGCCCAGCTTGCTCGCCGCCTGCTCGACCAGCGCCGCCAGCATATTGACGCCCAGTGAGGTATTGCCGGTCTGCAGCACCGCAATTTTCGCCGCTGCTTTGTCGATAGCGGCATGATGGGCGTCTTCCAGGCCGGTGGTCCCGATAACAATCGGCTTGTCCGCCGCCACACAGGCATCGAGCGTCGCCTGCAGCGCTTTTGGCGAAGAAAAATCGACCAGCACATCGCTGGCGCTGACCAGCGCCGCGATATCATCGCCCTGGTCGGCCCCGCCAGCATGGCTCTGCCCCGCTTCCGTGATCGCCGCGACCAGCGCCTGTCCCATCCGGCCCTTGCTGCCGATAATTCCGATGGCTGTCATATTCCGATCCCTGTCGTCATGGTCATTTAATTCCGTTAGTCCTGAGCTTGTCGAACCGAAGGTCGGCGAAGCCAACGACGCTTATAGACGTGAGGCGTGGTTCGACAGGCTCATCCCTAACGGTTTTTGGAAAGGGTGCAAAGCTTCTCGGCAGGGCCACGGGATCGATCGTCCATTCACGTTCGTGTCGAGCGAAGTCGAGACACGCTGCGCGCCCTTTTCGTCATCCTGAACTTGTTTGGTAATTATCCCCTTGCGACATGTAAGCTTTTATGCTACATAATGGGGCATGAAAAACAAACCTAAAGCCCCGACACTCCGCCAGTTTCAAGACCGTTTCCCTACGGAAGATAGCTGCTTGGAGCATCTTATGCGCACCCGCTTTGGTGATCGCCATGATTGCGGAAAGTGCGGAAAGAACGCTCATTTTTACCGCATTACAACGCGCCGTAGCTACGCTTGTGAATATTGCGGCCACCAAGTCTATCCGACTGCCGATACGCCCTTCCATCGGACCCGCACTAGCCTGCGCGACTGGTTCTATGTCATGTTCATGTTCTGCACCACGCGCAACGGCGTTGCTGCCAAGGAAGTTGAGCGCCAGATCGGTGTGACTTACAAAACGGCGTGGCGCATGTGCCATGAAATTCGCAAATATATGGCACAAATGGACGGCGACGATATGCTTGGCGGTGGCGGCGGGATTGTCGAGATTGACGAAACCTTGATCGGCGGCTCGATCTCCGGCAAAGGTTCTGGCTACAAGGCGAATAAGACCTGTGTGGTCGGTTTTCTCGAACGTGACGGCAAGCTGGTCACGCGCGTTGTCAAGCGGCGCGACAAGGCCGCTATGCACCTTATGATTAACAATCACGTCCTGCCCGGCGCGAAGATCAGCACCGACGAATTTGGTGGCTACAAAGACCTTCATCACAACGGCTATCAGCACATGACCGTTCGGCACAAAGCAAAGGAATATAGCAACCCCGTTACCGGCGCTGGCGTCAATGCCATCGAAGGTTTCTGGTCTGCTTTGAAGCGCGGGATTAACGGAACGCATATCCATGTCAGCGGGAAGCATCTTTGGAAGTATCTCGGCGAGTTTGAGTATCGTCACAATCGCCGTCACGCTCCGCATTTGATGCTGGACGAGATGATTTCGGCTTTTCAGCGTTAGAGCCGACCATTACCTTTAGCAGGGCGTCGAAGCGGTCTGGTATCTCGCTACCCATTACTGACTTATCCTGCTCTTGAAGGATTTTTCAAATCTTGCCAGATCTGAACGAACCCGAGCTCTTTCTTTTTCCAGTCCCTTCATCCAGCGTTCTAATTCGTCAAAGTTTCTTCTATGTACTAGGAGGAATGCCGCGTTCGCATCTACGCTATAGTGTCCCCTGTGCCAAGGATCATTGCTCCCCTCGGGAGGCGGAGTAGATGAAGTGATTGGGTCTTTGGTCTCGGGAGTAGGCGGGCGAGCGGCGATTTCGAAGAAACAAAATTCCGGTATCGTAAGTAAGTCATCGTAGAGCGGCTGACGAGAACCAGGACTACCATCCCAATCACGCGGATGGAAATCACTATCATTCCCAAATTTACGCTCAAAATCCTCACGCACTTTCTCAATCCGTGTGCGTCGGCCAGCGATGAACTGGTCCAAATCCCATATTTCTCGATGCATCCAAGGTATCTTGGCCAAATCAATCAAGATATTTGCCACCTCCAATTTTGCGTTAATCGCGTATTGTATCTGCCTTCCTTCCTCTTTGGTCGCAGCGTTTACAGCATCACGCTCCCCTTTTGCAGCAAGATGGCCGATGCGCAGAAAGCAAAACACCATTATCGCTAGCGCGATCAAGCTGAACCATCCTGAAGATGTAAATTCTGCTAGCCAATTCGGCCCGAACGCTTTCTCCATCAGACCAAGTCCTGATAGTACGGGCTCGATCCAATTCCACGCGAGGGTAACGGCTCCCACAGCTCCCCCGCTAGACCAGTAAGGGTGCTGTCAGATCGCTTGCCAAGCGCGGCTGACAATTGAAGGCGATTTGCTCGTCTCGAAGACTTCCATCCACCCTTCATATCACCAACTCCGCAAGAGTCGAGAGATACATGTCGCAACGGGATAATCCCCAACTTGTTTCAGGACCCCGCTATACTCTAGGCAGTTTCTGTGAGACGAAACGGATGCTGAAACAGGTTCAGCACGACAAAGAAGGACAATATGCAACGCGACATTCAAAATATCGTCATCCTGACCGGCGCCGGCGTCAGCGCCGAAAGCGGCGTCGCCACCTTTCGCGGGCCGGATGGGCTGTGGGAAGGGCATCGGGTTGAGGATGTCGCCACGCCCGAGGCCTTTGCGCGCGATCCCGATCTGGTGCAGAAATTCTACGACGCGCGCCGCGCCAAATTGAGGACGGTCGAGCCCAATGCAGCGCATCGGGCGCTGGCCAAGCTGGATGCGCATTGGCCGGGCGATCTGCTGCTGGTCACGCAAAATGTCGACGATCTGCACGAACGCGCCGGTTCCAAACGATTGCTGCACATGCATGGTGAGCTGAACAGCGCCTGGTGTCTGGCCTGCGACGAACGCTCGCGCTTTGACGGCGTAATGGCCGACGATCAGGCCTGTCCGCATTGCCAGCAGAGCGGTCACTTGCGCCCCGATATCGTCTGGTTCGGCGAAATGCCCTATCAGATGGAGCGGATCGAGCTGGCGCTGGCGCAGTGCGATCTGTTCGTCTCGATCGGCACCTCGGGTGCGGTCTATCCGGCGGCCGGCTTTGTCCAGAGTGCACGTCACTATGGCGCGCAGACGCTGGAGATGAATCTCGATCCGTCGGAAGGCAGTTTTCACTTCCACGAGAGCCGGAAGGGCAGGGCAGGGGATCTTGTACCGGACTGGGTTGCGGAAATTTTGCGGGATATTTGAGATGAGCGGATCCGAGTTGAACGGCAGTTGCCATTGCGGCGCGGTGCAAATCACGGTCGCAGAGCCGCCCCCAAGGGTGCTCCGCTGCAACTGCACGCTCTGCCGCAAGACCGGCTGGCGCGGCGGCTACTGGCATCCCGACGCCGTCCGGATCGAAGCGCCGCCGCAGGGGCTCAATCCCTATATCCAGGGCGATCGCACGATCACCAGCTGGACGTGCAAGCGCTGCGGCTGCTTCACCCACTGGACCCCGCTAACCGCCTCGCCCGATCAGATGGGGGTCAACATGCGAATGTTCGATCCCGCCGACTGGCACCATCTGCCGGTCCGGGAAGTCGACGGCGCGAGTCTCTAACCGGTCTCTGATCGACAGAGAATCCGTGCTCCGCACTAGATGCGGAGCCCTGAACGCCAGAAGGTGTCTCCGCCGGGAAAGCGCGTCATCTCGCAGCGAGCACAAATCCTATAAATTTTCCGGATCGGACTTTTTATAAATGGCAGGTCCCAGGGCTGGCGTCGCGGTACCGAGGATCAACTGGCGTGCGCGCAGCACCGCATCGAGAAATGGTGTGTCCAGCTTGAGAAACCGTCGCGCGGTCATGCCTAGGAAGCGTTCGGAATCGCGCAGGAAATGGGACGTGTCGGAATAGCTTTCATCGATCAGCCGGTAATCATGCAGAGAGTCGGCCAGCTTCAGCGCGATGAGCGATCTGAGAAAGCGGGTCCGGGTCAGCAGCATCTTTGTTGGAAAACCAAATCGTTTTTTCGCCAGTCGCGCCAGGCTGTGAATCGGCAGATTGATGGCGCTGGCGAGATCGCGGACATTCTGGATTTCCTGATCCAGCAACAGCCGGTTGAGCGCCATGATCTTCGGCTCCGCCGGGTGCGGCCGCTTCATCCGCGCCAGAAAAAAGCGGTCGAAGATGGCCTTGACCGCTGGGCCCTGGTCCGACGCCCTGAGTTCGGCGACCAGTTCCTCGCATCCGTCCGGCAACACGGATTGCAAGGGCACCATCCGGTCCCGATATTGAGACACGTCAATATCGAACAAGCGTGCGACGCCAGCGGGTGTCAGGCTGACGCCTATGGTCACGCCGCCGGAGGATGTGTGTTTCAGGACCCGGCTGGTGGGGCCGTAGAAGCCGGCTTCGAGCAACGGCGACCAGCGCCAGTCCGGCCCCTCGATGGTCATCGGGTTCGCCGCAAGGGCAAAGCGGATGACCGGCCAGTTCGGCAGCATCCATTCGACAGAGCCGATCGACAGCGGCCCCTCGGAATCGAATATGAAATAGTCGCCGATCAATCCTTCGAGCGATTCGTGCGGTTGTTCCCACCGCATCGCGCCGTGCGAAAGCAGTTTAAACTTCGCCGGGTCAATCCCCGGCATATGCGACCCGCTTTCAATCATCGGCGGGCCCTAGCCGATCGTAACCGGCTCAGCCAGCACGATCTGCTTTGGGAGTTGCGGCCCATTTCTGGTGCGCTGCTGTGGGGAGCAGGGCGCCTATGGATCCACCGTGCCCAACAGATAGTTCACCCACGGCGCCCCTGTGCCTAT
Organism: Oceanobacter sp.; assembly: GCA_002733645.1. Classification (GTDB taxonomy): domain Bacteria; phylum Pseudomonadota; class Gammaproteobacteria; order Pseudomonadales; family Oceanobacteraceae; genus Thalassolituus. The sequence goes on from NVWL01000072.1 coordinate 5,011, forward strand.
CCCGCCGACGGGCGATGCGCGTCGTCCGACCAATCCTGCCGCGCCGCCCATTGCTCGAGCGTTTCAAACTCGACCTCGGGCAGCCGGCGATGCATATATTCGGTGTTCACCAGAAACGGCTGGGTCGGTGACTCATTATTATAGTGGTAGAAGGACGCAATAAAGTCGCGCATCGGCTGCCGCTCTTCTTCCGGCATGGAATCGCCGAGCGCATTGACCAGCAGCTCGCCGAATTCCTCCGGGGTGCAAGGGTCATATTTTATTTCGCGGCCAAACACGCGGGACAGGATTTCGGTGACCTCGGTCGGTTTCAGCGCCTGCGGCCCGCCAATATTCATCCACGCCCCTTCGAGATCCGGCCGGGACAGCGCAGCGGTCATGCATTTGCCGACATCATCCAGACTGATCCAGTTGGCCTTCAAATGCGGCTTGTGCGCATAGACATAGCGATCCTCATGGACGATGAAGGGCCGCGCCCAGTTGGTCAGCAAATTGTCCATGAACAGCACCGACCCGAAAACCGTTGCCGGAATGCCGGTGCGGAACAGGGCGTTGATCGCCGGGGTGTTCGCGCCGTAGCTGTGCGCCTCTCCCGGTTGATCCGGAATCCAGCCCGATGTATTCCAGACGAAACGTTCCAGTCCGGCCTCGACGGCAGCGGACCCGAGCTTGCCGACCAGTTCCGACCGGTCGCCCGGGGATTGCAGCGGATGGGTGTAAAAGACCGCGTCGGACCCTTCCAGCGCGGGGACGAATGTGGACTCATCGGAAAGGTCGATGACTCGCGTCTCGTCTGCCACATTGCTGCCGCCAAGATCCGGATTTTCGCTGCGGGACAGCGCTCGAACCTTGTGCCCGGCAGCGGCCAGTTGCCGCATTTGCGCCAGCCCTTGTCGTCCGGTCGCACCCACTACCGATACCAATGCCATTATTCTCTCTCCTATATTATTGGCCAGAAGCTAGGCGATCAAACGGCTGCCCTCAATGCATCAAATAGTCAGGGTCGAACCCAGCCGCGCAAGGCGACGGTCGTGATTTCACCGTGACGAGCTGACAAATCATCGACAGCACCATAGCGACAATCGACAGCGTCGCGCCCATTCTTGGTACCTGCCGGGAGCGCACCGGTCCGTAAAGATACTGATTTCGACCAGGTCGAATATGGCTATAGTCATCGGCAAACGACACCGGTTCTCGCCGATGGCCGGGTTGATGTGCTCGGCGAAAAAACTTGCAGGAGTGCCCCTTCATGTCCGTACCAAAACAGATTCTGGTCGCAACCGATCTGACAGCCAGAGGCGACCGGCCGTTCGCTCGCGCGAAAATGCTTGCCGATTTCTGGGGCGCCGGTCGTACCCTGTTGTTCGTCAATAGCCCCAAAAGCGAGGTTGATATCGCGAAAGTGGAGTCGCTGTTGCGCCGCACCTACGGGGAGGACGCCGAAGGCTGCGACCTGGCGGTAAATTATGGCAAGCCGCCCGAAGTCATTGCTGACACAGCGTCACAGCTCAGCAGCGACCTGATCATTGTCGGCGCCGCCCGGCACAATGATATTTCCGATTTTTTCCTCGGCACAGCGGTCGATAATCTGGTCCACCACGCAGAGGCACCGGTGCTGATCGTGAAAGAACGTCCACGGGCAAATTATGACCGCATATTGGTGGCCACCGACTTTTCGGATTTCTCCGCGCAGGCGCTGCGTACGGCGCTGGACTTTTTCCCCGGCGCGAAGCTTGATTTGGTGCATGCCTATCATGTTGCCTATTCAGCGTGGCTCAAATCCGAGGGCGTTGCCGCCGAAATGTTGATCGACGCGGAAAAGGAACTGCAGGATTTCATGGCGAACACAAACTTGTCAGCCAGCGACAGGGCGCGCGTCAATCCGCAACTCGTCGAGGGGGATCTGCATGAGTCGGTACACCAGATGCTCGGTACCGGCGACTATGATCTGCTGGTCCTGGGAACGCACGGGCGTAGTGGTTTCGTCATGGCGACCATTGGCAGCCGGGCGAGCGAGATGATGGGCAGGTCGCCGGTCGATGTGCTGCTCGTCGGAAAGTCGGCTTAGGCGGGCACCAGCTAAGCCCGCTTCCCGATGCATCGCAACAGGCTTGCGGAGGGAGGTATATCGGGTTGACGCGAGGCGCGCCTCTCTGGCGCCGGACAGGGCGCGCTGGCTCTAAAGATTCACCGTCACGAACAGATAGATCACCCACAGCGCCATCGCGACAATCGAGATGGTGGTGCCGATCACGCCGGCCTGGCGAAAGCGCACCGAGCCGTTGCCGTGATGCTGGTACATGCCGTAAATATGCAGCACCCGCGCGATCAGGAACAGCGCCGCCAGTCCGGTCAGCGTCCAGTGATGGGCGCTGGTCATTTCCAGCAGCGCCATCAGGATCAGCGCGATCGGCGCGTTCTCGGCGAGATTGGCGTGGGTGCCGCGGACCATCTTCATTTTGGCGTCTTCGCCGGCACCGAACATGGTTTCGGTCCGGACGCGCTGGCCGATCACCTTGAACTTCATGAAGATCAGCAGCAGCGCACAGATGGCGGTTGCGAGTGCGGTTACCGGTAATGTCATGATGGTCCTCCCCGAGTTTCCGGCATCTTAGGCAAAATCGTGCAAAGCGCAATCAGCTTGGTCGAGACTAAGTTTGTGGTGTGCCGCAACTTTTGCAATGCGGGTCCTTGGGCAGGTTGATGCTGCGCATCGAGGGTGCCAACCCGTCGAAAAGCTGCAGTTTTCCGGCGGGATCCTGGCCAAAGCCGGTGACCACGCGGATCGCCTCCATCGCTGCAAAACTGCCCATCAGGCCGACCATTGCGCCGAGAACGCCAACTTCGCTGCAATTGTCGCAATCATCCGGGTCGAGCGCGTCGCCGACAAAACAGCGATAACAGGGCTTGTCATCCTCCCAGCCGCGGAACGTGCCGAGCTGCCCCTGGAACTGCCCGATCGCCGCAGAAACCAGCGGCACGCGGTGCTTCACCGACAGATCGGACACCAGCAGGCGGGTCTGGTAATTGTCGGTGCCATCGATAATCGCGTCGAACGGCGCAAAAAATGTTGCGGCATCGTCAGAGAAATGTTGCGCGGTAAGCCTTTGATTTAATGTATTTATTGCAACATCGGGATTGATACGATTGGCGGCAACTTTGGCAACTTCAACTTTCGCTTTTCCAATGTCATTTTCGGAAAATAAAACCTGCCGCTGCAAATTGGAAAGCGACACCACATCGTCATCGACAATGGTCAACGTCCCGATTCCGGCCGCTGCCAAATATTGAATCGCAGGACAGCCGATACCGCCGGCACCGACTACCAGAATATGGGCATCCAGTATCTTCTTCTGCCCGCTGCCACCAATATCCCTGAGAACGATATGCCGAGCATAGCGATCCAGCTGTTCGTCGTTGAGTGGGCTCATTCAGGCCAGCGGAAGGTGATCGCCTGGCGGTACCATTTCTGATCCCCGGTGCGCTTGACCGCGCCATCATGACCGGCATATTTTGTAAGATGGGCGATAACATATGTTTCCAGCGGCCGGCAGCCTGTTTCAACAGGCACAACCTTTGTTACCCGGCCTTCAGGAGAAACCGCCAGCGCCACATCAACTCGTGCGTGAACCCATCCGATATCGGTGTTCAATTTGCAATTTGCATTCTTGGCAATGCGTTCCGCCTGCCGCTCATGCCGCTCCAGTACGGGCAGCTTTTTCGTGAACTCGGCAAGTTCGAGATTATAGAAATCAGCGGAAAGTTCCTTGATTTCGATGTTGTCGGCGGCAGCGACAGCCCCGGAAAGTGTCATGGCAGCTATAAGATTGATCATTCCATCACCTCTGCAAAATCAATTTCGATACTTCCTTATACGCCGGTTGAGCCAAAACCGCCAGACCCTCGCTGGGTGTCATCGAGATCGGCCACTTCGACGAGAGTCCCCCGCTGAACCGGTGCCACGACGATCTGGGCGATCCGGTCGCCGCGTTCGATGGTGAAATCCTCATCGCCGTGATTGATCAGGATAATTTTCAACTCGCCGCGATAATCGCTGTCTATGGTGCCGGGCGAATTGGGCAGGCTGATCCCTTTTTTAAGGGCCAGCCCGGAACGAGGGCGTACCTGAATCTCATATCCTTGCGGGATAGCATAGGCCAGGCCGGTGGCGACCAGTGCTCTTTTGCCCGGCGCGACAACGAGCGATTCGGCAGCGCGGATGTCCATTCCGGCTGAACCGGTGGTTTCATAAGAAGGCAGGGGCAGATCACCAGCGTTATCCAGGCGCTTTACGGCAATATTGATAGGGTCAAACATCAGGTCAATTCCTCACCGATTTTTGCGACGAGTCGGCGTGCGACTTCCATCTTGGGCAGGCGTTTCCACGTTTCAGTCCCCTTCCGCGTCACGATATGGACGCTGTTGTCAGCCCCGCCCATAACGCTTTTTCCTACCGGACCGGAAACATCATTGGCGACGATCCAGTCGCAGGATTTCTTCTTGAGCTTAGCCTCTGCATGTTCGGCGATATTTTCGGTTTCCGCAGCAAAGCCGATCAGCAAATCTGGTCGCTGTTCATGTCTGGCAAGGCCAGCCAATATATCCGGGTTTTCGGTCAGTTTTAGCGCTGCAGGCGCAGCACCATCCTTCTTGATCTTCTGGCTGGACTGGCTGTCCGCGCGCCAGTCAGCAACGGCGGCCACCATGATCGCGACATCGGCGGGCAGGGCATCATGCACGGCATATTCCATCTCGACCGCGGTTTCGACTTCGACCCGCATCACCCCAGCCGGCGTCGGCAGATGCACCGGGCCAGCCACCAGAGTGACACGCGCACCGGCATCGGCCGCAGCGGCGGCGATCGCAAATCCCTGCTGTCCGGAAGAGCGGTTTGCGATATAGCGCACCGGGTCGATAGGTTCGTGAGTGGGACCTGCCGTGACCAGCACATGCTTGCCATGCAGCGGGCGATGCTGATCGGGCGCGAAGGCGGGTTGGCCGTCGAGCGGATTGACGCCCAGTTCAGTCTCACCCAGCAAGCCGGCGGCAAGAGAATCGCCGTTCAGACAGTTGGTAATCGCGTTTAAAATAGCGTCAGGTTCTGGTAATCTTCCGGGCCCAAATTCACCGCACGCCATATCGCCTTCATCAGGTTGCATGACCAAGACGCCATCCCTTCCAAGCTGAGCAATGTTACGCTGGGTTGCGGGATGCTGCCACATGCGCACATTCATTGCCGGCGCGGCCAGCACCTGAGTATCGGTCGCCAGCAACAGGGTGGTCGCAAGATCATCGGCAATCCCGCCCGCCATCTTTGCCAGCAGATTCGCGGTTGCGGGACAGATGACGATCAGGTCGGCCTCGCGGGACAATTGGATATGACCCATCTCGGTCTCGTCCTTGAGCGACCAGAGGGTCGTGTGCACTTCGTTTTCAGACAGCGCCGCCAGCGTCATCGGCGTGACAAATTGCGCCCCCGATTCGGTCAGTACGCAGCGGACCGTCATGCCGGTTTTCCTGATCAGACGAATGAGTTCAGCCGCTTTATAGGCCGCGATTCCTCCGCCGATGATTAGCAGGATATGTTTGGATCTTGTCATAATTGGCCGCCTTTTGCAGCGCTGTTGCTCGCTATGCAAGGGATCGCTGCTGGTAAAAATTGAATTGTTATGGTCTAATTATTGGAAAGATAAGAACGGGTCGCACTTCAGCTTTGCAAAACGGGGGGTGTGTAATGAAAAGATTGTTCCTACTTTTTCTTTCGATATTTGTAATGGGGGGGTCGGCCAGCCTGGTCAGTTCGTGCTCATATGGTAATCCTGCACCACCACCACCACCACCACCACCTCCTCCTCCGC
>NVWL01000073.1 GCA_002733645.1 Oceanobacter sp.
ATCGGGCCGCTCTTCAACGATGTAACCTCCCTTGGAGACCACAACGGTACAGGATAATTTTTTGGCCCTCATATAGGCCATGTTCGTTGCCATGGAGGCCCTCTCAGCAAGCCCCGCCTCGAGCTCCAAATCAGCTGTCAATGGCCATTAATTTTGACCCACTTTTGGCCAATAAAATTGACCCACTTGCGTACCGCTAACCGCCGGTTTTCTGCTTCAGTCGATAGCTCTCACCTCCCAGCATGAAGATGTGTGAATGGTGGATCACGCGGTCGATGATGGGCACGGCCACGTTGTCGTCATGGAAGAACTCGCCCCAGCTGGTGAAGTCCTTGTTGGTGGTCAGGATGACCGAGCGGTACTCGTAGAGATTGTTGATCAGCTGGAACAGGTTGTACCGAGCCTGCCGTGTCATCGGCAGATAGCCCAGCTCGTCGATGATCAACACGTCGTACTTGCTCAGCTGATTCAAACGCTTCTTCAGCTCGCCCTTCATCTCTGCCAGTTCCAGATCCTCGACCAGTGCCAGAGCGGTGCGGAACAGCACCTTGTAGCCAGCCTGGACCGCTTTGTGGCCAATCCCAATGGCCAGGTGGGTCTTGCCCACGCCCGGTGGTCCGATGAACACCAGGTTGTCCCGGTTGTCGATAAAGCTGAAGTCCAGCAAGGCACTGACCTGGCGCTTGGTGATGGTGGTCTGGTGCCGGTAGTCGAAGGCCTCCAGATGTTTCTCCGAGGGGAACTGCGCCTGCTTGAGGTTGCGGCTCACGCGGCTGCTGGAGCGGGCGTTAAGCTCATGCTCGACCAACGACTGGGCGAAGTTCAGGTAGGACAGCTCATTGGCCTCTGCCCTGGCCAGCAGAGTGGCCAGCTCACCAGCGGTCGCGCTGAGGCGCAGGCTACGGAACTGCGCGATGGTGCTGTCGAGCAGGCTCATGGGGTCACCCCGTGGCCAGTCGACTGGCCAACCCTGGCGTAAGCGTTCAGGTCGGCGTGACTGACCTGGCTGCCAGCTACGGGAGCATAGTCCTGATCGTTGATGACCCGACCCCGCGCCTTGGCTTGCTGCCAGGCTTCGAGGTAGCGCTTGAGTCCGGTAGCGGTCAGTTCACTGCGCTCACTCAGCTCCCACAGCAGCGTGGTATCAACCGGCGCATGGGCCATAAGTAGGTCGCGTGCAGCGACCAGTTGGTCCTTGTAGATGCGCGGGGAAGTACGCTTGAGCAGTTGGCACAGGGTTGCCCCCAGGTCATCGGACAAGATCGAGTCGATGCCGCGCTCCAGATCGGCAATGCGCTGGGCATGGTCTCGATAATGGTTGTTGTTCTTGACCATCCGGCCCTTGGCCTTGCACAGATCATGGGTGGCGATGAGCTCACCGCTCTCCAAATCATGGATCAGCAACTTGTCGTCCTGGGCGCTGACACCCACACGGGCTTGCTGCCAGGCCATAGGCACCGAGTACTTGTTGGCCTGCCATGAGATCAAGCCGGTCTTGTCGACCTTGCGTGTCTCGATTGCCTGCGCCACGTTCAGCAGGCTCTGCGGGACCAGATAGGGCTTGAGCTGGCTACGCTCCAGCGCCTCGAAATGCACCCGAGGATGCTGTCCCGTTGTGCCGTGCAAGCGAGCGTTGGCCACAGTCTCAAGCCAGTCATGCAAGTGCTGGCGAACTGCGTTCTCGTCTTGGAACTGCTCACCGTAGAAGCAGTCGCGCTTGACGTACTTGACCCCGGACTCCACCTTGCCCTTGCTCTCCGGGTCATAGCCCTCACAGGCATGGATACGATACCCGACGGTAGTCGCATACTGGTGGAAGCGCTGGTTCAGCGTCAGCTCACGATACTGCTCGTTGATCACCACCATCTTGGTCTGATCGTAGATGCACTCCTCGGTGACGCCGCCGAAGTAGCGAAAGGCCTCGTCGTGCATCTGGATGAATCGTTCGGTGTCCAGTGGCCTGAAGTCGAGGCCGACGTACATCAGACGGGAACAGGACAGCACAAACACAACAAAATGAACGATACGCTCCAGCCCACCGATCATGACGCCGCGCAGCTCACCGGGATCGACCTGGCACTGAACCCCCGGTACCGACTCAACGACCGGCTCGTAATAGCGCAGCTGACCGCTGGCCACCTGCTGCTTGAGCGCTTGCACATACCGGCGGATGCTCCGGTCTGACACCGCCAGGTCAGTGGTGCGCTGCCTCAGGCGCCGGGCCAGCTTGACTGCGCTCAGGGCTGGAAACTGACCCAGTTGATTGATCAGGTAATCGCGATGCTCGTCGAGCAGCTTGGTACGTGAAGGGTCAGCAATGGCAGCACTGATCTGCACCTCATCCAGCTGCACATACTTGCGAACGGTGTTCCGGGATATCCCCAGTTCACGGCTGATGGCACGGACCGACAGGCCCCGGCCTTGGTCGTACAACCCCTTGATCTTGTGAATCACAACCCACTCCTTCAATGATCTGTCTCCGGCCTCTGCATAAGGCGGGGGACGCTACATGGATCGGTGGCCAATGCCACCATGGGTGGGTCAAAATTGTTGGCCAGAGGTGGGTCAGATTAATTGGCCATTAACATCAGCTTCGTCGTCGCCGGGTTCCTCAACGGAATTGATCATAACTCGGTCCTGCTCAGATTAGGTGCTCACACCGAACAGCATAGCAGGAAGTCGGGGGCATAGAACTGGCCTAGCCACGGTCGTTTTTGATCGCTTTGTAATGGCGCCCAACACCAGCAGCAGTGGTAAACTCAGGCGCTTTGCCGTCCGGCTTTGACTGAATAATGCAAAGGAACTCTGCATATGTCCGCCCTGAAAGCTCTCCTAGACACCTATCGCTCTGCTTCCGTCACTGAGCGTGAAAAAGGTACCTATTTCGAGGAGCTGATCTGCACCTACCTGCGGAATGAAGCCACCTATCGTGATCTATACGAGCAGGTATGGACGTACGCTGAATGGGCCAAAGACAACGGGCTGAGTGGGAAGGACGCGGGTATCGATCTGGTGGCCCGTGTACAGGGCTCGGGTGAGTACCATGCTATTCAGTGCAAGCTGTACGCCGAAGACTACAGAGTTCAGAAAAAAGATATTGACAGTTTCTTTACCGCATCGGGCAAGGCTCCATTCTCGCAGAGGGTCATAGTTACCACGACCAACAACTGGAGCGAGCATGCCGAAGACGCTTTGCAAGGTCAGCAGCCCCCAGTCATGAAGATTGACTTGCAAGCGCTTGAAGAAAGTCAGATTGAATGGTCGAAATATCAGTCCAAGCAGGTAGTGGTACTAAGGGCCAAGAAGGAATTGCGAGAGCACCAGCAGTCGGCCCTGAATGCTGTCACCTCAGGACTGAAAGACGCTGAACGTGGCAAGCTGATCATGGCCTGCGGCACGGGCAAGACCTTCACTAGCTTGAAGATCGCTGAGTACCTAGCAGGCAAGGGTAAGCGTGTCCTGTTTCTGGTGCCGAGCCTGTCATTGCTGTCACAAACCCTCACTGAATGGACACAAGAAAGCGAAACGCCTCTGCACAGTTTCGCAGTTTGTTCTGATAGCGATGTGGGTAAGAAGCGCAAGGTCGAGGACGATGCTCCACAGGTTTTCACCCACGAACTGCGCTACCCGGCCACCACCAAGCCGGATCGTCTTGCCGCTGAGATGACCAAGCGCCATGACGATGAACATATGAGTGTAGTGTTCTCCACTTACCACTCTATTGATGTGATCAGCCGGGCACAGCACGACCACAACCTGCCGGATTTTGATCTGGTCATTTGCGATGAAGCTCATCGCACCACCGGCGCCACCTTCGGCGACGATGACGAAAGCAACTTCGTGCGCGTACACGATGCTGACTACCTCCGCGCCGCCAGACGCCTCTACATGACTGCCACGCCGCGCATTTACGGTGATGGCGCCAAGGTGAAGGCTGAATCTGGCGAGGTGACGCTTTGCTCCATGGACGACGAAGTCCTGTTCGGCAAGGAGCTATTCGTCATCAACTTCTCAGAAGCCGTCCAACGTGGTCTGCTCACTGATTACAAAGTCCTGGTGCTGACCGTTGAAGAAAGTGTCATTAACCGACGTCTTCAGAATTTGCTGAAGGATGAGAACAATCAGCTCAAGGTTGATGATGCCGCCAAGATCGTCGGGTGTTGGAAGGCGCTAGCCAAGCAAGGGCTGGCTGAGGAGCTGATTGGCGACGACCAACCCATGAAGCGCGCCGTAGCTTTCTGCCAAGTCATTGCGCCGTCCTACAAGGGCAGCAAGCACAAGGTCAGCTCAATGAACATTGCTGGCATGTTCCAGGAAGTCGTTGAAGCCTATCAGGAGGCCGAGGGTATCGACCAAGACTCCCGACTTATCTGTGAAGCTGCCCACGTCGATGGAAGCATGAACGCCAGTCAGAAGGAAGCTAACCTCACCTGGCTGAAAGAAGAACCGCCAGCGAATACCTGCAGGATCCTGAGCAACGTGCGTTGCTTGTCTGAAGGCGTCGACGTTCCTGCTCTGGACGCAGTGCTGTTCCTGACACCACGTAACTCCCAAGTCGATGTCGTGCAATCGGTTGGTCGAGTTATGCGTAACGCACCTGGCAAGAAACGTGGCTACGTAGTGCTGCCGGTGGTTATTCCGGCAGGAATGAAGGCTCATGAAGCGCTCAACGACAACCAGACCTACAAGGTAGTCTGGCAAGTGTTGCAAGCGCTTCGCTCGCACGACGACAGCTTTGACGCCATGATCAATAAGCTTGATCTCATTGGTTCTGATCCGCGCAAGATGGAAGTCATCGCCATCACGGACAAAGTGACCAAAAAGGCGAAAAGTACCAGCGGTAACGCTGGGAAGGGCCAGTACGGCTTAGGTGAGAAGCGACCGAAGTACGACGCCGAGGGCCAGATGACGCAACAGGCCGACTTGACCTATGAGGTAGGTGAAATTGAGCGAGCCATCTACGCAAAGATCGTCGAGAAATGCGGCAACCGGCATCACTGGGAAGATTGGGCCAACGACATTGCCAAGATTGCCCGCACCCACATTGACCGCATCCATGGGATTATAGAAAATCCGACAAATTTACAGGAACAGGCCGCCTTCAATGCGTTTGCAGCTGAACTGCGCGATGACCTGAACGACAGTGTCAGCGATGGCGAGATTGTCGAGATGCTGGCTCAACATCTGGTGACCAAGCCGGTCTTCGACGCCTTGTTTGATGAGTACAACTTTGCTAAGCACAACCCTATGGCGAAGGCTATGCAAAGCGTGCTGGATGCCCTACAAGAGCACAATTTAAATAAGGAGGCCGATACCCTTGAAAAGTTCTATCAGAGTGTACGACAGCGTGCAGCTGGTATAGATAGCGCACAGGGTAAGCAGAAGATCATCGTTGAGCTATATGATAAATTCTTTCGCAATGCCTTTCCGAAAATGACTGAGCGGCTCGGGATCGTATACACACCAGTTGAGGTGGTCGATTTCATTCTCCATAGCGTTAATTACCTATTGCACCAAGAATTCAGTCAGACCCTCGGGAGCAAGGGAGTTCATATTATCGACCCTTTCACAGGGACAGGTACGTTTATTACCCGTTTGATACAGTCCGGCCTAATCAAGCCAGAAGAATTGACACACAAATATCATAATGAAATCCACGCTAACGAGCTTGTTTTACTTGCGTACTACATAGCTGCCATCAATATAGAAGCTGCCTACCATGGCGAGATCATCGACGAATACGCCCCGTTTGAAGGCATCTGCCTGACCGACACCTTCCAAATGTACGAAAAAGAGGATCTGGTAGATGAGCTGTTGGAAGACAACAGTGCTCGGCGCAAGCGACAGAAGGAGCTAAATATTCGCGTTATTGTGGGCAATCCGCCGTATTCGAAGGGGCAAACGGATGCTAACGACAACAACGCAAATATTGCCTATCCCGGTCTTGATGCCAGAATCCGTGACACCTACGCAGCACGCTCACGCGGGCAAAACAAAAACGGTCTATATAACAACTATGTTCGTGCCATTCGTTGGGCAAGTGATCGCGTTGGTGACAATGGGATCATCGGTTTTGTGACCAATGGGGGATGGATTGATGGTATTGCAGAATCGGGTATTAGGTGCTGCTTGGCAGCTGAGTTCTCTAGCTTGTATGTATTCCACCTGCGTGGCAACGCTCGCACTTCAGGCGAACAGCGGCGGAAGGAAAAAGACAATATTTTCGGCATGGGTAGCCGCGCTCCTATCGCGATTTCGTTGCTAGTCAAGAATCCGGACGCACAAGATCAGGGTCAGATTTATTTTCATGATATTGGAGAATATCTCAGCCGAGAGGAAAAGCTGGAGAAGATCACCAGCTACGCTAGCGTCGCCGGTATCGAGGAGTGGCAGTCGATCACCCCGGATGAACATGGGGATTGGTTGAAGCAGCGGGATAACAGCTTTAGCCGGTTCATCGCATTGGGGAACAAAGACGATAAAAGCTCGATAGGGTTGTTCGAAAACTACTCTAATGGTGTGAAAACTCAACGCGATGCTTGGGCATACAACGCCGGCAAGAATAACCTCAAGATCAACATGACCAGCATGGTTGGCTTCTACAATGCTGAAGTAGAACGCTTCAATGCGGTGCATTCAGAGCTGGATACCAAATCACGACAACTGAAGGTTGATGATTTTATTGATAGCGACCCGACTCGCATCAGTTGGACTCGTGCCTTGAAGCAGAATCTGGCCAAAGGCCGTACATATGTTTTCGAGCCAGATTGTATCGTAACCGGGTTATATCGCCCTTTCACAAAGCAATGGCTGTATTTTAACCGGCGCTTCAACGAAATGGTCTACCAGATGCCGCGCATCTTCCCAGATATTAATGCTGAGAACCGTTGTATTACAGTTTCTGCGCCGGGTTTCACAACGGGTTTTTGCGCGCTAATGTCTGATATTCCTCCTGAGCTATGTTTAGCCGCTATGAAAGGTGGGACCCAGTGCTTCCCTCTCTATCTCTATGATGATGCCGCCCAAACCTCAGCAGATGATCTCTTTGCCGAGCAAGTCGACAGCAGCCTACGTCGTCGCGACGCCATCACTGACGCTGGTTTGGCTCATTTCCAGGTAGCATATCCTGACCAGGTGTTGAGCAAGGAAGACCTGTTTTACTACGTATACGGCATTTTGCATTCCCGAGACTACCGCGAACGCTTTGCTGACAACTTTAGCAAAGAGCTCCCTCGGATTCCGACAGTAAAGAAATCTACGGATTTCTGGGCATTCAGCAATGCCGGTCGTGCTTTAGCCGAGTACCACCTGAACTATGAAACCGTCGAACCATACCCGCTGACCATCGAAGCCAAAGGCAAGCTTACCGACACCGATTACCGGGTGGAAAAGATGAAGTTCGCCAAGAAGGGCGACAAAACCACTGTGATCTATAACCACCGCATCACACTCAAGGATATCCCCCAAGCAGCCTGGGACTACGTCGTCAACGGCAAGCCGGCATTGGATTGGGTGATGGAACGCCAGGCAGTGCGGACCGATAAAGCCAGCGGCATCGTCAATGACGCCAACGACTGGGCCATTGAAACAATGGGCAATCCGAGGTACCCGCTAGAGCTATTTCAGAGGGTGGTCACAGTCAGCATGGAAACTCAGAAAATAGTGAACAATCTGCCATACCTAGATATCTGATTTCAGCCGATACCAATGGGCGCAGGTTGCTGGCTATTTTTGACCAGGTTGATCAGCGGCAGGATTGCAGTCTGCCAGGGGAGGCAATAGTAATGCCGGGTCGCAGTCTAGCGAGGAAGCGATCCGGTACAGTTTCTCGACCGTGATACTCACCTCTCCGCGCTCAATGCGACCCATATAGCTACGG
>NVWL01000074.1 GCA_002733645.1 Oceanobacter sp.
ACGATCCTCTCTTCTCGGCGCATCCGGCTTCATCCAGCCAACGGCAGTCATTATGCGGCACGCAAAACAATCCGCCCCGGAGCGACCTCTTAAAGTATCCAAATTTATTGTATCGCTCCGGGGCAAGGTTTTGCTCTAAAGGCCGCAGAATAACTTGGTTGTCTGGCGCCGCACGCAGGCCGATTAAAAGAAAGTCCGCGAAGCCGTATTTCAAATCGAACGGTGCTGATTTTAAAGTCAAAGGTTCTAGGGGCATAAAATAGAAAATCAGATCTTTGATCTGAAAAGAGGTATAGCAGCGATTATGGTTTAGCGTATTTAGGGCCGCAAACAAGGGGATAATCTCCTCTTGGGAGGTATTGGGTCTAGAGATTAAAAACACTGCTTGCTGTCTGCAGTAGTGCTGTTTAACAACTATGAGACAGCAGTGGAATTATACCGACCTTTTTTTATGCTAACTATTTTTATGCTAAGCGGGGGATATCCGTAGGAACAGTCACGTCGTGATGAATCATGTCATGATCAATAAATACATTCACATTTTGCTGGTCTGGAATAATACATACTTCTGTACGATGACCTTTTAAATGCATTAACTCAAACGCATGTTCACGGCGCAAAGCGGTAGGAAAGCCGGGTTGCCCTGATTTATCAATTGGGCGGGCATAATCGCTAAGCTGAAGATGTTTGGCGAGTTTTTGATACACCTCCGGGGTCACCCAAGGCATATCGGCACGAGCAATGATCCAGCCATCCCACTCTTGATTGGCATGAACACCATAGGAAATGCTGTGGCCAATGCCTAAATTGGCATCCGGGCAGATACCGGCTTCAGCGCCATCTTCAATGCACTGTTCTAAAATATGCTGGTCGCCAGGGTGTAAAACCACGTAGCAGGGGAGTCCAGAGTTAACTGCGTTCTCAATGCTGGCTTTTAACATGCACTTATTGCCCGGCCAAGGTGCGCAACGTTTATCACTGCCAAAGCGTGCGCTGTGTCCTGCGGCTAGTAAAATAATACCTGTCGTCATCGCTGATCCTCCTGTCTTTGATTATTAATAATCAGAGAGTCGGTTTTGACATTAAATCGACGTTATCACAGCGATATTTTCAGCGGCACTATTTAATGTGAATAAATATGTAACCGCTCAGAGGTTACAAATCAGCCAAAATTTATATTTGGCTAATTTGACCTAGGAGTCTCTAAATTAGAGGTGCTCTAGTCAGATGATTCCTCGTCGTTCCACCAAGGGAAGAACGGAGGCATCTCGCTGCTTACTTTGCCTTTAAAGTCGGATGGTCGTTTCTCCAGAAAGCTTGCAACACCTTCTTTACCATCCTGCAAACTGGTGTAAAACATCCCCAACGATTCAATACGGTGGGCATCGGCAGGATGACTAAATGCGCTATTGCGATACATCATCTGGCGAATCATGGCCACAGATACGGCTGAACGTTCAGCAATGCTGCGGGCTATTTTCATGGCTTCTTCTAGCAATTCAGCGGCCGGAACCACTTTATTCACAAACCCAGCATCTTTTGCTTCGTCGGCTTTAAAGATTTCGGCTGTCATCGTCCACTCAAGGGCTTTTGAAATCCCAACAATACGTGGCAAGAACCAGCTTGAGCATGCTTCCGGCACGATACCAACCTTACTGAAGACAAATCCGATACGAGTATGTTCACAAGCCAGACGAATATCCATGGCACAGGTCATGGTTGCACCAATTCCTACGGCTGCACCGTTAATGGCCGCAATGACGGGTTTTTTGCAACGAAAGATAGATAACGCCACGCGGCCGCCTGTGTCGCGAACGCCCTGAACGATATCGTCGTCAGAGAAGCGATCGTTAAGGTCGGAAAGGGTAGGCTGCATGGTTTCGTCTAAGCCAAAGACGTTGCCTTCTTTGGATAAATCCATACCGGCACAAAAAGCACGTCCTTCACCGGTGACGACAATGGCGCGAACGTCGTCATCATTGCTGGCGTGATCAAAAGCATGAATCAGCTCGTTACACATCTCAACGGTGAAGGCATTCATATGCTCTGGGCGATTCAGCTTGAGCAGCAGTATGTGTTCACTTACTTCGTAGCTCAGTGTTTGGTATTGGCTGGTTAAATAATGGTTTTCTTCGCCGCTCACAGGGTGTTCTCCTTGAAAGATGAAATGGCTGTGGTGTATTCACCGATTAAGCGGGTAATCAGTTCGCTTGCAGGTGGTGTGTCGCTGATGCTGCCAACGCCGTGCCCGGCAGACCATAAGTCTTTCCAAGGCTTAGCTTCAGTGGATGCTCTGGCAGCCTCATCAACATCTAGTTCCGCACCAAAATCAACGTGGTCGGGTTTTTGATGCGTGCTTAAATCAATGCCGTGTGCCTCTAAAGATGGCTTTAAGAAAGACGCATTTACGCCTGAAATTTTAGGGGTGTAGACGATATCCGCAGCACTCGTGGTGGTGAGCATGTCTTTGTATTCTGGTTGCACTTGGCACTCTTGAGTACCAATAAAACGGGTTCCCATGTACGCCATATCCGCGCCCATCATAAGCGCGGCGGCGATATCACGGCCGGTGCTTAAGCTCCCGGCGAGCAGAATGGTTTTATCAAAGAACTGGCGCAGCTCGTTTACGAGTGCGAAGGGGTTCCAATCACCGGCATGGCCACCGGCACCACCTGCGACAGCGATTAAACCATCAACGCCCACAGAGGCTGCCTTTCGAGCGAAGCGGGTATTCACTACGTCATGAAACACCACACCGCCATAACTGTGTACGGCATCGACAACATCTTGAACAGCGCCCAGGGATGTAATCACTAAGGGGACTTTGTGTTTCACGATGATTTTTAAATCGTCTTGTAGACGGGTGTTGCTTTTATGCACCACCAAATTGACACCAAACGCGGCAGGCTGAGTGCCGGTTTCTTTTTTAAAGGCATCTAAGTCGGTATTCAATTCAGTAAGCCATTGATCTAGCCCCTCACTGCTGCGCTGATTAAGCGCTGGGAAAGTACCGATCACACCAGCTTTACAGCAGGCGGATACAAGCGCTGGACCAGAGGCAAGAAACATAGGGGCAACAACAAGGGGGAGCTTTAATCCGGTGCGCAGTGAATCAGGTAGTGACATCGATGGATTCCTTAATATTCAGCTGAGTTAAAAGGCTATAAATTACAGAGGTAAAACGAAACAGGGGCAAAGAATCGCATTCATTGCCCCTAGATAAAACAGTGAAACGTGCCAAATACTTAGTTTGGTGTTGCAGCCGGATCAAACCGGTTAGCGCGTTTAAACGTCCCGAGGTCATTAAATGGGACTCCATGTTGATGAAATGCTTTGTGAGCGGCCTTTGCCGTTAACTGGCGAATATAGAATGGTTCGCCTACCACAAAGTGGTGAATGCCATGAGTGCTGCCGAAATTAAAACAAAACAGCTGAAATGGTAGGAAGCGCCAGTCGTTTAGTACCTGAGTTTGATTCATTAATGAATCTACACCGCCATAATAGTGCATGTTCGAGCTGATGAAGTTTAAGCAGAAAGAACGCAGATAAAAGGGCGCGATTAAAATGACGACTAACGGGGTAACGTCACTGGCGTAGTTTAATAAAGCGACTGGTGCGGAGGCTCCAGCAAGGCTAAAAAGTGCGTCCAGAAGATGAATTAGCAGAAAGCTGTACCAAATAAACGCAGTTATGACGCCAAAGGGGAGGTTCGAGGCGATGATGCGCTTGGCTGAATACCAACGGCGACCTGCGGGTACAAACATCCAAACGCGTAATAAGTTACCGGTAAAGGTGTCCATCATGACCCAAAAGCGAACAAAGCCGTACGGGTGCCCGTTGCCGATACCGCGCTCTTCAAGGTCTTTTGAGGTGCCTGAGGTTTTGTGATGCAAAAAATGCAGCTCACGACGAATCCAAGGATTAATCGTACCGGGGCGAAATATCCATACCCCCAACAACATCATATTGTGTATGAGCTTGTTGTTTTTAAAATACTGCCAATGAATAAGGTCGTGCTCTAATTCATGCAGCAGCGACGTTAAAATCGCGACCAACGGAATACATCCCCAAGCCGGTAAAACATCGACGATGTAGGCCCAGCCACAGAGTAAGATACCGGCGATGGAGACAAGGAAAATACTCATCCCCATGACATTGTTATTCGCCAATACAGGAAAGCGTTGGCGAGCGTCGTCACCGGCTTGTCTTACCGCCTTACGAATGGCTTCGATACGCTCAGATTCCAGTGTCGGATTATTTGTCTTTTGGTTGGTCATGATATTCATGCTCAATGTACATTATTGTCGACTATTAAAGAGTAATAAGGGGTTTAAGGAAAACCTGAAACGATATATTGTCTTCAAAACCACTGTTTTATGACCTCAAACTATGTCCACCTATGAAGAGCAGGCGATTTATCCAAGTGCGGAGCTCTATCTGCTTGGTCGCTTTA
This sequence comes from Oceanobacter sp., assembly GCA_002733645.1. Classification (GTDB taxonomy): domain Bacteria; phylum Pseudomonadota; class Gammaproteobacteria; order Pseudomonadales; family Oceanobacteraceae; genus Thalassolituus. The sequence goes on from NVWL01000074.1 coordinate 4,454, forward strand.
TGCACAATCACGGCCTATTGCCTCAGCGTTGGTTGTTGGGCACTGGCATAACGGTTGACGAAGCTAACAATCCGGATACGCGTTTATCTATTCATCAGTTCGATGTGATTCAGCGCAATATCTCACGCTTGTTGAGTGATATGCCGGATGCGGGCATTCGCTTGGGCGCTTCGTTGAATTTATCTCGGTGGGGGGTTCTCGCTGGCGCACTCTTAAGTAGTCAGACGTTAGGTGATGCTTTAGCGACGGCAAATCAGCTGAAAATATTGGTGCGTAGTCGTTTTGAATTGACGACGGAGATTTGTGGAAGTGAGTGCCGTATTGAGGTTACGCCTGCGTCACGCGCCTTACCAGTGAGCTTGCGTTTTTCTTTGGAAGTATTGATTGCAGGCTTACAGACTCAAATAACCCAATTGATAGGTGAACCTTTTTATTTTTCGTCGATTGCTACCACGGTAAAAAACGAGGGAGTTGGGATGAACTGGAAAGCGCACTTTCAGTGTCCAATAGAGTTTAATGCTGAAAAAACAGTCATTGTTTTACCTACGGCATTACTTCGGCGTCCCTTGCCTTTGGCTAATCCGGTGACCCATGCGCAGCTGTTAAAGGTCAGTGAGATGGAGGCTCAAAGATTACGCCAAATCCAGCAAGGTGACAGAGTATGGGAACTGCGGGAATGGCTCAGTAAGCAGTCAGGCCGTGCTGGAATGTCGGAAGCGGCACAGGCATTAAAGGTGTCAGAGCGGACGCTGAGAAGGCAGCTACAGGTTTCAGGGCACAGTTATAGCCAACTCGCCGAAGAACATTGCTTGCAGATAGCGCTAGAGCGTTTGGAGTTTTCAAATGACTCAGTGACACAAGTCTCAGTTTTATGCGGGTATCGTGACTTGGCGAGTTTCAGAAAATCGTTTGCACGCTATACCGGGATGAGTCCACGGAAATTCCGTCAGAAAAACACAGCTTCACAATGAGCGCTGTTTCTCAATATTACACAAAATCAACACAGCACTGTGCTTTCGTTCATAAAAGAAACATCAAAGGCAGGCCGGATTAGCATTGCTTGCATACACTAAACTCAGTTTATTGAATGGGAAGGTGTATGCGACGCTCTCGTGCGCTCATACTGATAGTTATAGCGCTACTCACAACATTGATGCCGGTATCCGCTGCGGCTGCTGAAAGTAATTTCCTGCACGCAGGGTTTAGAGAAATATTGCCTAACTTTCAGTTCGTCGAAGACACCCAAGTCATGTATGAGTGGCAAGACTTTCATGAGTGGGATTGGCAGCGCGTTGATACTGAGCCTGCTCAGTTTGGTTACACCGAGTCTGCCTATTGGTTTTTATTTACCCTTGAAGGTGATCCAGACATCATTAGCGACGCTTGGGTTCGGGTTAACTACCCATTATTGGATTATCTGGAATTTTATTTAATAGACTCCAACAACACCCTGATTAGCAAATACTCATTGGGTGATAGATACCCGTTTGATCAGCGTATTGTTAAGCATCCCGCTTTTCTTATCCCTCTAGAAGATGTCAGTGGCGACGTAACCGTATTGTTTCGTGTGCGTACCGAGTCGTCGTTAGAGTTACCGCTGGCTGTGATCAGCGATCATCAACTCTGGTCTAGCATGGAAAGCACCAGTTGGCTTCAAGGCTTATTTTTTGGTGCGGTATTGATACTGGGTGTGTATCACATACTTATATTTAGCACCTCTGGCGATCGAGGGTACTTGTACTTCGGTGGTCTTGCCGCTGCGATGGCATTGATACAGGCAACGATATGGGGGCGTGCTTATGAGTTTTTTTGGCCAAACTCACCCGAGTGGAATCATGTAGCGATAGCAGCGCTTGTGAATTTCTCCAATTTTTTTGGCGTGCTTTATGTCACTAAAGTGGCCAATATTCAGCATACTTATCCACGAATTTATATAATCTCAATCGGTATTTCTGTGGTTGCTGGATTTATGGCAATTTGCAGCCTGTTCCTGCCGTACCGGTTAATGATCTTTCCAACATTATCTTTATCGTTAATCATATTTTGTATTGGTTCAATAATTTTATTTTTGAGAATGCGAGATCGTTACCCACCTGCATTTGCCGTATTTTTTGCTGCTGCTATGTACACTCTAGGCAGTGCTGCTTACATACTAGGTAAGTTAGAAATATTACCCAATAGCACCTTATTAGAAAACGCATTAGCGTTTGGTTTACTCCTGCAAGTGATGCTATTTGCGTTCGCCCTGTCTATTCGTATTGGTATGGAAAGACAACTGCGTGAAGAAGCACAAATCGAGACCGCTCACGCGAAAGACATGCTCCTGGAAACAGAGCGCCAGCAAAATATTCATCTGGATAAAGTTGTGAGATCACGCACCAAACAACTGGAAGAAGTGAACGAGCGACTGCAAAAAATCAGCGCAACGGATGCGCTCACGGGTCTGTATAACCGTCGTTATTTTGATGAAAGTTTAAAGCGCGAATACGCTCGTGCAGCGAGAAACAAAACTCCACTCTCGGTCATGATGATCGATTTAGATCACTTTAAATCCATTAATGATAATTACGGACACGTATTCGGTGATGAAGCACTGCGTCAAACAGCACTTAGAATGCAAGACGTACTTAAACGTCCCGGCGATGCTGCCTTCCGATATGGTGGTGAGGAATACGTCATATTGTTGCCAGACACCAACACCTCAGCGGCCCGCATTATCGCGAAACAGATTTGGTCGGCGATGAGGTCATCGCAGATCTTCCATGATGACCAGAGTGAAACTATTACGGTAAGCATCGGAATCGCGACGGTGGTCCCATCGCCAAATGGAGATCCAAATAAATTACTGAGGGAAGCGGATCATAAGCTATATCGAGCAAAAGAAGAGGGCAGAGACCGGATTTGTGTTTAGTCCGGGTCTGCCTGCCATAGCGTCATTTTTTAACGGGCCAATGTTTTTCTTGTTGCTGCTAAGCCTGATGACAGTATAACCCACCATAAAAAATGCACAGAGCCACCGCCACTTCCGCCAGTGCTTTTAGCCTCATTGCTTGTATTTTCAATAGCTGGTGCATTACTTATAGGAGTAATCGATTCAAACTGCTGGTTTTCTATATTCCAGTCTTCAATAGAGATGGGTGAATCGCCCCTAGTTTCCTAGACACCCATTTTCTTCAAAAAATAGTTATTTTCATAGTCCCTTGGCGACAAGTCATTATTATTATTACCATGACGACGTGTGGAATTATAAAACAGCTCAATATAATTAAATATATCCGCTTTTCCTTCTTCTCTTGTGCGATAAATTTTACGGCG
>NVWL01000075.1 GCA_002733645.1 Oceanobacter sp.
CTCGGGGCCAGCGAGTGAGTTTTCGTAGGTTTCACGGAAGGCTTTCGGGTCCATGCACTCATGCATGGTTTGCGTGATTTCCGCGTTGCTCGGCCAGATATCTTTCAGGAACACATCATTGCCATTTGCGTCTTTGCCCAGCGGCTCTTTGGTGACATCAATATTCACGTTACCGGCCATCGCCATAGCAACAACCAAAGGAGGCGACATAAGGAAGTTAGTGTCGACATCTGGGTGGACACGGCCTTCGAAGTTACGGTTACCGGACAACACGGAAGACACAATAATGTCGTGGTCACGCAACGCCGCTTCAATGCTCGGCGCCAGTGGGCCAGAGTTACCCACACAGGTCGTACAGCCGTAACCTGCGGTGTTAAAACCGAGGGCATCAAGATGCTGCTGCAACCCAGCTTTGGTGAGGAAGTCAGTCGCTACCGGTGAGCCTGGGGCAAAAGAGGTTTTTACGCCGTCTGGTACTTTCATGCCCAGTTCATTGGCTTTTTTCGCCAGCAGGCCTGCGGCAATCAACAGACCTGGGTTCGAGGTGTTGGTGCAGGCGGTAATCGCCGCGATCACAATGTCGCCGTCTTTCAGTGTGCGCTCCGGCAGCGATTGGAAGATACCGGCTTCGTCAGCCTTAACAGGCGTCACAGTCACTTCTTCCGGCGTACGCGAGCCAGCCGTCGCGGTCTGTTGGAATACCTTGCCGATATCGCCAAGAGGCAGACGGTCTTGTGGTTTTTTCGGTCCGGCGACAGATGGCTCAACTGTCGATAAATCCAGATGCAGCAGGTCAGTGTAGCGCGGCAGTTTTTGGCCTGCCTTCCACGCCATGTTTTGCGCTTGGTAATAAGCCAGTGGCAGGTCGCCATCACGGCCAGTCGCCTTCATGTAATCGGCAGCGATTTCATCAAACGGGAAGAAGCCCATGGTCGCGCCGTATTCCGGCGACATGTTGGCGATGGTCGCACGATCTGGCAGAGACAGGTTAGCGCTGCCTTCGCCCACGTATTCCACGAATTTACCCACAACACCGCGCGGGTATTTGCGCAGCATTTCGGTGATGGTTAATACCAGGTCGGTTGCGGTCACGCCTTCTTTCAGAGCGCCCGTCAGCTCAACCCCAATCACTTCTGGTGCCAACATCTGCATAGGCTGGCCCAGCATAGACGCACCTGCCTCAATACCGCCGACGCCCCAGCCAACAATACCCAGCGCGTTGGCCATTGGCGTGTGGCTGTCCATACCGATCAGGGTATCCGGGATCATCAGCTTGTCTTCTTCTGATGAGCCGTGCTCCCCATTGCTCTGTTTTAAGAAGCCCTGAGCCAGATACTCCAGATTCACCTGATGCACGATGCCCGTCTGAGGCGGAATAATACGAATCGTGTTGAACGCCTGCGCACCCCATTTCAGGAAGCCATAACGCTCTTTGTTACGCGCCGCTTCCAGCTCACTGTTAATACGCAGCGACGCAGGGCTGCCGGTGTTATCCATAGTCACCGTGTGGTCGATCACCAGATCAGCACGTACCAGTGGCTCAATGATCGTTGGGTCCAGACCCATACGCTCAACCGCAGAACGCATCGCCGCAAAATCGACAATGGCAGGCGTACCACTCAGATCGTGCATGATCACACGACCCGCCGTGAACGGAATCTCTACCGGTTCGGTACCCTGATGCGCTGGCCAGTTACCCAATGCTTGCAGTTGCTCAACCGTGATGCCGTTTTTGCCAACATTACGGGCAATGCCCTCAAGAATCGGACGCAGAGAAAAGGGCAGCTCATCCAGATTGATGCCTAACTGCTTGGCGGTCTCTGGCAGGCTGTGAAAACGATGAGACGTGCCTGACAGCGTCTTAATCGAGCTGGATGGGTCAAAATGAGTGGCTGAAGTCATGCTGGATACCTATTAGGAACAGGATGGGGCAGAGGTTTTAAGATTGTCAGCAATTTTAACGGTATGAAGGGCTAAATCAAGGTAAACCACCGCCGTTAGGGCAGGATTGTATACAACTTTGGTTGAATGAGGTTTCGGATTGCTGTGCGAGAAAGAGGGATTTTGACAGTAAAAGCAAGTTTGTGCTTCGTGATGAGGGCTGGAATGAGAAGGTAGTCTCTATTGTTCTCTAGTCTCCTTGAATTAGTCTGAAGCCCTACTTTGACATCGCAAGTCTAAATTTACATTAACTAACTATTAGCTGATATTATGACTGTTAGCTAGTCTGGGCATTTTATTAGTTTTATTAGAAGGGTATTTGTATGGATTTACAAACTAATTTAAAAGGACGCTTAAGAAATACCTCACTACCAAAGAAACATGGGCTTATGCCGGTCTTTGAGGCCGTTATTAACTCAATACATGCAATAGAAGATGCTAAACGTGGTTACACGCCAGGAAAGGTGCGAGTAACGATAGTTAGAAGTCTGCAGCAACAGTTGGATGTTGGCAGAAAAGCGGAAGGGGAGATAACGGCCTTTGTTATTGAAGACAATGGGTGCGGTTTTAATGATGAAAATTATCGTTCATTTGGAACTTTAGATTCAGAGCACAAAATAGATCGTGGCTGCCGTGGTGTCGGTAGATTGATGTGGCTAAAGGCTTTTAACTCTGTTCAAGTGAAAAGTAATTATCGAGACTCTCGAGGCGAATATAGAACGCGAACATTTATTTTTGACGAAAACAATGGTGTACACGGTGAAGAAGATGCACCTTCAGATGTTCGTAAAACAGGAACAATAGTTAGGCTAAATGTATTTAGAGAGAGTTATAGAAAGTCATCGCCGAAGACCCAGCAAACCATTGCGAATTCCTTGTTAGAACACTGCTTGTGGTATTTTGTTCGTGGAGAAAAAAGGCCAGAAATAGATGTGGTTGATGGTGCCGAGGTATTACTCTTGGATAGTCTATTCGATAGTTATATGTTTGAAGAATCAGAACATGATCAGATAGAGCTCTCGGGTCAAAACTTCGAACTCACTCATATAAAGTTTCGTAATTCAACAGGTAAAAAACATTCAATAGCATTTTGTGCAAACGAACGACTTGTTCAGGAAGATTTTAAGCTAAACAAGATTCCTGGACTTCACAGTAAAATGTCCGATAAGAACGGTAATTTTATCTATTCGTGCTACATATCATCTCCATTTCTAGATGAACATACCCGCAGTGAGAGGACAGGGTTTGATTTAGATGAATTTGAAGATGATCTTTTTTCTGATACGGATATTACTATTGGCGCGATTAGAGATGCCGTTATTAAAAAATCAAAATCTTTTTTATCAGAGTCACTAGAAGAAAATCTTAAAGCTGGCTCTAAGAGAATCAATGCCTATATCGCTGAGAAGGCTCCGAGATATCGTTCTCTACTTCGCCACATGACAAATGATGATCTTTTGATTGACCCAGATTTGTCAGATAAAGAGTTGGAGTTGAGGTTGCATTCTCGGTATGCGGATATTGAGCAAAGCTTGATTTCGGAAGGTCATGAAATATTGATTGTTAAGGATGACGAAAATCAAGAAGACTACCAGAATAGAATTAGCGAGTATTTGCATAAAGCCGAGGATCTGAAAAACTCAGATCTAGCTAATTATGTTGTGCACAGAAAAGTAATCTTGGATCTATTAGAGAGGGCTCTAATTATTCAAGAGAATGGAAAATACGCGAGAGAAGATTTAATTCATCAGCTGATTATGCCAATGGGAAAGGAATCGAAAGAACTCGCTGGTGATGCAAGTAACTTGTGGCTAATTGATGACACCATGGCTTTTCATGACTATTTGGCATCGGATAAGCCAATATCTTCAATGGATGTGTCTGATGTCGATAGTGGAAAGGAGCCTGACTTGCTGATGCTCAATACGTATGACAGGGCAATGTTAGTTGGTGGTTCGGAGACAGCTCCTCTTGCTGAGCTACGTGTTGTAGAGATAAAGCGGCCAATGAGGAATGATGCAAAATCTGGGGAGGATAAGGACCCGATTGAACAAGCACTCGGATATTTGGAGAGATTGAGGAGCGGAAATTTGAGAACCGCAAAGGGCAGACCGATTCAGAATTGCGAGAATGTCCCAGGGTATTGCTATGTAATTAGTGATTTGACTTCGACGGTGGAAACACGGTGTAAGATGATGAACTTAACGAAGTCAGCAGATGGCCTTAGTTATTTCGGTTATGCAATCAATTATAAATCGTATATAGAAGTGCTTTCTTTTGATCTCCTTTTGAAAAGAGCGAAAGAACGTAATTATGCCTTCTTTGAAAAGCTTGGACTGCCAGCAAGCTAATGAAATTATGGCCTGTAGACAGTCAGTTAATGCCCATGAATTGACCTCACTGGAAAATCAGGCATTATTCTTAGAATGACTGTCCGGGGGCTTGCCCTGTGCTGCGAGCCGCAAATATCAGAATTGCGGCTCATAAAAGACCAAAATTTGAGCCGTAAAATTTGAATGTAGCGATTATTTGAGTTAAATGAATTGTTGCAGTATTAATGTTGGTAGTGCCAAGGAACGCGATATGTCATCAATTCTTATAAATAACTTTCCCAAAATGACAGGGACCCTTGTACAGCATAACAGAAAAAGAAATAAATGGAGTAATACGCCATCTGGGTATACAGGATTCTCTGCATCGGTAAATGAGTTTGATGATTCTCGAAATTCTGCTTTAAGAAGTATTTTTTTAAGCTTACTTCTACATGATGTTGTTTATTTGAGACACGAAGATTATTTAGATTTTATTCGATTTCTAGGCGTGGAGAATGTAATTCTGCTCTTAGAGCGAGGGATCATAAAGATAGTTTTTGATTGCTATGATTTCACGTATGTAAATAGTAAGGATGCTAAGGCTGCAAAACTTGGTCAGTTGGAATTGACGTATTTCGTGCGTTTGGCGCCATTGTATGATTTGCAATTTGGGTATTGTAGTATTGAAAGTGATAATCGGGTTGCGCAAGCTCGTTTGAGGTATTTAACAGAAGAGAATCAGATTTTGGTACATTGCAATGAGAATGGCTTAGAAATTACAGCTGACTCTGTTGCGAATAGTATTATTGATGAGGTCAGGTTAGATCTTTCTAATAAAAGAATGTTAGAAGAATTGGATCTTACTGCGCAGCCTTTTTCAGTAAAAATGATGACTTCGCTCAGGATTTGTGAAGTACTTGCTGGATATTCACTACAAAAACAGCTTGAGGTCGACAGTGTTATTCAGGATTCATACTCTAAAGATTATGTTGAAAGTAAAATTTTCATATCTTCTTCAGATAAATCGATTGATTGTTTTGAAACTATATTGGAAATGAAGTCAATTCCCGATGTTTTTGATTTATACAATAGGGGTTTGGTTAGTCTTAAAGAAATACTCGATATGAGAGAATCTTTTCAAGCAAAGAATTTTAGAATGTGGTTGAGTGATAAGAATTATGATCATGAAGTTGTTGTGAGAGAGCTACTAAAACCATGCAGTTCATCCGTTAAAGCAAATATGGTTTCTTTTATTGTCCCTACAGTTTTGGGGCTCATAAATCCAGGAGCGGGTGTGATAGCCAGTGCAACAGATTCCGTGTTTTTGAAAATGCTCAGAGATAACTGGAGCCCGAAGCTTTTTCTAGACTCTAAGCTTTCTCGACTATTAAATGAGAAAATAAAGCATGAAAAGTTAAAAAATTCTGTAAATAGGCAGAATGGGTATTCTATGCTCAAGTCTGGCGATGATTGCTATTGCGGAAGTGGAAAAAAGTACTCTGTATGTCATGCGAAGAGGAAAAGTTAAAGGGTTATAATCTAAGTTCTACTTAAGAGTTAATAAAAAAACCGGCAGCTCTTCTACGTGCCGGGTTTTTTATTTACTTAGCCTACTGCTTCAACCTAAACGTCAGGGCAGTGGGCTAATTCCCTCAAAAGCTTAAATAGCTTCAAAGGCATCGCTGGTCGCGCTAGATCTCTAGAAGGTGGCACAAAGCTAGTTAGGTTAATACCGTCAACCGCTGCCTTGTGCTTTTCTGCAGTCAGGAAGCGAGCTTGGATACAATACTAGGGGCTTGCCACGGTGCGACCGACGTCGAAGACGCGTAGTTGATTGACTGGCAGAGCTTTTAAAAGTTGCGATTTATCACTTTCATAAACTCTGGGGCTGCTGATTTACCAGATATGACTCTAGTTATACCAGCTTTCTGGTTTGCAGCTTTACCAGTTAGCGGCATATTTTTGAATGGGGAGCTTTCAAAAATATATAGGTAGTTATCGCCCTGAGTCATATTGCAGCTTGCACATGTATTTGCCCAATATTTCCCACCATATTGTTTAGAGTTTCGGAATTTAATCGTTTTCGGCTTGGGTTCTGGAGGTTCTTGCTCGCAGAACGGCACGCCCCGCCACCAGAAAACTGGAATTTCTTCTTTGCAATTGAAACATGTTTCTGTGTCTGCTACGTAAACCGAGAGTTTTGGGTTTTTTATTGGGCTATATAAGTTTCTTTCAATGTTCCATTTATCTGCTATAGATTGAACATGTTTTATATGCTCTTTACAGCTTTTGCAGAATGAGGATTTGAGTTTACTTTGGGTTGGATTCCATTGGTTTGGCGTAGCTATAACGTCTTCGGCCTTTAACTCTAGCCAATGGATAGGTAAGTTGCTCGCTTTTTTAGAATCAACTTCATGTGTATTTAGTATTTCGACCCCTAAAGCAATTTCATTGTTTCGGTACCCAACGACATCACAAACATATTCTGATACAGGTACTTCCTGCCTTGCACTTGTAAATGTTTTATATGGCAGGACAGCATTGAACTTAACTCCACACTGATGGCAGTGGCTACTAAGATTTATTTTTGTTTGTGATGAAGAATTTGAAAGCATTACGGCTTCAATTAACTTCTTGGCGGTAATGTGTAAAATTGACTCTTGGCTACAGTTTAATGATGTAGGGTGAGCAAAATGCTTCACTCTAACTTCTCCAGAACGATGTACTAACTGCGAGTTACAGCAAGGGCATGTATAGGCCTTGTGCTTCTCAGCATTTGAAGCCGAAATAAGGATTCCGGAAGAATCTAATCCATATGGTACTTTAAAATTCTCCATTATTACTCCGGATTATGGTGCTGTGTGGCTCTAATAGGTTATTCGTGAGCGTACGCATTTTGACGCTCCGCCTCCTTTCGATGTTTCGAGAATAACTCCTCGCCACCACTATGAAAAGTGCCTTAGGCGACGCCGTTTGCCAGTGAAGAACCTAATAGGACACTCTCTCGAACTCAAAACGCACTGAAGAATGAGTGCTTTAGGCAGGTAGGATAGCCAATCTTTGCCAGATACAAAAAAACCGGCGCCTCTTTCGAGTGCCGGTTTTTTATTTGCTTAGCCTACTACCTCAACCTGAACGTCAGGGCAGTGGGCTAATCGCCTCTTAAGCTTCTGATTAGATAGCTTTCAGAGGAATCGCTGGACGCGATAGATCTTTAGAAGGTGGAGCGAAAGACGTCAGGTTAATACCGTCTACTGCTTCTTTGTACTCTTCTAACGTCGGGAAGCGACCTAGGATACAAGCAAGCACAACCATTGGTGTTGAACCTAGTAGTGATTCACCTTTCTTCTCGGCGCTGTCTTCTACAACACGGCCTTGGAACAGACGGGTAGAGGTGGCAAGAACAGTATCACCTGCTTCTGCTTTC
>NVWL01000076.1 GCA_002733645.1 Oceanobacter sp.
TTAGTGCAGCAGTTAATGTTGTTTTACCGTGGTCAACGTGACCGATAGTACCCACGTTTACGTGGGGTTTGGAACGTTCAAACGTTTCCTTAGCCATAAAACACCTCGTTCAAAATATTAGTATTTAGTAAAAATTAATAATCGCATCAGCGACACTTGAAGGCGCTTCTGCATATTTTTCGAATTCCATCGAATAGGTAGCACGACCCTGACTTGCTGAACGCAAATCTGTTGCATAGCCAAACATTTCAGCCAGCGGAACCGATGCATTGACCACCTTCCCAGAAGGGGTGTCTTCCATTCCCGAAATCAAACCGCGACGACGGTTAAGGTCGCCAACCACATCACCCATGTAATCTTCAGGCGTTACCACCTCAACTTTCATGACAGGTTCTAGCAATACGGCATCGCCTTCTTTAGAAAGCTGCTTAGTTGCTTGTGATGCGGCAATTTTAAACGCCATCTCATTTGAGTCAACGTCATGGAAAGAGCCATCGAAGAGCGTCGCCTTCAGACCAAGCAAAGGATAACCAGCAAGAACACCGTTCTTCATCTGGTCTGCAATCCCCTTCTCAACCGAAGGAATGTATTCTCTTGGAATAGTTCCACCGACAATTTCGTTCACGAATTCGAGACCTTCTTCGTCACTTGGTTCAAAACGAATCACTACGTGACCGTATTGGCCGCGGCCGCCAGACTGCTTCGCAAACTTATTATCTATTTCTACAGTGCGTGTGATTTTTTCGCGGTAAGCAACCTGCGGCTTACCAACATTGCAATCCACTTTAAACTCACGCTTCATACGATCAACAATAATATCTAGGTGCAATTCACCCATACCCGAAATAATTGTTTGACCGGATTCTTGATCTGTTTCTACACGGAAAGAAGGGTCCTCTTGAGCAAGCTTGCCTAAAGCAACACCCATTTTTTCCTGATCTGCCTGAGACTTAGGTTCAACCGCAATCGAAATAACCGGATCCGGGAACTCCATACGCTCAAGCGTAATAATATTATTTTGATCACACAGAGTGTCACCGGTAGTGACATCCTTCAGACCAATAAGTGCTGCGATATCTCCCGCGCGCACCTCTTTAATTTCTTCACGACTGTTCGCGTGCATTTGCACCATACGACCCACTCGTTCACGCTTACTTTTCACGGAATTCATGACCGCATCGCCGGTTTTCAGTACGCCGGAATACACACGAACGAACGTCAAGGTACCAACAAATGGGTCAGTAGCGATTTTAAAAGCAAGCGCAGCAAATGGCTCGTCGTCGTTAGCGTGACGCTCGCCGGTTGATTCAGCCGCGTCATCAAGAATACCTTCGATCGCCTTTACTTCAGTAGGCGATGGTAAATATTCAATCACCGCATCAAGAACGGCTTGAACGCCTTTGTTCTTAAATGCAGAGCCACAGCTAATCAGTACAATCTCGTTGGCGAGCGTGCGTTGACGCAATGCGGCTTTAATTTCTTCCTCAGTGAGTTCTTCACCTTCGAGGTATTTGTCCATCAGCTCGTCTGAAGATTCTGCCGCCGCCTCAATAAGGTTTTCGCGCCATTGTTCGGCGTCATCCATCAATTCAGCAGGGATATCTTCGTAAGTGAACGTCATGCCTTGGTCGGCTTCGTTCCACATAACGGCTTTCATTTTGATCAAATCAACCACGCCCTTGAAGTCATCTTCAGCGCCGATATTGATTTGTAGAGGGACAGGATTTGCACCAAGACGGGATTTCAGCTGCTCAACGACCATAAAGAAGTCGGCACCGGTTCGATCCATCTTGTTTACGAAGACCATGCGTGGCACTTCGTACTTGTTGGCCTGCCGCCAGACTGTTTCAGTCTGGGGCTGGACACCAGAGGAACCACACAGCACAACCACAGCGGCATCTAGCACTCGCAACGAACGCTCTACTTCAATAGTAAAGTCAACGTGCCCTGGTGTATCAATGATATTGATACGATGCTGATCAAACTGCTGCGCCATGCCAGACCAGAAACAAGTCGTCGCAGCAGACGTGATAGTGATACCACGCTCCTGCTCCTGCTCCATCCAGTCCATTGTTGCTGCACCGTCATGTACCTCACCTATTTTGTGAGACACACCGGTGTAGAACAGAACACGCTCAGTGGTTGTGGTTTTACCCGCATCCACATGAGCAACAATACCAATATTACGATATCGATCAATCGGCGTTGTACGTGCCACTGTGCAGTCCTCGGTTTATCAGAAGCGGTAGTGAGAGAACGCTTTGTTCGCTTCAGCCATACGGTGAACGTCTTCACGCTTCTTAACCGCAGAACCTTTGCCTTCACAAGCTTCAACCATTTCGTTCGCTAGACGCTGAGCCATGGATTTTTCACCACGACCACGCGCCGCATCAACCAACCAACGCATAGCGAGGGCTTGACGACGTGACGGACGAACTTCAACAGGCACCTGGTAAGTAGCACCACCAACACGGCGGCTTTTTACTTCTACCATTGGCTGGATAGCTTCCAGCGCCTGCTCAAACATTTCTACTGGGTCATTGCCGCTTTTAGAAGCAACAGTATCCAGAGCACCGTATACAATTTTTTCTGCAACGGATTTTTTGCCACTCACCATTACATGGTTCATGAACTTGGCCAGAGTAGTGTTTCCGAATTTCGGATCTGGCAGTATTTCGCGCTTCGCAGCGACGCGTCTTCTAGGCATGATAAGCTCTCTTTGGTCTTCAGGTCAGCCTGGGCATTTCAGATTGAAAGCACAGCCTTACTCTTATCCATTATCTTCAGGGAATTAACCCTTAGGACGTTTAGTACCGTACTTAGAACGGCCCTGTTTACGACTCGCAACACCTGAAGTATCCAAGGTACCGCGAACTGTGTGGTAACGAACACCCGGCAAATCTTTAACACGACCGCCGCGGATCAGAACAACACTGTGCTCCTGAAGGTTGTGACCTTCACCACCAATGTATGATGTAACTTCAAAACCATTCGTTAGACGTACACGACATACTTTACGCAGTGCCGAGTTAGGTTTTTTCGGGGTAGTTGTGTACACACGAGTACAAACACCACGACGCTGAGGACATGCCTGCAATGCAGGAACGTCGCTCTTAGCAACCTTACGTTTACGAGGCTTACGAACCAGCTGATTGATTGTAGCCATTAAGCAAACTCCAATTATTTCTAAAATCATCTACTGTGCTTTTCACTGCGACCCAAACGACAGGCACACTGACCGACACAATAAAAGGGGGCCGAAGGATAAGCCCACAAAGGGCTGAGGTCAAGGGATTATGAGGCTAGACTATATTCAATGAGAATATTTTCTTGTTAAGGTACTGCGATAGTTCAAACCAGCACTTCTTCTTTAAAGTGCAAACCACAAAAAACGGGAGCCGAAGCTCCCGTTTTTATTTAATCGCTGATGACTCAGTGACTATTTATCGCTGAACGCTTCGCTCAGTTTCGCTTCCATATCTTCTGCAGATACAGTGAGCGTTTCTGGCATTGCTTTCATGCGATCGTCGTCGCGAGTTTGACGCTTGCGTTTACGCTCTGCATGGTAAGCCAGACCGGTACCCGCTGGAATCAAACGGCCCACAACTACGTTTTCTTTCAAGCCGCGCAGGTGATCCATCTTGCCGGTAACTGCACCTTCGGTGAGTACACGTGTGGTTTCCTGGAAGGAAGCCGCAGAGATGAATGACTCTGTCGCCAACGAGGCTTTGGTGATACCAAGAAGAACACGTTCGCCCTTGGCAACAACCTTACTTCCCGCTTTCAGCGTTTCGTTTTGTTCCAGGAACTTGGTGAATTCCACCTGATCACCTGGAATAAAGTTGCTGTCGCCGTTGTCGCCGATCAGTACTTTACGCAACATCTGACGAACGATAACTTCGATGTGTTTATCATCGATGCCAACGCCCTGAAGTCGGTAAACTTCCTGAACTTCGTTGGTGATGTACATCGCCAGATCACCAACGCCTTTCAGACGTAGGATATCGTGCGGGTTCATCGGACCATCAGAGATAACCTCACCTTTTTCAACCTGCTCACCTTCGAACACGTTGAGGTGACGCCATTTGGCGATCAGCTCTTCGTAGTGGTCAGAACCGTCGTTTGGTGTAATCACCAGACGTTTCTTACCTTTGGTCTCTTTACCGAAGCTCACAGTACCTGAGATCTCTGCAAGAATGGCAGGCTCTTTTGGCTTACGTGCTTCAAACAAGTCAGCTACGCGTGGCAGACCACCCGTGATGTCTTTGTTACCTGACGTTTCTTGTGGAATACGTGCTATGACGTCACCGATGGCAACTTCTGCGCCGTTTTCCTGGCTTACTAATGAATTGGCTGGCAGTAAGTACTGTGCCGGTGCATTAGTACCCGGTAGAAGAACGTCTTCACCCTTCGCATCAACCAGCTTCACCATTGGACGAATGTCCTTACCGGCAACTGGACGATCTTTAGGATCGATAATTTCAATGTTCGACAAACCGGTTAGGTCGTCGGTCGTACGGTTGATGGTGATACCTTCTTCCATACCGACGAACTGAATCTTACCGCCCACTTCTGTAACGATTGGGTGGGTGTGTGGATCCCAGCTAGCCACTTTCTGGCCAGCGTCTACTTGGCTACCATCATGCGCGCTGATTACAGCACCGTATGGCAGTTTGTAGAGTTCGCGCTCACGACCGTGTTCGTCTGCAAGAGCAATCGCACCAGAACGTGACACTGCAACTAGGTCACCGTTTTCACGAGTTACTGTCTTCAGGTTGTGTAGACGTACCTTACCGGCATTCTTCACCTGAACACTGTCCGCTGCTGATGAACGCGATGCCGCACCACCAATGTGGAACGTACGCATTGTCAGCTGTGTACCCGGCTCACCGATGGACTGTGCAGCGATAACACCGACAGCTTCACCCACGTTAACCTGATGACCACGACCAAGATCACGACCGTAACAAGCAGCACAAATACCTACGCGGCTTTCACAAGTGATCGCAGAACGCACGACGATTTCATCAATACCTTCGGCTTCAATGGCGTGAACCCAAGCTTCGTCAATCAATGTGCCCGCGGGAACAACAACGTCACCTTCTGAACCTGGCTTAAATACATCGTTAGCCACTACACGACCCAAAATACGGTCACCCAGTGCAACAACGACGTCACCACCTTCAATCAGCGGCGTCATAACCAGACCTTCTTCCGTGCCACAGTCTAGGTCGGTGACAACCAAGTCTTGTGCTACGTCAACCAAACGACGAGTCAAGTAACCCGAGTTTGCTGTTTTCAATGCCGTATCAGCCAAACCTTTACGAGCACCGTGAGTCGAGGTGAAGTACTGAAGTACGTTCAAACCTTCACGGAAGTTCGCAACAATCGGCGTTTCGATAATGGAGCCATCTGGCTTAGCCATCAGACCACGCATACCCGCCAACTGACGAATCTGTGCTGGGCTACCACGAGCACCTGAGTCGGCCATCATGTAAACCGAGTTGAACGATTCTTGCTCAACTTCGTTACCTTCGCGGTCGATCACGCCTTCTTTACCCAAGTTATCCATCATCGCCTTGGCGACAAGTTCGTTGGCACGTGACCAAATATCGATAACTTTGTTGTACTTCTCACCGTGCGTCACAAGACCGGAAGCAAACTGGCTCTCGATGTCTTTTACTTCCGCATCAGCGTTGGCAATGATTTCTGCTTTCTCATCAGGGATAACGAAGTCGTTAACACCAATAGAAGAGCCTGACTTAGTTGCGTACTGGAAGCCCGTGTACATAATTTGGTCAGCGAAGACAACGGTGTCTTTCAAACCAACGCGACGGTAAGCCGTGTTGATCAGGTTCGAGATCGCTTTCTTCTTCATCGGCTGGTTAACGATCTCGTAAGGGAGACCTTTAGGCACGATGCGGAACAACAACGCACGACCAACCGTGGTATCAACAACTTTCGTTGTTGTCTCATGGTTGCCATCGAGATCGATGTTGGTTTCAGTAATACGTACTTTCACCTTGGCTTGTAGGTGAGCGTTACCACTGGTGTATGCACGGGTAACTTCATCGAGGTCGGCAAACATCATGCCTTCGCCCGGTGCATTGATACGCTCACGAGTCATCCAGTACAAACCCAATACAACGTCTTGTGACGGTACGATGATTGGCTCACCGTTCGCTGGAGACAGTACGTTGTTGGTCGCCATCATCAAGGCACGCGCTTCAAGCTGTGCTTCGATTGTTAGCGGTACGTGTACCGCCATTTGGTCACCATCGAAGTCAGCGTTGTAGGCCGCACATACAAGTGGGTGCAGTTGAATCGCTTTACCTTCAATTAGCTGAGGCTCGAACGCCTGAATACCCAAACGGTGCAATGTTGGTGCACGGTTTAGCATGACTGGGTGTTCGCGAATAACGTCAGCGAGGATATCCCAAACTTCCGGCGTTTCGCGCTCAACCATTTTCTTTGCAGCTTTAATGGTTGTCGCTAGACCGCGGTGCTCAAGCTTGGAGAAGATGAACGGCTTGAATAGTTCAAGTGCCATTTTCTTCGGTAGACCACACTCATGCAGACGCAGCTGCGGACCTACGGTAATTACCGAACGGCCTGAGTAGTCAACACGCTTACCAAGCAAGTTCTGACGGAAACGACCTTGCTTACCTTTAATCATGTCAGCAAGAGATTTCAGTGGGCGCTTGTTAGAGCCGGTAATTGCACGTCCACGACGGCCGTTATCCAGCAAGGCATCCACTGATTCCTGCAACATACGCTTTTCGTTGCGCACGATGATGTCTGGAGCGCTCAATTCAAGCAGGCGCTTCAAACGGTTGTTACGGTTGATCACACGACGGTAAAGGTCGTTAAGATCTGAGGTCGCGAAACGGCCACCGTCCAATGGTACCAAAGGACGCAAATCAGGTGGTAGAACAGGCAGTACGGACATGATCATCCACTGCGGGTCGTTACCTGAGTTATGGAAAGCTTCTAGGATCTTCAGACGCTTTGATAGCTTCTTGATCTTAGTTTCTGACGTGGTCGTCGGAATCTCTTCACGTAGACGGTTTACTTCGTCTTCGAGATCAATGTGTCCAAGCAAAATCTGGATCGCTTCTGCACCCATTTTCGCTTCGAATTCGTCGCCGAATTCTTCAATCGCTTCGTAGTACTGCTCGTCAGACAATAGCTGACCAACATCAAGCGTGGTCATACCAGGCTCGGTCACAACGAATGATTCGTAGTAAAGAATGCGTTCGATATCACGCAGCGTCATATCTAGCATCAGACCGATACGAGACGGCAGTGATTTCAAGAACCAAATATGTGCAACGGGTGATGCTAGGTCGATGTGACCCATACGCTCACGACGTACTTTGGCTTGAGTAACTTCAACGCCACACTTCTCACAGATTACTCCGCGATGCTTGAGGCGCTTGTACTTTCCACATAGGCATTCGTAATCTTTGATTGGACCAAAGATACGAGCACAGAACAGACCATCACGCTCAGGCTTGAACGTACGGTAGTTAATGGTCTCCGGCTTTTTCACTTCACCGAACGACCAAGAACGAATCATGGCTGGTGAGGCGAGGCCGATGCGGATGGCGTCAAACTCGTCAGCGTTGTTCTGATTACGC
>NVWL01000077.1 GCA_002733645.1 Oceanobacter sp.
TTTGAGAGCTGAGTTTGAGAGCTGAGTTTGAGAGCTGAGTTTGAGAGCTGAGTTTGAGAGCTGAGTTTGAGAGCTGAGTTTGAGAGCTGAGTTTGAGAGTTGAGTTTGAGAGTTGAGTTTGAGAGCTGAGCTTTATCGTTTTTAACTTAAACCTCACACACAAAAACGCCCGGATATACCGGGCGTTTAGTAAAGAAACTGTCGCTGAATCAGCGCTTAGCCACCTTTACGCATAGAATCGAAGAATTCATCATTGGTTTTGGTCTTGCGGAGTTTATCCAGCAAGAACTCAATACCTTGAAGGTCTTCCATTTCAGCCAATAAACGACGCAGAATCCATAAACGTTGAAGGTCGGCTTCATTAAACAGCATATCTTCACGACGAGTACCTGAACGGCGAATGTTAATCGCAGGGTAAACGCGTTTTTCAGCGATTTTACGATCAAGGTGCAGTTCTTGGTTACCTGTGCCTTTAAATTCTTCGAAGATCACTTCGTCCATCTTAGAACCGGTATCCACCAGTGCGGTGGCGATGATGGTCAATGAACCACCTTCTTCAACATTACGGGCAGCACCAAAGAAGCGCTTTGGTTTTTCTAGAGCATTAGCATCCACACCACCAGTCAGTACTTTGCCTGACGATGGGATGACTGTGTTGTAAGCACGGGCTAGACGAGTAACCGAGTCAAGCAGAATAACCACGTCACGCTTATGTTCAACTAAGCGTTTGGCTTTCTCGATCACCATTTCAGCGACTTGAACGTGACGAGCTGGCGGCTCATCGAACGTAGAGGCAACCACTTCACCGCGAACGGAGCGCTTCATTTCGGTTACTTCTTCCGGGCGTTCGTCGATCAGTAATACGATCAAATCTGTTTCTGGGTTATTGCGGGTAATAGACTGTGCAATGGTTTGCAGCAGCATGGTTTTACCGGCTTTAGGCGGAGCAACGATCAAACCACGTTGGCCTTTACCTATCGGCGCGACCAAATCCAGTACACGAGAAGACAAATCTTCTGTGGAGCCATTACCGGCTTCAAGGATTAGACGCTCGTTCGGGAACAGAGGTGTTAAGTTTTCGAATAAAATTTTGTGCTTGGCGTTTTCAGGCTTGTCGTCGTTGATTTCATTGACTTTAAGCAGAGCAAAGTAACGCTCGTTATCTTTTGGCGGGCGGATCTTACCGTTGATTTTGTCGCCTTTTCGCAGGCTAAAACGACGAATCTGGCTAGGTGAAACATAAATATCATCAGGGCCAGCTAGGTAAGAGCTGCTTGCGCTTCGTAAGAATCCAAATCCATCCTGCAATATTTCCAGAACGCCTTCACCGTAAATATCTTCACCGCTTTTAGCGTGACTTTTCAGGATGGCAAAGATGACGTCCTGTTTGCGCGTACGGCTGACGTGCTCAATGTTCATTTGTCGAGCAAGGTCTAATAATTCGGGTACGGATTTAAGCTTTAAGTCGGAAAGATTCATAGGATAGAAGATATTTCAGTTATGTAATTTGAATTAGATTCGAAGCGAAGATCTAAAGAGTCTTGTCTAAAGATTCTTGGCAGAGGGGCCAAGAGAGGACAACACTGATATGTAAAAACAGTATTCAATGTTGCAAAAGCAATATAGACAGTAAAAAGGGGCTTGTCTAGCGCTGCGGGGATATTTATCCCCTAGAGCAGCGTTTTATACAGAATATTGCGTCAAACCGGGCCTTATAGCGCCTGTTCGATGAAAGCAGCCAGCTCAGATTTACTCATGGCGCCCACTTTTGTCGCTTCAGCTTGGCCATTTTTGAATAAAATCAGTGTTGGAATGCTGCGAATACCAAACTTAGGTGCGGTGCCTTCGTTTTGATCAATATTCAATTTAGCGATTTTAAGTTTGCCTGCGTAGTCTTCAGCAATCTCTTCCAAAACAGGAGCGATCATTTTGCAAGGACCACACCACTCCGCCCAGAAATCAACCAGTACAGGGACATCTGCACCCAGTACATCGGCATCAAAAGAATCGTCGGTTACGGTAATAATGTTGTCGCTCATTGGTATCCCCTGTGAAGGTATATGTTAAGTAAAGAGATATTGTACGCCGCCTAGCGTTCGAATCAATTGGATTCTGTACTGGACGTCGGACCGAAGGAAATGCATATTCCTATTAAATATGGGCAGATGTTTGGATTTCAAGTACATGAATGATAAGCCAACGACTGAGTTAACCTCTCAGCGCATTGCAGCAGTAGACCTCGGTTCAAACAGTTTCCATATGATGGTGGCTGAAGAGTTTCAAGGGGAGATACGCACGCTTGAACGTCGTGGTGAAAAAGTACAACTCGCCGCAGGCCTAGATAGCGCCAATAATCTTTCTGAGGAAGCGATGGATCGAGGCATCACTTGCCTCGCCGAGTTTGGCCAGCGCTTACAAAATATGGACCCTTCACGTGTGGTGGTGTTCGCCACGAATGCCTTGCGGGCCGCGCGGAATCGGCAGGTATTTATTGATAGAGCGGAAGTTGCGCTGGGTTATCCCGTTGAAGTGATTGCTGGACGTGAAGAAGCGCGCCTTATTTATTTAGGCGTGGCTCATACGCAGGCTGATGCGGGAGGGCGTCGAATTGTTGTAGATATTGGCGGTGGAAGTACTGAGTTTATTATTGGTGAACGGTTCGACGCACATGCGTTAGAAAGCTTACATATGGGTTGTGTTTCTTACACAAAACGTTTTTTCTCGGAAGGGAAAATAACCCGAAAGGCGTTTCGTTTAGCGGTTGAGTCAGCACAGCAAGAGTTGATGAATATTCGTTCGCAGTATCTGAATTTAGGTTGGAAAAGTGAGATAGGTTCTTCCGGAACGATACGCTCTGTTGAGCAAGCCATTGTGGCCAATGGTTGGGGAGAGGAAGGGATTACGCAAGCAGGGCTTGATCAAGTTATTGAGCATTGTTTGAACTACGACACGATCAACGATGTAGATATAGAAGGCGTTAAGCCTGATCGCCGCCAAGTATTTATCGGCGGCTTGGCAATTCTCGCGGCGGTGTTTAAGTCATTTAGTATTAAACGCATGGCCTATTCCGACGGCGCATTGCGCGAAGGTGCGCTGTGGGACTTGGTGGGCCGCTCTGGGCATGAAGATGTGCGTGAGCGCACCCTCGCTTCGATGCAAGAACGTTTTTATGTGGATCGCGATCAAGCGCAGCGAGTTGAAAAAACAGCCTTGGCGTTATTTGAGCAGGTCTGTGATGACATTGGTGCCAAGTCAGAAGCAAAACATTGGTTAAGTTGGGCGGCGCGGGTGCATGAAATTGGTTTAAGCATTGCGCACAGTGGCTTCCATAAACACGGCGCGTATTTATTACAGCACTCGGATATGTTGGGTTTTACTCGGCAAGGGCAGTTACTACTTGCTTTGTTGGTGCGAAATCATCGTCGTAAAATGCACCCCGCAGACTTAGATTTGCTGCCGGTTCGCCAGCAAAGTATTGCGTTATGGTTGGTGCGTGTTCTGCGTTTGGCGGTGGTGATTAATCACAGCCGTGAAGCCTATGAAGTACCGGTGCCAAGCCTGAAATTTAAGCGAGATGAACTGAATATTGAGTTCCCGGCAGGTTGGATTGAAGAGCACCCATTAACGATGAAAGACTTAGCGGAAGAAGCAGACCTGCAATTAGCGTCAGGCTTTAGTATTCAGCTGATTGGGTGTGAAGACAGCCTTACTATATAAGCGATGTCTGGATAAGTGATGTCTGGATAAGTGATGTCTGGATAAGTGATGTCTGGAGTTCACACAGGCCGATACACAATCGACCTGTGTGACTGATTTAAGAAGGCTGTGTTGTCCCACTACTGGCGGCTAATTTACTTAGCAGCCACGCTTGTGCTGAGATAGGCTCTTCTTCAGACCCCGGATTCACACGAACGTAAGACCCGTCTTGCTGAAGCACCCAGGCTTGAGTGTTGTCTTGCATATAAATATCAAGTTCTTCAATCATACGATCTTTTAATTTCGGTGCCTCAATGGGGTAGGCAACTTCGACTCGGCGTAATAAATTACGCTCCATTAAATCCGCGCTTGCCGCGTAAATTTCATCTTTGCCGTCATTTAAAAAGTAATACACCCGAGTGTGCTCTAAGAAGCGACCAATAATAGAGCGCACCTCAATATTCTCTGAGACCCCAGAAATCCCCGGACGCAAACTACACATACCGCGAATAATCAGCTGAACTTTAACGCCCGCTTGTGATGCGCGATACAACGCACGAATGACTTTAGGCTCAGTTAAGCCGTTGGACTTCATACGAATTAAGGCCGGTTTACCGGCAGCGGCATTTTCACGCTCGCGGTCAATCATTTGAATTAAACGCTTATGCAGCGTAAATGGTGCGTGAAACAGTTTTTTAATGCGCAGAATTTCGCCCATTCCGGTGAGCTGTTGGAAGACTTTATGTACGTCTTCACAGATCGAGTCATCGCAAGTCATAAAACTATAATCAGTATAAACACGGGCATTGCCAGCGTGATAATTACCAGTGCCCAGATGAACATAGCGACGATAATGTGCCCCTTCTTTACGCACAATCTGCATCATCTTAGCGTGGGTTTTATAACCCACAACGCCATAGACAACCACGGCTCCAGCTTCTTGTAGGCGGTTAGCAAGGTACAGATTTTCTTCTTCGTCGAAGCGTGCACGTAATTCAATTACAACGGTTACTTCTTTACCGCTTCTCGCCGCATCAACCAAAGCGTTGACGATTTCTGATTTTGCGCCGGTACGATAAAGCGTTTGTTTAATCGACTTAACATTTGGGTCTTTGGCGGCTTCGCGTAATAAATCAACCACCGGGGTGAAGGATTCAAACGGATGCAATAACAAGGTATCGCGGCTGCGAATACTCTCAAAAATACTCTTTTTGAAATTCACATTTTTCGGTAAACCGGGAGTGAATTGCGGGTAGCTTAAATCCGGCCGATTAATTTGTTCAATCACTTCACTTAGACGTCCAAGGTTAACCGGGCCGTTAACTTTAAATAAATCCGATTCACCAAGGTTAAATTGATTCAGTAAGAATGCGATTAATTCATCGGGGCAATTGTCTGCGACTTCTAAACGCATTTCTTCGCCAAAATTCCGCGAATGTAATTCGTGCTCAAGTGCGGAAGCTAAATCGGATGTTTCTTCGTGATCAATTTCAAGGTCAGCATTACGCGTTACGCGGAATTGATAGCAACCTTCGATGGTCATCCCCGGAAATAATTCATCGGCAAACTCGTGAATAATGGAGGATAAAAATACAAACTGATCGCCTCCAGAGGTGAGGTTATCAGGAATGCGTAAAATACGAGGTAATGAACGTGGCGCAGGAATAATAGCCAAGCCCGTTTGGCGACCAAAGGCGTCTTTACCATCCAGCGAGACAATAAAGTTAAGGCTTTTATTCACCAGTCGTGGAAATGGATGTGACGGGTCAAGTCCAATCGGACTGATTAAAGGCTGAATGCTGTCATCGAAGTATTCACGAATCCATAAGCGTTGTTCGTCCGTCCATTCAGCGCGGCGAAGAAAATTGATATTCTCTTTCGTTAACGCAGGTAGCAAGGTGTTGTTAAGAATATCGTACTGGCGCTCAACGGTAGCGCTGCACAGGGTATAAATTTCTTCTAATACTTGCGCGGGATGCAAGCCATCAATGCCCGCTTGTTCGCGGGCAAAGGTGAGCTGGTGAACTAAATCAGCCACTCGGACTTCGTAGAACTCATCTAGATTTTTACTAAAAATACAAAGAAAAAATAGACGATCCAGCAACGGGTGCGACTCATCCAGCGTTTGTTCTAAAACGCGGATGTTAAATTGCAAATGGCTCAATTCGCGATTGATGTAGTATTCGCTGTTATTGAGATCGATCACTGCCTTTTCGTCAGTCATGTCTTTCGTCTCGTCTAATTGCTGGTCTAAAATTTCAACCTTTGTCATTTAATTCCGCAAATTGTTTGGCGAAGTAGGTCAGTATTCCATCTGCCCCTGCGCGTTTAATACACATTAATGATTCCATCATTACAGCATTGTCGTCTAACCAACCTTGCTGAGATGCCGCTTTGTGCATAGCGTATTCTCCACTGACTTGGTATACGAACGTTGGCGCTTGAAACTCATCTTTAACGCGACGAACGATATCCAAGTAGGGCATTCCCGGTTTTATCATCACCATGTCTGCGCCTTCTGCGAGGTCGAGTGCGACTTCGTGCAGGGCTTCATTGGTGTTAGCTGGGTCCATTTGATACGTTTTTTTATCTGCCTTGCCTAAATTGGCAGCCGAGCCAACCGCATCACGGAACGGGCCGTAATACGCGGAAGCGTACTTCGCAGAGTAGGCCATGATTCGCGTATTGACGAAGTTATCTTCTTCGAGCGCTTGGCGAACTTCGCCAATGCGTCCATCCATCATATCTGATGGCGCTACAACATCGGCACCGGCCTCGGCATGTGATACAGCTTGCTGTACTAAGGCGTCGATAGTGCGATCGTTAAGCACATAGCCGTTTTCATCAATGATGCCGTCTTGCCCGTGGGTAGTGAACGGATCAAGGGCCACATCTGTAATAACGCCCATTTCCGGTACAGCATCTTTAATTGCACGAACCGCGCGTTGAGCCAAACCGTTTGGATTAAATGCTTCTTCGGCCAGTTCTGATTTTGCATCCCCCGGTGTGACTGGGAACAATGCAATGGCAGGAATGCCTAGCTTATAAAGATGCTTTGCTTCGGCGACGAGTAAGTCGACGGATAAGCGCTCAATGCCAGGCATGGAGCTAATGACTTCACGTTCTTGATGACCTTCAACCACAAACATTGGATAAATAAGGCTATCCACGCTGAGTTGGGTTTCGCGCATTAAACGACGTGAAAAATCATCACGACGCATGCGACGAAGTCGGGTCTCTGGGAAAAATCGTTGTGCATCATTAAAAGCCATGAAGGTCTCCGAAACGGCGAATTGTCGTTAATTGTAACGCGCTTTGCTGATGTTGTTGGGATCGTTCTGCATGGTTTGGTTAGACCAGCGCAGTATGTGGAAGAAATATTACGGTTTTATTGCAAGTGGGGTAAGGGGAGGAGTGAATATATTGTATTGAACTACTGCTTAATCCAGTTGATTGTGTTTTTAAAGCTCAACTCACAAACTCAGTTCTCAAATTCAGTTCTCAAATTCAATTCTCAAATTCAATTCTCAAATTCAGCTCCCTTTCGGGGCTCCGCCCCCAGCCCCATGCAAGGAGAGGTTTCTCCTTACGATCCTCTCTTCTCGGCGCATCCGGCTTCATCCAGCCAACGGCAGT
>NVWL01000078.1 GCA_002733645.1 Oceanobacter sp.
TTTGATATTTATTTTGAAAATATTTATTATAGTAAAAATTTTAAATAGTAATAAAGTTATACAGTTTTAATGCCCGAGTGGTGGAATTGGTAGACACGATGGATTCAAAATTGAACGTGTCTACACGTAAGGTGTTGAATTACTAATGAAATACTTAGTTTTGAAACTTGCAAAGATTTGCAAAGAATATTGACGGTAATTAGTCACTCTTTAGTGCAATAGCTAGAAGAAAATAGTTTACAAAGAAATCAGTTTTTGAAGTGAAAAATGACTTCTTTGCAAATTGCAAAACGGGCGTAAAGCCTATGCCAGCGTGGTGAAATTGGTATACACGGGGGATTCAAAATTAAGGCTTTCTTTTAAGTTTTTATTGTTAATCCCTTGAATATCAATGGTTTATTGTTTTTCAAATGAACTAAAAAGTTATACAGAAGTTATACAGTTTTTGACGTAATAAATGTTTGATATTTACTTTGAAAATATTTATTATAGTAAAAATTTAAAATTTTAAATTTAAAATAGTAATAAAGTTATACAGTTTTAATGCCCGAGTGGTGGAATTGGTAGACACGATGGATTCAAAATCCATTTTCTTCGGAAGTGACGGTTCAAGTCCGTCTTCGGGTACCATTAAAACTTATTTAAATAACTGCTTCATTACTTCCCAATCACACAAATTACCGACTTTTTTAGTTTCTACAACTAAACACACCTCAAAAATAAAACATTGCCTTAAAAGTCCATTCAAGACGTAAACCGACAATTTTAGATGAACAGAAATTAAATATTTACTTGTTATCAAATATGATAACTTTTTTTGAAATAATTACACTGTAACTATGTCAATTTTTCAAGTGTTTTAAATGCAGTTAAAAACTTATATGTAATTACTTTATCACCGTAAACAGTCGCTTTTTCAATAAATCCATTCGTTTCAAGTGATTTTAAAGATCTTGATAAGTTTGGTTTAGACATTCCGTTGTAATATCTAAAATCATTAAAATCTTTAATAGTAAAAGTAGATTCTTCTATATTATAAAAATCCCCAGAACCTATTAATGTATGTAATGTTTTAAAATCTGTTTTATTTATATCAGTCATTACAAACTTGAGCATTACAGCTTTACGAATATCACCAATCACACTATCACATAATAAATATTCTCTATCATCGGCAGTATCAAACATTTTTTTTGATTGTTTTTTCCATTCTTTCAATGGAATATTATTATCCATAGTTAACCCATTAAACTCGTCATTATCTGTCATATTTCTCTCCTTAAATTAAAATTATCTATTGTCATATATGATAACACAAATCAAGTCATTGTCAAATATGACAACGGTGGTTTTTTAAAAGATGTGAAATCCAATAATCTTTGTTATTTATTTTATGCTTCATTGAGCAAGCTCAATGAAGCCAAACCAGAAAAGGTGAGCTTGCGAACTATGCACTGGCCACGAGTGGCCGATAAAAACAAAAAAACAATACTAATTAATCACTAATAAACATCCTCTAAAACTCCTCCCAATAGACCTACATAAAAAGAATAGATATAAACAAAAAAACAGATAGAGCTATTTTTTCCCTAAAGCTTGATAAAAAACACTACTTACTACGATGGTTTTATATAGCGTAGTTCGCTATATGTTATAGTGAAGTTCGTTATATTGTATAGTGTAGTTCGCTATATCAATATATGCTGATATAGTAAAGTTCGCTATGACATATAGTTTTTTAGGCTTATGTAATAAAAGATTAAATTGAAATGTTTATAGTAAAAATAAGTTATTTCATATAGTTGACAAAGCTTATGTTAATGATAAAACAAAGTTATAAGATACATAAATTAAGGAGTATAAAAATGAAGAAAAAAGTTAACAAAGGCGCAAATCTTGAAAAAGACAGAAAAGAATTAGAAGCTATTTTTGATGATCGATTAGAAAAAGAAAAGGATTTCTTAAAAAGTAAAACTACATATTTTAATAAAATTAAAACTGATGAGTTTGGTTTTGTAAATAGTAGTGAAGAGGCTACTTCAAAAGTCCCGCAAGAGCGTCCTTTTATAAAACTATATATTGATGACGTTGTTGTCTTAAAAGGCGCACCTGCTAGCTGTAAAGGTGTTTTATTTGCTCTTTTAAGGTTCTTGAAGTATGACAACTGGATAATTTCAGTAAATAAGTACGACAAAGAACAAATCCAAAAAGAAGTTGGGTTTGCCACTTTGCAACAAGTAACAACAGCTTTATCTGAGTTGAAAAAATCAGGAATATTAATGGCAGTTTATAGCGTTGAGGGAAAACCACAGCGAGGAGTTTTTGAATTAAATCCTTATTTGTTCGGTAAAGGTGATTGGAAAAATAATTTTGCTAATCGTTCTACTCAGAAGTTATCAGTTTTATACAATGGAAATGGTATTGATAAAAATAAACAAAAAGAAGTTGTTAACGAGGACGCTATTATTGAGTATATAAAAGCTGAAAATGATGAAGATAAGAAGAAAGATGCAATAACAATGTTATATAAATTGAGAGGCGCAAAAGAAGTGATATTTAATGATGATGGAACAATTACTATTATTGAGAATGAAATAAAAAAATCAAAAGGAGAATAAATATGGATTTTGTAGCAGAAATAAATAAAAATTTTGAAGCAAGGCTAAAAACGTCTACAAGGGAAGATTTAGAAAGTCTTGCTGATAGTTTTGATATTTATATAAAAAGTGAAATGGAGCAGCTTATAACTGCTTTTAGAGATAGTAGGAAGTATCCCAACGATCCAACTTTAAGCCCTCTATTTGAAAGTGATATTGAAAAATCAGAGGGAAAATTAAAGTTTTTATTAGAAGAACAAGACAAACTTGAAAATGCTTTAAATGATAGGTTTTATTTAAAAATAGGAGAATAAAAACATACGGATATGATGAAAATGAATACAGTAATTGTGATATTTGCGGAAGCGAAGAAAGAGAGTTAAACAGATACGAAGATGAAGATATTTGTGATAGTTGCCACTTACAATGGTGAATATCTACAAGTTGCAGACTATTTTCCTTCAACAAATAGCTACCGTATCATTCAAAGCCGATTTTTTGACTCCGTAGAAGCACATTGGGTATTTGATTTTTATCCGTCCAATTTTGATAAAATTAAACGAAATACACTTAAAAGAGCTATTACAAATAAGAAGGATAATTTACCTTTTTAAATTAGAATAAGTAATTTAGGGGAGGCACCCTCATTGCTGAATAGTTTGTTTTCCCAACAAAAAATTATTTTTCAGATTAAATTCCTATTTATTGATTAATAAGGTTTATATACAGTTTTACTATGGTAAGTTAAACTTAACATTAATAGTTTTATTAACTTTACTGCTAATAAAACTATTAGCAGTAAGAATAAAGTTAACTACTTTTAAAGTCAATCCAATGTCAGATAACTTCTCTTTACAGCAGCACTATATGGGCATCTATTTGTGATTTGTAATTAGTGATGATTTCAAAGAATATTTTTTACAGAGGGATTTATGAATAAAATTATACAATTGAAAGACGGTTTAAAAATTGAAATTGAGTTGGATGATAAGCAAGCCAGAGAAATTTCGTTAGATAATAAAATTGAATCGTCAATTGAGGATATTAGTGGTTTTTTATCAAAAGTCATAAAGCCCATATCCAATACCTATAAAGAACTAAATAAAGAAGTAAATGTTTTTGAAACCAAAGTTACTTTAGGGGTGAAAATTGGTATCGAAGGTGGATTTATTTTAGCTAAAAGTACCGCAGAAGCGCATATTCAAGTAGAGATGGTCATGAGGGAATCAAATGAATAACTCAGTTTTGGAAATTACGAGTAAAAATGGAAGTGCTTTAGGAACTGGCTTTGTTGTTAAGCTTGACGAAAATGGTGGTTATGTAGCTACTTGTGGTCATGTAGTTATCAGTTGTGGTGATGACATTTTAGTTAATGAACAAAGCTCCACGGTTTTTTGTAATAAATATTCGGATGGACTCGATTTAGCTATCTTATACGTCCCTGATTTGAAGTTACCACCTTTTCAGTTAGCTTTAGCTGGTGAGAGTAAAGTAAAAGTTGTCGGCTATTCAAAGATTATAGGTAAAAATAAAAAAGAAATCATTTCAAATATTTCTATAAAAAATGGAGTTGAAATTGACTCTGTTAAATCAATTAAATTATATCCAAAAGAAGATATTTGTGAGGGGTACAGTGGCTCTCCTGTTCTTTGTGAAGTGACAAATGATGTTGTTGGTATTGTGAATATTAAGTCTGGTCAAGAAAATTATGCAATAAGTTCGGAACATTTAGCAGGATTAGTCGATGTATCTTTAAATGCTCTTTGTAACAGTAATAAGGTTAATTTAACCACCAAATTAAATGATATAGATAAAGGAATAATACATTCAAAACTTCAAGAAAATTTAGATAACGCTTTATCTTCATTCTCTTCGCAGAAAAACCTATGGGTTACTCCTCATTTAGATAAAACTCCTGAAGAAAAGTCAGGTGATACTGATAGAGTAGACATTGCCACTCTAATCGAAAACCCACATTCTGTTGTCATTAAGTCTAGACAGCAGTATGGAGCAACATCTTTAGCTCATTATCTTGTAAATCAAGCTTGGGCTAATGAAAGCCCATCTTTTTGGCTTTATTTAGATTCTTCTAAATTAAAACCTCATAGAAAGGCAATTGAAAAAGAAGTTAATAAAACTCTAAAAAGATTAGGATTGAGTTATGACGATATTGAGTGTGTGATATTAGATGAATTTTCCTTGGTAATTAATAATGCTAGTAAGTTATTAACAGAGGTGAATGAATTCTTTAAAGATAAACCTATAATATTAATGTATTCATTAGATGAAAATCCATTAGTAAACGAATCAATACAATTCCCAAGAAAATTTACAAAGTTATTCCTATGGGCTTTAGATAGAAAAGGTGTTCGTTCTCTAGTTAATAATTATAACTCTGACAGTGCCTTTGAAGATGACACAAGGGTTTTGAATAAGGTAGTTAATGATTTAGAAGCATTAAATATCCCACGGACACCGCAAAATTGTTTAACTATATTGAAAATAACAGAACTTGGGTTTGATGATAGTCCTGTAAATAGAGCTGAAATGATTAGCAGGGTATTACATATGCTCTTTAATATAGATGAGATACCTGATTATAAAACTAGGCCTGATTTAAAAGATACCGAATTTACTTTAGGGTACTTTTGTGAGGAGATAATTAAGAATAAAAAAATATATTTTACTAGAGAATATTTCATTAAAAAATCAACTGCTTTCTGCACTGAAAATGAAATAGATCTTGAAATTGATGTTATTTTTGACATTCTCTTTTCGAATAATATTATTGTAAATAGAAATGAGGGGTTTTGTTTCAAGTTTACTTATTGGATTTATTATTTTGCTGGACATCGAATGCTACATGATTCTGATTTTTCAGATTATATATTAGATAATTTAAATTATTTAAATTATCCTGAGATTATTGAATTTTATACAGGTATTGATCGCCGAAGAAATGATGCTCTTAAAATTATAATTAAAGATTTAAATTCAATAGAAAGAATTGTTAATGAAAAGTGTAAATTACCTGAAGAGTTTGATATTTTCAAATTAGCTAAATGGCTACCGTCAGATAAACAATTAGAATCAATGGAAAAAGAAATACTAGAAGGTGTTAAAGCTTCAAGTTTACCTGACGAAATTAAAGATGAATATGCAGACAGGACATACAATCGTAAAGCTCCCCTAACTCAAAACCTTCATAACATCCTTGAAGAGTATTCACTGTTAAGACTGATGCAAGGGATTAAATCTGGCTCTTTAGCATTAAGGAATAGTGATTTCGCTGATAAAAAATTAAAGCACAAATTATTAGATTCTGTTTTGCAAGGAATTAAACAGTTAACTAATGTTCTAGTCGCTTTATCCCCTGTATTAGCACTCGATAATGAAGCTAATGTTGATGGCGCATCATTTGTGTTATCTGGTGGGTTTAGTAATAAGTTAGATGAAAAATTAAATGAAATAATAACATGTATACCATCGAATATGATTGACTGGTATGTTGATCAATTGTTTTCTCAAAAAATGGGTACTTTAGTAAATAATAGAATTGGTGAAGAGTCAGATAGCTTTAAACATCATTATTTGAATCTGATGTTAATTGCTAAAAGGCCTAAAAGTTGGGAAAGTAATATTTCCAATTATATTTTATCTATAGATAAAAATTCATTTTATCTATTAGATGTAATAAACGCTTTGAATTCTGAATATAAGTTTAGCTACACTTCAGATGCAAACATTAATAAAATAGGAGACTTAATTAAACTGTGTAGTGGGAAACATGAACGTTTACTTAAGAACTTAAGTGTTAAAAAGGCTCACAGTTTATCAGATAATTATTTACCAGACAGACAGGTATAGCGTATTACTTGCCTTTTAGTTGGTGTTGATTGGCATGCAAAACTGATCCACTTTAGCGCATATTGGCAAGTAAGTTTGACCCTGCGAATTTCACTACAACCCAATATTAATCTAGCCCACAGAGTATCAAACATTATTTAGCTCATCACTAATAGATGTTCAGTTTTAGTTGCCAATCAACAGTTGGCTTTGAGCTTATTTCTTCCTGTCAGATTTAGTTAAGCTCTGTCATTTAAAAGTGTCGATCAAGTTTGAGCTACTACATCTGATTTATTAAATATTGTGGTCATTCTTTGATTTTTTACTTTTTAAATTAATCGAGTTTTCAAGCTCTGCCGCTCTTTTTGGATCAACTTTTCTTAATTCAGCAATTGCATTTTTTACATCAGTGTTTGAAATGTTTATTTCAATAATTGATAAATCTATTTTATTATCTAAATCATTTAAAAACTCTGTATTGTTTTCAATTCTATCTAATAATTTTGTTGATATTGCTCTGTTGTCTTGTAAGCACCTTATAAACCGCCTTATTCCCGCATCAATAACATTCACTTATGATCGCTTTACTTATTTAAGGAGATCATCATGCGACGAACACCACAG
>NVWL01000079.1 GCA_002733645.1 Oceanobacter sp.
ATACCGCAAGATCGCCGCCTAAAATCAACCAACCAGATGAAACCAAATACTCGCCTATTTTAAAACGCCATATGTCTCAAATTATCTGACGACGGACACAGTATTCGTTATTCTACTGCTTATTTCATCAAGTCTCGCCGATTCAAACTTACACCAACGCAACTGCACCCTTGAAAGCGCTCCGGCAGAATATAGTGGCGGAGGTTCCTCAGTTTGGTCAGAATCTTCTGCTTCAACTGTCGGATCACCTACATCATAATCTGGTGATTCAGTGGCGTTCGTTACTGAGTCAGCATAGTCGTCAGGCGAATAACGGTCACTACTGTCGTTATTGTTTGCCCAAATTGCCCAAATTATACCAACCGCTACAATGATTCCCCATGTCCATCTGGATCGATTCTTCTCGGAAATGCGCTGTTGGATGTTTCCCTGTATCATTGCCAATGCATCATGACCGCCAACATCTTGTGCAGTGAGGTTTTGCGCCAATTCGTCAGCACGCTTTAGGTCACCTGTTTTCATCGCATCAGCAAATTCGTTGGCACGAATAACTGAGGAAACCGTATTTTTGTCTATTAGCAATTGCTCTTGAACATCATCTGGCGGACTCAAACTGAGCAACCAATCAATGATGGCCGCAGCAGCCTCCGGTGAATTTGCGTCATTATGGAGCGAAATTGCCAGTTGCCTTACCATCCACCAAGAAATGGCTGGTGATACAAGTGATTGTTCGTTCGCGGCACCAAAAGCGGTAACAAGTTCGCCTGCTTGGCCATATCCCCCGTTTGCTAAATTGCTGCGCGTAACATCCTGCGCGAATCTATTGAGGTTCGATTTCGCGCTCTCGATACTCCCAGCCAATGGGGCAAGAATTTTTTCATCCCTCTGCTCAGCGACAAGATCATCTAGTTTGGTAAGATCGGATTCGAGTAGCTCCGCAATACTGGGCAGTTCTCCGAAATGCTCGGTTAGGCATCTTGCAAGCATTCTAGCATTGAAATATTCGCTGCAATCATTCGCTAAATATAAGCACACATCTCGGACCTGATTGCACAATGCCTTAGATTTGGGGTCGTCCAAACCACGTTGTTCATCGCGCAATTGCACTGGCTGCCGGAGCCGGTCCCAATTGGAGACGCGAACGGAAATTTCGCGGATGCCGTTTTCATCGGAAGGGTTTGCTTTCGCGTCGCTGATAAGCTTTTCAATTTCAGCTTCCCACGCATCAAGCTGCCGTTCTGTTTCTGCGGAAAATTGACTAATGGTGGAGTCAATAAAAACAACAAATTTGGGGTCGGCCGTTTCAGGATCAAAAGCTTCCATAAACTGGGTGATCAGAGAAATGCCTTCTGGGGATTTAGCTAAGGTGTGAGCGGTCAACTTGGCATATTGTTCCAGTTGTTCCGAAATCGCAGCCTCCCAAAGTTTAGATTTCGAAGCTGGAAGGCCTGCTGCAACACGCGATTCATCTACGGCATTTTGCGAAGCGGCATAGTTTAATCTCTCAACCCGGTTAATCAAGGAACCGGCTATTCTGTAATCTTTGGGAGCTCGGACAAGCATACTTGCGTGGAAGTTCACTGCCGCAAGATTTGGCAATTGTTCGCCAAAGTTTGCCAGATCACCCGCGTTGCCATTTTTCAGGGCTGCGATAATTGAGCGCGCCTTGGTCGGCGTGATTTCTGGAAGCCATGCTGCTTCCTCCTTCACACGATCTCTTGTTGATAAGAGTGCCGCTCGGGCTTTTTCCAGTTCGTGTCTATCAACATCGACTTCGAATGAAAGCTGGTCAAACGCCTTATGGATCAGTTTTTCCGATGCTCGCAAAGATACACCAAGTATTGCGAAGGCATTTGACGTTAAATCGAATCGGATATTTGCAGCCCCCATAATCGACTATTGGCATTTTCAAAGCACAGCCGCAATTTCCAATCTGCTTAAATACTGAATAACTGTTGCAAAACGACACTGAATGCACAAAGCCATCGAGGCTGCGGAAAGCTACTGGCTCTCGTCTACTGCGATCGAATGGTTGGTTAAGGCAGCTAGCGACACCAATCGCTAACGCAGCATCCAGTTTGACACAGCGACGTATCAAGCCTTATCTCAGCGCTGCTTTGAGAGCAGTTATAAGGGCTGTGATTGAGATAGCATGAGCGACAAGTTAGCCGTGAAATTGGTCCGAGGGAACTGGAGGCCGCTATGATTTTGCACGGGGGTGACCCAGTATATCCACTTAAGCACGATGGAGTGCTCGCTGCTAGCCTTCTCACGTTGGCGTTGTTCAACATGCCTTATGGGTATTTCGAGTTCCTGCGCTGGCTGATTATGATCATCGGCATATCGATAGCGTTTGAACCTATCGCTCGTCGAATGCGGTGGCTGTTTTTTTTCGGCCTGAGCGTTGCAGCTTTGTTCAATCCCTTCGTCAAAGTGCCTTTCGAAAGGGAAGTTTGGTGGTGGATAGACCTCTCACTGGCATGCCTGTTTCTTTACCTTGGCTTCAAGGCAACAGACGGCACCCAAGCCCCCTTAGACCAAGAACTTATCGAAGGCAGTCTCGATGGAGATTAAGCAAATCTAAGATACGACACCGTGCTTATGTGCCGTTCGGCGGTGTTTCTGCGGCGGCGTTTAGAATATCACCCTTAGGAGGAAACCAGTATATCCAAGCAATGATAAGGTATTGATGACCAATTATTGACACAAACTTTGCTAATCCTGGGTTTATATCCGTATTTTACTTGCAGCACCGACAAAGCGAAAATTGCGGCTCGCGTCATAGAACGTTCGCTTGCGCCACACAGCGGTCTTTCATCGGTAGAAGTAAGTCGCTGAAAGTGGGTCTTTCCTTGAATTAAAAGGATATCCTCGAGCTACTCGCTGGCCAAACGTATTGATGCCGTCTCGGGATCGTATTCATAGTCCTTCAAACTGCCGTCTACGATCTTATCAACGGCTTGGTCTATGACTGTCAATGGAACTAGAAACCACTCTCGTGGCCGAACGGGATTTCCAAACCGGTCGTTGATTGTAATGTCAAACTGCGCACTTCCAAAAAATCGATGGATCAGCTTTTCAAGCTTGGACCGATTTATATTGAACAACTTATATTCGGCTATCACTTCGACATCGGCCAATAGATAGGTCGCGTCCTTGGCCGCGTTCGCGACCCGGCCTACGACGGTTCCACCCGTAACTCCGATTTTGTGGAGCAGATTTCGGTTGGCTGCAATTTCAGGATGGTCAGACTTGCTGCGCAGAACATAGATTATGCCGCTTTGGGAATCGTCAACGCTTGCTTCGGTTCCGAACAGCGGTCCCGCCGAAGGATTGGTTATGCGGCGTCCCGCCCCGTCGCGATACAGCGCTTTCTGGAGTGACCGCGCCAACATATTGCTCTCGGTGCCATTGTCATAGATTACTCGGGTGCGGCCACCCGAAGGTGACAGTCTGCTTTACCCCGTCAAGCGCCACCGCTCCTCCAGTGGCCAGCGCCTGATCTCAAAATGAGATCAGGCGCTGGCCACTGATTCCCGGCACCAAAATATTTTGCCATTTCGTAGCCAGAAATGAGCTTTACAACCTTGATTGCGCCAGACGGAAGGGCTGAGGGTTGGACGCCCTTTTTGATCAACCCGCAAATCCCAGCGAGGCTTTGCTTCTTCCAAAAGCATCAACTCCAACTTGGCCTTGCAGCCACATGGGCAGATCATCCCTGCCACCCATAATTCGCCATCTTCACGCGCAACGGTGAGCGTCTGTCTTGCCAAATTGGATGGCAGTTCATCGCTTTCCACATAGCGAACCGCGTAACCTCCCCTGAACGTCCAAAGCCATGCAACAAATTTATTCCAAATCTTCATAAATTTGACTCTGATAGAGAGGGGATGCCTAGTAGCGGTTCTCGTAGCCCGGTCGCAAACAAGGGATGCTCTTCGGTCGAGAAGCTGTTCTCTGCAAAGTGATCATGCTCCGCCGACGCGATCGAAAAGATTGTCCGCGCATAATTGGCATTGGACTCATGGCGAAACGGAAAAGCACGAGCAATGTATTCGAGCATAGAAGCGCTGGCCGCCTGCATATTTAACGCAATAACACTTGGTGCCTCCTGCGCGATGCCTTTGATATATCCTTCCGCCGCTTCATCGCGAAACGCGTCCGGGTCTGCTGCGGCGAGATATTCTGCTCGCAAAGATTCAGAGTTATATACCTCGCGGGTGAATAAAGTGGAACGCCCTGGCTGGATATAATCAATTCGTCCGAATGCATCCGATATGACTACACGCCCGTCGGTCGATACCCGTGTGGGAATAGTAACCCCCACATCGAACAAGGGCAGCAACATGGCCTGTGCAAGCAAATCGAGCATATACCGGCCCTCGAGAGAATCGACGCAGCCGAAAAGAACATCACACTTTGAAGCAGCCAAAACAGCCTCTCGTTCGGAAATATTGAGCGGATATGCATTAACGGTGCAATTATCGCGGTAACTCTCAATCGCTGCTTTGAGCATATTAACTTTAAGCCTGCTTTCCTGAGCATCGGCGATGGAACTGTTCAATATCCGGTTGAGGTTCTTGTGCTCAACTAAATCAAAATCAAACAAGTTAATCTCGCCAAATCCCATTCTGGCGGCTTGCTCTGCCGTAATGGACCCAGTGCCAGATGCGCCGACGATACCAACTGAAAGTCGGCCAAGCTGATCGGTCATGCCATCACAGAAAGGCTGAACGACTGCAGGCGGATTGCTGCCTTCAATATCTTCCACCCAAAAATATTTTATATCATCGCCGACCACTGTCACCAAATCTACCATTTTCTCGTTGTGCTCAACATCATAAAGACGCGCACGAATGGCGCCATCCGGTGTCATTATCGCTGAACCATGGAAGCGAGCTGGGCTTTGTTCAGACCAGCCAGCAAAAATATGTGGGATAATGTCTCTATCGCTAACGTCATCAATGGATGAAAAAGCGAGCATGGACCCGGGATGAGAATGGATCAGGACAAGGCTCGCACCTTCATCTTCAGCCCTATCAATCGCACCAGACAAAACCTTGCCGGGCCATATAATATGGTCTCGCTCTCTCGCGCTCGATGTAAAGGGAGCCAGAATATAATCATACACCAGCAATCGTGAGCGATCACCAGTCACCACGCGGCAGAGCAATATCGCTGCAGCTTCAAGGCCATCTCCGGGATGCAAATGCGCTTGAAGTCGCTCATATTGTAAACCGCTAAGAGCCAGCGTCCATTTACGGTCCATTAGCCTACCTCGCGCAAGAGAGATTCTTCAACCAAGCCCAGATGCGTTATCAGATTATCTTTTTGTGGATTCCACGGGCTAGAATGACCCCGATGACGAGACCACCGCTGGAAGCTCTGCCCTTTGATACTTTCAATGGTTTGCGTCTGGGCAATAATATTGCCCGCAGACAGCGTTAGGGCCGGATAGCAAAAAAACATATCCAACTGTCCGCCGGGATAGTTGGTCGGCACCTCGACGGCGAGATCGATCTGTTCCACATTGTATCCGCCGGGCAGCATATAAGCATGATAGACGAACCAGCGCCGCGCGCCATCAACGATTGTCTCCCAATCTGCCCCCATTTCATCCAAATGCTTTTCATCAATCGGAAGCAATTTGAAATCACGGCGATTTTCGGCGATAACTTCACCATTGTTAATTTCCTTGGGCGTCAGACGTAGCTTCTCAATTCCAGGTTCACGCAAATCGATAATGAAATCGAGATCAACCTGACGTTTGCCGCTGGCTGATTTCAAAATTATAATCCAACCTTGGTCGGGATCAAATTCAGCCTGACGCAAGGCATCGCTGACAGAGATTTCTGGATCTACGCTCTCGATTTTTACACCTTGGACATTGAGTTTCCATCGCGAAGATTTGGAGTAGAGCACTTCTGTTCCCAAAGCAGTCAAATCGAGCGTCCCACCTTTATTAAGAACTTCATCCACTTCATCTTCGCGGCGGATGAAGATATCGGCCTTGTCATTGACATTGCCGATCACGCGCAATTTTTCTTCGGAAATCGAATCTTCCGGCCAAACCAGATGGCTATCATCGAGAATAAAACGAAACAGGCAATCAGCATCAGCAATTATGAAGCGGTTGGGCTTGCGCGATGCAAGATCACAATTTTCAGCAGGCCGCCGTTCTTCCATGTCACCGGTTGGCAAAATTTGGATGACCGTCTTTTGATCCAGATCCTTAAATCCGCCAGCTTTGAGGATCTGCAACGCCGTCGGCGTATGATCGGCGACCACTACAGACCGGTAATTCAAGTCCGTGCCTGCAATTTGCAAAATATATTCGTCTTTCATGTCAATTGTCTTAGTCATTATCAAGCTCCATAAGCGATTAATAATTGCATTTGTGCAATTGAATTCCTATGTAGGTCATAGGAATTGTAATTGCAAGAGTGAAATTCAATGTCGAAAACAGAATTTAACAATATGGGCTTTTATCAAGCACTTGACAGTGAACGCACAAGTCGCAGCCTCAACTGGAAGGAAGTATCAGAATTTTCCGGCGTTAGTGCATCGACTCTGACGCGGCTTGCCCAAGGGAAAAGACCTGATGTCGACAGCTTGGCAGCGCTTGTCAGTTGGGCGGGTTTGAGCGCAGACGACTATTTAAAAGCCGAAGGCAGTTTAGCTTCGGCTTCTGGTTCGCTCACAAAAATTACCAGCTATTTGCGCAACGATCCGAACCTCAACAAAAATGGCCGGGATGCGATGATTAGCATGGTTACAGCTGCCTATATGGGATTGAAGAACAGCCCGGAAGAATAGACTCGCTCGTTATCAAAACCGCGGGTGTCCGTCGTCAGATAATTTGAGACATATGGCGTTTTAAAATAGGCGAGTATTTGGTTTCATCTGGTTGGTTGATTTTAGGCGGCGATCTTGCGGTA
>NVWL01000080.1 GCA_002733645.1 Oceanobacter sp.
TAGCGTTGCAGGTAAAATGCAACGCGCATGTTGGGATGCTAAATTTAGAGCAGAAATATTGTTTGGTCAAAAATCAAACAAAGCATAATCCCGCCCTGGCTTAGGTGCTTACCCTGAAGTTTCATTAGCTGAAGCGAGAAAAAAACGAGTAGCCGCAAGAGAGCTTTTAGCCAAAGACATCGATCCTAAAGAACACAAAGACGATAAACATCGTGAACAAGTACTAGCCGCGACTAATACATTAAAATCTGTTGCAGAAAGTTGGTTTGCTATTAAAAAAACAACCATTGCCGAAAACACCGCTAAAAGCTTATGGCGCAAGTTTGAAAACCACGTATTCCCCAAACTAGGCCACCGCCCTATTGATAAGATCTTAGCGCCTGAAGCTATTGAAGCATTAAAGCCCTTAGCCGCTAAAGGTAACTTAGAAACAACGGGTAAAATCATCGGTCATTTGAATAATATAATGACCCATGCCGTTAATACGGGGATATTACACCATAACCCTTTGTCAGGTATTCGTAGCGCGTTTCAAACACCCAAGGTCACCAATATGGCAACCATTAGACCTAATGAACTTGGTCAACTAATGAAAGACATTAGCTACGCCAGCATAAAACTAGTAACCCGTTGTTTAATAGAATGGCAATTGCACACCATGACACGCCCCAGTGAAAGTGCCAAAGCTCAATGGTCAGAAATAGACTTAGAAAATAAACTCTGGGTTATACCTGCCGAGCGTATGAAAATGCGTTTAGAACACAAAGTACCACTCACTGATCAAACCATTGAAATATTAGAACGCTTAAAACCATTAAGCGGTGATAGAAAACATTTATTTCCTTCTTACAGTAATCACCATACACATTGTAATACTGAATCAGCGAATAAAGCCTTAAGCCGTATGGGTTATAAAAATAGACTCGTTGCTCATGGTTTACGTGCATTAGCTAGTACAACATTAAACGAACTAGGCCATGATCCTGACGTTATTGAAGCCGCCCTCGCCCATGTTGATAAAAATGAAGTACGCCGCGCATATAATCGTGCTGAATACCTTGAACGTAGACGTGTATTAATGTGCTGGTGATCACAACACATTGAAAATGCGGCAACGGGTAGAGTAAGTAGTAAAGATAATATTAAACATTTGAATGTTGTTTAAGTTTTAAGGCTGTTTTATCAAATTAAAATTTGTCGAAGCCTTTCACCACGCTCAATTCTTCAACAGCTTTTGCATTGCTGCTTTATAATCTACCCTGCAATCGAAAGGATCGTTAAAAGTATCAGGATCAGCAAACCATAATTGTTTATTGATCAACATTTCTAATGACATAGAGTTAAATGGACGGTATTTAAAAACAATATCTTTTGTATTTATTGCCAAATTACTATTCCTGTGAAAATTATCTTTATTGTTATTTAAAATTAAGTAGTACTTAATCCTGTATACCATCCCAAAAATCACTATCTAATTTTTTAATTTCTATCACTTGTTCTAACTGCATACCAAGGTTGAAATCATAAATATATTTTGCCAGCTCTAAACCGTCGATTAAAACCATCGTTGTATTACCATTCAAACTATTTACAAATTCTCTAGCACCTTTTGAGTATTTTGATGTTGTTATAAAAACACCTTTGTTTGATTGTGCTACCGCTAAAGCACCAACAAATTTTTGTATTTCTTCACGGCTTATAGTGTTGCTTCTGTCATACCGTTTAGCTTGTATATGAATACGGCCTAAACCTAAAATATCTTCTTTGATAATGCCATCTATGCCACCATCGTTTGAATATTGAGTTACTGACCCTGCATCTTTTATTTGTCCACCATAACCCATTTTTTCCATTAATTTTACGACTAGAAATTCAAACGCTCTTGGGCTTTTTGATAAAATAGTATCAATTATTTCGTCATAGACTGCCTGCCTAATATTTTCAAACGAACGAGACAATTGTTCTTGTGGTGTATTATCAATACTTTCATCAGAATTATTGTCTATTTCTGATTGTTGATTTGTTCTTCTGGATAGTCTTTCCTTTACGAGAAACTTATTACAATCAGGGCGTGTTAACAATTCACGCCCTTTGTCATTAATTAAATATGAACCTCTCCTTGGCTTATCTACTGCTTCTAAACGATATAAAAAGCTTAAAGCCCAAGAAATACGGTCATAAAATACAGGCCCATTTCCAGATTCATACATAAGGCTTAATTGTTCAGCAGATAGATCAAAATGATTTTGTAATGGGCTAACAAAATTTCTTGCCGTTAATTCTTGCCCTTCTGCTAGTTCTTTAAGAATTGGGAATCTTAATTCATTATGTTTGGGTAATTTCAATTGCTCATCCATTAACTATATTAAAAATATTATTACCCACCATTTATGCCATGTATTAAAACTATTGTCACCGTTTAACACAAACTCCTACACTATAAACTTTCTCTTAACTGCTTAACCATTGCATCAAGCATAGTTTGTTTTTCTGGGGATAACTCCCCTTTTGGCTCTCTTGCCTTATTAAATATCTCAGCTTGTCGGTAGTCCTGCACTTCACCATAGCTATATAGCGTGGTTAATACCCCTTCATGGCCTAGGTTTTGACTCCAAGCTTTAAACTGCTCAGGGCTTTGGCATTGTTGCTCGCCTAGTCTTACTAACGTATTACGGAAACTATGCGGGTTATAATACGGCAAATTAGCATTTTCAAAAGCTTGTTTGAATATTTTTCGTATAGGATCGGCATTTTTCCATTGTTCGCGAAGTAAACCGCCAGTTTTAAACCTTCTGTCATCACCCACCACCATTTTAGTTTTCGGAAATAATGGATCATCTGGGCTAAATAATAATTCTTTGGTTAAATATTCGATCCATGTTTTTACTATATTTAGCGGTAATTCACCTACAGGGAAAAAGTAAGTATTAAACGTTTTTCTAAATTTGGTTTTTACTTCTCTGGCATCTTGAAACAGTCTATTTTCATGTAAAAAAACATGCTTGATTTTTAATGATGCTAAGGCGCTATCTCTTGCCCCTGTTAGTAAAGTAAATGCGATTAATGCCCTATTCCGTTTTTCAATAGCCGTAGTATCGTTCATGTTATCTAATACATTAATGATTTGCTCAGGGCTAGGTACTGGCTTTTTACGTTTAGCCGTTGCTATGCGCGTGTCTTTTTCTGAAAAATTAAAGTATTCAGTATCTCTGTAATTAATACGTGATTTATAACCCGTTTCTCTCGATAGCCATTGAAAGAAGTTTTTTAAATGGCGTAATGTAGTATGCAAAGTTGCCTTGCTTAATGGCTTATTGGTTGTTGCATTTTTCTGGTTGGTTAAATGCTTTTTAAAGCTCATCGCTTGTTGATGATGAAACAATTTAAAATCTTTAAATTTGGTGTATTGTTCAAAGCGATTTATCGCTTTTGCAACACCATCAATTGACGATTCATCTTGTCGCTTAGCTTCTTTTAAATAGATGCAATATTTACGGTTAATTCTTACATTGTTTGGGTTGTGCTTATTCATCGTTTCACCTCATTAGTTTAAAGTACAATTCAGGAAGGGTTTAGCTATCTAACCTATGTGTTTTTGTTGTAGCGGTAATATCACCGCTAGATCTCGCTGAATTGAGGTTAAATTTTCTAATTTGAAGTATTTATTCATTAACGAATTACACACAGAACAAGCAGCCATCACGCGACCTTTTGTGCTTGTTTCTTCGATAAATTCGATAGTGTATTGCTCTGGCAATCTTGGCTCTCGACACTTCAAACAATAAAGCTCTGAAGGCTTACATTTACGTTTATGCACCTTTCTTTGTTGCTGTAAAAATAGTCTTAGCTCTGTGCCTAAAATAAGTAACGGACGTTTATCATCACAAATAGCTAAACCTTTTTTGATCCAATTTCGTACCGTTCGTTTATGCACTCCAAAACGCAAAGCAACATCCTCAACCGTATAACTACGGTGGATCTGGCTCTTGTTAGGGTTATGAGTTCGTTTCATAAATTACCCCTTATTTTTTACTTTGGGCGATACATTGTTCAAGCCATTGGTTTACATCTTCTTCAAGCCAGCCAATAGCACGATCACCTAATGAAATGCTTTTAGGAAATTTCCCTTTACTCATCCGTAAGTAAATGGAGCTTCTTGATAAACCTGTTATGTTTTTAACTTCTGGTAAACGAATTATTTTGTTAGACATGTTAAGTACTCTTAGTTGTGCAATGAATGAACTGCGAGCTTAACGAGGGGATTTAGGGGATATAACACGGGTATTAAAAACACCAAAGCCACGTATGGCAAGGCTTTAATGGTTTATGTTTTTTTTAGAAAAATTGTTTTTTTTAGCGCTAGGCTATAGAGGTTGGGGTATTCTATCGGGGAAATGTTTTCCCCTAAGTTTCTTTAATTTTTTAAAACTCTTGTGATATTTGCAGCACTACCGCCCTGTGCTATTGGCATTTTTGATATTTTATAAGCGTACCAGCCTTTAGTTTTTTTAGGCTGATTTGGTTTATTAGGGTTTTCACGTTTAAGCTTTTCGTACTCTTCTTGCCAGCTTTGATACATGGCTTGCGTTTTAGCTTTTCGTAATTCTTTTTTATCAATATTTGGACTGTAATTTTTAGCGGTTGGCGGTTGTTTAATATTGATCGCATGATCTATTTTAGCTTTGTCTAACATC
Source organism: Oceanobacter sp. (assembly GCA_002733645.1). GTDB lineage: Bacteria > Pseudomonadota > Gammaproteobacteria > Pseudomonadales > Oceanobacteraceae > Thalassolituus. The sequence continues at coordinate 4,695 of NVWL01000080.1, forward strand.
AGTTTGTTACTTGAATTTAAGTCGAAGTATAAAAGCTCATTAATAGGTAAGATACTTTGATTAACAACCAGTGTTAGCGGTTCTACATTTAACACAACACTTTTACGCCCTGCTTTACTTGATAACGCACCTAGTGAAATGCTCTTTTGATCAGCTTTATAGCTAATATCAGAAGATAAACCCAATAATTCAGCAATAAGTACCGCTAATTGTTTAATGGTTATTTGCCACTGTTTAAGTTGTTCAGGTGGTATTGTCATTCGCCCCACTTGCTCATGCATAATAGGTTCTTCACAAACAGCATAATAACGAGTTTTATTAGGATATGAATGCGGTATTACATCAAGAGTACAATTTTTTTCACAATACCGGCATTGAATGGTCTTTGCTTTTGAAACAGGCGTTATCAGCTTATTAGCAAGCATTAAGGTAAATGCTTGCTCTTGCCATAAGTTAACCGAATACCAGCTTAAAACAAGTTTATGACTCTTTAGTGATAGAGAATTTAATAGTAATAATAAAACCTGATCTACATGCATGGTAAGCTCAAGTTTAATGGCTCAGGTTCTATGCCTGAAGCTGCTAAAATTTCTTCAATTAATATATCATCATCACTACAGCCTAAACTGCATTTATCAGGCAGTGATATTGATACTACTCTAGCTGGTTTGGTTTTCACTGAATTAGGTTTAAAAAAAACTTTTAACTTTACGGCACTAATATATTCAGTTTGTGAACGTACTTTTACTAACCTATCGCGTACAGCATATTTATTTTTATCAGGGAATATACTCACCAGTAAATGGATTGTGGGATCATTATTACAAGTGACTTCTGCTGATATTATTTGAATGGTATAAATATCTGACTTATCAGGAATGTTAAATTCAAATCCCGCTTCAAAAATAGGCTCAAGATCATACTTTTTACTTTCAACGCAGGGAGTAAAGTTAGTTAATTTAGCTTTTAAAATATATAAAGCGAAAAGCTCTTGTAAATGAGGTTTGTTTTTAGTGTTTTTCCTTGCATATAAATCTAATGTTGCAGTGTGTTCACAATACATAAACACAATTTCAAAGGCCATTTGATGCGGTAAACTTTGCAAGTCATTATCAACCCACTCTATTGTTGGTGCCGGCGTAAAAGCGCCACTATTTGCCGCATAATAACTTACCGATCAGAAGGCACTATTGCCAATTTTCTGCACTAATAAGATCAATG
>NVWL01000081.1 GCA_002733645.1 Oceanobacter sp.
GTCGCCAGCGCAATCCCAGTATCATCCGCGACTTGCAGACCGACCAGATCATCCGCCCCGCCTGAGGTTCCCAACAAGACAGCACGAAGTTCCGCGCTGAAGCTGCAGGCGAAGCGGCCAGCACTGGCAGCCGAAGCCACCAGCGGCGCCGGCGCATCCCCCACAGCCCCAGTGAACAACAAAGCCGAACAACCCGAGCGAGCCCCATCCACCGAGCCATCACACACACACAAGGCCGAAGCCTCGCCTGCGGAGCGGAGGGAGGAGAGAGACGCCGCAAGACGGGCAGGAGCAGAAGACGTCCGGCAGACGGTATCCGACTCCGAACGGAGAAAGAAGCGTATCAGAGGGACGGTGGCGGGGAGAGTAGGAGGAGGAGGCCGCAATGGCGCACGAGGCACAACAAAGGGGGCCAAGAGGAAGGAAGCAGCAAACGAAGAGTCGGGTGCAGGGGGTGAAGCGCGGTAGCAGCTGCCTTGTGGGGCAACGAGGGGTGAGGTGAGGGGGAGGAGGAGGGCCGGAATGCGCAGCACACGCGCAGCAAACCGACCACCCGCCAACGATACCAACACCGGCAGAGCAAACAAGGAAGCCTCCGCCAGCACCGCCGCTGACACCGCAGTGCCGATGCAGCCCGTGACGGTGCGGGCACCCGCCACCAACAACGCGGACAAGGACTCGCGGAGCGCCACTGAGAGAAAGGGCCACCAAAGGGGGGCAGCGAAGAGCAGGCGGGACAGAACCGCGCCAACGAGCAAGACGCGAAGAGAGGCGGGCGGCAGAAACGGCGAGACGAGCTTGAGGCGGGCGAGCGCGAGGCACACCTCCGCCTTCACCGCCGCGGCGTGCTGGGTGAACGAGAGGGCAGAGTCCACCACCACTCCTAGCAGTCGGAAGGAGGCGGCGAAGCGCAAGGTGAGGGGCCCGACACGGAGGCGCAGCGCATCAGGTGGCGGGCGACCAAGAAAGAACCCAGTGGACTTGGGCGAGAGCGTAAGTTGGTGGCCCTCGGCCCACCCAGCAAACGCCCCAGCCAAGACACCGAGCACGTTCCGGGCCACCTCCACCGACCACGCCCCGACCCACACAGTGTAATCGTCTGCCACCCACCCAAAGCCGGCGTCGATGATTGCCGAGCCTCGCTCGCGCAAACACCGTGTCAGCACCGGGCGGACGACAGACGAGGCCGAGTCAGCCACCACCCTCCAGAAGAGAGGGCCCGTGATGGTCCCCTGGCCGAAACCGAGAGGAAGCAAAACTGCAGGCGAGAGGACGCCACGCCAACGGACCCGTAGCGAGCGACCAGACAGGGAGGCCGCGATCCAGCGTACCGCCCAGGCAGGCACGCCGCGAGCGACAAGCAAACGGCACAACAGAGCAGGTGAAACCGAGCAGAAGGCGTCCGACAAGTCCAGGGCAGCGCCCAGGAGAGTGCAGCGGTGCCAGGGGCGGGGGTCACGGCGGCATTCAGCCGAGCCGACACGAACAGAGGCACGCGACGTCTTCTCCCCCGCCGCAACAACACGAGCAACCACCATCTCCCCAGAGAGCCCAGGGGAAAAACCGAACTGCTCGGGCTCAGGGGGCAGCAGTGGGGCAAGACGGGCCAGCAGGACTCGCTCAGCGAGCCGACCGAACAGCGAGACAAGGCAGACAGGTCGGAAGCCAGAAAAGGTCGCAGGCTCCAGCGTCTTGGGCAGGGGGGTTGCGACCGCCGCCAGCCAGGCAGAAGGAAAGCAACCCGAGGCGAAGGAGGCCGAGATGAAGGCGGCAAACCAATCCACCGCGGGCGTCGGGAGCCGGCGAAGAAGGCACGGCGAGAAACCATCCGGGTCCGCGGCCCCTGACGCGCGCTGGCGGCGGAGGGCGAAAAGGAGTTCTGCTGGGGTGACTGTCGGTGGAGCCTGCCCATCCGGCGGGGGAAGGACAACTGCGGGCGGGACGGTGCCGGCACCGTGCTTGGCGCCAAAGAGGGCGGCAAAGCGAGCGGCCTGCGCAGGCGCCGAGGTGGTGCCCTCGAGGGGGGCAGAGCGGGCAAGTACACCGACACTCCGCCACAGGTGCCAGGGCGAGGCTGACGCGCAACGACGAGCGAACAGTGCCGACGATGCAGCTTCCGCCGCTGCTTCGGCCGCACGAATGCGGGAGGCCGTCGCCTCAGGGGCTGCCCAAGCAGCTGCAGCCGCCAACGGTGCCGGACCCAAGCGGAGGCGTGGTGCGCGGGGGACGCAGTGCGGTAGAAGTGAGATGGCGGCCAAGAGGCGGTAGCGCCAGGTCGCCCACCGGCGATCGATGCGGCCGCGTTGCCGCCAACGGAAGGCGGAGAGGCAGGCCGAGAAACGCGCCCAGTCCGCGGCCGAAAGGCGACGCCAGGGGACGAACGGCCGGACCCAGCGAACAAGGCGCGAGACAGGCGCTCCAACAGTTACCCACACTGGGCGGTGGTCGCTCCCGAACGAGTGTGGGAGGACTGAGCACGGGCCAATCGGGGGAGGCAGCAGAAAGAAGTCCAGCACACGGCCTTCGGCGTGCGTGGGGCCGGAGGGGGCAGCCACAACGAAGGGTGAAGCCGCGATGGCGTCGGCGAGGGCCGCACCGTACTCGGAAGGGGCAGCAGTGGCGGCGCACCACAACGGGGATGAAGCGTTGAAATCGCCCCCGGCGACAGAGATCTCCGCCGTCGCCAGTGCAGAGAGACACGCATGCATGCCACCACGATCCTCCAAATGCGTTCCAGGGGCGCAGTAAACACTCGCGACCCGCAGGGTCGCAGAGGGCGAGGACGGCGAGCACGGGGCAACAGAGCAGGCGATCGCTTCCGCCCCTGCCGGCAGGGGGCCCAGAGGGACAGCAGCCGACGAGCCGAAGGAGCGGCGAACCAAGATGCCCACACCACCACCAGGACCCGAAGGCCGAAGAGAGACGAAGGCGTCGAACCCCGCCCGAGAAACGCGAGCAGCGAGTGCGGCAGGCCAGCTCCAGACCTCCTGCAGGAGGAGGACGTCAGGGCTGAGGGCCAAGATGTCAAGGAGGCAGGCCCCACGGGCCACCACCGAGCGTGCGTTCCACGACAGGATACCCACATGGGGCGTCCGTGGCCGGGCAAGGCGAAGAGTACGTGGCTGGTTGGGCAGGGCCGGTGGTGACCGAAGTGCAGGCGGTGCCGGCGGTGTCGGCGGTGTTGGCGGTGTTGGTGGTGTCGACGGTGTCGGCAGTGGCGGTGGTGCAGGGCGGCACGCAGAAAGGGGGACCACTGACCGCACGAGTTGCAGTGTGGCACCGCAGTGTGCCTCAACTTCCGCGACGCAGGGCCGAACGGCAAGAACACGGGCAGTGGTACCGCAGGGAAGCACAACGGTGGAGTCAACCGACGGCCAAGAGAACGAACGCGGGTCCCAGCCAACGAGGGGTGGGCGGGCAGGCAATGCGGCCAGTAAGGGGAGAACATCCATCGCCGCCGTGGCAGGCCAAGCAGTGATCTGGGGTGCGCCCCCAGCCCAAGATACCGAGGACGCAGGGAACGCCCGGAGGCAGCGTGCAAACGAGACGAAACCGAGTGCCGCGACGAGCGCCGGACAAGATGCAAAGTGCGCCTCCTCCCGCACAGCGGCCAGAGACTGTAGCGCCCATTGCGGCGGGGCAGGCAACGCCGAAGGCGAGGGCAGGTCTGCGGCGGCATCGCGCAGGGGCGAACGGGGCGAGCAAGCGAGGGGGTCCCCGACCAGCTGGCGCGCGTCGGCGCCAAGAGCACGGCGCGGAAAAGGCCCGGGGCCAGCAAGGACAGAGACCACGATGTCCGCCTTGGGGAGGCGGCGGAAGAACGTCGGCTCCTTCTGCAGGGGCACCCAGCCCCGAGAAACGCGCGCAAAGGACGACCAATGCCCAGCGCCCCCCGGCAGGTTCAGCATCACCACCATCGCGGTGGGGGCAGGGGCAGGGCCATGCCAGAGGCAGACCGATGCAGGAGCAATCGTGGTGGGTGGGGACGGGTCGGTACTCTCCGTGCACCCAACCGCCGCTAGGGCAGCCAGGGACCCGAAAAGCACGGACGCATCCGCACCGCCGCCACGGCAGGCTGTCGCGAGCTTGTGAACCCAAGGGTCCACAGAGGCAAAGCACGAGGAGACCAGCTGCAGGGCCGCCACGGCCGCCACGGCGGCGCAGGCATCTTCTGATTCCGTCGACCCCACAGCAGCCCGAACGGCTACCTGCGAGGTCGCGTTGCGGGCCGGCAGGGCACCAGAAGATGAGGTGCGCTGCGGGCGGGGAGGAGCGAGCGACGGCAAAACCTTCCCTTGAGCCGCTGCGGCACGGGCGGCCGCAAGCAGTGCCGGGTCGGTCGGGTGGGCATGGGGGCAACCAGCCGCAGAGTGCGGGCAGGTGCCACCCAAGAGGCGACGGCAGACGAAGTTGCTCTTGACCGCCTTGTGGGCGGCCAGGCGGGCACGGGCAGCAACGAGCTCCTCGCCAGTGAGGTGAGGACGGCGGCAGACGGGGCGAGAGCAGGCACCGGCGATGAAATCAATGCAAGGTGTTTCAAAGAGGCGTTCTGCCGGGAGGCGAGTGGGCTCAGGTGCAACCGGGGCGGCGGCACAAGCGGCAACAAATTCAGTACAGGTGGTGCGCCAGGTCGTAGGAGGCAGGCGAGCACCCCTGGCCACACAGGTCCGGGCGGCTGTGACGGCTGCTGGCGCAAGATGACCATATCGGCAGCCAACGGCACCATCTGGGCATTGGCCAGCGATCGAGGCGAGGCAAGGAGCGGCGATTTTCTTCGGTCCTTCACGGGCCTGAAGGAGCGTAAGGTCAGGCCCCGACGGGTGCGTATGGCGGCACACGGGCCGAGCGCAGACCCCGCGAACAAAGTCCACGCACACTGTGGCCAGCCATAAAGGATCCGGTGGGGGGCGTGCGGGGGCTGCGGCAACGGCCGCCAACCACGAGGAGGTTGCAGCCGAGGCCGGCACAGGGGCGGGTGCGGGTGCGAAAAGGTCAGGTCGGGCGATGGCAAGGGCACCCATTGCGAGGCCCGCCACAACATCCACGTTGATGGCGGCGAGGGGCGCAAAGAAGGTGTCCGCCGGGCGGAGCAGAGCGCGAGCCTCGGCCATGTGGGGGGCGAAGCGGGCGATGCCGGGGCAGCTGGCAGCGAACGCCTCCAGGCGGCGGACATCCGGGTCCTCGACCGGGGCGTCCGGGGCGTCTGGGGCGTCCGGGCGTTCGGGCTGCGTCAGGCGGCGGGAGAGGCGAATGCGGGGACGGACGCGAGGCAAGAGAATACCAAGAGCCGTCGCGCGTTCGCGAGCCGTCGTGGCAGTGGCAACAGCAGTGGCTGGGGTGGCGGAGCGCGGCGAGGGCCCCCGACGCTTGGAGGGCGAGGCGGCCTCGCGTTTCGGCGCCCCCACCTTGGGGCCAGGGTGTTGCTCAATGCCCCCCAGAACGAGAAGCATGCGGACGACAGAAGCGAGACGGACGAGAGATGCGAGGCGAGTGGAAATGCGGACGTGTGTGTTGTACGTAGTCACGATGGTCGTGCTGCTGTTGTAGAGTGGGCTTGAAGTGTTGTTGTTGTTGTTGTTGTTGTTGGTGGTGGTGGTGTTGTCGGAAGCGGTGATTTTGTTGTGTGTTGCTGGTAGTGGTCGAGGGCTGTGGGTTCGTGTGCCCTCCCGCCCGGCGCGAAGCGTGCCAGGAGGGGGGGGGTCTGGGG
>NVWL01000004.1 GCA_002733645.1 Oceanobacter sp.
GTGTTGCTACTTTTTGACGTGACCCGCCATGCCTTCAAAGTAGCGCCTTGAACTGTCACTTTCCTGAAAGCCGCAGCCGCCACTGCATTTTTCAGAGGTTCCCTAGCGAATCGGCCTAGTCAATATTCTCACAACACATACAGACTTCACGCTGGCTTAATTTCCAGCGCCGCCAATCTCCAGCAAGCGCATCCCAGGTATGCAAGCACCCGTGTTGCTTTTCTCCAAATTTGGTAATTAAGCGCAGCGCTTCTGTGCTTTGTAGGCTACCAATTACCCCCACTACAGGAGAAAGCACGCCGCTTTCTGCACACGACAAAACGTCATCAGAAAGAGCGGGATACAAACAACGATAACAAGGGGAGTTCTCTTCCCTAGGATCAAATACTGCGACTTGCCCGGCAAACCCGACGGCCGCGCCCGATACCCAAGGGATATTTTTTGCTAGCGCAGCGTCGTTCATGGCATAACGAATATCTGCGTTGTCGCTGCAATCCACCATCAAAGTAACACCATTAAGGTGTTGGCAGAGCCATTCGTTATCGGCCCGCACAGGATGGCAATGTACTGTCACCTCTGGATTCATCGCTAACATTGATGTTTTCGCAGACTCGACCTTACTCAAATCCAGAGTGTGTGTGTTGTGTGCAATCTGTCGCTGCAAGTTAGTGAGCTCAACGCTATCATCATCCACGAGCGTGAATTCACCGACCCCGGCTGCCGCAAGATACAAAGCCACAGGGGAACCCAAGCCACCTAAGCCTATGATCATAACGTGCGCACTCATTATGGCTTGCTGCCCTTCAATATCGAGTTGAGGCAACAAAATATGGCGGCTATAGCGTAGGAGCTGATCGTCTTTCATATCATTCGTCCCCGGTTCTCTTAGCAACACAGTGTCCGACCCAACGGCCAGTCCAGCGGCCTCCACTAATACGTGGTTGATCCCCTAAATCACGGCGATTTTCGACATCGACAAACCCATGCTGACGTAAGCAGTCACATACCGCATCAGCCTGATCATAACCGTGTTCCAACAACAACCAAGCGTTTGCATTAAGATATTTAGGTGCCGTCGCAATGATGTGCTTGAGGTCGCTCATGCCCGCATGGTTTGCCACTAAGGCGGAGCGCGGTTCGAAACGTACATCGCCTTCATTTAGGTGATGATCATTCGGATCTATATAAGGAGGATTACTGACGATTAAATCAAAGGTGCCTTGAACCGGTTCAAACCAACTGCCCTGTTCCACCGTTACAGCGAAACCCAAACGCTCGGCATTTTCTCGGGCTAGCTCAACTGCTTCTGAATTAAATTCAACCGCGGATACTTGCCATGTTGGATGCTCACTGGCTAAGGCTAAGGCAATCGCGCCTGTGCCTGTTCCTAGATCAACAGCGCGCGTATTCTCAGGCAATACTAACTCCAACGCCCATTCAATCAGTGTTTCGGTATCGGGACGTGGAATTAACGTTGAAGGTGCGACTTTTAATGGCAACGACCAAAACTCTCGCACACCAATCAGATACGCCACTGGCTCACCTTGAGCGCGACGAGTAAGTAATTCAGCTAATTGCGAGGTTTGGTCTGGGGATAATTCTTTTTCTGGCCAGGTAAACAGCCAGGCGCGATTCACTTGCAGGATATGCATTAACAGCAGTTCGGCGTCTAAACGATGGCTGTCGCTGCCTGCATTCAATAAACAGGCTTGCGCCTGTTTGAGCCAGTCAGCGACGGTCAAACTCACTGACCTGACATCTCAGCCAGTAAGTTCGCCTGATGTTCTTGAATTAATGGTTCAATCACAGCGGATAGATCGCCTTGCACAATCTCATCCAGCTTATAGAGCGTCAGGTTGATACGATGATCCGTGACTCGGCCCTGTGGATAATTATAAGTACGAATACGCTCCGAGCGATCCCCCGAGCCAACAAGGCTCTTGCGCGTAGCCGCTTGTTCTGCATGGGCTGCTTGGCGCTGCGCATCACGCAAGCGTGTGGCTAATAAGGCCATCGCTTTTGCACGGTTCTTATGCTGCGAGCGCTCGTCCTGACACTCAACCACTAAGCCGGTTGGTAAGTGCGTTAATCGAATGGCAGAGTCGGTTTTGTTCACGTGCTGACCACCCGCGCCTGAGGCACGAAAAGTATCCACACGTAGATCGTTCTTGTTAATGTCGATTTCAGCTTCGTCTTCGACTTCTGGCATCACCGCCACAGTACACGCCGACGTATGAATGCGCCCTTGGCTTTCTGTCGCCGGAACACGCTGCACACGGTGAGCACCAGACTCAAACTTCAAACACGAATACACATCGGTACCACTAATACGAATAATGACTTCTTTAAAGCCACCATGCTCACCCTCATTCGAGTTAAGCATTTCGGTACGCCAGCCTTGAGTCTCAGCAAAACGTGTGTACATGCGGTACAAATCACCGGAAAAAATCGCCGCCTCATCACCACCGGTGCCTGCACGCACTTCCACTATTACGTTACGGCCATCGTCTGGGTCTTTTGGCAGTAACAGAATTTCAATGTTCGCCTGTAATTCAGCCATGCGCTCTTTACTGGCTTGCAGCTCATCCTGCCCCATCGCACGCATTTCTGGATCTTCATCCGACGCGAGCACCTCAGCTTCATTAAAATCCGCCTGGGCTTGTTCGTAATCGGTATAGGCCGCAGCAACCTCTTCAAGTTCGCTGTACTCTTTTGACAAATTACGGAACTTGTCTTGGTCAGAGATGATGTCGGGACTTGATAGCAGATGCCCCACTTCTTCGTAGCGATCACGAAGGGTTTCGAGCTTATGTAATATTGAAGACTTCATTCGGAGCGATTATCCAGATCAAACAGTTCCCGGCTCCAGTCTAGAACGTCAATACGTCCCTCAGAGCCAGCGCGGCGAAGCGCCGTCATAGGTTTATGCAATATTTTATTACCCAGCGTATGAGCAAAGGTACGTAATACTTTTTCAGGGTCTGCACCGTTTTGAATCTGGCGCAGCGCTTTTTCTAATTGTTCGTCGCGCAGTACTTCAACGTGAGTGCGAATATCCGTTAATGTACTGACGGCATCCAGCGCTTTTAGCTCGCGCATAAAATGCTCAACGCCCGCTTCAATCAGCTCTTCTGCCTGCTTGGCAGCGTCTTCGCGAGAGCGAACGTTTTCTTCAATAATGTCGCGTAAATCATCCACCGTATACAAGTACACATCCGATAAATCACCGACTTCTTGTTCGATATCTCGTGGCACTGCGATATCCACCATAAACATGGGTTTATGACGACGCTTCTTCAATGCTTTCTCGACCATCCCCTTACCTAAAATCGGTAACGGGCTGGCAGTAGAAGAAATGACAATATCCGCCTGAGAAAGCACCATCGGAATATCTTCCAGCAACACGGCTTCCGCGTGAAACTCTTGCGCTAAATTCTGCGCTCGCGCCAAGGTACGATTGGCTAACGTCATATGTTCAACGCCAGCATGGCGTAAATGACGAGCCACCAACTCGATGGTCTCCCCCGCACCAATCAACAAGGCACGACTGTTTTTGAGGTCGGCAAAAATATGTTGCGCCATACGCACCGCGGCAAACGCCACGGACACAGGATTCTGGCCAATCGCTGTATCGGTGCGCACACGCTTGGCAATCGAAAACGTCTGGCGAAATAAACGACCCAGCTCAGTGCCCGTGGTTCCGGCTTCTTGTGCGACGGCAAATGCAGATTTCATTTGCCCTAGAATTTGTGGCTCACCGAGCACTAACGAATCTAAACCACTGGCCACACGCATGGTATGCGCCACGGCATTGTCATCGGTCAGGGCATAAAGAGAAGCATCAAGATCAGCGCGCTCAATATCATGATTGGCATGCAGCCACTGCGCAATGCGCTCAGGGCAACGATCATCTGCAGTGCAGTAAATTTCGGTACGGTTACAGGTGGAAAGTACCACCACTTCTGACACGCACTCGAGTTCTTGGAGGTCTTTTAGAACCAAATTCATAGAGGCAGGGTCGAAGGCTACACGTTCGCGCACTTCTACCGGAGCTGTCTTATGATTAATACCTAGAGTCCAAATACTCATTCTGACGGCCAAAATTCCCCGTGTAAAAGCGGCGATTATAAACATCTGTGGCAGAATTTGCGCCCGAAATCTTTGACTTACCCAGCTATCTGACTCTAAATAACACCAGATTCATTAGGTTTATCCATTATATGTCATCAGACTCAGTACTCTTTTCAAACATCATTGGCGATAATTTTTGGCAGGAAGCTAAAAAGAAAGTGCTCTCTAAAGTGCTTTCTAAAGTACTCCCTACTGCCACTCGCAGCGTCACCGCAGGCCTAGCAACCATAGTCCTCACCGGCTGTGCTGCACTGCAAGGGAACGACTCCAACACCCACAATTTAGCGGCCTCGGAGCTTAATGCCGAGACTCCTGAAGTTGAGTACCGCCCTATTCCTGCTGCAACCATGTACTCACTGCTTATTGCCGAGATGGCAGGCCAGCGCCAACGCTATGATGTGTCCCTATTCCATTACTTGGATCAGGCGCGTAAAACACGTGATCCCAATGTGGCGGAGCGAGCATTGCGCATTGCGCAATATGTTGGTGCCGGAAACTTTGCCGCCGAAGCGAGCGCCATCTGGTTAGAAGTTGAACCAAACGATCCCGGCGCCGTTCAAGCTGCAGCTCAAGTGGCTTTGGGACAAAAACGTTACGAAGAAAGCCTGGATTTGTACGTTCGATTATTCGAAATGACCGGCGTCCCCCAGTTTGATTTTTTTGCGGCCGCCACGGTGGTTTCAGAAAATGACATTCGCCTGCAACAACTCGCTAGGCTTGAGTCACTCACTCAAACCTATCCGAAAGAAGGCAACATTTACTACGCACGTGCAATTTTAGAACAGTCATTGTCGCGGACCGATGTCGCGGTAGCGCACATTGACGTCGCCCTAAAACACTCCCCCGAGCTACTACCGGCAGCCATTCAGAAAGCTCGGATCTTAATTATCGCTAAACGCATAGACGAAGCTAACGATTGGCTTGATGATCTTCATGATGAACATCCAGACAACAAACAAATTGCGCTTTTACGTGCCCGCACAATGCTCGAAGCTGAACGTATAAAAGATGCTCGTGACGCCTTTATCGAGATCAACCACCGCTTCCCTAATGACCCCCAAATCATGTTATCTCTCGCCTTGCTCGAAAAAGAGCTAGGCAATGCCGACGGCGCCAGAAAGCTTTTAAACGATCTATTAACATCCGAGCAAAATGTAAGCGAAGCACATTACTACTTAGCCGATATGGCAGCGACAGAAGAAAATACGGATTTAGCCCTGTCTCACTTCCGCCAAGTTGGCGAGAGTCGTGAATTTCTACCCGCTCAGCTTGCCGCTGCTCGATTATTAGAAGACACCCAAGACACTGATACCGCTATCGCCTACATCAACGAACGTAGTGAGGCATTCCCTAAATACAAAACCGAACTCATGCGCATCGAAACCGAACTACTGATTCGTGCTGAGCGGCAAGAAGACGCAATCCAATCGCTCACCGTAGCGCTAGAAGCGTCGCCGGATAACGCTAATTTGTTATACACCCGAGCAATGTTGGCAGAGCGCATGGGAGATTTAGCCAAATTAGAAAGCGACCTACGACATTTACTCAGTAAACATCCTGATCATGCCGAAGCGCTTAACGCACTCGGCTACAGTTTAGCGAACAAAACTAATCGCTTTGATGAGGCTGAACCACTAATCGAAAAGGCGCTTTCCCTTCAACCTGACAATCCAGCCATGATAGACAGCCTTGGTTGGCTATATTTCCGTGAAGGAAGAATCAATGAAGCGGGCCCACTGTTATTAGATGCTTGGAATAAGATGAAGGATCACGAAATTGCCGCTCATTTAGGTGAGTGGTACTGGGCTACCGATAATCAAGACATGGCCGTTGAGGTCTGGAAAGAAGGCCTAAAGCTGCAGCCAGACAGTGCCATCATTAATGAAACCTTAGAACGTCTGGGTGTTGAGCAACTGTAATGATGCACATCAAACGCCAGCTATTAGGGGTTAGCTTCCTACTCCTCGTTCTGCTACAAAGTGGTTGCGCTTCCATGCTACCCACTGGCGGCAAAGACACTTTGCAATCCCAGTTAAATAAGGTGCAGCACTGGCAAGTGCGCGGCAAGATGTCTGTACGCACGCCGGACGACAGCGCCACCGGCTACCTTGACTGGAAGCAAAACAAACGTGAATTTGATATCTACATTGCCGGACCATTAGGCCAAGGTGCCACACGCCTAAGCGGCGACAAAGATCGTGCCGAGCTGACCTTGCCCGGCTGGGACAGTCCTCGCGATGCCAAATCTCCGGAAGAACTCATGTTGCTTTACCTAGGCTGGAACTTCCCAGTGTCGGATATTCGCTATTGGGTAAAAGGACAGCCAAGTCCCGGCGCCAAAGCCGTTACTGAATTTGATGACACCGGATTATTGAGCAAAATGACCCAGCATGGCTGGGAAATCACCTACAAACGATACTCACGCCAAAACGGCTATTGGTTGCCGGGGTTAGTCAAAGTGAGTGGCCACGACTTTCGTTTTACCTTCTCAATACGCGAGTGGACCTTGCATGACTGACGACCGCCTGACTGAGTCAGCGACGACTCCGCATTCACAACAAGCGCAGCACTGGCTACGCGTTCCCGCACCGGCCAAGCTCAACCTTTTCTTGCACATCATAGGGCGCAGAGATGACGGATATCACAACCTGCAAACTCTGTTTCAATTTTTAGATTACGGCGACGAATTAGCATTCCGCCAGCGCTCTGATAGCAAATTAACCCTATCGCCTGAAATTGCCGGTGTCCCGTTTGAAGACAACCTCATCATCAAAGCAGCACGAATGCTGCAAGAAAAATCGCAGCAAAAGAGCAACAAGGTGTGTGGCGCAGATATTGAGCTAAAAAAAATCCTGCCTATGGGCGGTGGCTTAGGCGGTGGCAGTTCCGATGCCGCCACTGCTCTTCTAGCGCTGAATAAATTATGGGATCTCGATCTAAGTTTTGATGAACTAGCCGCATTAGGCCTAGCCCTTGGTGCGGATGTACCTGTATTTGTTCGTGGCCAGGCGGCGTTTGCTGAAGGCGTTGGTGAGCATTTAACGCCGGTTCCTGAGCTGCCTGAACCTTGGTATTTGGTCGTCTGCCCACCCGTTCATGTCGACACCGGAAAAATATTTCAGCATGAGGGTTTGACAAGGGATACTCCCGCCATTAATATTCGCACCGCGTTGAAGCAAGGGGGCAGAAATGACTGCCAGCAGATTGTCTCAATGTTGTACCCAGGAATAGGTAAGACATTGAATTTGCTAAATAAATTTTCCTTTGCTAAGATGACGGGCACTGGAGCTTGCATATTTTCAAGCTTTGGTTCTGAGAAAGAAGCAAACTTTGTTTCTGACCAGCTACCGGGTGAATATGTGGCCTTCGTTGCGAAAGGAACTAATCTTTCGATAACGCATAAGGTATTATTCAGACCGTCTTAAAGTTGCTGGGGTGTCGCCAAGTGGTAAGGCAACGGGTTTTGATCCCGTCATTCGCAGGTTCGATCCCTGCCACCTCAGCCAATTCTATATCCTTCCATCATTCAAAATTTATACATCTAGGGGACGCCTGTGTCTAAGCTAATGGTATTTACCGGTAACGCCAATCCGGAACTGGCTAAACTCGTTGTCGAGCGTCTCGACATTCCTCTAGGTGAGGCGACCGTTGATAAATTCAGCGATGGCGAAATCACGGTTGAAATCAATGAGAACGTTCGTGGTAAAGACGTTTTCATTCTGCAACCAACGTGTGCACCTACCAACGACAACCTGATGGAAGTTCTGCTCATGGCTGATGGCCTGCGTCGTGCTTCTGCTAGCCGAATCACTGCGGTGGTTCCTTACTTCGGTTACGCTCGCCAAGACCGTCGTCCACGAAGCGCCCGAGTGCCTATTTCAGCGCGCGCCGTTGCCGACATGATGTCAGGTTCAGGAATTGATCGTGTATTAACTGTCGACCTTCACGCTGATCAAATTCAGGGCTTCTTCGATATCCCTGTAGACAATGTGTATGGCTCACCTATTTTATTGGATGATATTGAGCGTCAGGGCTTTGAAGACCTGATCATTGTATCGCCCGACATCGGCGGCGTAGTCCGTGCTCGCGCCATCGCCAAACAGCTTGATGTTGATCTAGCCATTATTGATAAACGTCGTCCTAAAGCCAATGTCTCCGAAGTTATGCACATCATCGGTGATGTGACCGATCGCACCTGTGTACTGGTTGACGACATGGTCGATACCGCTGGCACTCTGTGTATGGCCGCCAAAGCATTGAAAGAGTTCGGCGCGAAAAAGGTTGTGGCTTACTGTACACATCCTGTACTATCCGGCCCCGCGATTGAACGCCTAGCAAGCGCTGAATTGGACGAATTGGTAGTGACTGACACTATCCCACTGTCTGAATCTGCCCGCGCCACTGGCAACATTCGTCAACTGACCATTGCTGGTTTATTGGCAGAATCTATTCGTCGCGTAAACAACGAAGAATCCATTAGCGCGATGTTCCGTTAAACGAACAACGAGCTGATATTCGGATTGAGCAACAATGTTCAATCCATTACAACCGCCCGCGTTGGTCGCAAATGCTGGCGGTTTTTAACATCCTAAATGAGGAAATACCTATGTCAGATTTTACTTTATCTGCAACTACTCGCGAAGACTCAGGGAAAGGTGCGAGCCGCCGCCTGCGCCGCGAGAACCTAGTTCCAGCGATCATCTACGGTGGAAAAGCGGGCGGTAACGACCGCAAGCCTACTTCTATCACTCTTAAAGCTAATGAACTGAACAAAGTGCTTGAGTTTGAAGCATTCTACAGCTCAATCGTTACTCTAAGCGTTGATGGCAAAGACGAGCAGGTTATTCTGAAAGACCTTCAGCGTCACCCAGCAAAAGCATTGATTTGGCACGCTGACTTCTTGCGTGTAAGCAAGAACACCAAGATCAAAGCACACGTTCCACTACACTTCTTAAATGAAGAAACTTGTGTTGGCGTTAAAATTGGCGGCGGTAGCATCATGCACCAGCTGACTAGCCTAGATATCATTTGTACTGCTGGTGATCTTCCAGAGTTCATTGAAATTGATATGGAAAAAGTAGAACTTGGTCAAGCAATCCACTTGTCTGATCTGACTCTACCTAAAGGTGTTGAATCATTGGCGTTGAGCCATGGTCCTGAGCACGATACTTCTGTTGTTTCAGTAATTGCTCCTAAGAAAGCTGCTGCTGACGAAGAAGAAAGCACTGAAGAAGCTGGCGAATAATCGTCGCTTCTAAGTAAAAAAGCGGGGCTTGCCCCGCTTTTTTATTGGCTAATTTTTATTACTAACAAAATAGGGCTTCTACATGGCTGATCCTATTCGCCTTATCGTTGGCCTCGGTAATCCGGGCGCAGAATATGAACAAACCCGCCACAATGCGGGCGCTTGGTTGGTTGAACGTCTCGCACGCCAAGAAGGCATTTCCCTCAGCCCCGATAAAAAATTCTTTAGTTTAAGTGGTAAAGGTCGTATCGCCGGCCAAGAATGTTTTTTGCTGCTACCAACGACCTTTATGAATCGCAGTGGCCAATCTGTTGCCGCGCTTGCGAACTTCTATAAGATCAAACCGAATGAAATACTCGTCGCTCACGACGAACTTGATATGCCAGCAGGCGTCGCCAAATTTAAAATCGGTGGCGGACACGGCGGCCAAAATGGCTTGCGTGACATCATTGCTCAGCTCGGCAATCAAAAAGATTTTCATCGCCTACGCGTAGGTATTGGCCACCCTGGCGATAAGTCATTAGTCACAGGACACGTGCTTGGGCGAGCAAGTAAAGCAGAACAACAAAGTATAGATCACGTCATCGACGAGGCCATCTGTGTACTTCCAGATGCCATTTCAGGTGATTTAGCGAAAGCGATGAATCGACTTCACTCGTTTAAAGGGTAAAATACCCGCAACTTAGATCGTATAACGAATTACAGGACATATTATGGGCTTCAAATGTGGCATCGTTGGCTTACCAAACGTCGGTAAATCCACGCTATTTAACGCACTGACTAAATCCGGCATTGCTGCTGAGAACTTCCCATTTTGTACGATTGAGCCGAACTCTGGCTTAGTCTCTATGCCTGATTCACGCTTAGACGAATTGGCTGCGATTGTTAATCCAAATCGTGTTGTACCCACCGCGATGGAATTCGTAGACATCGCGGGCTTGGTTGCTGGCGCTTCAAAAGGTGAAGGCCTTGGGAACCAGTTTTTAGCGAATATTCGTGAAACTGATGCCATCGCTCACGTTGTACGTTGCTTCGAAGATCCTAACGTTATCCACGTTGCTAACCACGTGAACCCAGCGGAAGACATCGATGTGATCAACACTGAGTTGATTCTTGCGGATTTAGATTCCTGCGAAAAACAGCTACAGCGTGTTACTCGTACTGCGAAAGGCGGCGATAAGGATTCTATTGCTCAGAAAGCCCTGTTAGAAAAACTGATTCCTCAATTCGAAGCGGGCAAAACTGCACGCATGATTGAACTGGACGAAGACGAGCAGAAAGTTGCTCGTACTTTCCACCTGCTTACCACAAAACCGACCATGTATATCGCCAATGTAGCTGAAGATGGTTTTGAAAATAATCCCTACTTAGATGAAGTGAATAAAATCGCCGCATCTGAAGGTGCCTCTGTTGTTGCTGTATGCAATAAAATTGAAGCTGAAGTCGCCGAACTCGACGACGAAGACAAAATGGAGTTTTTGTCAGAAATGGGGATGACCGAACCGGGCCTCGATCGAGTGATTCGTGCCGGTTATGAATTACTTGGCTTGCAAACCTACTTCACAGCAGGTGTTCAAGAAGTGCGTGCTTGGACCATCAAAGTAGGCGCTACCGCTCCGCGTGCTGCAGCGGCTATTCACACAGACTTCGAACGCGGCTTTATTCGTGCTGAAGTCATCGGCTACGACGACTTTATTCAATACAAAGGCGAAGCAGGCTCAAAAGAAGCCGGTAAGTGGCGCTTAGAAGGCAAAGAATACATCGTCAAAGACGGCGACGTTATTCACTTCCGTTTTAACGTGTAATGCATTATGTGGGCTGAGCCAAGCATTCAGAGCTAAACACTGAAAGCTATCCCCCTTAGCCAAACAGCAGCCCCGCATTGCGGGGCTTTTTTGTGACCATCATTTGAGCCACCCACATACTTCCCCGTCGTCGCTCTCCTCTTCTTGTTATGTCTCTTTAGTGAATATTATGCCGATATCATGAACAATCCGTTTAAATTTGAGCACTCTTAATACAACTGAGAAACAACTATTATATAAGCCTGAAGAATTCCAAGGTGTACCATGATCAATATATCCCGCCTACCGCTGCCTCTCTTGCTTGCATTACTCACTGCAATTGCACCGCTAGCGATTGATATGTACCTGCCCGCAATGGCCAACATGGCGAGTAGCTTGAACAGCGATATTCACCATGTGGAATTATCCGTCAGTACGTTTTTGTTGGGTTTTGCGCTGGGCCAAATCACAGGTGGTCCACTGTCTGACAGCTTTGGGCGCAAACCTATTATTTATTTGGGCTTAGCAATTTTTGGGGCGGCCAGCCTTAGCCTTATTTGGGTCATTAGCCTTGATGAGTTATTGATACTGCGCGTTGTTCAAGCGGTAGGTGGTGGTCTCGCGGTGGTCAATTCTACCGCCATCGTTCGAGATAACTTCGACGGCGCGAATATTGCTCGTGTACTGTCTATGATTGCCATGATTATGATGGCCGCTCCCATGATTGCGCCGATGCTTGGCTCATTAGTGTTGCATTTCAGTCAGTGGCAAACCATCTTTGCGGTGTTGGCCGCGTACAGCGCTGTGTTGATCTTACTCTTGATATGGCAACTGCCTGAAAGCCACCCTAAACACAAGCGGGTAAAACGTAAGCCTTGGGAAGGTTACGCACAGGTAATACGGCATCGCAGTGCTCGCCGTTATATTTTTATGCTGGCCAGCTCATTCAGCGGTATGTTCGTGTTTATTACTGCATCGCCCTATCTTTATCTCGAACATTTTGAGCAATCCGCGAGCATGTTCCCTTGGCTTTTTGGGGCAAACGTCGCCGTAGTTATGGTGATGAACCGCCTAAATATGACACTGCTCAAGTTCTACTCTACTACCCGCCTTTTGAGCACTGGTGTGGCTATTCAATTCTCCAGTGCCATTGCATTAGTCGTGCTGAGCTTCTTCCCTGATTACTTCACCTTAGGTATTGCTTTGCCACTTCTCATGACCTTTGTCGGTTCTCTTGGACTAATTACTGCCAATACCATGGGCACTATCATGCAGCACTTTCGAGATGTGGCCGCCTCTGCAACAGCCTTGATGGGCGTTATCCAATTCTCAGGCGGCGCACTGGCAGGACTCCTTTGGGGCAAGCTTCATGATGGAACCCCTATGCCAATGATGGCTGTGTGCTTACTGACGGCCTCTCTATCGGCAGTGTTTTTAATCTCCGCTTTACGCGCGGATGCAAATGCCGCCCCAATAACTGCACCACCGCAACAAACTGATTCATAAATCAACCTAATATGCGCTTGAGTAAATTGCATCACAAGCGCAGAATGAACGTTCACTCCGGATCAAAGTAGTATGGATAAACGCGAACAAATTCTTGAAGCTACCGCCAACCTCATTGCTGAGTGCGGCTTGCAGTCACCGATTTCACTTGTTGCCAAACAGGCATGTTGTGGAGCCGGAACCATCTATCGGTATTTCGATACGAAAGAAGAACTGATTGAGATGGTCTACCTCATGCAGATGGAACGTCTGACAGAGGCTTGTTTGGCCAACTGTGACAAACAAGGAAGCGTGCGTGAACAACTGCAAAAAATTTGGAGTAATTTGTACCGCTATCTCAATGATTCACCACGAGATGCAGCCCTACTCGATCAGTTAGGCGTGGCTCCGGACGTACGAGAAGAGTTACAGCTCAAAGCACAAGCCGGCATAGTGGAACGCATCCACTCGCTATTTGAAGAAGGCCGAGCACGTGGCGAGATTAAAGATCTGCCAAACGAAGTATTGGGCGTTTACGCCTATGGCGGTATTTCGACACTGGTTCGAATGGCTCGCACAAAACCGGGCTTAAAAGATCAAACGATTACTGAAGAGATGGTGCTCAGCCTATGCTGGGATGCTATCGCTAATCATTAAAGACTGACGGGAGATAAGGATGGCACAATCACAAGCAGTATCAGCCAACGACCAACAGGATGTTCATGCTGAAGTCATCGCCAATGGCGCTGATGCCGCACGCACAGATTTTTATGATCTTATAGGAATGATGGCACTAGAGCGAAAGCAGCGTCGCCTGCAAGCGCAAGTGAATTCTGAAAACTAAAAACCAAGTACCCCTTCGTAAGATAATCATCCATAGAGTCGTATGTCACGACTGAAGCCCAACATGCTGGGCCAGTCAGACAGCAACTCTATCGGATGATAGAAATAAGCCTAGGGCAACTCTGAATAATGCAGTGGCGGCTGCGGCTTTCAGGAAAATGGCAGTTCAAGGCGCTACTTTGAAGGCATGGCGGGTCACGTCAAAAAGTAGCAACACAGAAATGTTGTTTTCCTGAAAGCCCCAAAGGGCGTGGCCTATAGACACTTTATATCTTTGTTGTTGATCTTATTAAGGACCCGCCATTAACCTCAATCAACGCCTCGATCTAAAGCGTTATAGGACTCACGCGCACGACTGCATGGATGCAGGAGGTAGGGCGACGCAGGATGCCAAAGCCGAGCGCTGCTGCATTATTCAGAGGTGCCCTAGGTCACTACCAGTACGTGGTGTTTCCTAGACTTAATAAGTTACAGCACCTCTGTATAACAAATAAGCCCTAATGAAATACTTCAGCTTCGCCGGTATCGCTAGCGGCAAACGTATTAGGCAGTGCGCTATTACGGTTTAGAATAATCACACTGTGATCAGGCACGATACTTAAGCCATCCTTCTCAATATCTTCTAAGAGAACGCAGGTAAGGTCTATAGAATCCATCCCCACCACAATCGCCATTGGATAACCGTACAAGGAATTCACGGCGACAAGATCACCTACCTCGACTTCATCCCGCACAGTGTTGATGTCTTCAGCAACTAGCTCATCCGTCGGCCAAGGCGTTTGAAAGCGCGCCAATGCGACCAGTTGGACAATGCCTTGAACTATGCCGTCATTGATATCTAATACGATGCCTTCGTCATCTGACGGATCATCGTTGGAAATTCGTTCGAGTAAGTTAAGAAAAAGGTCGGAGTCGTCATCAGACCACTTAAGATCAACATCTTGGCGACCAGATCGCCGCGAGCAAAAACTGACTTCGGTAGGCAGTAAGGTTGCTGGCTCACTACCATCGGAAGGCATGAGTAAACTAACCGCATCTTGCCCTGAGTGATCATTGTTATTCTGAATGCGCCAATAGAGCGCTTGCATCTCTGCATTCATAAGGTTTGCTCCTTATTTCACCGGAATAATTGGTACCACTTTCATTATTGGCTGTCCGAACCGACCACCCTCTTTTTAATCACTATGTATCTTATATAGCAACGCAACCGGACATAAACAAGCCCTGTAAATTGTAAACGCGGATCAATTCACACAGAAAAGGGTCAAAGCGGTCATAACTCTCAACACCGATGTCACCTCATGGCCTCTCTGACACTGACTTAGAGCGTGTTACCATGCGGGCAGCACTTACCGGAGAAATAGAATGCGTCGTACCACCCTGCTACTTGCCATGACAACAGGCCTCATACTCAGCGGCTGTGCCTCAGCACCAAAAGGCCTCGACAACATCCGCGATCAAGCTAGCCGTGAAGCGGTGAGTACATCACGCTCAGGGACCACGCTCATCACAGAAGCTGAGAGCCTTAGTCGCGATGCTCAAGCGCAAGAAACCTACCGCTTTGCGCCCGTCCTGACTAAAGAAGCGGCCAGTTCGCTAAAAGAGGCTCGTATGCTTCAAAATAAAGGCCGTGCAGACGATCAAGTGCGCGTCAAAGCACTTGCAGCATCAGCAACCTACCAACGCGCGCTAGAACATACTCTGATGGCCCGCGATACACTCGCACCATCATTGGCACACATGGAAGTACTCAATAGAATCAACAGCCGCACTTACTACCCTTCTGATGTTGCCCATGTTGAGAGTAAGTTCGCCAACATCATCGCCACCCTAGAAACCACCGCAGCACCAGCCAGTACAGCACAAAGCCAGCGTGAACTACTGCTGGACATGCACGCGGTTGAGGTCAGTACCATTGGCTTTTTACAGCTGCAAAAAGTACGTAATCAGATGAAAAATCTGAAGGATGCCAATGCTGCCACGCTGATTCCTCGAAGCTACAAAACCGCCGCCAAAACCCTTGCGTCGGCAGAAGATTTAGTTCAGAAAACACCCCGAGCAGAGGCCGAAATTGCCAGCCTGCGCGAGCAAGCTGAAGTCTCCGCGGCTCACGCGCAAGTCATCTTATCTATGGTCAACGAGACCCTAGATGCCAACAGTGACAACGCGGAAGCACTCGTATTGCGAACCGAACGTTGGCTTTACAACATCGCCGGGGCTCTCAAGTACCCCGACATCCGTCATTTACCGATGGATGAGCAGTCACGCCAGCTTGCTGATGGCATTGAAGAATTGCTGCAACGCTAGCGAAGACCCGCATAGGCGCAGTATACTAAGCGCCTTTCAAAGCCAGAATGACAGACAAACCGAGGCCAGTAGCAACGACATGACCGATCAGGTGAAGAAGCTCTATATCAAAACCCACGGATGCCAGATGAATGAATATGATTCATCACGCATGGCAGACATGTTGGGCGAAAGTCACCAGATGGTTGTGACCCAAAACCCAGAAGAAGCCGACGTGATCCTTCTGAACACCTGCTCGATTCGTGAAAAGGCGCAAGAAAAAGTCTTTCACGAACTTGGCCGCTGGAAAAACCTCAAAAGTAGCAACCCTAACCTAAAGATCGGCGTGGGTGGCTGTGTAGCATCGCAAGAAGGCGACGCTATTATGAAACGCGCGCCCTTCGTCGACATGGTATTTGGCCCGCAAACGCTACACCGCCTACCCGACATGGTGAACAAGGCAGCCAACTCCATTCAGGTGGTGGATGTTACTTTCCCTGAAATTGAAAAGTTTGATCACCTTCCTGCACCAAAATCAGAAGGTTCATCCGCGTTTGTCTCCATCATGGAAGGCTGCTCTAAATACTGTACTTTCTGTGTGGTGCCATATACTCGCGGCGAAGAAGTCAGCCGCCCTCTGGCTGGCGTACTGAAAGAAGTCGAAACACTTGCTCAGCAAGGTGTTCGTGAAGTGAACTTGCTTGGCCAAAACGTCAACTCTTACATGGGTGACACAGGCGACGGCGATCACGCGGATCTGGCCGAGCTAATCACCCAAGTTGCTGAGATTGATGGCATTGACCGTATTCGTTTCACAACCTCTCATCCGGTTGAATTTAGCGATAGCCTGATTGATGTGTATGCCGAAGTACCTGAACTGGTCAGTCATATTCACCTACCTGTTCAGAGCGGCTCAAACCGTATTTTAGCGGCAATGAAACGCGGTCACGAGATCGATTTATACATTGATAAAATTCAACGATTGCAGAAGTTGCGCCCTGATATTTCGATCTCGTCTGATTTTATTATTGGTTTCCCTGGCGAAACAGAAGAAGACTTCCTTGATACCATGAAGTTAATTGAAACCATTGGTTTCGATACCTCCTTCAGCTTTATTTATAGTTCACGCCCTGGCACACCGGCAGCGCAATTAGATGACGACACGCCAGAAGACCTGAAGAAAAAACGACTGAAGATTCTGCAAGATCGTATTGTACAAAACGCCCAGCAAATCAGTCGCCGCATGGTTGATCGTGAAGAAATTATTCTGGTTACTGGCGTCTCGAAAAAAGACCCCGGCGAACTCGCAGGCCGCACCGAAAACAACCGTGTAGTCAACTTTAAATGCGACGACCACTCGATGATCGGCAAGTTTCTCCGCGTTAAAATTGTAGATGCCTACTCAAACAGCTTACGCGGTGTTGCTTTAGACACTTCACAAGCTTATTAATAATTAAGTACCACAATCCGCCCTTAAGGCAACATCCGAGGTCACATTGACGGACGAACAACAGCAAGATAACAGTACGCCAGAAGAAAGCGGCAAGCAGCATGCGCTCAATTTCGCACTAGAGCCTGACGATGCATCGCGCTTGGCTAACCTCTGTGGAAATCTGGACAGCCATACCCAGCAAATTGCTAACCATTACGACATTGAGATATTCAACCGCGGCAATCGCTTTCAACTTGAAGGCAGCGTCAAGAAAACTAAACGCGCCGCTGAATTGATTCAACGCCTGTATCGCGAGACCGGAAATGGCACAGAAATCAGCCCGGATTTAATCCATCTCTTTTTGCAAGAAGACAGCAGTCGCCCATCACAGCGTGGGAAACGTGACTACAGCGCAAACAATGGCATCATCAAAACGCCACTGGCTGTTATTAAACCTCGTGGTGACAACCAGCTCGACTACCTTGATCAAGTCCGTAAATACGACATCAGCTTTGGTATTGGGCCAGCCGGTACAGGAAAAACCTACCTAGCGGTGGCAGCCGCCGTTGAAGCGCTAATGCGCGATGACGTCAAACGTATTTTATTGGTTCGCCCTGCCGTCGAAGCCGGAGAGAAACTCGGCTTTTTACCCGGTGATTTAGCTCAAAAAATTGATCCGTACCTGCGTCCACTTTACGATGCACTCTATGAGATGCTGGGTTTCGAATCCGTCACCAAGATGATTGAACGTAACCAAATCGAGATTGCGCCACTGGCCTACATGCGTGGTCGTACCCTGAGCCACTCATTTGTTATCTTGGATGAGAGCCAGAACACCACCAAAGAACAAATGAAAATGTTCCTGACCCGTGTTGGCTTTGGTTCTAAAGCCGTCATTACTGGTGACATCACTCAGGTCGATTTACCGCGCGGCGTATATTCAGGTTTAAAACATGGCCTTGAAGTACTCGAAGGTGTTGAAGGCATCGGCATGACTAAGTTCAGCAATCGCGATGTTGTTCGCCACCCGCTAGTTCAGCGTATTGTTACCGCTTACGACTTATTTGAAGAAAAAGCCGAGCAAGAAGAAGCCCGTCGCAAGGCTGAGTTCATTGCCGCTAAACAAAACGCAGACAGCGGTTCAGACAACCGTTCAGAAAATAAGGCGGACAAAAGCGAATGAACCTGCTTCTGGACGTTCAGCTTGGCGACGACCTATTCACGGACGATACTGACGAAAAACCCAACCCAGCAAAGCGATTGTTACCTACCGATGAGCAATTACAACGCTGGGCGGAAGCCGCGCTCGAATCGCGCACAACCTTTGAAGAACCCGAGCTGACCATTCGCTTAGTGTCTGAAGAAGAAAGCCAAACGCTAAATCATGAGTACCGCGGCAAAGAAAAACCCACTAATGTACTCTCCTTTCCGTTTGACGCCCCACCCGAAGTACCCATCGAATTACTCGGTGATTTGATCATCTGTATCGCCGTTGTTGAGCGCGAAGCCGATGAGCAAAATAAGTCCACAGAAGCCCACTGGGCGCATATGGTTGTTCATGGCTGCTTGCATTTACTGGGGTACGACCATATAAAGGACGGCGAAGCCGAAGAAATGGAAGCGATAGAGCGCACTATTTTGGCTTCCCTTGACTATTCAGACCCGTATCTAGAGCCTATGCCCGATACAAACTGAGAATCTGCTTTAATTAACTAGGCAGTATCATTGAGACATTAATACTCTCAAAATTATCAATAACAGGCCCTGTTTAAGCAGTATGAGCAGGCCAGAATGAGGCACCATGAGCGAAGACCAATCGAGCCAACCCCGAAGTTGGCTGGAAAAAATAAGTGAACTGTTCAGCGATGATCCACGTAATCGTCAGGACATCAAAGACATCGTAAGAGCTGCCGCAGATCGCAGTATTGTCGATACTGAAACGCTCACTATTATCGAAGGTGCCCTGCAGGTTTCCGATATGCAGGTTCGGGATATTATGATCCCTCGCTCGCAAATGACGTTTATTCAAGAAAACGAAACCCTAAAAGATTACCTGCCACGTATTATTGAATCTGCTCACTCGCGTTTTCCCGTGATGGCCGACAACCAAAACGAAGTCAGCGGTATCTTACTTGCTAAAGATTTACTGCCCTTAGTACTAGAAGCACACGCCGAAGATTTCCGTTTACGCGATATTCTGCGCCCGGCGAATTTTGTCCCTGAGAGCAAACGCCTTAACGTACTGCTGCGTGAATTTCGTTCTAACCGCAACCACATGGCCATTGTGGTTGATGAATTTGGCGGTGTCGCCGGTCTAGTCACGATTGAAGACGTTCTTGAGCAGATTGTTGGCGATATCGAAGACGAACACGACTTCGACGACGAAGAAAACAACATCAAAGAAGTTGATCCCGGTGTGTTTACAGTGAAAGCACTAACGCCGCTATCAGACTTCAACGAAACCTTGGGTAAAGAGCTACTCAGTGGAGATTTCGACACCATTGGTGGCATCGTGACTCATCATTTTGGACGAGTGCCTGAGTGCAACGAAAGCATCCGCATTGACGGTATGAAGTTCCGGGTGATCAACGGTACCAGCCGCCAGATTAACCTGCTTGAAGTACACCTCAACAAAGACTGACATTATGTTTTCACGCTCAGCCCTACCGTTATGGATAGCACTGTTGGGCGGGGCGCTTTTCCCGTTCGCACTTGCTCCTTACTTTCTATGGCCTTTAGGCTTAATAAGCTTAGGCGCACTATTCTTTGCACTTCGCAGCGCACAAACCCCGACACAAGCCTTTCAACGCAGCTGGCTGTTTGGCCTTGGTCAATTTGGGCTCGGCGTGTCGTGGATATACGTCAGTATGCACGATCACGGCGGCACCCCGGCATTTTTAGCCGTGCCACTGGTTGCCCTCTTCGCTGGATTTTTGGCGTTAATACCCGCCTTTTGGTTTTGGCTACGACACAAGATCAGCGGCCACACGCTCGGCTGGCTAACCTTTGCTGCATACTGGCTATTGCAAGAGTGGTGTCGATCGTGGTTCCTGACAGGCTTTCCTTGGCTGTATGCGGGCGATGCGCATTTATTTAGCTGGTTATCTGGCTGGGCACCCATATCTGGAGCCTACGGTATCTCAGTCATACTGGCGCTAACATCTGCAGGACTTGTCAGCTTTATTTACCAGCGACGCTGGGCTTATCTATTGCCGCTTCTACTTTGGCCAAGCGGCTTAGCGTTAAAAAATATTGAATGGACAGAGTCCATCGGCACGATGACAGTCGGCGTGGTGCAAGGCAACGTTGATCAAGAACGTAAATGGCTAAATGCTGAGATTTATCCCACCATCGAGCGTTATCAAGCAGACACACGCCCAATGTTAGGCACCGACCTCATACTCTGGCCTGAAACGGCGATCACCTTATTGCTGCAACGTTACCAACCTTATAAAGAACTCCTTGCTGATGAACTGACCGACGCAGGTAGCACTGTGATTACCGGCATCCCCTTCCGCTGGCCAGAAGGCACTGAATTATCCGGCGAATACCACAACAGCATTGTCGCGTTTGGGACGGGGGAAGGCCTCTACCACAAACAACGCTTAGTCCCGTTTGGTGAGTACATTCCACTGGAAGCAGCTATTCGAGGATTAATCCCCTTCTTCGATTTACCCATGTCGAGCTTCCGCTCTGGGGAAGCACATCAAGCGCCATTACGAGTCACCGTTAAAGACGGCGATCAACGTGATCTTGCCTTAGTGACCCCATACATATGCTATGAAATCGCCTACCCAGATTTAGTACTCGAAGGCGCGCGCTATGCCGACCTGCTAGTCACCATCAGCAACGACGCTTGGTTTGGCGACTCACTTGGTCCGAAACAACACATGGCATTAGCGCAAATGCGCGCTCTAGAAACAGGGCGCTGGTTATTACGCTCCACCAACACCGGTATCTCCGCATTAGTGAACCACAAAGGTGAAATCGTCAAACGTATACCCGTGAACGAACGCACGACCTTTACCGCCGTTGCTGAACGCCGAACCGGGGAAACGCTCTACATGCAAATAGGCATCATGCCACTTTTACTGCTCGTGTTCGGCCTTGCTGGCCTTGCGCTTATATTACACCGCAAACGCACTCCAAACGCCGAATAAGGACACACCATGGCCAAACTATTGTTTCGACTGAACGGCGTATTTGAAGAAGAAGCCAACTTTGTGCGCGAAGCGCTAGATAATGCAGGCATTGAGTACTACGAAACCAATCAAGGCCGATGGGGAATTTCAGTCGCTGCAATATGGCTGCCCAATGAAGACGACTACATCACCGCACGAGAGCTACTCGACCGAGTGCAAGAAGAATGGTTGGAACAAGTGCAAGACGACTACGTGCCTACGTTTGCGGAACGTTTTCGTGAACGACCTACGGCGTTTATCCTTACCATACTGGCGGTTATTGCGATGGTTGGGTTAACGGTGGTGCCATTTGTTGGGGTGTTTGAGTAGACGAGTGTTTAGTCCCAAAAGGCACGCTTTGTTTTATAACAGTTAGAGTTAACACTTATAATTCATATCTGAAACTCAACCTAGCAATCAACAGAGTGGGCCGAAATACGCTGGCCAATAAACTAATTTATCAGATACCCGTCTCTTGCAAAAAAAACATGCTAAGTTAATTCTGCTTTAATATTAAAGGAGTAGTTCGGCAGGGCTATCATCAATATATAAACGTAAGCGACTAAATAAAAACACTCCAGATACACAATCTCGAGGCTAGAAACTTTTCTCTCAACTCAAGCTGGTATGCGCAATCAAAAAAACCACAATATGCCTGTACGGATTCCTAAGGAGCCAGACATTCTAGGGCAATACTATTCTTCCAACGCATAACTAGTAGTCATCAAGAACGCACTAAAAACTTTTTTAGCACAACGTTAAAAGTTAATTCGGAAACTAAAGTGCTGCGACTATTTTTATGGGGCCTTTTGTTTTAATGAGTATCACAGAAAAACAAACTTCATGGACGCTGCTCTGTTAGTCATTCAAATAATCACGCTGTGTGTATAGAGCCTCATTGTAATAAACTAACTCAGTATTTCCGAGTCTAGAAAATTCTGAATTAGCGATTAGGACTTAAACGGTATTTTCTGGGGTTCATCCGCCTGTAAAATTTCCTTTTCTTTCGGATCTTTATTCGGTTCCTCTTCAAACAAAGGCCACTTAAACTCGCCCATGGTGTCAGACAGAGTCATATCAGGGCAGGTTTCCTTTACCTTATCCCACTCGGCCTGAGCCGACTTTCCAACCTCTAAGCGCATTGAATCAATAATAGAATTACATAAAGCGAATATAGGTTTGGCTCTGACTTCATCATGAATATCTAGACCACCAAAACTGAAACTAACTCTAATAAACTGACTGGTCGTTACTGGAAAAAAGACTAAACGTGTTACAACTGGATTATCTCTACTGCCATTATGAATCTGATGAATATCACAAACTATTCCATGAACAGTCGGCGACATTGGAAGAATACTCCAGTTCAGAGGTCCACGGTAGTGCGGTCTCTTTCCCGAGCGGTCATAACCGTATGCATGATCCAAAAAGTCACCTAAAGCCATTTCAAATACCCTAGGGTCAAGCAAGTTTAATTTTTCAAAACGAGAACCCTTACTTACAGAAGCTAAAATTGCCCGTCCGGTTATGAACTCTTTCATACCCGAAAACCAAGGACCTGAAAAATACCAAGAATTTTCATAAAACAAGCTCTTATCCAAGAAATCTCTTGGAGCATTAGAATTGTTATAAACTCGCTCCCAGTCATTTTTAAGGATATTCACGCGACCTGGTTTAATCGCATCGACTGTTGATCCACTTCCATCCAAACTAAATATAGGATTTGCCCAAGGTGCATCGAACAATAAATTCGTATCACCAAACGTCCATTTATTTTTCCTCAACTTAGAAAAATAAGGACCATGAATTTCAGCCGGCTTATTCTTGCTGTCTTTCTCTATAGAGAAGGGAAAAAATTTCAGCCAATTCAGCATCATGTTATCGTCCATTCATGTGATTTTTAAACTTATTATAAGCAAATTGAAGCGCCCCCAAACATAGCATTTCATTGGACATTCAATATTGGGTTTAGTTTTAAAGTATCTGCGATGCGATAGAACGCACACCTAATCGTCCATATGCACATCGGTACAATAACCTTGAACATAAACCTCGAACATAAACCTATGGGGCACTCACACTGACATTAAATAAAATATTTGAAACACGTGTGCTTTCCTTGAGAAAGCAGAGGACTAGCTTAGCGCTTGTTACTAGACAACTAACAATAGAAATAGATTATTATGGATAGAGCCTTCCACCGACCCTGAGTACTCGAAAAATCTCCGTTTGTTATTCTGAGAATGAAAGTTATGGTTTATCCGATATTCTGTTGGCTTCATGCTTCTGTAAAATTTCCTTTTCTTTCGGATCTTTATTCGGTTCCTCTTCAAACAAAGGCCACTTAAACTCGCCCATGGTGTCAGACAGCGACATATCAGGGCAGGTTTCCTTTACCTTATCCCACTCAGCTTGAGTCGATTGCCCGACCTCTAGGCGCATTGAATCGATGATTGAGTCCACAAAGCAAAAATCGGCTTAGCTCTGATTTCATCGTGAATATCTAGACCGACGAAATAAAAGCTAATCTCAACAAACTGGTGTGCCGACACAGGAAAAAATACCAAGCGCGTTACTCTAGGGTCATCTTTGCCCCCATTATGTATGTGATGTAGATCGCAGACTACCGCTTGAATACTTGAAGAGAGTGGTTTCACATACCAATTTAACGGGCCTCGATAAGAGGGGTTTTGAGCCGATCGGTCGTAACCGAATGCATAATCGAGGTAGTCGGCAACTGTTGATTCAAACACCCTGGGGTGAAACAAATTTGGCTGAGCGTCTTGTCGAGTATCAATCAATAGCGAAGATGCTTTTAAACACCCCTCCCATCCAGTAAACCAGGGGCCAACAAAGTACCAATCTTTAGCATAAAACCACCATTGCCCCTTAATCCTTGGAGATTTTCCTGCACTGCCAGAAACACGCTCCCAGAGCCCATTGAGTATATTGCGACGACCCGGTGAAAGAGACTCTACAGTACGGCTCATGCCATTAAAGCCTAATATTGGATTCGCCCAAGGGGCATTAAAATAAAAGGTAGAATTATCAAAGCGCCACTTATTTCCTCTAGGTTTAGCGAAATAAGGGCCACGAATCTCTTGAATATTAGGGCGGGCAAACTGTTCTCTACTGCCATAGGGAAAGAATTTTAGCCAATTCAGCATCATGTTATCGTCCATTCATGTGATTTTTAAACTTATTATAAGCAAATTGAAGCGCCCCCAAACATAGCGTTTCATTGGACATTCAATGTTTGATTTAGTTTTAAAATATCTTCGATGCGATATAACGCATATCCAATCGTCCATATACACATCAGTACAATAACCTTGAACATAAACCTATGGGGCATTCACACTGACATTAAATAAAATATTTGAGACACGTGTGCTTTCCTTGAGAAAGCAGAGTACTAGCTTAGCGCTTGTTACTAGACAACTAACAATAGAAATAGATTATTATGGATAGAGCCTACCACCGACCCTGAGTACTCGAAAAATCTCCGTTTGTTATTCTGAAAATGAAAGTTATGGTTTATCCGATATTCTGTTGGCTTCATGCTTCTGTAAAATTTCCTTTTCTGTCGGCTCCCTATTCGTTTCCTCTTCAAATAAAGGCCACTTAAACTCACCCATGGTGTCAGACAGAGCCATATCAGGGCAGATTTCTTCGACTTTATCCCACTCGGCCTGGGTCGATTGTCCGACCTCTAAACGCATTGAATCAATAATAGAATTACATAAGGCGAATATCGGTTTGGCTCTGACTTCATCGTGAATATCCAAACCGACGAAAAATAAGCTAACCTCAATAAACTGATGTGTTGATACAGGAAAAAAAACAAAACGGGTCACCCTGGGATGTTCTACGCCGCCCTTATGTATCTCGTGAACATCACACACAACCGCTTGAATACTTGAACAGAGTGGTTTCACCCACCAGTTGAGCGGGCCGCGATAATCTGGTTTATCCCCTGATCGCCGGTAGCCGTATCTATAGTCAAGATAGTCACATACTGTCGATTCAAACACCCTGGGGTGGAACAAATTTGAATTAGCGTCTTGTCGGGTATCAATCAATAGCGCAGATGCTTTCAGACACCCTTCCCATCCGGTAAACCAAGGGCCAACAAAGTACCAGTCTTTGTTATAAAACCACCATTGATCCTGAACTCTTGGGCACTTTCCTGCACTGCCGGAAACACGCTCCCAATCACTCCTGAGTATATTTTTACCGCCCGGGTTAATAGAGGTGACGGTTCGACCATCCCCGCCCATCCCACCAAGCCCCAATATGGGGTTAGTCCATGGGGCCTTAAAATAGAAGGTAGAATCGCCAATGCGCCATCGATTTTTTCGTGGCGTAGCAAAATAAGGGCCACTAATCTCCTGGATATCAGGGCGGGCAAACTTTCTTGACGTGGAGACGAAGGGAAAAAACTTTAGCCAATCCAGCATCTGCTTCATCCTCGCCCCCAGGTCTGATTCGCTTTGTCATAGATAAACTTTATCGCGCCCACACTGCCGGTGACTAAACCTGCCACACCAACGGCGTTTGGCGCACTCAACACAGCCCCCGCGCCACCAATCAATAACCCAGTACTCACCAGAGCCGTCGTAGTCATGGTGCCATTGACTAATTCTTCACCATAATCTTTCAACGAATAATCATCGTTTTTATCCATGACTCGTGCGTAATTCGTATGCGCAGCACTGAAACTCGCCCTCAGGCTACTACTCAGTAGTTTTTTGTCTGGATCTATACCCAGTTTCTTCGCTGCATGATAGGCAAATTGAGGATCTGATTTTGACCACCCCATTTTTAAGCTATGCCCCTTATCCTTAAAAGAAATATTTTTTGCAGCCAGAGTCATCAACGCCTGGGTGAGCACAATCGAGCCATCCTGTTCAGACGCCCAGGCGACTCCCTCTTGATGTTTAGATCGTTCCATTGCATCTGCTAACAGACCTGCGAAGGCATAGGTTTGAGTATTCAAGGTCGGGTTGTAGTTGCGCATTCCTTTGTGTTGAGCGCCAACCGGGGAATAGAACAGATCAAAGTCACACCATGCCGCGACCTGCTGACCAAACAGAGACTTCAAACATTTTTGTGCTTCTTCTGCAGCTTCATCTTGGTCTCTATATGACGGACTTGCGACCACCACACACCTGTGTGTTTTATCGGCAATAACATCGCCTTCACGATGCTTCACAACGAGCTCGCTGCCATCTTTCTTAACGCTATACACGCCCGGTTTATTATTGAGTTTTCTAGCAACACCTTCGTAATCGTCACTGAGGTCCAGGCGAGAAATGACTAACTTGTCATCCGGGCGCCGCTCCACCATGGCAACAATACCGGGAACAAAGACCATTACCTTCTGAAAGCTGTTGGTCTTGAAATCATTGATATTGGGGATAAAAACATTGTCTTTACCGCTCAAACCAGTAGACAAGGCACTGAGATGTTTCAATGCCATTAACGGGTAGTAGTGACCGTCTGCGGCGGCTTGTTCTAGAATTAGCGCAGCGGCCTCTGTATTTGGGGTAAACACCAGCGTTTTACCGATTCCAGGAGTACCCAGTTGTAAACCATTAGAAGATTTTACTAATTTGATCACGTCAGTCCCTTGCTGTTGTGAAAGACCTTTTCCTTATAGTTTATTGAAAGAAACTGCAGGCCTATTGAATTGAATTTTAATGATGATAATAAGGTGGAGGATACCTTCCTCACACCATTTTGAAAAGCTGCTAAAGACATCAGCAGGCTCAGCTCAATCGCTTCACTACTGCTTCTAATATGGGCGCATTGGCCGCCGGAAATTCGAATTCTCCCAATTTACTAAAATGCACCCAGCGTACTTCTTGCCCTTCTGCGCCATGCGCAAGCAGGGCATTATTCATAGGCACATCCACCCACATGACGTCGAGCAATACGGATTTATCTGGATAGTTAAATGGGATCTGCATTAATGGGGAGATGTGCTCTGCGCTGATGGGCAGTGCGACTTCTTCGTCGAGTTCACGAATCAGGGCGCTTTCCACGCTTTCGTTGGCTTCGACTTTGCCTCCGGGAAATTCCCAGAGGCCGCCTTGGTGCTTGTCGTCTGGGCGGCGTGCAATAAGAATATCTTCATTCACGACTGCCACCGCGACGGCTACATGCACTTGTTTCATTACGAACGGTAGTCCGCGTTGATGGTAACGTAATCGTGTGAAAGATCTGTCGTCCAGATACGTTCATTGATGTCCCCACGCCCAAGAATAATACGCACGGTAAATTCAGCACCGGCTAACACTGCCGCGCCTTTTTCTTCGGTGTAGTTATCGCAACGTCCGCCGTCTTCGACGATTTGTACATCGTTCAGGTAGATTTGTACTTTGTCTAAATCAAAGTTTTGCACGCCCGAGCGCCCTACTGCTGCCAGTATGCGGCCCCAGTTAGCATCGGAGGCAAACCATGCGGTTTTTACTAAAGGAGAGTGTGCAACGGTGTAGGCAACGTCGAGGGCTTCTTTCTGGCTTGCGCCACCTTCAACATCAATGGTGACGAATTTAGTCGCACCTTCACCATCACGAACTATGGCCTGAGCCAGCAGCAAGAAGACTTCAGAGAGCGCTGCAAACATGATTTTCGCGGCTTCTGAGCTTTCATCACTGATCGCAACCGAAGACTGTCCCGTCGCAATCAATACACACGAGTCATTGGTCGACGTATCACCATCAATAGTGACCCGGTTGAATGACGTATCAGCAAGTTTGCGACACCAGCTTTGCATTAACTCTGCCGGAATCGCGGCGTCAGTGGCAATAAAACCAAGCATGGTAGCCATGTTTGGCATGATCATGCCTGCGCCTTTCGACAAACCAGTAATGGTGACGGTTGTGCCGTTGATCTCAACCTGTTTACTGAAACCTTTTGGCAGCGTGTCTGTGGTCATAATGCCACGACCTGCACGCGCCCAGTTATCTTCACTCAGGTTATCCAATGCCGCCGGAATACCACGTTCAAATGCTGCCATATTTAATGGCTCACCGATAACTCCAGTAGAGAATGGCAATATCTGTTCAGCGTTTACGCCAGTCGCGGCTGCTAACATGTCACAAGAACGCACGGCGTTCTTATGGCCTGAAGGGCCTGTACCTGCGTTGGCATTGCCTGTGTTGATAAGCAGATATCGTGGCTTGGCAACGTCGAGGTGCGCACGGCAAATATGTACTGGCGCGGCACAGAAAGCGTTGGTGGTAAATACACCTGCGACTTCTGTTCCTTCGGCCAGCTCAAAGATAACCATGTCATCTCGGTTTTGGTAACGCACTGCCGATTGCGCTACGCCGATGCGTACGCCTTTTACGACAGAAAAGTCTTCAAATACGGTGAAGTTAACGGCCATTTAGTTTCTATTTATCCTCAGGACAATTTGCCATGGCAATGTTTAAATTTCTTACCAGAACCACAAGGGCAAGGGTCGTTACGACCTACTTTTTGCTCGTCGCGTACAAATGGTTTCTGATTATCTTCTGCACCATTCGCTCCTTCTGGTGCGTCTGCTGGCGCATCCCCCTCACTCAATAAAGGAGAGGCTTCATCATGCTTAAATTGAGCGCGTGCAAGCTGTGCTTCTGCTTCTTGGCGACGACGCTCTTCTTCTTGACGAATTTCTTCGTCTTGGCGAATACGAATATTACTGAGCACTCGTATGGTGTCATGCTTAATATTACGTAAAAGCTCTTCAAACAAACCAAATGCTTCACGCTTATATTCTTGCTTCGGATTTTTCTGACCATAGCCACGCAGGTGAATTCCCTGACGTAGATGATCCATGGTTGCTAGGTGTTCTTTCCAAAGGTTATCAAGCACCTGAAGCATCATCTGGCGCTCGACCTTACGCATGGTCTCGGCACCAATCACGGCTTCTTTTTCTTCATAGGCTTTGGTTATTTCACCTAAGATACGCTCACGTAAAACTTCTTCGTAGAGCTTGGTATCGTCATCTAACCATTGTTGAACCGGTAACTCTAATGAGAACTGGGTCGCTAGCTGACGCTCAAGCCCTTCGATGTCCCACTGCTCTGCCAAACTTTGCGGTGGTATGAATTCATCGATGACTTCATTCACAACATCAATGCGTACGTTTTCGATCACGGCTGAAATATCACCCATTTCCATCAGGTCATTACGCTGGCCATATACGACGCGGCGCTGATCGTTCGCTACGTCATCGTATTCAAGCAATTGCTTACGAATATCGAAGTTACGGCCTTCAACTTTGCGCTGTGCTTTTTCTACCGCATTAGTCACCATACGGTGCTCGATGGATTCGCCGTCTTTCATGCCTAAAGATTGCATCATGTTGCGCATACGGTCAGACATAAAGATGCGCATCAGGTTGTCTTCTAAAGATAAGAAGAAACGCGTTGAACCTTTATCCCCCTGACGACCCGCACGACCACGCAGCTGGTTATCAATACGACGGGACTCATGTCGCTCAGTCCCTATGATGTGCAAACCACCGGCTTCCAATACGGCATCATGGCGCTCTTGCCACTCAGCTTTAATGCGCTCAGATGTCGCGGCGTCTGGGTTTTCCAGCGCAGCCACTTCAGATTCCCAGTTACCACCCAACATAATGTCGGTACCACGACCGGCCATGTTGGTCGCGATTGTGACAGCTCCCGGACGGCCTGCATCGGCAATAACTTGCGCTTCTCGCGCATTTTCTTTGGCGTTCAGTACGTTATGAGCGACTTTCGCCTTGGTTAATACGCCTGAAATATACTCA
Source organism: Oceanobacter sp. (assembly GCA_002733645.1). GTDB lineage: Bacteria > Pseudomonadota > Gammaproteobacteria > Pseudomonadales > Oceanobacteraceae > Thalassolituus. The sequence goes on from NVWL01000004.1 coordinate 30,173, forward strand.
GATGATTCAATCGAAGCGGTACCAACAAGTACTGGACGACCCTGTGAGGTTACTTCACGAATTTCTTCAACCACGGCATCGTATTTTTCACGCTGCGTCGCGTAGATCACATCGTTTGGATCAATTCGTTGTACCGGGCGGTTGGTCGGTATAACTACCACGTCCAGTCCATAAATTTGATGAAATTCGAACGCTTCAGTATCGGCTGTACCTGTCATACCAGAGAGCTTGCCGTATAAACGGAAGTAATTCTGGAAGGTCGTCGATGCCAGCGTTTGGCTTTCTGGCTGAATCTGTAAACCTTCTTTGGCCTCAACCGCCTGATGCAGCCCTTCACTCCAGCGACGCCCTGGCATCGTACGGCCCGTGTGTTCATCAACGATGACTACTTGGTTGTTTTGGACGATGTAATCAACGTTTTTCTGGAATACCGCATGGGCTTTCAAAGCTGAGTGAATATGATGCAACAAGCTCAGGTTAGACGCTGAGTACAAGCTTTCGCCTTCCGTCAGAACGCCTTCGTTGGTCAGCAGTTCTTCAACAAACTCATGCCCTTCTTCTGTCAATTCAATGGAGCGACTTTTCGCATCAACAAAGAAATGACCATCAACCGGCTGGCTATCGTCTTCTGACGCTTCGCCCTGCTTTAGCTGTGGAATAAGGGTGTTAATTTTTTTGTACAGTTCTGAGTGATCGTCGGCTGGGCCTGAGATAATCAGCGGGGTACGAGCTTCATCAATAAGAATCGAGTCAACCTCATCGACGATTGCGAACGATAAGTCGCGCTGAACTTTCTGCTCAAGTGAGAAAGCCATGTTGTCACGCAGATAGTCGAAGCCAAACTCATTGTTGGTGCCGTAGACGATATCGCAGGCGTATTGTTCGCCTTTGTCTTGTGCTTGCATTCCCGGTACCACAACACCCACAGTCATGCCTAAAAATTCAAACAGTGGGCGGTTCCAATCAGCATCTCGGCGGGCTAGGTAATCGTTCACTGTCACTACGTGAACACTATTGCCAGTTAATGCATTGAGATAAGACGGCAACGTAGCAACCAGTGTTTTACCCTCACCGGTGCGCATTTCGGCAATGCGACCTTCGTTAAGCGTAATACCACCAATTAGCTGTACATCAAAATGACGCATTCCCAGTACACGTTGACTGGCTTCACGACACACCGCAAATGCTTGCGGCAAAATGTCGTCGACAGTTTTGCCCTTTTGTAGCAACTCTCGTAGTTCACCGGTCTTTGCACTGAGCTGCTCATCACTGAGCGCCTTCATGTCTTCTTCGAGTGCATTAATGCGAGCAACGAGCTTGCCCATACGTTTCAGTTCCCGGCCGTTTTTGCTGCCGAAAATCTTGCGAAAAATATTACCAATCATGAGGTTGTTTTTATCCGTAATATAAACTGGTGCGCCGGGAGTAACGCAAAGTGCTAAAGGCTACTTATAACCCGGAAGAATGACAAGATAGTAAGGAAGGAAATTAACGCGGGCGGCGATGAATATACGCTGCGGGGTCCACACTTCGACCATTTTTATACACTTCGAAGTGTACATGAGGGCCGGTCGAGCGGCCTGTACTGCCCATCAACGCGATAATATCGCCTTTGCGAACGATATCACCAACATTAACTTCAATTTCTTTGCAATGCGCATAACGCGTTTTGTAGCCATTGCCGTGGTTTACTTCAACCAAGTTACCATAGCCATATCGTGGCCCTGAGTAAGTAACCACCCCGGCGGCAACTGAGACAATACCTGAGCCTTCTTTACCGGCGAAATCAACGCCGCCATGCCACGCCGAACGACCAGTAAACGGATCGGCACGATGACCAAACCGAGATGACATCCAACCTTTAACAATAGGTCGACCAGCAACAAAGGTGTCATCACTGTGACGATTCGCCTCGATCAAGTCATCAAGTACTTCGAGTTGCTGCTCGCGACTGTAAATACGATCGGCTAACTCATCAAGTGCGTGAGTAATCCCAGGTACTTTGTAGCTGGTATCAAGATCAACAATAGGGCCGCCAACCGATGGAGCTGAACTAAAATCAAACTCATCCGATTGTAGGCCAGCGGTGTCGATTAAGCGTTCGCCAACCGCATCCAGACGCAAGACTCGGCCTTGCAGCTCGGCAAGACGTACGGTGAGGGCCGCCATTTCTCGGTCACTGGTTTGACGCAGTTCTTGAAGTTCTTCACGCTGTTCAACGAGGTCACGCTCCCATGCTTTGGCCGCATTAGGATCAAGTGCCATATCAGAAGTGAGGCGCTCTGCTAGCCAATAGCCAGCCGCCCCCATCGCCATTGGGAGGGCAAAAAGAAGCCCTAGCACCAAATGCTTAACAGCAGTACTTAGGCGTATATTCTTTGATTCGCCGTGACGTCGACCAACGATAATTATATTCATAGGGTTTTACAGCGTACCCGATTGGTTCCTGCCACTATCATCAAGCCTGTATAAACAGATATAAGAAAGGCCATATCGTGAACCAACTATGTTGAAGGTTCTTTGAGTATGGCCTTAGGTAACAACTACACAACCTAGTTTTGTATCAAAACGTTAACCGGCTGCTGGTCGCATGTAAGTAATGGGTGAAGTTTCTGTTTCAGTGTACTCCACAAACTCCCATGCATCTTGCTGCTGAAGCAGCTCACGAAGCAAGCGGTTATTTAGGCCATGACCTGACTTATGACCAACAAACTCACCAATTAGGCTATGCCCAAGCAAGTATAGATCACCGACAGCATCGAGGATTTTGTGCTTAACAAACTCATCGTCATAGCGAAGACCATCTTCATTAAGAACACGATAATCGTCAACAACAATGGCATTTTTCACACTACCGCCAAGCGCTAAATTCTTTGAACGCATATATTCAAGATCTTTAGTAAAGCCGAAAGTACGAGCACGACTGACTTCTTTCACGTATGACGTTGAAGAAAAATCAAGGCTTGCTTTCTGAACACTCTGGCGGAAAACAGGGTGATCAAAATCAATTTCAAACGTTACTTTAAAGCCATCGTACGGCAAAAAGGAGGCTATTTTATCGCCTTCGCGCACTTCAACTTTCTTTTTGATACGAATAAATTTCTTGGCAGCGTCTTGCTCGGCAATACCCGCAGATTGCAATAAGAAGACAAACGGGCCGGAGCTACCATCCATAATTGGCACTTCTTGAGCACTCAATTCGACAATAGCATTATCAATACCTAAACCAGCCATCGCGGATAGCAAGTGTTCAACAGTGTCAACTTTGGCGTTTTCGCTGACTAAGGTCGTAGACAAGGTCGTCTCGCCTACTTGCAAAGCTTTCGCAGGAATATCAACGATAGGGTCTAGATCAACACGACGGAAGATAATGCCACTATCCACCGGGGCAGGCTTTAGCGTCAGGTAAACTTTTTCACCTGAGTGCAGTCCTACGCCGGTCGCGCGGATGGTGTTATTGAGCGTGCGTTGTCTAATCATCGGACATTCCTGCCATTGCTGAGCATTTTTTATACAAAACTGGTGCGCATTATAGCAGCAATAAAAGTGTGCGCTAGTGCGCACATACTTTAATCTGCTTGTCTGCGCAGAAACGCCGGAATGTCTAAGTAATCCATATCCGGGTTTTCGCCAGAATCTAATTTGCGTGCAGCACTGCCCGTCTGTCTAGATACCGTTGGACGATCGAGTTCACGGTAATCATTATTACCTTCAGCAGTACGAGGGCTGACGGTATTATCGACAACCTTTGTTGGCTTTGGTTCCTCAGCCACTTTTTCTTGGCCAAGTCCGGTAGCAACAACAGTGACACGTAGCTCATCACACAATTCTGGATCGATAACAGTGCCAACAACAACGGTCGCGTTTTCCGATGCAAACTCTTCGATAACTTCACCAACTTCACTGAATTCGCCTAGCGACAGATCAAAACCTGCAGTGACGTTCACCAAGATACCGCGAGCTCCACGAAGATCGACATCTTCCAACAGCGGGCTTCCAATCGCTTTTTCAGCGGCTTCACGCGCTCGGTTTTCACCAGAAGCAGTACCTGTACCCATCATTGCCTGCCCCATTTCGGACATAACAGTGCGCACATCGGCAAAATCGACGTTGATCATACCCGGACGAGTAATCAAATCAGCAATACCTTGAACTGCGCCTTGCAGAACATCGTTTGCTGCTTTAAATGCGTCCAGAAGAGAAGTGCCCTTGCCTAAAACGGAAAGGAGTTTCTCATTAGGAATAGTAATCAGAGAGTCAACATACTCAGAAAGTTGTTCTAAACCCTGATCTGCGATGACCATGCGCTTTTTCCCTTCGAAAGGAAATGGCTTAGTCACTACCGCAACAGTGAGGATGCCAAGTTCTCTAGCAACCTCTGCAACGACAGGTGCGCCACCGGTTCCGGTTCCGCCACCCATACCTGCTGTAATAAATACCATATCTGCGCCACGTAACGCTTCGGCGATACGCTCACGATCTTCCATGGCTGCTTCACGACCAACATTCGGATTCGCACCGGCACCTAAACCTTTAGTCAGGCCGTTACCAAGTTGAATCACTGATCTTGCTCCAACATTTCGCAGAGCCTGAGCATCAGTATTTGCACAAATAAAATCGACGCCATCAATCTGGCCTTCGACCATGTGCTGGACAGCATTACCACCACCGCCACCAACGCCAATTACTTTTATTACTGCATTTTGTTGCAGGTCATCAGCTAGTTCGAACATGTCGCCTTCTCTTGATTGAGACATAGCATTATCTCCTTTTTTCCGCGCGAGTATATTTAATATTAAAAATTGTCTTTTATCCAATCTTTTATACGGCCAAATGAGCTTTTTTTATCATCAGATTGGTATTTATTTATTGTTTTTTTATTCTCCCTAGTTGCGGCGTATAAAAGCAGCCCAACAGCGGTTGAATAAATAGGATTATTTATCTCATCGGACAGACCAGAAACACCAACTGGACGTGCTAATCTAACCGGCATATGGAAGATTTCTTCGGCCAATTCTACGACGCCTTCCATCTTCGATGTTCCGCCGGTAAGAACAATACCTGCGGCAATTAAATCTTCAAATCCACTGCGTCGTAATTCGGCCTGAATAAGTGTAAAAAGTTCATCGTAACGAGGCTCTACAACTTCAGCCAATGCTTGACGAGATAAATCACGGGGAGCACGATCGCCGACACTTGGAACTTTGATTTTTTCATCTGCCTTTGCCAGCTGAGTTAAAGCACATGCGTATTTAACTTTGATCTTCTCAGCGTGCTGCGTTGGTGTTCGTAAGGCCATCGCAATATCGTTGGTAACTTGATCACCCGCAATAGGAATAACCGCGGTGTGACGGATCGCTCCTTCAGTGAAAATAGCGATATCTGTGGTGCCCCCGCCAATATCAACAACACATACGCCTAACTCTCTTTCATCATCCGTTAATACCGCATAACTTGAGGCCAACTGTTCGAGTATTATATCGTCAGTTTCTAGGTTGCAACGCTGCACACAACGCTCAATATTTTGGATTGCATTGACCGACCCAGTGACAAGGTGAACTTTTGCTTCTAAACGCACGCCCGCCATGCCTACTGGCTCTTTGATCCCTTCTTGGCTATCGACCACGTACTCTTGCGGAATGACGTGTAAAATGGCCTGATCTTGTGGAATAGCAACCGCCTGTGCGGCATCAATAACACGTTCAATATCGGTCTGTGTTACCTCTCGATCCTTTACGGCAACAATGCCGTTTGAATTCATGGAATGCACATGACTACCGGCAATTCCTGCATACACCGAGTGGATCGTACAGCCGGCCATGAGTTCAGCTTCTTCGATGGCGCGTTGAATGGAATGAACGGTAGATTCAATATTTACTACTACGCCTTTTTTTAGGCCACGACTAGGACTACTACCGAGTCCAACCACCTCGATATTTCCATCTACATCGACTTCGCCAACAATAGCGACAACCTTAGAAGTTCCGATATCCAGCCCCACTAACATTCGCTTCTGCTGCACTGTGTTCATTAACCCTTCTCCTGCTTAGGTCGCCACTCAATCGCCGCGCCTTTTCCGTATCTAAGATCCACTGCACTGACTTGTTCTTCAGACAGTTTTATAAGTATTTTTCTTAATCGCGCAGCCCGCTGTTGGATATTTTTTCGCCCCAACTGAACACTCCATTGATTACTTAATTTTAAGCTCAATGAACCTGTTTTCGATATTTCTAACGACTCGATGTTTACCGTTTGTGCTGCTAACGATTGCTGTATTAATCGAAAGTCATTAATTGATGTATTTAAGTATTCTGACTCACCCGTTATAAGCGCCAAGTTATCGACAGATATATGATTTGGAATCGCCATTAAATCGCCACCAATACCAATCAATTTATTACCATTCCAAACCGCCATCGGAATATCCTCTTGCACTTTTACTTCTACATATCCTGGCCAACGCTTTTTAATCGTCACTTTCTTAATCAAAGGCATCGAATCAACGCTGTCATATACCTTTTCTAAATCTACTGAAAAAAAACCTTCCCCAACCACCCAATGCACTTGCTGAGCAATATCTTCAGCAGACCAGATGGCTAAATCGCCATTCACAACCACGTTATTAATAACCCAGCGATCCATTACCATACGACCACCCAATATAATGAGTGCCAACATGATCGGTGCAGCGACCCAACTCAAATACACAGCACGAAACCAACTCGGCTTTTTGAACTTGAAAGGTTGACGCTTCGCTTTCTCAACGTTAAGCGGCGTTGCTCCCCTTCTAGGCTGGTGCTTTTTAGTGGCCATGACGCTGTTTAGCTTCAGTTAACAAACGCAGCACTAATGCTGAAAAATCTAAACCATGTGCTTTCGCAGCCATAGGTACCAAACTGTGATCCGTCATACCTGGGCTGGTATTGGCCTCTAGCAACCAAAAATCACCCGACCTATCTTGCATCACATCAATTCTTCCCCAGCCTTGAGCACCTAAAATATCGAATGCCTTCAGTGCTAGTTGTTGTAAATGACGCTCTTCTATTTCACTTAACTCGCTAGGTAACAAGTATTCTGTATCGTTAGCTTCGTACTTGGCATCGTAATCATAAAACTCATGACTTGTTTTTAACTGAATAACGGGCAGTGCCTCACCATCCACAATAGCAACGGTAAATTCTCGTCCCTCTACCCAACGTTCAGCCAGAACCATGCCGTCATATTCACAGGCAAATTCGTAACTGTTTTTTAATTCATCAGCGTTATGCACTCGACGCATACCAATACTCGAACCTTCACGAGCAGGTTTTACAATGGCATTGAGATCGAGTGCATTGATCAAGCCAGACCAATCTGAATTATCTTCTAATAAAAATGCCGTCGGTGTTGGCAAGCCTGCTGCCTGCCAAATCATTTTAGTACGCCACTTATCCATGGCTAATGCTGATGCCATTACACCACTGCCGGTATACGGTTTATCTAACCACTCCAGCACACCTTGAATAGTGCCGTCTTCACCACCACGGCCATGCAGTGCAATAAATGCGATATCGAAATCTAATTCAGTCAATTGGCTGATTGCATGTGCCTGAACATCGATAGCTACAACATCTGCTCCTACTGATTTCAAAGCAGAAAATACGGCATCACCGCTGCGCAAGGACACAGGTCGCTCTGCTGAGGTTCCACCCATTAATACGGCAATTTTTCCAATTGATTGCGCCGTCATTCTGAAACCTCCTGCAACCAACCTTCAAGGTTTTCAGCCAGCACCAACGCCAAACCACCGATATCCCCAGCGCCTTGAGTTAATACTAAATCGCCTGGACGAATGACTGATTTCAAAGGCCCTTCAACTGACTCGTCACGTTCGATAAAAATAGGATCAACACCACCGCGTTGACGAATACTGCCGCATAAAGCACGACCATCTGCACCCGCAATTGGTTTTTCACCGGCAGGGTAAACATCCATCAAAATAAGTACGTCTGCGTCTGTAAGCACACGAACAAAATCTTCGTATAAATCACGAGTACGACTGAAGCGGTGTGGTTGAAAAATCATAACCAAACGACGCTCCGGAAAACCTTTGCGAATTGCATCAAGAGTCACTTCAAGCTCACGCGGGTGATGTCCGTAATCATCAACCAGTAATACATCACCGTCTGATAATGGATATTGACCATTCACTTGGAAGCGACGGCCAACACCGGCAAATTTTTCTAAGGCTGCAACAATCGCTTGCTCTTCAACACCTTCATCTTCAGCCACAACAATGGCGGCCAATGCGTTAAGTACGTTGTGTTCACCCGGCATACGCATACGAATTTTTAGTGGTGTTTCTTTTCCCGGACGATGCACGGTAAAACTGGTAAACATGCCATCTTGAATCAGATCCATCGCATGGTAATCCGCGTCTTCTGAAAATCCGTACGTTGTAAATTGACGGCTAATACGTGGCAAAATACTACGGACATGCTCGTCATCAACACAGACAACTGCCAAGCCATAAAACGGTAGATTATGTAAAAACTCTACGAAAGTATTTTTGAGCTGTTCGAAATCACCACCGTAAGTACTCATATGGTCGGCGTCGATATTGGTAACAATAGAAACCATCGGCTGAAGGTGTAAAAAACTGGCATCACTCTCATCAGCTTCAGCAACTAAGTAGCGACTCAAACCAAGGCGCGCATTAGTGCCTGCACTGTTTAATTTGCCACCGATAACAAACGTCGGATCAAGCTGCGCTTCTGCTAACATGGACGTCACTAAACTGGTAGTAGTCGTTTTTCCATGCGTACCTGCTACGGCAATGCCATGACGAAAGCGCATAAGTTCCGCCAGCATTTCTGCACGGCGCACAACAGGAATACGGCGTTCGAGTGCTGTGCGAATTTCTGGATTTTCTTGATCAATCGCGGTAGATACAACAAGTACATCGGCTTCGTTAACATTATCTTCAGCATGGCCAATCATAATGGTTGCGCCAAGCGTTTCGAGACGCTGAGTGACGGGCGATGCTTTCAAATCAGAACCAGTAATTCTGTAACCTTGATTCAATAACACTTCTGCGATGCCACACATGCCGGCGCCACCAATACCTACAAAATGAATCACTCGGATTCTGCGCATTTCCGGAATCATATTTACCAAATTCGATGTTTGTTTATTGCTCACGGGCAAATCTCCTGATCTCGGCCACAACGTGTTCAGTGGCATCTGTCATTGCCAAGCTTCGTGCTTTTTTTGACATATCGCGCAACAATGCACGATCTGTATTTAACTGCTGCCATAAATCGGCTAACCACTCCGCACTCATCTCCGTTTGTTGACGAATGATGGCTGCGCCTTGCAGTTGTAAATATTGCGCATTGGCGGTTTGATGATCATCAACAGCGAATGGAAATGGAACAAATACCGCGGCAACCCCAGCGGCCGCAACTTCAGAGACCGTCAATGCGCCAGAACGACAAACCACTAAATCTGCCCATGAATATGCCGCAGCCATATCATCAATAAATGCCGTCACTTCAGCATCGATGTTGGCAACTTTATATTGCTCACTCACCTCTTCAATATTTCGTTTACCGGCTTGGTGGCGTAATTGTGGGCGTTCATTTTCTGGCAGTAATTGCATCGCTTCGAAGACAGAGTTGTTCAGCGCAACCGCACCCAAACTGCCACCAATGATTAAAACGCGTAAATTACCGGTATGGTATTCACGTTCATCTGGAGCGGGCAGGTCTATCACATCTTTTCGAACGGGATTACCTGTCACTAATGCACCGGGAAGTGCGCCTGGAAAAGCTTGCATCGAAACCGTAGAGATTTTTTGTAATAGACGGTTAGTCATTCCCGCAAAGGCATTTTGTTCATGTATTAATAACGGAATACCTTTTAACCACGCAGCTACTCCCCCCGGACCAGTGGCATAACCACCCAGCCCCATAACTGCATTTGGTTTTACACGACGTATAACAGCGAGAGCTTGCCACACCGCTTTAATAATTCGAAAAGGAGCCAAGGCCAAGCCAAATTTTCCTTTCCCCCGAAGCCCAGCAATATTAATAGTATGTAAGGGAAAACCATTAGCAGGAACCAAATCAGCTTCAATACCCGCTTTAGTTCCTAACCAATGTACTTCATAACCTTCGGCTTTTAATTCATGCGCCACCGCTAGTGCAGGAAATACATGCCCACCAGTACCACCCGCCATCATGAGAACAACATTACTCATTATCGTCCTCCTCACTCTCTTCATCTAATTCATGACCTTCTTCAACTTGCTTAGTCTCGTAGGCAATGCGCATAACAATGCCAATCATGGCGCAACACATCATCAAACTACTGCCGCCATAACTATAAAATGGCAAGGTCAAGCCTTTGGTCGGCAACAAACCAGTGTTCACCCCGAGATTAATGACAACTTGAAGTCCTAAAAGCGAAGCAATACCCAAGGCGATATACGCCGCATACATCAGTCCCGCTTTTTGCGCGCGCCATGAAATTTTCCAAATCGTAGCAATAGTGAAAGCCAGTAATAACAACGCGGCAATACCACCAAATAAACCGGTTTCTTCAGACCAAATGGCAAATACAAAGTCAGTATGGGCTTCAGGTAAGTAGAAGAGCTTTTGTACACTTTCGCCAAAGCCAACGCCAAACCACTCACCACGGCCAAATGCGATTAATGATTGAGTTAACTGATAGCCTGTTCCGTACACTTGCTCTGGTGCCCAAGGATCAAGGTATGCCATCAATCGCTGCATTCGATAATCTTCACCTGTCACAACAATGCTACTGATCACAACGGTAGCGAACGTTAATAAGAAAAATTGACCGGCTTTAACGCCACCTAAAAATAGCTGAATCATGGCGGCACCAAGTAACACAACCACGGCACCAAAGTCAGGCTCAGCAAGTAACAACCCCACCATGGCAGCTAGCAATGCCAATGGCTTTAAGAAACCTGACCACTGACTCTTAACTTCTATCTCACGACGAACCAAGTAACCCGCGATATAAAACACAGCCCCAAGCTTGGCTAATTCAGAGGCCTGAATTTTAATAATGCCTAGATTCAACCAGCGCTGACTGCCGTTTACTTCGTGCCCTATGCCCGGTACAAAAACTAAAATTAAACCGATGAAACCAAGCACCAGTAATAAACCATCAAACTTAGCCCATCGGCTTAGTGGAATTTGCGAAACAACAAAGGTGGTGACGATGCCAAATACTAAATAAAATGCATGACGAATAGTGAAATAAGCAGAGTTACCGGTGTAATGCTCTGCAATGCCGGTAGAGGCTGATGCAACCATCAACCAACCAACAAATAAGAGTGCTAACCATGGATAAAAAAGAGGACTATTTTGCTGCCAACGCAATGCATCTAGGTTCATTTTAAACCCTCGACACATTGGCAAAAATATTCACCACGGTGAACGTAATTACGAAATTGATCAAAGCTCGCACAAGCCGGTGAGAATAAAACAACATCACCCGCCGTTGCTTTTGCTTTCGCTGAGGCAATTGCTTCATCAATCGTATTCCAACAACTGACAGCTATCTCGTTTTCTATGTCTTTCTTAATTGCATCTCGATCAGCGCCAAAGGTAAGGACTTCTGCTACACCAGATTCGTTACATGATTCTGCTAACTCTGAAAAATCTTGGCCTTTCCCTTCGCCGCCAGCGATTAACCAAATACGCCCCGCACATTGAGCACCCAATCCAGTGATTGCCGCCAATGTCGAACCCACATTTGTTCCTTTTGAATCATTGAAATAATCAACGTCTTTAATAGATGCAACCCACTGACAACGATGCGCAAGACCAGTGAATGACGCCAATGCTTGATAAGTATCAGTAAGCGGCACACCCAAGGCATCAATAAGTGCAAATGCAGCGAGTGCATTCGCAGCATTATGTGCACCACGAATTTTCAGTGATGCAACTGGGAACAACAATGTCTCGCCTTTTGCTAACCATTCACTCCCATCTTTAACTATCACGCCAAAATCAGCATCACTAACGGGAGCACTTAAAGAAAAGTTAGTCGTACGAATAAGTGCATTTAAGGCTGGACGTGTGTGGTCATCATCACTATTTACTACAATATGTTTTGCTTGCTGAAAAATTTGCTGTTTGGCTCGTTCGTAATCCGCCATCCCATCATAGCGATCCATATGATCTGGAGAAATGTTCAAAATCGTAGCAACATCAACCCCAAGATCTCGAGTCGTCTCTAACTGAAAGCTCGACAACTCCAGCACATAGATATCAATATTCTCTTCATCAGCCAAAAGATCTAAAGCTGGGGTACCAATATTACCACCCGCGACGGCACGCCTTCCTGTCGCATTCAGCAAATCAGCGGCAAGCGTTGTCACGGTACTTTTACCATTTGAGCCGGTAATCGCAATTATTGGCTTTTTAGCGTATTCAGAAAATAGTTGAATATCTCCCGACAGAGTGACACCAGCTTGTTCGGCGTCACGAAACTGCTGAGTATTAATACTAATACCAGGACTCACCAGCAGCTCATCATACTGGGTCAGTACATCAAGATCAGGTAAGCCTAAAAAAAGTTCGGCTGTTGGAAATTCTGCACGAATAGACTCAACACCAGGTAACTCCGTCCGAGTATCACATAAAGAAAAATTGAGGTGCTTCTTCTGACAAAAACGCGCGCACGACAGACCCGTCAGGCCAAGCCCGATGATCAAGTAATGCTTTTTAGTAGACGCAACTAATGTCATTTACTTTATAACTCTTAACGAATTTTTAACGTAGCAAGACCCACCAACACCAAAACAATGGTGATGATCCAGAAACGAACTATGACGCGTGGTTCTGGCCAGCCTTTCAATTCAAAGTGATGATGCAGCGGTGCCATCCGGAAAATACGTCGCCCCGTCATTTTGAAAGAAGCCACTTGGAGAATAACCGAGACGGTTTCGGCAACAAAAATCCCGCCCATAATAAAAAATACGATTTCTTGGCGCACGATCACAGCAACAATCCCCAGTGCTGCACCCAGCGCTAGCGAGCCAACATCACCCATAAATACTTGTGCTGGATACGTGTTAAACCACAAGAAACCAATACCAGCACCCACCATAGCCGCACAGAACACAACCAATTCTCCGGCCCCAGCTATATATGGAATATGAAGATAGTTAGCAAAATTTACGTTACCCGCTAAGTAGGCGCAGATCCCCAGTGCCGCGGCTACCATAACGGTTGGCATAATGGCCAAACCATCCAGCCCATCGGTTAAGTTGACGGCGTTACTTGAACCAACCACCACAAAGTACGTTAGCACGACAAACAACAAACCAAGCTGAGGCATAACATCTTTTAAGAAAGGAACAACCAGCTGAGTTTCTTGCGGACTTTGGGCCGAATAAAATAAATAAGCCCCCGCAATCAGAGCTAATACTGATTGCCAAAAGTATTTCCAACGTGCAGGTAAACCACGAGAGTTCTTCTCCACAACTTTACGGTAATCATCAACCCAACCAATTGCACCAAATGCTAGGGTGACTAAAAGAACAAGCCACACAAAACGATTTTCAAGATCCCCCCACAGCAATGTACTGACCGCAATTGAAACCAAAATCAATGCACCACCCATCGTCGGCGTACCGGCTTTACTCAGGTGCGACTTAGGACCGACTTCACGAATTGCTTGACCAATCTGGTATTGACGTAATTTACGAATAAAAACCGGCCCAAGTACCAAAGCAACCAACAATGCTGTTGTCACCGAAAAAATAGCTCGTAGCGTTAAATAACTGACAACGCCAAAACCCGATTGAAATTGTGCCAGCCATTCACTCAGCCAAAGCAACATATCAGCATTCCTCTTTTTTGTTATTCAAAGCTGCGACGACTTTATCCATCGCCGCACTTCGCGAGCCCTTAATCAGCAAGGTATCTCTGCTGCCAGTCTCATATTTTAAAAATTCGATAAGTTCATCTTGTGTCCGAAACCAATGAGCATCATCGCCATAAGCAATACATGCTGCTCGACTTAACGGGCCGGTAGCCACAAAGTGATTGATGTTTTTTTCGCGTGCATATTTACCAATACTTGAGTGCAACTCGACGGCTTCGTCACCCAACTCACCCATATCTCCCATGACCACCCAAGTACAATCAGCCAGCGTCAGTACATCGATCGCGGCTCGAAAAGATTCTGGATTTGCATTGTAAGAATCATTAATTAAGTATTGGCCTTTCTCACCTTCTAGCTCCTGCATGCGACCTGCAACAGGTTCAATGGCACTCAACCCTGCGAGTGTTTCTTCAATGGTTAAACCGATGGCTTTTGCTGCAGCAACCACAGCTAATACATTGCACACGTTGTGCTTGCCCGGCAGTGGAATAGAGACATTCATGCGCTGACCATCAACCAACAAATCAAAGGTGCAGCCATTAATCGTGGCATTGATGTTTTCAGCTCGAACATCTGCGCTATCTGTCAATCCAAAACTTATAACGTTCAAATGCGCAGCGCGCTTCACCCACTGCGAGAAGTATTTATCATCAGAATTCAGGATGGCTGTACCACCATTCACAATGGCATCAATAAGCTCGCCCTTCGTTGACGCAATATTGTCAACTGAACCAAATCCTTCTAAATGTACCGGCACAACATTAGTAATAATTCCCACCTCGGGTTTTACTAATTTTGCGGTGTATGCAATTTCACCCACACCGCTCGCACCTAATTCAATCATTGCCGCTTCATGCTCTGGCTCAAGGCTCAGTAATGTCAGTGGAGCACCAATATGATTATTCAAATTACCTTTGGTAATTAAGGTATTAAACTTCTGAGAAAGCACACTGCCCATTAACTGTTTAACTGTGGTTTTTCCAGCACTGCCAGTTACAGCGACCACAGGGCCCGTGAATAAATCACGATGCCAAGCCGCAATATCGGCTAAAGCTTTTAATGTACTATCAACACAAATTACAGGAATTGATGCAGACACTTGGCGCTCTGCAAGCATGGCCACTGATCCTGCTTTTTCGGCATCAGGCGCAAAGGCATGCCCATCAAAGCGGTCACCTACCAAAGGTATATATAAGCTGCCCTCGCTCAACGTACGAGTATCCGTAGATATATGCGAACATTCAGCACTGACATCTTGAGTAAGGAATTTTCCCTGTGTCACATCGATTAATTCGTACAGAGAAAGATTACGCAACATGATGGTCTCCGGCTTTTATTAATCCGGCTTTTTGATATCCAGCGTTTAGCAATACAGTTTCATCACTGTATTCAATACGCTCACCGTTAATTTCTTGATAAGTTTCATGGCCTTTTCCGGCAATAATAACAATGCCGTCTTTTGGCGTTGCAGCGATGGCTTCAGCTATTGCCGCTGCTCTGTCGTGTTGAAAAATAAAGTTTTTCGTATTTTCATGCTGGGCAATATCAGCAAATATCTGCTCTGGTGATTCCGAACGTGGATTATCGTCCGTAACCCAAACGCTGTCTGCCATCATTGCTGCGACAGCCATTAACGGACGTTTACTGCGATCACGATCACCTCCGCAGCCAAACACTAACGATATTGTTTGCGCCAGCGGCTTAATAGCTAGCAGAACATTTTCTAAAGCGTCCGGTGTATGAGCAAAATCGACAACGGTTTTGGGAAGCTCGTTATTTACATACAAAGCCATCCGACCATCGACAGGCTGCAGCTTGCTTGCCGCTTTGACCAATGCGCTGAAATCTAAGCCTTGTAATGCCAAGGCCGCTATCGCTGCCGCAACATTTGCGATATTAAATGCACCTAATAAAGACAGGTTTAAAGTAGCTACACCCCAAGGAGACGTTAAATCAGCAACCATACCTTTTGAAGACATACTGATATTGGAATAACGCACATTGGCAGGCGTTTGGTCACTACCAACACTGACTGACCCGGTAGGAAGTTGATCGTTATTCCAGAGCTTCACACCGTATTCATCATCGATATTTACAACAGCAACACGACAGCAACCATTCAAAAATAACTTGGCTTTAGCGGCAAAGTACTCGTCCATCGTGCCATGATAATCAAGATGATCTTGACTAACATTCGTCAACACAGCGACATCAAAATCCAAACCAGAAACGCGATTTTGATGCAATCCATGGGATGACACTTCAATAGCCGCAAAACCGGTATCTCTTTGTTGCATCTCATTTAGATATTGGTAGGTCAAGCAAATATCAGGGGTTGTATTGCGAGTCGCCTCTAGCGCTGGCCAAACACCATTACCCAAAGTACCTAAAATTCCACATGACTCATTAAGCTCACTCAATAACTGCGCAACGTATTGCGTCACTGATGACTTACCATTAGTACCGGTAACGCCTATGAGCTTTATTTTTTGTACACCAAGGTAACGTGTTTTCAGCCACTTCAGTTGCTGACCTTCTTCTTGCGGCACTGAAAAAACAGGCACACCTTTGTCGGTGCAACGAAAACTAAACGCACCTTCAGTGACAATTTCAATAACAGCTACCGCACCATTTTCAACGGCACATTCAATGTACTTTTCGCCATGATCATCTAGGCCAGCACGCGCAATAAACAAATCACCGGTGGAAATATCTCGACTATCCGCATGGATATTAAGAATATCGCGATCCCACTCCGGTGGAATATAAGTATCAGGCGCAACGATATGGGAGAGCTTCATCGAATCCCCCCCGCGACTTGCAACATCTGATCTTTGCCCGGCTTATCCGGCACAACCTGACGCAGTCTCAGTGCTTGATCCATAATTCGAGAAAATACTGGAGCCGCCACTTCGCCACCGTAATACTCTTGACCTTTTGGATCATCAACCACAACAACCAGTACTAAATCTGGATCGGTCAATGGTGCAAGACCAGCAAACACTGCGGTATATTCGGAATCTTCGTAACCACCACGCCCAATTTTATGCGCCGTACCTGTTTTACCACCAACACGATAACCATCTACGGCGGCACGCTTTCCCGTACCTTTTAACGATACAACGGTCTCTAGCATGTTAAGCATTTGGCGAGCCGTGCGCTTAGACATCACAGGTTCACATTCCTGCGATCCTACTTGCTCTAGCAATAATGAAACGTGCTGACGACAACCATCAAAAAAGCTGGTGTAAGTTTCTGCCAATTGCAACGGAGAAACAGAAAGACCGTACCCATAGGATACGGTCGATAGACGTAGGTCATCGAGTTGCTCAGGATAAGGAATACTACTGACAGCCTCTCCCGGAAAGCCTAACGTACCCGGATTCCCCATTCCTGCGTGACTAAAAAATTGCCATATAGATTCAGCGCCGAGGTCACGGGCTAAGTAGGACACACCCACGTTGCTTGATTTGGTAATAATCCCGGTTAAATCCAGCACACCATAATCGCGGTGATCTCGTATTGTTTTATTCTTAATTCGCACATAACCCGGCGACGTATTAACCGGTGTATTGGCTGAATATTTTCCAGATTCCAACGCCGCCGCAACCGTAAATGGTTTCATGGTTGAACCTGGTTCAATCAAATCTGCAATCGCACGATTACGCATATGCTGTGGTTTTAAGGTTGCACGATTATTTGGGTTGTATGAAGGCTGACTTACCAACGCCAAAATCTCACCAGTCTTTGCATCCAACATCACAGCACTGCCTGCCGCGGCATGATGAGATTGAACAATGGCTTTTAATTCTCGGTAAGCTAAATACTGCAAACGTAAATCAATAGTTAATGCTAGATCATTACCCGACTTGGCTACGGAGTCGACACCCAGCTGTTTAATCACATTACCAAAAAGATCCTTCACCACCTGACGACTACCATTTGATCCTTTCAAATGATCTTCAAATGCAAGCTCTAATCCTTCCTGGCCTTTGCCATCAATATTAACCAAGCCTACTGTATGCGCTGTGATTTCGGCCGCCGGGTAGTAACGACGAAAATCATCGTCACCATAAAGGCCTGCTATTTTCTGGCTTAATATTTGTTCCGCTATTTCAGGCTGAACTTGGCGTTTAATGTAATAAAACGAACGACCTTGACGAGCAACACGATCAACCTTACGAATCAGTTCTCGTGAATTAATTCCGAGCATTTTTGCAACACTGGTTAATTTTCTCGGATCGACCTGCTGAGGGTTAACCCACAAGGTCACCACCGGCGTACTGACCGCTAACGGAGAACCAAAACGATCGGTAATATTCCCACGAGAGGCCATCTGAACTTCGCTACGAACCGTACGTTTCTCACCTTGTTCAAATAGAAATGGTTGCTCTATCGTGTGCAACATCACCATTCGACCTGCAACTACCAATAACAAAAGTGCGAAGACAGCCAGCACTAGCGCAAAGCGCCAGCGTTCAACTCCTTCTACTTTTGTCTCTTCGGTGTTGCTCATTATCGAAATACCTGTGTGTGTTCGGGTTCTTTCATGTCTAATTTTTTACGCGCAAGCGAGTCGATTCGCCCATGGGCAGTTAATGTGCTTTTTTCTAAAACAAGACGCGTATTCTCTTGCAACAACTCATGTCTAGTGCGATCTGTCCCTTGCCATTCCTGCAACAAATTTCTATGCCAGCTCACCACTTGCACCTGCGCTACCGCAGAGATAATGACAAGCATCCATAAAAAGCCGTGCGTTACTGTCACGCTAAGCGCTCAGCCAATCGAAGTACGGCGCTACGTGAGCGTGTATTGCAGCGAATTTCTTCTTTTGTTGGCATAATTGCCTTGCCGATTTTTTTCATCGTGCGACCCAACTGATCTTCTGTCACCGGAAACCCGGGAGGAAGGTCGAGACCTTTCTCTTGCGCGCGAATAAAACGTTTCACCATGCGATCTTCCAAAGAGTGAAAACTGATCACGGCTAAGCGACCTTTGGGTTCAAGTAGATCAACACTTTCAGCAAGAACTTTTTCCAAATCACCCAGTTCGTTATTCACAGCAATGCGAATTGCCTGAAAAGCACGTGTCGCTGGATGTTTGTGCTTTTCCCACGCCGGATTTGCCACTTTAATAATTTCAGCCAGCTCACTGGTGCGCGTAATTTCACGCTCTTGGCGTTCACGCACTAGGGCTTTTGCCATACGTCGACCAAAACGCTCTTCGCCGTATTCATAAAATACGCGGGCAATTTCGGCTTCCGGGGTTTGCGCCACCCATTCCGCGGCGCTTAATCCCTCATCTGGGTTCATGCGCATGTCTAGCGGGCCGTCTTTCATAAAACTAAAACCACGCTCAGCATCATCTAACTGCGGTGAGGACACACCGAGATCTAATAAAATGCCCGTCACGTGATCAATGCCCAGTGCTTTTAGCTCCTGAGGCATATCCGCAAAACTCGACTGCACAATACGAAAACGGGAGTCCTCAGACTCCAGTTCTTTACCGCTTGCGATGGCTAATGGATCTTTATCAAATCCGATCAGCCTGCCTTTCTCGGATAACTGCTGTAGCAGTAAGCGACTGTGACCTCCCCGACCGAAGGTGCCATCGACATATATGCCGTCGGGGTCAGTCACACAGCCTTCAACTGTTTCATGCAGAAGCACCGTGGTATGGGCTGGGTCGATCATAGTCACAATGAGATACTCATAATTTGTTCTGAAAGCTGACTCTCGTCATTCGCTTCATCTAGATATTCTTCACGGGTGCCTTCCCAAGCATCTTTACTCCAAAGCTCTAGTTTTTTGCCTTGGCCAATCAGTACGGTTTCTTTCTCTAATCCGGCGTATTCGCGCAAAGCCGCCGGCAACAAGATTCGACCACTGCCATCAATCTCAACATCTGAGGCGTGACCGATAAGCAAACGCTGGATACGACGTGCGCGCTTATCAAAAGAAGGCAGGGCAGCGATTTGTTTCTCAATCACTTCCCATTCATTCATCGGATAAACCAACAACGAACGCTCTTCGGTATCAATAGTCACCACCAAATGGCCGTCACAAAGCTCCGCCAAACGCTCCCGGTACTTAGCCGGAATCGCTAGGCGCCCTTTGGCGTCCATATTGATTGTATTGAGTCCACGAAACATTCGTTCGTCCCTAGTTATGTGAGGGGATCTTTTTTGCGCTTCAATCTGCACTAAGACCCACAATTTCCCACTTTTATCCACAATTAGACACTATAGGAATGGACCTACCCTTTTGCAAGTACTTACTAGGGGGAGAAAGGAGGGTTTTTGCTAATAAACACAAGGACTTAGCTAAGGTGGGAGAAACAGTGGGAATAAGTGGGGAGTAAAACCTAAAGGATCAATTCAACCTGCGAGCGATAGTTAATGTAACTTATTAAGAGATGGGCAAAAAAAAGCTGTTTTAGACGTTTTTTTCATATGGAAGTGACCACTAACAAACTAAAAGTGTTATACGGCTCAATATGTCGCAAGTTGTCGAACCTAGGAATCTGCACTTCCTCCCACTTTTCTAAAAAATCTCCCCCTATCACCCCTTCATTGTTCAATCAGGCAGATTAAGCTCAAGATAAATCAGACAAGCACAAGACAGGAACAATCTAACCGGCTTAGAATCGTACCCTTGATACTTTTCACATCTCCGTTGGGCATGACCAAACTATGAAACGACTGCTGTTACGACCATTCATCAAAGGCTCAATGGTGCTGCTGCCTCTACTGGTCACGGTCTGGCTTGTGTGGTCGGTTTTGTCATCTCTCAATGATCTAGGCGTGCAAGTACTGCAGCTATTACATGCTGATTTACTGCTATTTCCAGGCATGGGCGTTGTCGTCATGCTGCTGTTACTTTTGGTGGTGGGCCTAGCATTTCAACTCAACCCAATCAGCTGGGTCTATGAGTATGTCGAAGATACCTTCCTTCGAATGCCAGTGGTTAAAACGCTGTACGGGGCAGTTAAAGATTTTGCTGCGATGTTTGACGGTGACAAACCTCAAGCGCAGCAAGTAGTTTTGGTGGACATGCCAAACGTGGGTCAACTTGTCGGTTTTGTTACCTCAAAGAATATACCTGAGCCTGTAAAAGCGCTGGAAGGCAATCACGACGACCTGGTCGCCGTTTATATGCCGATGAGCTACATGGTGGGTGGCTACACGTTATTTTTGCCAGAAGAGCGTCTAACTCATGTTGATTGGTCAGTTGAGGACGCCATGCGTTTTGCTGTTACTGCGGGGATCTCACAAAGTCAGGCCCGCCGACCCCATTCACACGAACCGACACCCCATTCACACGAACCGACACCCCATGCAGAGACTAAGACACCTGAGTCTGCGCAATCATCTGCCGAACCGGTTGAACCAAAAACAACCTAATCGGCAAATGACTATGCCATCACCCTCACCGTGTCTCGCTCAGTCAAAGTGTCTCGTTTAACGCTTCAAGCATCTTCGAAGTTAACGTCGCCAAATCCGCATCGCTCATCACAAAAGGCGGCATAATGTAGAAGTTCTGCGCAAACGGGCGAACCCAAATGCCTTTTTCAACACACGCAGGTTGCAGAGCTTTCATATCTACCGGCTGATCTAACTCAATCACACCGATAGCACCCAACACGCGGACGTCTTTCACACCGGCAATATCACGCGCCGGGGCCAAGCCTTTATTGAGGCCTTTTTCCAATCGCGTAACTTGAGATTTCCAGTCGTTTTCCATCAATAAATCAAGGCTAGCACAGGCAACTCGACACGCTAAAGGGTTACCCATAAACGTTGGGCCATGCATAAAGCACCCGGCTTCGCCTTGGCTGATTGTGTCGGCCACGTGTTTGGTCGCTAGCGTCGCAGCCAATGACATATAACCGCCGGTAATGGCTTTGCCAACGCACATAATGTCTGGGCTAATGTCGGCGTATTCGCAGGCAAATAATTTCCCAGTGCGACCAAACCCTGTAGCAATTTCATCCGCAATCAACAACAAACCATAACGATCACACAAGGCCCGCGCTTCTTTCAAATACTGCGGATGATAAAAACGCATCCCACCAGCGCCCTGCACTACCGGCTCCAGTATTAATGCCGCCAAGCTCTGGTGATGTTCTTTGATCATATTGGCCAAAGGCTCGATATCTTCAGCCTGCCATGCTTCGCTAAACAGAGTTTTGGGAGCTGGCGCGAACATTTGCGTTGGTAAAATGCCACTAAAAAGGTGATGCATACCTCGGTTAGGATCACACAATGACATCGCCCCTAACGTGTCGCCATGATAACCACGCTCAAGTGCTAATAGCTTCGTTCTGCCTGTTTCGCCTTTCGCGTGTTGGTATTGAATCGCCATTTTGATGGCAACCTCAACCGACACAGAGCCTGAGTCAGCAATAAATACCTTTTCCAACCCAGCCGGGGTCATATCGACAAGACGCTTACCAAGCTCAATCGCAGGGCCATGGGTTAAACCACCAAACATAACATGGCTCATCTGCTCGACTTGATCACGTACCGCTTGATTCAATACTGGATGGTTATACCCGTGAACCGCGCACCACCAGCTCGACATACCGTCAATCAATTCACGACCATCTTCTAGCTTTAGGCGAACCCCTTCTGCACTGACCACCGGCCACACATTGGCAGGCTCCGTCATCGAGCTATACGGGTGCCAGATATGTTCTTTATCGAACGCTAAATCAGGTTGCATAAACGGAGATGTCACGGGAAAGAACCTCGCAGATAAATTGATTAGAACCAGTAGTAAACCAAAAACCGTACACATGGTTGACCACGAACCGTTCAGCATTATGATGAAGGCTCTTTTAAGTGTCGAGTCCGTAAATGAGTTGGGAGCAACGCCTACACACTGCTTTGCAGCAGCGCCGAGATCAAGATCTCTGGCGCCAACGTGCGCAATTAAGCAGCGTTCAAGGCACTGAGGTCACCTGCAATGGGGAGCACAGACTCAACTTTTGCAGTAATGATTACCTAGGCTTGGCGGCACAAGGTGGTGACGACTTGGCCGCTGCCGCTCAACGCTGGCAGCTAGGCAGTGGCTCATCGCATTTAGTGTGTGGGCACAGTAACGCGCATCATGCCCTTGAAGATGCACTCGCAAAACTCACCGGCTATCCACGCGCCATTCTCTTTTCTACGGGTTACATGGCCAACCTTGGTGCGATCAGCGCGTTAGCCCGCCGCGGCGACTTGGTTTTGCAAGACAAGCTCAACCACGCCTCTTTGTTAGATGGCGCAGTGTTAAGCCGTGCGCAGTTAAAGCGCTACCGCCATGCTGATAATGCGCATCTTGAGTCGTTGTTAAAAGGGAATACAAACGCAGGCGAAACCCTCGTCGTTACCGACACCATATTTAGCATGGATGGCGATCTGGCTGATATTCCCACAATGGCTGAACTATGCCAGAAACATGGCGCGTTATTGATGGCGGACGACGCACATGGCTTTGGGGTATTAGGCACAGGTGGCGCTGGTGCAAGAGCGCATTTTGACCTAACTCCTGAGCAGCTTCCTGTGTACGTTGGCACGCTCGGTAAAGCACTCGGCGGTTACGGTGCCTTTGTCGCCGGCTCTGAAGAAATGATTGATTACATGGTGCAATTTGCCCGTTCGTACATCTACACCACGGCG
Organism: Oceanobacter sp.; assembly: GCA_002733645.1. Taxonomy (GTDB): domain Bacteria; phylum Pseudomonadota; class Gammaproteobacteria; order Pseudomonadales; family Oceanobacteraceae; genus Thalassolituus. The sequence goes on from NVWL01000004.1 coordinate 53,742, forward strand.
TTGCCACCCGCATTAGCGGAAGGCATGTTGGGGAATCTTGAACGACTACAAAATGATCAGTTACGTGAAACGTTACAACAACGTATTCAACAATTTAGAACCAAGGCGCTAGCTCTTGGCCTCCCTCTTATGGATTCAAACAGCCCCATTCAGCCGCTAATGATTGGCAGTGCAGCAAAAGCGATGGCACTGAGTGCAGCACTGCACAAGCAAGGTATTTGGGTGTCAGCCATTCGCCCCCCGACGGTGCCACAAAACGAAGCTCGCTTACGTATTACCCTCAGCGCAGCTCACAGTGAAGAGCAGATAGACCGCTTAATTCACGCTCTTGCTGATATTTGGGAGGTCATGCCACATGAGCAATAAGCTAGGCTGGATTCAAGTATCAAAAGGAAACAAAGACATTCACGACGCCAACTGGTGTTGGATTCCTGGCTGGAGCTTCTCTGGCACCGTATTCAGTGATCTATATACTCGAATTCCTGGCAACCATTGGATCGCAGATTACCGTACTAGTGAGCTAAGCATGTCAGAAGCGGGGGATGCACTAGCGAATACCTTACCGGAAAACGCGCATATTATCGGCTGGTCTTTAGGGGGTGCTCTCGGGATGAAGATTGCGGCACTAAAAAAGCCCACCTCCATCACCACACTCGCCACCAGCGCGTACTTTATTGCTCGCCCTAACAGCGAGCAACTGGGTGGAATGCCCGCTGACGTCTTTGCAGCATTTTCTCAATCTTTGGCAACACAGCCTGAAAAAACACTCAAGCGATTTCTTGGTTTGTGTGCCCAACACGCGGACAACCCAAAGGCACTTATCCGAACATTAGGTGCCCATCAGTACAACATCTCAGATTCAGAAAGCTCGACAAAAGAGCTGGCTCAGACGCTGGCCTGGCTCGCGGAATATGACCTCAGTAATCAAACGTTAGCGGTTGAACATCAAGCCCACTGGGTGGGTAGTAATGATGGCTTACATCCAGTTCCATTAATGTGCAGCCCAGACTCGTCACACCAAGAGCCACTCATTACTTTTACAGCCAAAAGCCATGCGTTTTTTGCCTGCGAAAGTAACCAGCAGCAAATAGCGAATGAACTAATGAGTCTAATATCAACGCGAGGTGTTCATGACAACGCGTGATAAACAACAAGTTGCTCGACAATTCAGCCGCGCCGCTGCCAGCTATGACAGTGCCGCAGGCGTTCAGCACCGCGCTGTTACTCAGCTACTGGGGATGCCATCACTGGCAGCAATAGATGGCCATTGGTGTGATATTGGCTGCGGCACAGGCACCGCACTACCGCATTTAAAGCACCGTGGGGCCAAGCAACTGACCGGTATTGATATGGCCGAAGGGATGCTAAAAGCCGCCTCCCAACATCAGGACCAAAACACACAACTGCTTTTAGCCGACGCCGATGCGTTGCCCATTGATAACAACAGTGTCAACGGCCTATTCTCAAGCTTGATGCTGCAATGGAGCGAAAACCCACAGCGCACATTACAAGAGTGGCAACGTACGCTTAAACCCGGAGGCACATTGGCCATCGCTACCCTATTACCGGGCACGCAACACGAGCTAAAACAAGCGTGGCAAGCCATCGACAACCATCCACACGTCAATGAATTTACAACCCAAGAGACAATCATTAAGGCGCTCGAAAACAGCGGTTTCACCAATATTGTACTGCAGCAAGAATGCCTCACCGAATACTACGAAAGTATTCAAGCACTGCTGCGCGGCTTAAAAAACATTGGCGCGACCAATGTCAATCAAGGTCGACGCACAGGCTTAGGTGGGCGGGATGCTTTACGCCAACTGGCTGCACACTACCCAATTGATTCGGAAGGACGCTTCCCGCTTAGTTACGAAGTTCTTTGGATCACGGCCGTCGCGACGTAATATTATTTAACCCGTAAAAGTGGATCTCCCATGAAGCGTTTTTTCCTTACCGGCACCGATACCGATGCTGGCAAAACTCTCATCAGTGCCGCTCTACTTCATCGAGCCGCATTAGATGGACACACCTGTTTTGGCTTAAAACCCATCGCTTCCGGCTCGGAAGACACTGCGGAAGGCTTGCGTAACTCAGATGCTCTCTTGCACCAACAATACTCAAGCGGCGCCATTGAATACGCGATTCACAACCCAATCACACTCAGACCCGCTATCGCGCCACACATTGCAGCGATGCAGGCAGGTGTCGAACTCAACTGCCAGAGCTTGCTAAAAGCCTGCCAACCCGGCCTAACACAAAAAGCCGATTATCAACTAACCGAAGGCGCAGGTGGCTGGTTAGTGCCGTTAAATGACACAGAAACCTTAGCCGATTTCGCCGTACAACTGGATCGCCCAGTGATACTCGTGGTCGGGTTACGATTAGGCAGCATCAATCATGCCTGCCTTACCGCTAACGCAATCAAAGCCTCAGGCTTAACAATTGCGGGCTGGGTCGCCAATTGCATTGACCCAGACATGGATGCCCAACAAGAAAACCTCCGCTACCTTACTCAATGGTTTGCCGCTCGTAATGTCGAACACTTAGGCACCGTGCCCCACCTGCCCGGGATTGATCCTTTCAGGCCGGAACAAATGGCCAAAGTCGCCGAGCGGCTACATTGGCCCCAGTGACGATATGCAAGGCTCTTGCTATAGTTATGTAACTCGATAGAAAAGTACCTGAAATCTCATGGACAACTCGCTCAGTCAAAAACTGCAGCGCTTCATCCCATTCGACGAATGGCCTGAAGACATCATCAACGAACTTACACCCCATTTTCGTACCTATCAAATAGGCGCGCGCAAAATTTTATTCAAGCGCGGCGTGAGTGATGATGAGTGTCACTTTTTATTAAAAGGGACACTGGATCTCGCTGACGACAACTTCAACGTATCTTCTATTGAAGCCAGCGACGACGATAACTTCATGGCGATTGATAACACGCACCATATTCATCGCTTGAGCGCGATCAGCAAAACGCCATGTCAGCTGGTATCCGTCAAACGCAGTTACATTGAGCTACTGTCAACATGGGCGGATGCATGCCAGTCCTTCAATCAAGCAAACGATGAAGACAGTGACTGGCTAGAACGCTTAATCACCTCTGAACTGTTTGCACGTATCCCACCGGCAAACATTCAAAAGCTGCTCACTCGCTTCGAAGAGCTACCCGCCAATTTTGGCGACGTTATCGTGCGGGAAGGTGAAGTTGGTGAGCACTGCTACGTCATTAAAGAAGGTCACGCACTGATTACTCGAGGGGAAAGTGACAACAAAGAAACCCTAGCAGCAATTACTCACGGCGACCTCTTTGGCGAAGATGCGCTCATCAGCGAGCTTCCCCGCAACGCGACTATTACCATGACGGCCAGCGGCAGCTTAATGAGGTTATCAAAAGAGAATTTCGACACCTTGCTACGCAGCCCTGTTATTAACTACATCAAAGAAACAGAGCTAGATACCTTAATTGACGAGGCCGATACTGGCGTCATTGTGCTGGATGTGCGCCAACCTCAAGAAGCGAACTCCACCCCAATTCTTCGCGCTCGTAACCTACCTCTTGGAGAATTACGCCAACGCCTTAGGGAGTTAGAACAAGACTTTATCTACGTCGTGTTTGGCGGTGGGCGTGCTGAAGCTGCCGCCTACATTCTTTCCGAAGCTGGCTTCGAGGCCAAAGTACTTAAATAGGTTGGCGCTCTATTGAACGATGATCAGATAAAAGAGAGCGTCATTAATAATGGAATTCAAAACGATCGAATTCAAAATGCCGCACACAAGCCTAAGCGCTTATTTCGCTGGCGCATCGTCTTTGCTGTTTTATTGTCTATCCTGCTGCATTTGGTATTAATTCCAGACTTTGATTTTAACAACACCCCGCCTAAACCTTTAATACTTACCGCAACACTGACATCAGATACATTCTCACAAACCGATGATACTGATCAGCGCGGTGAATTAGACACCAACGAAAAAATCAACCAAGCGGCCACCGCCAAAAAAGCAAATATCTCGCCGGACCCACCCAAAGCGCGACCGACCACAGCACCACCACCCACTAAGACTGCGCTAACGCCTAAACAGCCCAAAAGCCCCCAGCAACCTAGCGCCGTCAAACAAGAAAAATTGGCAGAGACGCCGAAAAAAACGGTCGAAAAAGTCATACCTAAACACAGTAGTATGCCGATGCCAGCCGCAGAGGTACGCCAAGCATCCAGCCAAAGGGCACAGCACCAGGGCGGGCAAGAGGTGTTTAGTAATCCAATCGAACAGGCCTATTACGAGACCCTAATAGACCATTTAAATAAGAAACTACCCAGCCATCCAGAAGGCATTTCTGGCCAGCTGAGGCTACAAGTGAAGATCGAGTACAGTGCTATCATCACCAGCGTCACCATTATTGATCACAGCGGCAATTCGGCCACCGATGACTGGGCGATTCGCGCAATGCTTAGCGTCAGCCCTGTGCCTGCCGTACCGCCTGAATTAGCCCAACCGTATTATTTCCGCCCAACCTTAGTGCTTACCAAGTAATATCATCGGTTAAATTGTCGTTTGGAGCTGCCCTATGGTATGCCTAAGCGTCATTATCGGATTAATTTAGCATGATAACTTCTCGTGCATCCCGCGCATGGCTACAATGCTTGCAATCATATTGAGGAAGACACGACGTGTTAGATACCGGAATTCTCGCTTTTGCCTTTATTGGCCTTATTGCATTTGCCAGCCAATGGTTAGCTTGGCGAGTCAAACTCCCTGCGATCTTGTTCCTATTGGCCTCTGGTTTAATTATCGGCCCAGTCATGGGCGTATTTGATCCTAATAAGCTGTTTGGTGATTTACTCTTTCCTCTTATCTCACTATCCGTCGCCATCATCCTATTCGAGGGCAGCTTAACCCTCGATCTAAAAGAAATTCGCACCCAACGAAAGGTGGTACAGCGCCTAATTACTGTTGGTGCAGCCGTCACCTGGGTCGTCATTGCTGCCACGGTGCATTTTCTGTTCGATCTCAGTTGGGAGCTAAGCATTCTCTTTGGTGCCGTGACCGTGGTCACCGGCCCTACGGTGATCGTACCTATGCTACGAACCGTTAGACCCAACGCCGACATTGGCAACATATTGCGCTGGGAAGGCATATTAATCGACCCACTGGGTGCGCTATTGGTGGTTGTGGTGTACGAATTCATCGTCGCCCAAGGTCAAAGTGAAGGCGTCATGAGCGGATTCTTAGCCTTTATTGAAATCATCGCATCAGGCACCTTCTTTGGTTTGGCCGCAGGCTGGCTATTAGGCTTCATTTTGAAACGCCACTGGGTACCAGAATATTTAGAAAATATGGCAACGCTAACATTGGTATTTATCTCATTCAGTGTTGCCAACATGCTGGCCCATGAATCTGGTTTATTGGCCGTCACCCTAATGGGCATGTGGCTAGCCAATCAAAAAGATATTCGCATTGGTGAGATTCTTAACTTTAAAGAACACCTCACGGTGTTATTAATCTCAGGGCTATTTATCATTCTTGCCGCCCGCTTAACCTTGGATGAACTGATTGCCTTGGGTTGGTTACCACTGATTCTGCTAGGTGTTATGCAATTTATTGCGCGCCCCTTATCCGTCTGGTTGTCCGCCATTGGCAGCACACTGACCTGGCAAGAAAAAACCCTTCTGTCTTGGATCTCACCACGCGGCATTGTTGCCGCTGCCGTGTCAGCGCTCTTCGCCATCAAGCTAGAGCAATCTGGCGCAACCGATGCGCAAATTTTAGTCCCACTGACCTTTAGCGTGATTTTAGGAACTGTCGTGTTACAGAGTGCGACGTCTCGCCCACTGGCTCGATGGCTTGGCGTTGCTGAGCCTCCACCCAACGGCTTCCTTATTGTTGGTGCAAACAGTGTTTCGCGTGCGATAGGCAAAGAGCTAACAAAAAATGGCGTACAAGTTCTGCTAACGGATTCCAACTGGGACAATATCCGAGCGGCTCGCATGGACGGACTCAAAACATTTTATGGTAACCCAGTATCTGAGTATGCAGAGCAGCGCCTAGATCTTACCGGCATTGGTAAGCTATTGGGCATCTCTCCCGAGCGTAGTATTAATACCGTTGCAGGAATGCGCTACGGCAATGAGTTTGGTCAACACAACGTCTTCGCAATGCGCACCTCCATTGATGCACGCCTAACTGACAAGCATATCGATGGAGAAGAACATCGCGGACAATATCTATTTGCTGATCACCTGACCTACAGCAAATTTTCAAGCCTGTTATCCCAAGGGGCTGAATTGCACTCTACGGGCTTGACCAGCGAATTCACATACGACGACTTCAGCAACCAAAATGGCAAAGAAGCTATCCCTTTATTCGCAGTCACACCAGATGGCAAGGTGATTACCTGCTTAATTGGAAAATCTTTTGAGCCGGAAGCCGGCTGGAAAATAATAAGTCTTTTCAGGCCACCATTGGTCGCAGCGACAAGCTAAGCGGCCTTCAACTAAAAGTGGACAGAGCGTAAAGATCGGCAAAGTTAGACCGATATAACTTCAAGCATAAAACCACTCGGTGCGCCTAGGCAGAATACAGGCGCATTATGACTAGTGAGAATGATTTGAAACTACTATTGATAGAAATATCGACAAGGCAACAACCACGTTGTATTCCGCCACCCTTAGGTCTTTTTTCGCCAAAAAAAGAAAATATGCTGCGCAAATTGACATTGTACTGACGACCTATAGGCGCGCACTCTGGCATTACTCACCACAATAACTAAATAGATTTACTCCAGATGTATTCGTTAAAACCGCACGCAGAAAATTTACAAACCCTGCGCAGGTTGATGCCTCAGAAGGAATTGCGAAAATCAGCCCCGAAGCTGAGTGCCACAAAAGATGGCCCACTCAGCACAACGCCCGCTTTAATTCAGGTACTCAAGACCCTGAGTGACAGTGAGCTTCATGGCAAACTCCCAGAGCTTTATTTGGAGTATGGTCAAATCATGGCGCTGCAAAATCGTTCAGAAGCGACCAATTTGCTTGAGCTTTTTCAGTCAATGTGCCTTCAGGTAAGCACGACTGAACGCCCTTTCGACCTTCACATTCTTGATGACGGCCAAGTCAGTCATTGCGAATTTTTTTGGAAGAAAGACCCGACACGAGTCCCCACTCAAGGATTATCAGAACTACTGCTCGCTTATGGTTTTGCTTCTGGCAATAATCTTATGCAGGGCTTAACAGATAAGTTGTCGGTCTTTTTGCCTTACAGCGAGCCGTCTTACCAAGGCGAATACGATAAATACGCCCCTATTAAACTGACGTTTAATGCTCCGTATTTAGCGATTCGTATACCGTCTGAGTACCTTACTCAGTCGCTGCTGATTCGACCAACCAACTTTCATGCCGCAGGCGTTCTACGCCCATCGCATTTAATTGCACAAAAAGCGTCGAACATCATGCGCAGCAACTTAAGTAATCCACCGAGTTTAATTGAGCTCGCTGAACGCCTAAGCCTCTCTGAGCGCACTTGTAAGCGTCGCTTGCAAGAAGCAGGCACGCATTACCAACAACTTCTTGCGGACTTACGCTTAGTTCAAGCCAGTTTTTGGCTAAGTCGCCGTATGTATAACGTGAGCCAAGTGGCAGAGCGTTTAGGTTACTCAAGCGTTGCAAACTTCTCAAAAGCCTTCAAAAAATGGAGTGGATTTTCGCCCACCCACGCCAAACAAGGTCGAATTGCTCCTGTCGAGTAAGCCCCTCTAAACCACCAAGGATGGTGGTGTCGAATTTTGTGTGAACCCCGGTGCGGAAAGCGCTATAATTGCCCCCTTTTTTTCACCTGACGCTCCTATATCAAATTTGAACTGCCTAGTCGTAGTCATAGGAGCCAGGACAGCAGCAGGGTCATTATGGGAAAGCAAACCGCTTTACACGCCAGCCACATCGAAGCTAACGGTAAAATCGTCGATTTCGGTGGGTGGGACATGCCGATTCATTACGGATCTCAGATCAAAGAACATAATGCCGTGCGCGAAGCCGCTGGTATGTTTGATGTTTCTCATATGACCATCGTTGATGTACGTGGACCTGACGCCAAAGCCTTCTTGCAGTCGCTGCTCGCCAACGACGTAGACAAACTCAAAGAAACCGGCAAAGCACTTTACTCTGGCATGCTAAATAACAACGGTGGCGTCATTGACGACCTGATTGTTTACCGTATGGATGGCTGGTACCGCACCGTCGTTAATTGCGCAACCCGCGATAAAGACCTCGAATGGATGACGGCCCACACGAAGGGCTTCGACATCAGCCTCACCGAGCGTCCAGAAATGGCGATGGTTGCCGTTCAAGGGCCTGAAGCCATGGGTATGGTGCAGAAGATCAAGCCAGAAGCCGCAGAGCTAATTGATGGTTTAAAAGTATTCCAAGGCTTACCACTACAGGGCTGGTTTTATGCCCGCACGGGTTACACCGGTGAAGATGGCCTAGAAATCATGATCCCTGAAGACGCGGTGGCGGACTTCTGGACACAGTTAATTGAAGCCGGAGTTCAACCCTGCGGCCTAGGCGCTCGTGATACCTTGCGTTTAGAAGCTGGCATGAATCTCTACGGCAATGACATGGATGAAGAGACCAGCCCGCTACAAGCCGGAATGGGCTGGACTATCGCATGGGAACCAAGCGACCGTGAATTTATTGGCCGCACTGCTCTAGAAGCTGAAAAAGCCGCAGGCGTCCCCATGAAACAAGTGGGGTTGGTGATGGAAACACGCGGAGTCATGCGCTCTCACCAAAAGGTCATTGTCGAAGGGGCAGGAGAAGGCGAAGTCACTTCTGGGACTTTCTCGCCAACCTTACAGTGCTCAGTGGCGATTGCTCGCGTTCCAACCAACACCGGCGATACCGCACAAGTGGACGTGCGCGGTAAGTTGATAGACGTCAAAGTGATTAAATTACCATTCGTTCGCAATGGAAAAAAACTATTTTAATCAGTTTGGTATATCCAAACTGAACGATTTATCTATTAAAAGCATTTGAATACTGATTGGAGAGTTAACCATGAGCAACATTCCTGCTGAACTCAAGTACGTTGCATCCCACGAGTGGATTCGCGTTGAAGCAGACGGCACCGTGACCGTAGGCATTACAGACTTCGCCCAAGAACAACTGGGCGATGTCGTATTTATTGAGTTGCCAGAAGTCGGCACTGAAGTGACAGCGGATCAAGACATTGCCGTGGTTGAATCAGTAAAAGCGGCGTCTGATATTTACGCACCGCTAACGGGTAAAATCATTGCGATTAACGACGCTGTTGTTGATGCCCCCGAAGCCGTGAACGAAGATCCTTACGGTGAAGCATGGTTCTTTAAAATGGAACTGTCTGACGCCTCGCAATTAGATAGCCTAATGGATGCAGACGCTTACGCCGCTGCCTGCGAATAAGCGAACGATCGTTAGCATTAACGCAGAGGCCCGCCCTCTGCGTTCTAGTTTTTTATCTCTTTATTTTTGTATGTCAGGGACTCCACCTGAGGTACTAGCTAGGGTAACTCATGAGCACGCTTTCTCTACTTGAACTGGAACAACGCGACAACTTTATCAGCCGTCATATCGCCTCAAATGGTGCAGGTTACGATAACCACGAAGAATCGGCTCTATTGTCATCAATCGGTGCAGAGTCACTCGAAGCACTTACCAGCGAGATTGTTCCCGCCGATATTTTACGTGAGTCTTTTTTAAGTTTTGGCGAAGCCACCCCAGAGTTTGAAGCGCTAAATCGCCTGCGCTCAATGGCAGAAAAAAATAAAGTTCATAAAAGCTATATAGGCTTGGGTTATCACGACACCATTATTCCGCCCGTCATTTTACGTAATGTGCTTGAAAACCCAGGCTGGTACACCGCTTACACGCCCTACCAACCAGAAATTGCTCAAGGACGTTTAGAGTCACTGTTAAATTTCCAGCAAATGGTGATCGATTTTACCGGCATGGAACTCGCCAACGCGTCTTTGTTGGATGAAGGCACCGCCGCAGCTGAAGCCATGGCGATGGCCAAGCGCACCGTACGTAAAAACAAATCCAACACCTTCTTCGTGGATGAAAACTGCCTACCGCAAACCATCGACGTGGTAAAAACACGTGCCGAAGCCTTTGGCTGGGATGTGCAAGTTGGCCCCGCCGCCGATGCTGCCAACGCAGATGTGTTTGGTGCTTTATTCCAATACCCGGGCAAAAATGGCGACGTCTGTGACTTCACTGACATCATTACCGCCTTACATGAAAAAAGCGCATTAGCCGCCGTTGCCACTGATTTAATGGCTTTGGTCATGCTGAAATCGCCGGGGGAAATGGGCGCGGACATCGTGTTAGGTAATGCTCAGCACTTTGGTGTACCGATGGGCTTCGGTGGCCCTCACGCCGCTTTCTTTGCAACACGTGATGCCTACAAACGATCGATTCCGGGGCGTATTATTGGCGTCTCTATTGATGCTCAAGGCAATCAAGCTTTGCGCATGGCGTTGCAAACTCGCGAGCAACATATTCGTCGTGAGAAAGCGAACTCGAATATCTGTACCGCTCAGGTACTGCTGGCCAACCTGAGTGCATTTTATGCTGTATATCATGGCGCCGAAGGCCTTAAAACTATCGCCGGTCGAATTCACCGCCTAACGGATATCCTTGCCAAAGGTCTACAGGACAATGGCATAACGCTAACGAATACCTCTTGGTTTGACACCCTCACGTTTACGGTCAGTGATCGTGACGCCGTGATCGCACGGGCTACGGCCGCAGGCATTAACCTGCGCAACGACAGTGCCCTTGGCTTAGGCAATGCATTAGGTGTCAGCCTGCATGAAAAGACATCCGCAACCGACCTCATTGAACTGTTTGATGTGATTTTAGGCGAAGGCCATAACTTGGATGTGTACGCCTTGGATGCGGCCATTGTTAACGACGGCAGCACCAGCATCGAACAAGCGTTAGTTCGCACCAGCGAATTCCTTACGCACCCAACGTTTAACCGCTACCACACTGAACACGAGATGCTGCGCTACATGAAGTGTCTCGAAAGCAAAGATCTGGCGATGAATCACTCGATGATTACGCTCGGTTCTTGCACCATGAAATTAAACGCCACCACTCAGATGATACCGGTCACTTGGCCTGAGTTCTCAAACATCCACCCTTTTGCGCCTAAGGATCAAACTCAAGGCTATGAGCAAATGGTTGAAGAGTTAGATGGCTACCTACGTGACATCACTGGTTTTGACGCCATCTGTATGCAGCCAAACTCAGGCGCACAGGGTGAATACGCAGGTTTGCTCGCCATCAAGAAATACCACGAGAGTCGTGGCGAAGGGCATCGTAATGTCTGTTTGATTCCACGCTCAGCCCACGGAACGAATCCAGCATCCGCACAAATGGCGTCGATGCGGGTGGTTGTCACTGAGTGTGACGAGCACGGCAATGTCGATTTCGCCGACCTCAAAGCCAAAGCCGAAGAGCTGTCAGATCAGTTGTCGTGTTTAATGCTGACCTACCCTTCCACACACGGCGTGTACGAAAAAGGGGTGAAAGAAATCTGTGACCTGATCCACCAGCACGGTGGGCAAGTCTATATGGATGGTGCCAATCTCAACGCCCAGGTCGGCGTCACTCAGCCGGCCTTTATCGGCGCGGATGTGTCACACATGAACTTACACAAAACCTTCGCGATTCCTCACGGTGGCGGCGGCCCGGGTATGGGCCCTATTGGTGTGGGTAAACATTTAGCACCGTTCGTTGCGAATCACGCGGTTCGCCCGATTGAGAACGAAGCGAAAGGCAACGGGGCGGTCTCGTCTGCACCTTATGGCTCAGCTAGCATTCTTACCATCAGTTGGATGTACATCACGCTCATGGGCGGTTCAGGCTTACGTCAGGCGACTCAAAACGCCTTATTGAAAGCTAACTATTTGGCCAATCGCTTATCAGCTCATTACCCGATTTTGTACTCAGGTCAAAACGGCCGCGTGGCACACGAATGTATTGTCGACCTGCGTCCAATCAAAGCAGAAACAGGCATTACTGAAGTGGATATCGCTAAACGCTTAATGGACTACGGATTCCATGCGCCGACCATGTCGTTCCCTGTGGCCGGGACTTTTATGATTGAGCCAACCGAGTCTGAGAGCAAGGCCGAAATTGATCGTTTCGCCGACGCTATGATCGCTATTAAGGGTGAGATTGATGCGATTCAACGGGGTGAATTAGACGCGGAAGATAACCCACTGAAACACGCACCACACACAGCTAAAGTGGTCGCAGGCGAATGGAATCATGCGTACCCGCGTGAACTTGCGGCTTACCCAGTGAAGGATCTCGGTGCACATAAGTTCTGGCCAACAGTGGGCCGCATTGATGATGTCTATGGCGACCGTAACTTGATTTGTTCTTGTCCGGCGATTGAGAACTACGAGGATTAAAAGCGCTACTGTTTCCCATTGTGTGGAGTGACATAGTTTGGAGTGACATACGTTACTCCAAACTGCTTAATTTATGTAAAGCTCAGCTCTTAAACTAAGTTCTCAAACTCAAATCCCTTTCGGGGCTCCGCCCCCGGCCCCATGCAAGGAGAGGTTTCTCCTTACGATCCTCTCTTCTCGGCGCATCCGGCTTCATCCAGCCAACAGCAGTCATTATGCGGCACGCAAAACAATCCGCCCCGGAGCGACCTCTTAAAGCATCCATATATTTGTATCGCTCCGGGGCAAGGTTTTGCTCTAAAGGCCACAGAATAACTTTGTTGTCTGGCGCCGCACGCATGCCGATTAAAAAGAAAAGCCGCTCAACCATATTTCACATTAGGCGGTACTAGAAACAGAAAACAGAAAACAGAAAATCAGGTATTTAATCTGAAAAAAGGTATCGCAGCATTCATAGTGATCAAATGCAGAAGCGATGACCTAGCGTAAGGGCATTGCGGCACGTCGTTGCACGACATTTTTTAAATCAATGTCCACCGCCACTACCCCTGGTGTGTCATTGAGCTGAGCCATGACTTCACCCCAAGGATCGATCACCATAGAGTGGCCCCAGGTTTGTCGTTTGTCGTCATGCCAGCCGCATTGGTTGGCGGCAATTAAATAACACTGTTGTTCAATGGCACGTGCACGGAGAAGCACTTCCCAGTGTGCTTTTCCGGTTGTATACGTAAACGCCGCAGGCACTAAAAGAATATCCGCACCTGCGTTACGTAAAGCGAGGTAATGCTCAGGAAAACGAAGATCAAAACAAATACTTAATCCGACGTTTCCAAGGGGGGTATCAACCACAACAATGTCTGTTCCCGGTGCAAAGCGCTCCGATTCACGATACCGACTGTGCGCGTCCCCCACATCAACATCAAATAAATGAATTTTGTCGTAGCGTGCAATCTGTTCGCCTTTCGGATTAAACACCAACAAGGCAGAGCGTACTCGCGAGTCACCATCCGGGCTACTTTGCGGTACCGCTCCGGCAAACAACCAAATATCATTCGTACTGGCTTGCTTCGAGAGCCAAGTGTGTAAAGACGTATCCTGCGCCATCGCTTGATACTGAGCGCCATCCATGCACAAACACATCTCAGGAATCAGCACGAGCTTGGCACCTTGCTGGGCCGCTTGAGCAATAAGACCCGCAAGGGATGCTTTATTTTTATCTATATCATCGCCACTATGACACTGGATCGCAGCAACCTTAGCCGAGCCGGTTTGAGTAATAGTCATCAATCACCCCCTAAGCCAAAAATACTTAATACGCGATCCATAAAACCACGGCTGCTTTTGCCATCAACATCGTTATCAAACGCTTTATTTAGCTTAACTTCGGGCTTTTCCCATGTGCCTGTAATGTTGTAACTGGCACTGGTAAAACGCTCTAACTCGTCGCCAATTAATCGCTCAGTCACATAAATCGAAGCTGCCACAGGCGGTGCAAAACCGGCGAGAACAGCAACCAATGGTAAGGTGCTGGTTACCGGGAAAGTTACTGCCAATTTCATATCCAGCTCGCCGGTATTCAAATCAGTAGTACCGGAGGTGGCAAACTTGCCGCCTGGGCCATCCACAGTAATCGGTTCGCTAAGCGTTAATAAGCCCTGTTCAATATTGGCTTTACCCTTCATAGTATCAAACGCCATACCTGACCCCACGAGGTCAGAGAAATCTAAGCGCATACGGCGGAAAATAGAATTAAAGTTTAATGCGCCAAAAGCTTTTAACGCCCCAGCACCTTCCGCGTTGACGACGCCATTTCGTATTCTAAAATTCACATTTCCATTTAATGATTTTGCATTCACACCCGCCGGTGAGCCGATCCAGTCAAGTGAGAAACCGCCATCGAGCTCTTTCCCTTGTACTACTGGCTGCAAACGAAATGCTTTTTGAATGTTTTCGACATTTTTTGCCGACATCGTAAAGTCTGTCATGCGAGTCGCATGCTGGCCTTCACGCATAATCCAATCCATTCGACCTTTTAACGTGAGGCCTTTCATATCACTGTCGAGTAAATTTAAAGTTAAGCCAGATGGTATTGGTCGCGTTGTCGCCTTCCAGCGACCAAAGTTTCGGGTGCCGTAATACAATTCATCGATAGTAATATCTAACTCTGCCACATCGGCTGGGATTATATCTTCAAGAGGATCAGGTATGGGGGCCGCAAGCTCGCCATCACTGGCAATATTACGATCACTGCCAGGGCTGCTTTCAAGTACTGCGTCAGTGTCTGGAGACTCTGGAGTGTCGGTTTCAGGCAAATGAACGTAGTCCATTAACAACACAACAGGGGCGGTTGTATCTTCACGAATAATAACAGAGCCACGAGCAAGGTCGTTGTCGACTTTCATGGTCCATTCATTAAATGCTTGTTTACCCGTGACGGATGTTTTGCTCACAGGAATATCCCACGCATTTAAACCGGCAATCGTTAAGTTTACCGAAGACACAGGGTTGTTATTACCCAGGCTATTTTTGGGGTACGTTGCGCCAGAGGACGAACCAGATGCAGATTCTTGGTCGAGTAATAGCATCATTCGATCCCATACATCCCACCACTTTTCAACGCTCAACGTCGTTGGAATATTCCCGTTTATTGCAATACCCGTAGTGTCTGTTAACTTGGCATTATCACCACCAAACACAACTTCTCCGGTTTCAACGCCTTGCTCACCAACCCGCATCGCTAGCTGCATAAAGCTGTCGTAATTTAAATTAATAACAGAGGTGTTTCCCGGCGAAACCAGTGTCGTCAGCGTTCGGGGCTGCTCATTGGTTTTCCCCATAGGGGCCGGTAAGTCAATCGTGGTCCCTACAAGGTCACTTTCAATTAAAAGGTTAACTGGTGATGCTAATTCAGGATTTACTTCAAACCGGGCTTGATAATTTAGCTCGCCCTTCACAGGATCAAGTAAAAAAAGATCGAGCCATTTTTTTACATGAGTCCATTGCGCCGAACCTTCGCCATCGGCAAATATTCGATAGCTTTCACCTATTTTTTGCGAACGTACATCGGCGGTAAATCGCCCACCAAATAAATCAACGGATAAGTCTTTCGCCGTTAACCCCGTCGCAGAGTTAAATGCCAACTTACCATTAATTCCATTCAGGTTTAGCCCGCTATCCGTTAGCGTTAAGTGTGTATTTTTTAACTGTGTCGATAAATCGACATCCGGCACGGCATCGTCACGCCCCAGTATCATGCTCAGACTGATGTCTGTGGCTGCTTCCCCTTTCACGCTCCAGTCAGCCAGTGCATTATCCACCATCTCCGCCAAAGGCGTGGTTTGCAGGTAGCCAATGGCATCTGCGGCTTGGCCATTGATGTTTCCAGACAAGCTTAAGCGAGTGCCTTGCTGGGTGTCGCGCAAACGCAGGCGCGCCCCTGAAGCGATAGTTCCACCTAAGGTTTCGGCGGAATCTATCCACGCGTCAAGGTCTGGCGAGTTTAAAAAGACTCGCCCATGCACATTCGTGACCGACGGCCAATCTTCTAAGTAATCAATACGCGCGTTGTCTGCCTCAAGATACAGCTGTGTCGTTAAGCTGTTGGGAGGAATATTCGAGCCGGTATGACCATTAAGAATAAACCCAACGTTCGATACTTTGCCTTCAACTAACCCCTCGTCTAGCCATTGATTGATGGCGGGATCGAGCATATCCGGCACTAATAATTTTTGCAGACCTATGTCGGCTTGTTCAATCCCAAGCATCAAAGCCATATGGTATTCGACATCGGTATCACGCCGAGGCACTCGGATCGCCAGATCACCGTAAACGCGCGCACCATCTAGCCCGGCATCCAGCCCGACCAAGCGTAAATTAAATAACTCAGGTTCAATGCTCCAAAAGAAACGCGCCGAAGCATCGGTTAAATCCCAAACCGGGTCATACACCCCTTCGATCTTCATGCTTAACGATGGGTCGTCTATATAAGCAACTCCTCCGTCACGCTGAAGATGCAGACTACCATCCGCATCTTTAAATTGAGGTATTCCAATATACGATTCGAGACTTAAACCGGCGACGTCAGAGCGTATATCAACGCCGCCTTCCATTCCGGGCACGAAGGTAACGCGTACGTCGGACGCAGTACCTCGTAATTTCAAGTTGGTGAAATATTTACTAAAGCGCTCAGGCAATACATTGTAATCAAGAATAAAGTCACTGAATTCTTCAAGGTCAACGTTGGGCACGCCTACCTGCCAACCACGCTGATCTGACAATTGCACCGAACTCAGACGCACTTCATTTAACGGGATATTTTGTTTAAATTCCGGCTGAATACTTAGGTGCCAGTCGTCATCAATCCGCTCACCTGAAACAAGTAACTCACCCTCTGTTAGCACTAAGTTCTTCTCTGGAGTATCGAGTGTTAATTCCGGCACATGACCTTTCACATAGAGTGAGTTCAAATCACCATCAGTAATCGATAGCCAACCTTCAGCTCGGCCTCGTAACGTCGGAACTTTTAATTCGCGCGGTAAGTCATCCGGTATCCAGCGGGTCCACTGTTGCTCATCAATACTTACGTACACTTCACCGTCTTGATCACTCCAAGGCCATAATGGCCCGCGCAACTCAGCCCCCACATAAATATCGGCTATTTCTTCACGCCCCCAAGCAACATCCCCTTCCAGCGAATGCTGTTCACCGCGATTTCGCCAAAGTACTTTGCGAACTAATAGAGTTTCCGCACCACTGCTGCGCTGGTTGGTCACAGTCCAATTACTTAACACAACCGCCTGCTGATACCCTAGCCATTCAAGCCATGCTGGTGTGTCTGTGGATCTATCTTGGTTATTAAGTGGCTTGGGGTTTTCTAGATCGGTGGCGGAGAAATCAATCAACGATTGCTCGCCAAGAAACAATTCACCATCGTCATCCTGACGTAATGGTGCAGACACCCCATCAATCACAATGCGTTTAAATACCGGCGCTAAATAAAAGGCCGAGGCACTAATATCAAGTTCGGCATCAATTTGCGTAATAGTGAGCAATGAATCATCAGGCGAATCATCAGGCGAATCATCAGTTAAGGACAAAGCATCTTGCGATTCAACACCAATACTCACTCCACGAATTTTGAAAACCGGGGATAATAAATTCCATTCGCCTAATAACTCATCGATCTTTACGGGCACACCAAGCTGGCCAGTGAGCAGCTCTTCGAGCGCTGGCTTTTGAGTTTCAATTAATGGAACGAGCTGACGCCCAAGACTGGTATAGAAGGCCAGCAGCACTGTCGCTACGACCAACGTAATCCATACCTGTGTCCAGACGGAGCGTATCATCGGGTCAGCCTGTTATTGGAGGACGATGTCGTATTGATCCTGTACATATTGGCTCTCAACTTGAAGCTTAATGGCCTTACCAATAAACGCTTCGAGATCGGCCATGCCTTGGCTATCTTCATCTAACAACCGGTCGACCACTTGCTGGCTCGCCAGTACCAAGTAGGTGCCTGCTTCATAAGCGCGTTCTTCTCGTAGAATTTCGCGGAATATTTCATAGCAAATCGTCTCGGCTGTTTTAACCACACCTCGCCCATCACAAGCACTACAGGTTTCCATAAGCATGTGCTCTAACGATTCTCGCGTTCGTTTACGCGTCATCTCGACTAAGCCAAGCTCAGAAACACCACTGATTTTCGTTTTGGTGTGATCTTTTTCTAAGACTTTTTCTAACATGCGTAACACTTGGCGGCGATGTTCTGCGTCCGTCATATCGATAAAATCGAGAATGATAATACCGCCTAAATTACGCAAACGGACCTGACGACCAATCGCCGTTGCCGCTTCTAGGTTTGTCTTGAAAATAGTTTCTTCAAGGTTACGGCGTCCAACAAAACCACCAGTGTTTACATCTATCGTGGTCATGGCTTCGGTTTGATCCACCACTAAGTACCCACCCGACTTTAACGGCACTTTGCGCTCAAGCGCGCGTTGGATTTCATCTTCAACACTGTAAAGCTCAAATACCGGTCGTGGCCCTTGATAATACTCCACTTTCTCAGCAACTTCGGGAACATACTGCTGACAAAACTGTTCAATTTTTTGGAATGTTTCGCGTGAATCAATTAATAATTTTTGTGTTTCGGGGCGAGCCAAATCACGAATGGTGCGCAGCGATAACGGCAGTTCGTCATACACGAGACTCGGAGCTGAATTGTCTTTTATGCGCTCTTCCAGTTTGCGCCATAAGCGTCGTAAATAACGAGTGTCGGCGGTAATCTCTTCTTCACCGACACCTTCCGCCGCTGTGCGCAGAATAAAACCCACTTCCCCCGTCAGACCTTCTGACTCCATGCAGTCTTTCACTAATTGCTTGAGACGATCACGCTCAGCGGTCTCTTCAATTTTTTGTGAAATCCCCACATGCACAGACCCAGGCATATACACCAAATAGCGCGACGGAATCGCCAACTGCGTGGTTAGACGCGCACCTTTTGAGTTAATGGGATCTTTAGTCACTTGCACGACTAATGACTGGCCTTCGTGCACCAGTTGATTAATAGGTGTCGAGCTATCACCCGAGCCTATTTCTGCGACATGAATAAATGCCGCACGTTCCAGCCCTATATCAACAAAAGCGGCTTGCATACCGGGAAGTACCCGTACAATTTTGCCTTTGTAAATATTACCCACCAGCCCGCGATGATTGGTGCGCTCAATAAATATTTCCTGCAGAACCCCATTTTCAACCACCGCAACACGAGTTTCGGTGGGAGTGACGTTCATTAAAATCTCTGCGTTTACGTTCATTACAACCCGGCCTGCCAAACAGGCACTTTAAATTCATTCAATAAGGCGGCAGTTTCAGTCAGTGGAAGCCCCACAACATTGCTGTAACTGCCTTTTATACCAGCCACTAAAATAGCGCCCAGCCCTTGTATCCCATAACTGCCTGCTTTATCGGCAGGTTCGCCTGTTTTTACATAGGCGGCAATTTCTTCGTCGCCCAACTCGCGAAAACGCACTTGCGTACTCACACTGATCACACGCTCTTGATCACCACACACAAGTGCTACGGCACTGAGTACCGAATGTGTTTGACCAGATAACGACGCCAACGTTGCTTTAGCGTCGGAATCATCCACTGGCTTACCAAGAATACGGTCGCAAAAAATCACCGAGGTGTCAGAGCCAAGCACCACCTGCCCCGGATGACGAGAAGCCACAGTACGTGCTTTTTCTAATGCCATTCGCTCAACGTAGGCCACCGGCGCTTCATTCTGCTCTGGCGTCTCGTCAATGTCAGCGACATCAATATCAAAACGCACACCTATTTGGTTCAGTAACTCCCGACGGCGCGGCGACGATGATGCAAGTATCATCACATTTCCAAACGCTTAAGCGAGCGATAACCCACCACATACAACCAAGGCCATAAGATAGCGGTGGTAATGGCTGGGGCGAATAACATCACAGGCGTCGCCTCTTCATATAACACCGCCACTGCCCAGTAATGAATAATTTGCTCGGCCATAATCATTAAAAATAATACCGCCGACTGCTGCGCAACATTGAATAAGTAAATACGACGATACAGTAGCTGCAGCAAATAAATATGCAGCGCCACCAAAATGATATGTAAACCTAGCGGCGTGCCGTGTTCAGCATCAAGCATTAACCCCAGAGGTATCGCTAACCATAGCCCAAAAGCACTTGGCGCAAATAATACCATCACAGTAACTATCAGCATGACCCAGGCCGGTTGAAACCAGCTGATTAATTCTGGCATTGGCAGGTGCTCAAGCATAAAGGCAAGAAACAACATCATCAGAATGTAGACCACGGCTTCGAGCTTCATTGGCCACCTCTCCATAATTCATTCGGCGACACACGCTCGGCTTTATCGGTATACACCAGCAGTAAATGACGACTGCGATCAAGCTTTGCGGTTGGCTCGGCTTTCACATTGGCAAACGATTTACCCGGTTCATTTTCAACCACGGTGACCGTCGCGACGGGATACCCTTTTGGGTAGCGGCCACCCAAACCAGAGCTAACCAATATATCGCCGACTTTAATATCCGCGGTGTTGGGCACATAAATCAGCTCAAGCTCGTTTAATGCACCGGTGCCCGTCGCAATCGCTCGCACACCGTTACGATTCACCTGAACAGGCAACGCATGATTTGAATCAGCAATCATTAACACTCGTGCTGAAAACGGTAAAACATCAATCACTTGCCCCAACAAGCCATGGGCATCAAGCACGGCTTGCCCAACAAATACACCTTCGCTACCGCCTTTATCGATAATAATTTGCTGGGTGTAAGGGTCTGGATCTACTGCGGTAACAGACGTTACCAGTACTCGATCATCGACTTGATCAGACGCCGACAGCAGTTCACGAAGAGACATATTCTCCGCTTCGAGTGACGCCATGCGTTGCGCTTTACGCTCAAGAATTAGATTGCGTGCAGAAAGAATTTTATTTTCTTTAAGAAGCTCACGACGCAAGGTCGCGGACTCGCCCATCCATTCGGCGATAGCCAAAGGCACAGCGGCGGTTTTTTGAGCTGGCGCGACAAGATAACCGACACTATAACGCACCGGATCAAGCCAAGAATATTCATCATCCAGCCACATCAACACGAGCGAGAAAACTGCAATAACAGCAACGCGTTGGCCCTGAAAGGATGGCATCTGAAACTGAGATTTGATGGTACAGACCCGCTTCTAGATTAAGAAGGTTCAACTATACCTGTTGGCAGGTAGTCAGAAAAGAATAACGGCACCGCAGTTACGCGGTGCCGAATAGCAACCCCCCAAAAAGAGACGCTTTTTATTCGAGCGCCGCCATGGCTAATTGCTGCTCGGTAGCGGTTTCAAGGAACTGGCCACCACCACGCGCAACACACGTTAATGGGTCATCCGCCACAAGCACTGGCAACCCCGTCTCTTCACTTAATAGCTTATCGAGATCGCGTAACAACGCACCACCGCCGGTAAGTACCATGCCGCGCTCGGCAACATCCGACGACAATTCCGGTGGAGCCTGCTCAAGAGCACCCTTCACGGCTTGTACAATCTGCGCTAGAGATTCCTGAAGTGCTTCAAGAATTTCGTTCGAATTCAGCGTAAAGCTACGCGGAATACCTTCGGCAAGATTACGACCACGAACATCAATTTCGCGAACTTCGCCACCCGGATACGCCGTACCAATTTCTTGTTTGATACGTTCCGCCGTTGCTTCACCAATTAAGCTGCCGTAATGCTTACGTACATACGCCACGATGGATTCATCAAAACGATCGCCGCCCACTTTTACCGATTCAGCGTAAACGACGCCACTCAATGAAATAATTGCGATTTCGGTCGTACCACCGCCGATATCCACCACCATCGAACCGCGCGCTTCGTCTACCGGTAAACCAGCACCAATCGCCGCCGCCATTGGCTCATAAATTAAATATGCACGGCTAGCACCGGCATTAATCACAGAATCACGAATCGCGCGACGCTCAACTTTAGTCGCCTGAAACGGCACACACACCACAACACGCGGGCTTGGTGGCATTAACTTGCGCTCATGAACTTGCTTAATAAAGAGCTCAAGCATTTTTTCTGTGACTTCAAAGTCTGCAATAACACCGTCTTTTAACGGGCGAATCGCTTGAATGTTGCCCGGAGTACGGCCCAACATACGCTTCGCATCGGCACCTACGGCCTGAACAGATTTGCCATTAGGTTGAGTACGGATTGCTACTACGGACGGCTCGTTGAGTACAATTCCCTTATCGCGCATATAAATAAGCGTATTGGCCGTACCCAAATCAATTGATAGGTCGCTGGAAAACAAACCACGAAGCTTCTTAAACATCCACCGGATTCCCGTTTACATAGTGCAAAAAATTGCCGTAACTCTAGCAACGGCGGGGATTTAGGGCAAGGCGCTTTTGTGCTAATGTTGCCCTCTTTATTAATAGACCCCATTCACTGGAGTAACAACATGGCTCTGGATCAGGATCAGGTACGTAAAATCGCCAGCTTGGCGCGCCTGCAGATCGACGACAATCAGATTAGCGAATACCAAACTAACCTGAGCAATATTCTCCACTTGGTTGATCAGCTTGCTGCTGTTAACACCGACGGTGTAGAACCAATGGCCCACCCGCTGGATGCCGTACAACGTTTGCGTGCCGACGTAGTGACTGAAGAAAATCAGCGCGAACACTTCCAGAAAATCGCACCGGCCACCGCCGAGGGACATTACTTAGTTCCTCGTGTCGTTGAATGATTACGTCAGGATTTAAAAATGCATAACAAAACTATTGCCGAGATCTCCCGCGATCTGGCCGCTGGCACCTACTCCAGCGAAGAAATTACTAAAGATTTGCTGACGCGTGTTAGCAAGCTCGATAAAGACATCAACAGCTTTATCACCGTCACCGAAGAACAAGCCCTCTCGCAGGCCAAAGCCGCCGACGCCAACCGTGCCGCCGGAAATGCCAGCGCATGGACGGGTGTACCAATGGCGCACAAAGATATCTTTTGCACCAACGGCGTATTAACCACCTGTGGTTCCAAAATGCTGAGTAATTTTGAAGCCCCTTACGATGCCACCGTCGTCACTAAATTTAATGACGCTGGCGCAGTCTCGCTCGGTAAATTGAACATGGATGAATTTGCCATGGGCTCGTCTAACGAGAATTCATTTTATGGCCCAGTGGCCAACCCGTGGGATAAAGACCGCGTACCAGGCGGCTCTTCGGGTGGTTCAGCCGCTGCTGTTGCCGCCGGATTTGTCCCAGGTGCGACCGCCACCGATACCGGCGGTTCAATTCGCCAGCCCGCCGCTTTGTGTGGTGTAACTGGATTAAAACCAACTTACGGTCGTATCTCGCGTTACGGCATGATCGCTTACGCCTCCAGTTTGGATCAGGCGGGCACCATTACTCATACCGCCGAAGACGCCGCCATGATGATGAACGTGATGGCTGGCTTTGATGCCAAAGACTCCACCTCGGTTGATCGTGACGTGCCGGACTACACCGCCACACTCGATAACAGCATTGAAGGCATGACGATTGGTTTACCCACCGAATACTTCCGCGATGACTTAAGCGCCGACATGCAACAGCAAGTGCGTAACGCCATTGCTGAATACGAAAAAATGGGCGCAAAAGTAAAAGAAATCTCATTACCTAACACCCATTTAGCCATCCCTGCGTACTACGTGATTGCACCGTCTGAATGTTCGGCCAACTTATCACGCATGGACGGTGTGCGTTTTGGTCACCGCTGTGAAGACCCAAAAGACATTGAAGACCTCTACTGCCGTTCACGTGGTGAAGGCTTTGGCGAAGAAGTTAAGCGCCGCATTATGGTGGGTTCCTATGCATTGTCTGCCGGTTTTTACGATGCTTACTACAAAAAAGCACAGCAAGTACGCCGATTAATTAAAAACGATTTTGTGACAGCTTTTAATGACGTCGACATTATCATGGGGCCAGTGACCCCAACGCCGGCGTTTAAACGCGGTGAAAAAACATCTGACCCTGTTGAAATGTACCTCGAAGATATTTTCACCATCGCCCTTAACTTGGCAGGCCTACCGGGCATGTCAGTCCCGTGTGGTGCAGTGAATAACTTACCCGTGGGCTTACAGCTCATTGGTAACTTCTTCGACGAAGCCCGTTTGTTAAATGCCGGACATAAATTCCAGCAAGCAACCGACTGGCACCTAAAAACACCAACGGGCATATAAGAGGACAGTAATAATGGAATGGGAAGTTGTTATTGGCCTAGAGATTCACGCTCAGTTGGCCACCAAATCAAAAATATTTTCCGGCTCATCAACCGCCTACGGTGCTGAAGCGAACACCCAAGCAAATGCCGTTGATCTCGGTTTACCCGGCGTATTGCCCGTATTTAACGAAGAAGCGCTGCGCATGGCGGTAAAATTTGGCCTCGCGATTGATGCCGAAATCGGCATGAAATCCGTGTTCGACCGTAAAAACTATTTTTACCCAGATTCGCCTAAAGGCTACCAGACCACACAATTGCATCACCCAATTGTCGGCATGGGTCATATCGATATCGAATTAGAAAATGGCGAGAGCCGTCGCATTAACGTGACCCGCGCGCACCTTGAAGAAGACGCCGGTAAATCCGTACACGAAGGCTTTGACGGCATGTCCGGCATCGACCTTAACCGTGCCGGAACACCGCTGGTCGAGATCGTCTCGGAGCCAGAAATGCGCACCGCCAAAGAAGCCGCCGCCTACTTTAAAAAAATGCACAGCATTGTGACTTACCTAGGTATTTGTGACGGCGACTTATCCCAAGGCTCTATGCGTTGCGACTGCAACGTCTCGCTGCGACCAAAAGGCCAAGAAGAATTTGGTACCCGTACCGAAATTAAAAACGTCAACAGCTTCCGTAACGTAGAGCGCGCCATTAACACCGAAATTCAGCGTCAAATGGATATTCTTGAAGACGGCGGCAGCATCACCCAAGAAACCCGTTTATACGACGCCGACAAAGACGAAACCCGCTCAATGCGCTCGAAAGAAGTAGAGAACGACTACCGCTACTTCCCGTGCCCAGATTTATTGCCAATCATCATTGATCAGGAATACGTCGACGCCATTAAAGCGACCTTGCCAGAACTACCCGACGCGAAAAAAGCCCGCTTCCAAAGCGAACACGGCTTATCGTTAATGGACGCAGCGGTACTGTCATCTGATCGACAACTTGCCGACTACTTTGAAGCCGCCGCAAACATCTCGGGCGACTACAAAATTGCGGCTAACTGGGTCATGGGCGATGTGTCTGCGGCACTTAACCGCTTAGAAATCAGCATCAGCGAACTGCCTGTGACTGCCGAGCAACTGGGCCGCCTATTAAGCCTAATTAAAGACAACACCCTCAACAACGGCGGTGCCAAAGAAGTCTTTAATGCACTGCTCGACGGCAAGGGAACGGATGGGGCTGAAGGGGTAGATGCCTTGGTTGATTCACTCGGCCTGAAGCAAGTGTCTGACACCGGCGCAATTGAAGAGATTGTGGCGCAAGTATTAGCCGACAACCCAAAACTGGTGGAAGGCTACTTAGCGACTCCCGAGGAAAAACGTGGCAAAGCCATGGGGCCATTTATTGGTTTAACGCGTAAAGCCGCGAAAGGGGTCAACCCACAAGTGGTGATGGACGTGTTGAAGCAGAAGTTAAGTGAGTTATAGTAATACCAATTTCAAAGTGATTTTTTTATCTAAATGCAAAGGAATGCCCTATGAAAGCAAAAGAACTAATAAGCTCGCAACTAAAAAGTAAACGAAGAACTGAGTCAGACTTGATTAGATATCTCCAAACCAGAGATACAAGCGATACCTGTAATTACTCTTTACTTTTAGGTGCTGGCGCATCCGTTACGTCAGGAATAAAAACTGCCAAAGAGTTGGTTGACAAATGGACAATTGAGCTTTATGAGCGTTACAGTGAGCATACCACTGACAGTTTAGATATAGCGGAAAAATATCTTAATAGTAATCAAGGAAGCTGGTATAACCCTTTAAACAAGTATTCATCTCTTTTCGAGAAAAAATTTGATCTTCCTAGCCAAAGGAGAAGGTTTGTTGAGCAAGAAGTAGATCAAAAATTACCTTCAATTGGGTACGCTTACCTTACCTCCCTTTGTGAGAAAAATTTCTTCAATACTATATTTACTACTAACTTTGATGATTTAGTAAACGAAGCGTTTTATCAATTCTCAAATATTCGCCCTACACATTGTGCGCACGACTCTTCAATTAGTGCTGTTTCTCTTTCTTCAAAACGCCCAAAAATCAT
The DNA here is from genome assembly GCA_002733645.1 of Oceanobacter sp. Lineage (GTDB taxonomy): Bacteria > Pseudomonadota > Gammaproteobacteria > Pseudomonadales > Oceanobacteraceae > Thalassolituus. The sequence goes on from NVWL01000004.1 coordinate 80,055, forward strand.
AAAAGTCCATGGTGACTACCTCTTTAATGATATTAAAAGCACTTTGAGAGAAACTGAATCACTAGAAAAAAATACAAAAGAAAAGTTTGGGGAGTTTTGTAAAGAATACGGATTAATTGTAATTGGATATGCAGGAAATGACAGATCTGTAATGGATGTATTAGATTTCTTAGTAAAACAAGATAATTACCTATCAAATGGAATATACTGGTGCTTAAGAGAAGATGACTACATTAGTCAAGATCTAAAAAATCTTCTATGGAAGGAAAAGGTTTACCCAGTAATAATCGAAGGATTTGATGAGTTCATGGCAAAACTACATCATAATCTAACCGATGAAAAATTAAACTTAACTCCAAATTCTAGCGAGTCAAAATTAAAGAAAACCATATCCCAAATTCTTAATGATGATTTCAATTTATCGAGAATCCCAGAGATAGATGAAGATATAGATTATTTGAAAAATGAAACCGACAGATCTGACGTTTCATTACTTCTCTCAGATTTAACTTTCGGAGATGAAAAAAATACAAGCCTCAAAACCAGCACTCTAAAAGAGTTAATGGAGATTGATGCTATGATTAAGAATGGGAACCTAGATAACGCAAAAAAAATAGCAGAGGAAAAATACAGAAAACATGAAGGTACAGACCAAGAGATCAGCTTTATACAACGCTTACTAACGATATCAAAAAAGCTATCCGATGAATATCAAGAAAAGAAGTGGGTAAAAAAACTATTAGACATCGATCCTAATAATATAAGTTATATTTTATACAACTCTGAAACAATTTCAGATCTAGAGGATAAAATAAAATACTTACAAAAAATGAAGAGCAATATAACTCCGAGCTTTTCCTTCCTTAACCGCCTAGCTTCAAGTATAAACCAGCTCTCAGAAAGAACCATTAAAGAAATTGAAAAAAAAGAAAATATCGAACAAGAAATTTCTATTCTTGAGCAAAGCATTAAGCTTGAACCATCACCAAACAACCCCGCTCATAGAATTCGAATAAATCTACTAGTGAAACTATATAATATATATAATGAGCCCGAAAAAAACGGAATAATAAGAAAGATTGAGGAGTCCATAAATGAACTAAATGAAGTTTGTAACACGCATAGAGAGCTATGTTTTATTAAACTAAAAATATTGTCAAACAGCTCTGATAAAATAAGTAAAATAATAAAAGAAAGATTTTCCGAAATTTTAGAATTATTAATTAGTACATTCAGAAAATCCTCTAATTCAGAGAAGGACAACATACAAGAGCGCATCTTAAACTTCGCCTCAAATGAGCTTTATAATGAAAGAAATATAATTAGTCTACGTGAAATATTTAACTCTGAAATAATCAGCTACGATGGAAATGAGTGTCTTAAGTCTATAAAGATCGCAGAATATGAAATCTATATCAATGCTGATGAAAAAGCTTCCGAGAAGGAAATCAAGAAATCTTTAAATTGTCAGGAGACAGAAGATTATATAAAGGATATTTTAGATTTATCAATTATAATCGGTGGCGAAATAAAGAATGAAGCTTTCGACCGATATAGAGACATAAAGCAGAATCTTGACAGCGAGAGCATACATTTCTGCGAAATTTCAGTACTCGATTCCGAAAAAAAATATAAAGAGTGTGCCGACCTTGTACGAAATAGGTCTAAAGAGCTGAATTATGACAAATACGGAATCGAAACAAGAACATTTTTCCTAATTAAAGCTCAAGCCTATGAAGAAACAATAAATTTAATTCAAAAACATATGGATTATGCTAAAAGCGAGCAAGGTGAGGTAGCTTTCATAAATTATTGTTTTGCGATGAAAAAAATAAAAAAAGATCTACCCTCCAATGAGATTACCCATTTAAGAAACATACTGGCTAAAAGTGATAAACCTGCGGTAAAAGCTTGTGCAGAACTGATATTAGGAAAAACCACACAACAATTAAAAAATAACCTTAGTGACGACATCACCAGCAGTATAAAAACATTATACACTTATAAGACCTGGCCAATCATTGAGGATAAAACGGTAATCAAAGAAGCTGCTAAACTAGCATCAAAAAAAGGAATAAATTATATCGAGGGGATATTAGGGTAGCGACCAGAGGTTCTACGGGATTCAAGGGGTCGAGTCGTTGATTTCTTATACGCCTTCGACTTCCGACCACCACCATGCCCTGCTGTTTTACCAGCAACTCCTACTCGACGTTCAAATTGCTCAATAAACTTCTCACTACCTAATGATTTATTGGTTGCTAGACGAATCGCGTCTATATCCATCTCGGGAATGTGTGCTCGAAACAATTCCCGATACGCACTTTCACGCAAGCTTGATGTTTTACCAAGTGTCATCCGAGGATTCGACACTGAGAGCTTACTGTTTAAGAAATCAACGACTCTCCCCCTAGAATCTCTGACTCCTGAATCCAGCCATAGCAAGTAAAGAGTAATATTGGCACGACATAGGGTTATGAAGGCTAGAGCTTATTGTGTATAACTTCACTTATAAATTTCAAATAGGGATATTCATATTATGATTCTAAGGACTTATTCTTCACTCATTCTTACTGCCGTGCTTTCCATCGGCCTTTCTGCCTGCGGTGGAACAGAGGATTATGAAACATCAAATGGCAGTATCCTCTGGTCTGACTATGAAAGTAATAATTAGTCCTAATTGGACACCCATCTTAATTTCGCTAATTTGCTGGCTTGAGCTTGGCTTTCGATATTCAAACGTACATCAGCCTTCGGGGAGTTAGGGTTCCGCGTTGCGAGAGTAATACCCCGCTCGGCATTGCTAAAGGCGGTACCACGATTTTTAGCTCTTAAGGCCTCCGGAGCAAATTTCTGTAGCTCGACACTAGTCCTAATTGGACACCCATCTTAATTTTGAGCCAAAATCAGGCTATTCATCACTCACCCAATAATTCTGTGCAACAACTCCTATTAGTGCATGGCCGAGGCGCCGGATTTTCAATGAAAAGGTCGAATTTAAGACATGCTCAACACCAGCAGTTACTGGTGTTCGCTTTTGAATGTGGGTTACAGAATTCTGCTAGCCGAATGCCGCTCTACACCGGCTGAGTCCCGGTGACCTTTGATAATTTAATGTTTCGCAAGCGCTACGTAAGCGCTGTTCGTTACCCGCAAAGGTCGCAAAACATTCTTCGAAGTTTGAAGTCATATCCAACCATTGTGAATCATCAATTCCGAGTCGAATCAAAATGTTTTCGGCATTTTCTGAAATTGCACCACGCTTGTCTTCGCGGTGGATCCGGCCAGTCCAGTCGACGAGTTCCAGGTAATCAGTAAGGCGCATCTGAATTCCGTCAGGCATGTCCTGACGAGGGTTGCCCACAAATGGATGCAGTTCTTTCACCTGCTGATTTGGATGATTCACCTGTTGAGATTGCTTAGCCTTCTCAGAGCGCTTCTTTATCGACGTATGGTCTGATTGCTCTGGTGTGTCTGCCATCTGAGCACGAACTGGGTTCAAGTCAACATAAGCCATACACGCAGTAAGCGCAGCTTCATCAAGTAACGCCTGTGATTTAAACCGCCCTTCCCAGAAACGACCTGTACACTGATCTTCGCTATTCGCTTCGCGAGCGATAGACTCATTCAGAATGCGCATAAACCAGCTGATGTCGCATAAACGCGCCCGCCACTCATCTATAAACATCTGTAGACGCGCTCGTTGCGCCGAATCCAGAACTTCACCCCTGATAAATTTCTGCGAGGACAGATTACCTTTGAAAATCGAGTGCCAGCGCTCAATCACCTCAAGGTCAGACCACTGATCCGCCTGCTTTTTGTCGATATGAAGCACCACGTGATAGTGATTACTCATGATGGCGTATGCTGCAATATTTATTGCGAACGTCTGAGGCAAAGCCAGCAACTTCTCTTCTAACCACCCGCGACGGTGTTCATAGCTTTAACCCGAATATGAATCCGTACCGCAAAGAAACGCCCTGCGGACACATCGTGATACGCAGTGATAGTAAGGCGTCGCATCTAGAGCGATCTGCTGTTTTCTTGGCTTTGGCATAGTGTTGATCCTTCAACAACAAAGATAATAAAAGAATATCAAAGCCTGATTATTGATCAATCAGGATAAAGTACTAGCGTGGGTGTCCTATTGGATCAGGTTGAAGAATGAAAAATCTGCCTCAAGCCTTTGTTCTTTTCGGCAGCTGAATAAAGACAGATGCAAAAGTTAGAGTCGTTGATTTTGAATAGCCCCTTGAATACTTATGTGAATATAAATAAATTCATATTTTACATCCCTTGCTACTTCAAAAGTAGAATACACCGACAAGACCAACGATTAATAGTGAGTATATAGACAGGGATAATAATAACCCTACTCGCCGATCAAAAGCAGTTCCATATGGCCGAAGTGCTTTAACATCAATCAATGGATCATCTTCATGGTTAAAAATGTTACCTACAGGAAGCGATATAGCACCCGCTATCATCATAACTCTTAAGCCCACAATATCGATTGGGCATGCCCTAGCTTGACCATCATCAATCATCTGCTTATCAATTCTAGGAATTGATATACGGCTAAATATGAACCAATTTACTCCCATAAAAATAAACAGCCCAAAAAACAAAATAGCAAATGTATATTCACTCATAATAATGCCTTAAAAGCGTCCATCATCCATAATTCGCGTGGATAAATCTTGCGTTAGGGAATCTATATTGCTTCCAACTAAATAGCCGACCGCAATGCTTCCAGCAAAGATAGTGCCTAGCAATAGCCACCCAACCGGCCCCGCGAAAGTCAAGCCTGCTTGAATAGCTATGGCAGTTCCCGCACCAAAAGAAACCCTACCAGAAGTACTAGCGTGGGTGTCCTATTAGTTTTACTAGCGTGGGTGTCCTATGAGTTTTAATATTTTCTGTTCGGATTCAAAGGAGCAAAGTCGAATTAATCGGGAAAAAATGATGCCGTCACACCTAAAATAATCATCAGGTATGCCGATAAATTAAGTATCAGTCCAACCCATTTATCAAATTTAGTACCGTAGGGACGAACTGACTTCACATCAATCATCGGATCATGTTCGTGATTTAGAAAATTTCCTACAGGGAGCGAAATCGCAGCCGCAATAATAATGACCCGCAAGCCAAAAATATCAATAGGGCAAGCTCTGGGTAAACCGTCCGCCGCCATATCGGCATCTATTCGAGTTATAGATACACGACTAAAGATGAACCAACTGATTGCCATCGCAAATAGAGAGGTAATAAACCCATAAGCAATGATACTGAATAGCACCGGATAGCTTTCCATTTACTTCATAAGCCAGTCTGAGAATTTTTGTGAACCGTTATCTATAGATGAGCCAATCAGATATCCAGCACCAACACTAGTGATAAAAATACCACCTAAAATTAACCATCCGACAGGGCCAGCAAGCGTTAACCCTGCCTGCACAGCCAACAGAGTGCCTCCAGCGAAAACAGCTCTACCGGCAACCATGCCTCCAGCAGCTCCAGCTCCAAACCCCGTCATTTGCTTAGCCCCCTCTCGCATCCAGTCTCCGCCTTCTGCTTCGATGTCCATCACCTTAACCACTCGCAGTCCAGCATCAACTGCAATAGCCGTATGTCCTAGACCATTAACAAGCTTTCCCATTCGCGCTAACTTACTGGCTTGAGCTTGGCTTTCGATATTCAAACGGACATCAGCTTTCGGGGAATTAGGGTTCCGCGTTGCGAGAGTAATGCCCCGCTCGGCATTGCTAAAGGCGGTACCACGATTTTTAGCTCTTAAGGCTTCCGGAGCAAATTTCTGTAGCTCGACACCATAGCGACGACTTAGCTCGGCATAAGCCTCTCGAACGCGCACCTTAGCCTTCTGGACCGTAGCAGAGTGCCCACGCCCATGTTTACCCGAGGCAGCCAAACCACGCAAACCATTCAAGGCTTTTTGATAATTAACAACCGCTGTTTCAAAGCCATCCAAGCGAGCGACGGCTGCTGTCGCTCCAGCTCCGATCACTGAATTCATTTTTTGGATATTTTCTGGGCTAAAGTAGCGATCCAGAAATGCAGCCAGTACCAGCGTTTCATTTCCACACGTTTGAGTGATGTTGCCAATACACTGTCTTTCTGGGGCAGGAAGATAATTTAGTTGCGCGCGAATATTCGCAGCTCGCACATCGTCATCAAGAGAAAATATGCTGCCACGCTGCAAGGAAGTACCAGATGTTGAATTGTTAACTCGGCATAGATCATCACTTGTGCGCTGATCCAAACCATTCAATAAAGCGGAGGGGGTGGTAACGTCTTGTACGAAAAGCATTTCTGGCATGGCTAATAATCCGTTATTGATTCAATATTCCGTCAAATTTGAGCTGCGATAATTCTCGCAGAGTACTTGCCGCCATTATGCTACAGGGCCAAGCTAGCGACAACAACGGCTCATCCAGCAGGTAACTCAATGCGAGCATTCAATAGGCTAGGAGGACTCTCTCTGGGTTAGGTCATACTGAATCGCTGGCAGCCCTGATTGATTCCAGCAATTTTTAACGATCCGCCGCGGCTGATGACTATAAGATTTTTTTATTTATTGGCGTAGTTACTATAAATATCTAAAAACTCAATCTACATCATCAGCCCGTCATTATTCCTAAGGTATTATTGTTAACCATCAACATCTCCAAACACATTTAGTAGGCTACTTTATGACGAATATAACCAACATTACGTTCAGTGAGTTAAAAGTTGGTGATTGCTCTCACTTAAGCCACCAAGTTACTGAGTCCGATATTCGGCTGTTTGCGGCTTCAAGTGGTGACAACAACCCAGTGCATTTGGATGCAGAGTACGCCAGCCACACTCGGTTTGGGCATACCATTGCCCACGGTATGTATTCGGGCGTGTTAATTTCTCGGGTGCTGGGCACTCAATTTCCGGGGCCGGGGACGATTTACTTATCCCAGTCGCTTAATTTTTGCGCGCCTGTGCTGCCCAATGATACGTTGACGATTCTGCTGGAGGTGGTGGCTTTGAGCGATCATAAGCCGGTGGCAACCCTGTCTTGCCAGATCACTAATCAAGATGAGGTCGTGGTCTGCAAAGGAGAGTCAGTGGTCTTGGTACCCACGGAGAAGCAAACCGTGGCTATGCCGCCGTTACCCGCGTTTACTGAGGTTGATCACTAAGTACTGTCCTGTCATTCCAACATAAGCGCTTCAACATTAGCGCTTTCGACATCAGCCCTAGACCGCCTACCCACAGATCAAAAGGATGACTTAACCATCCCTGTCATCTGCGAGCCAAAGGCTAGTCACAGGTGCGTATTTCATACCCTAGGGGTATGCTACTCATTTAATCTACTAAGAGAATTCTATGCTTGCTTCCTCTGTTGCCATTATCGCTTCTGGGCTGTTTTTTCTTAGTGGTTTGCTCACGGGTGTGATGAAGTATCAGCAAATTATGGCGTCGCCTAAAGGAGAAGCTCATATCTATATCGACATCTGCCATCGTGCTTCGCTGATGTACGCCTTTGCCTGTGTGTTGATTTATCAGTTTGTTTTGATTAGCCAATTACCTGAATGGTTGGAATTAACAGCAGTGCTTTTGTTGGTGGTGTATTTCGCTACGGCAATCATCAGTTATTTTGTACATGGTGTTTTAAAAGACACTGATAACCAGTTAAAGCCACCCCACCACGTCGGAAATACGAAATTAGCGCCGGGACTTATTTCACTCTATATGTGGGCATTGATCACAGGTGAAATTGGTGGTTTTTTGATTCTATTTTACGGTGTCATTATGACTTTAATCTAACAGGTGGCTCTTATTTAACAGATAGCTCTGGTTTAACGGGTGGTAATTTATTACAAGAGCCACGCTTTGTTGCTGAATAACAACCTTCATATTCGGTGTTTATTGCGTACTACCCCGCACAAAATGGACGTTATCAGCCACTTCTATTTTCTAGTCCGTTAAGATTTTCAGAACTAACAATTAACTCACAAACTTATCAATGACACCTCTATAAGCATTCCCTTTAAATTCAATAAGTTAGATTTTGTCGCTTGATGCCAGTCAAGTTTTCATAGTTTGACTCTTCTTATCAGGGGTATAGCATCATTTTCTCTCTGATAAACAGAGAGCAAAGGAGTTGTCCGGGGAGTCTGATGCCCCGAGTCCTATGTCGAACTTTTCTAACGACAAAAGGAACTGACTATGGCTATCGGTAAAGAACTCTCCAGTATCGATTTTCAATCAATGATTGGCGGACCGCTTGATGCGGTTGTTCGAGCACAAGCTCAATCGGCTCAAACCTCTGTCGATTTCATTAAAGCCGTTGGCTTCGATGAAGATGGCAACACCCCTACGATGGTAACGTTTAGCTACATGAAGCCGGTCGAAACGACGGATGCTCAAGGTGCGGTTACCGTTACTCCTACAAAATATGACCTCACGGTTCCTATTTTGACCATGCTCCCTATTCCATTCATTCGCGTGGAAGAGACCACCATCGACTTCAATGCGAAGATCAATTCGGTGCAGGAGTCTTCAACAACGTCTTCCCACGACCTCAATACCAAGCTTAACCTTAAGCAAGGTTGGGGCACGGGTTCGGTGAAGCTGAGCGCCAGTTACTCGTATAAGAAATCGTCGTCTTCGTCATCGAAAATTGAGCGAACCTATAGCTTACAAATCCATGTACGTGCGGTTCAAGACGAGCTGCCAGCAGGTACTGAGAAGCTACTGGGTATTCTTGAAAATGCAATTCAAGAGACGCCTAACGCTGGGTAACTAAATAAAAGCGACCTTAGTAGGTCGCTTTTATTTATAAATGACAGCAACAATGGATTTAAGGAATTAAAACTTATGGCTGAGTTAAGTGAAGTGCTTGGGGCACTGATGGTAAGTCTGGTACATGCTCGTAGAATGGCGGATGAAGAAACCGCAGCCGTGGCGGAGTATTATAAAGACCACCCTCTGCTCGAAGGCATGAGTTTGCCCCGCGTTCGAGTACCTGAATTAACTATCTCTATGCCAGTAACCATCGATGATCATATTGCGGCCAGCGATGCCAAAATAGACTCTACAACCAATATTTTACGAGCGGTATCGTCGCAATTATCTAGCAGTGTTAGAAACGAAAAAATTGAATCAAGAAACGTTGCAGCATTTAGAAATTCGTTTAATTCTGAAGCCAAAACCGCATTAAATAAATTAACTATTTTACAAAAAAAGAATCCGGGAAGAGTCAGTAAGGAAGCTGTCGTACGCGCAGTGGATGATGCATTACAAACCTCAATAAAAAATTCAAATTTAAGTGCCGACATATCCAACGATCAAAAAATGCAGCTGACACAAGCCATGCGCCACACCGTCAGTTCGGTGGCATTAAAAGAAAGCTCAGCCCCACTCTCACTCAAAGCTTCTGCCGTAACCAGTGCGGTTAAAGAAAAATCGACCAAAGAGTCTAGCGTTCATCTAAGCATTACGTTGCGCGAGGAAGGTTTGGAGTGGTCAACGGCACAGGGCGATAACGGGGGCATTCAAAGCCGCCTGCAACCGGAGTAATGTGTTATGCAGTCGATCATCAGGGAACGAATTTTAGAGCAACTGCTTAGTATTCCGGGGCTTGTAGACCAGTACGCTGCACAGGAAGGCAGCTTTATGCAAAATGTTGCGCACTGGTTACGAGCTACAGAGCAAGCCTTAGAACCTTTTCGCTTACCTTTGGTATCTCGTTTATCCACCATTCGAGGCCAGCTAATTGCGGTATCGGAAGGATCAATGGATGTTGGAACCATCAAGATCACGCGCAAACAAAAACGTGGCGAAGCGATTAAACTTTTACAGCAATCAGAAGAGGCTTTACGCGAGCATATTTCAAAAATAGATAATCAGTTCGAGGAGTTTAGAGAAAAACTATCCCAATTGCTTGCCGTTGCCTCTAGCCGTGAAGCATTGCCTGCCACTGATCACATTACCGCAGGGTATTTAGATAACGTGTGGGAGCTAGCAAAAAAAGTCCCTGAAAATAGTACGCTGGCTTTATACCTGCAAGGGAGGCTGACGGAAACCGACCGCCGTTATTTGCTCGCAGACTTAATTGAGCACTTATTAACGCGGATGGTTCCTAGCCCTGCTGCTCCAGAAATTCACGAATAAGCTGCGCATTACGAAGATTGGCTTTAAACCCGATATCGAAAACATCGCCGATAATAGGGATGGAGCCGATAACCGTATCAATTAAAATATTAACCAACATCTTCAATTTCAGCCCGGTACTCACACCAATTCGGTGTGCTTCAAGCACAGGGTAAAGCGCCAAGATAAGAGACACGCCGTCACCGACAAAGGGAATGATACCGATAAGCCCGTCTATACCTATGCTTATTGGTGTAAATGGAATCTTAAATTGGGCATCCATCAAGCGCGCGAAGGCTTCTACACGCTTGAGTCGTTTTTGGTTGTCGGCATTCATGAGACGTTATCTCTTATACGATATTGCAAGATCATAGTCCCGCATAAAATCCGCATCTTCAATGTTCCAAACAAAAAAAACCGCCTTTCGGCGGTTTCATTGAGCATCTGCACATATCACTTTGTGATACTTACTTTACTACCTTCAACGAAGGTCGGCTGCCGATGGATGTCACAGGCTCCGCTTTCTTTGTTTTAGGTGCCGGCGGCGGATCGTCTGGATCGGGTGCTCCGGCTTCAGAGCCGAACACCATACCTTGGCCATTCTCCTTTGCGTATATCGCAAGGATGGCGATCAAGGGTACGTAGACATCCATTGGCACACCGCCAAAGCGTGCATTAAATGACAACCCTTCCTGATTGATCAGCAAGTCATGAATAGCACTTGGACTTATATTCAACACGATTTGGCCGTTGTTGACGTAGTCTTGTGGTACTTGAACATTCGGCAACCCAGCATCCACAAGGACATATGGTGTCGTGTTGTTATCCAGTATCCACTCATTCAGTGCCCGCATTAGATACGGACGGCTAGGGGTCATTTTTTCACTCATTAGTCGCGCATCTCACGCTCTGCTTCAGACAATGATGCCTGGAAGCTTTCACGTTCAAACAAACGCTCCATGTACTGAATCATCGGCTTGCACTGTTTTTCTGGCAGCTCGATACCCAGCACTGGTAAACGCCATAAGATAGGTGCAACACAGCAATCTACGATTGAGAATTCTTCGCTCATGAAGAACGGCATCTCAGTAAAGATTGGCGTGGTTGCAATGATGCTATCGGTTAATGCTTTGCGCGCTTTATCTGCATCTTTTGGCTTACCAGTCAGGATGGTTTCTACCAACCCAGCCCAGTCGTGCTCAATGCGGTGCATCCACAAACGGCTCTGCGCACGTGCTACCGGGTAGACAGGCAGTAGTGGCGGATGAGGAAAACGCTCGTCGAGGTATTCCATCATTACGTTGGCTTCATACAGAACCAAATCACGGTCTACCAAGGTAGGCAGCGTGTTGTAAGGGTTCAGCGTTGCCAGATCTTCTGGCTTGTTGTCCGGGTCGATATCATGAATATCAACGGTCACGCCTTTTTCGGCAAGTACGATTCGTACGCGATGGCTATAGTGGTTAGCCGGGTCGGACAAAAACGTCATGGAAGAGCGCTTGGCTACAACTCCCATAGTTTCCTCTCTTGTTAACTTGAAAATAGTTAAGCAAACCTAAAAAACGAACATAGCCCGGCCGCTTTTAAACGGCCGAGCTTTGATTCAGGCACTGTTTTGCGTGTTTATTTAACGTCGCGCCAGAACTCTTTGTTCAGCATATATACTGGTACAAATAAGATCGCGAGGAACAGCAAGACCCACCAACCAAGACGTTGACGCTCAAGAGCGATCGGCTCAGCCATGTAGACCATGAAGTTCACTAGATCGAAGACAAGTTTATCGTACTCTTCAGCAGACAGTTTACCTTCTTCTTCTAGGTACAATACACCTTCGTGCTCTTCAGTGATTTCCTGACCTGTCAGGGTATCAAATCCAACAGCAACTTGGGCAGTACCCATCACTTGGCGACCCTGAAGGCCAGCCAGTACGTGTGGCATACCAACGTCTTTAAATACAACGTTGTTCACACCCCAAGGACGGCTGTCATCTTCATAGAAGCTACGCAGGTAAGTGTACAGCCAATCAGGACGTCGCACACGTGCAACCAAGGTTAGATCTGGCGGTGTCGCACCAAACCAACGCTTAGAGTCACCTTTGTCCATTGCGATGGTCATTAGGTCGCCGAATTTTTTATCGGCGAAGACTAAGTTTTCCATCATCAACTCTTCAGGGATGTCCAAATCTTGAGCAACACGGTTGTAACGTGCGTGCTCCATTGAGTGACAACCCATGCAATAGTTTGTGAACGTCTGAGCGCCACGTTGCAAGGATGCAGTATCACGAAGGTCAGTTAAGTGTTCATCAAGGTGCACGTTACCACCAGCTGCAAGTGCAAACGCAGGAACAACAGCAGCGACAAGTGCGAATAGTTTTTTCATGCCCAATGTCATCTTAGTGGCCTCCAGTTACACGTTCAGGTACAGGCTTAGTTTTTTCCATGCTGCTATAGAATGGCATCAACAGGAAGAACGCGAAGTAAATGACCGAACAAATCTGAGCCATAAGAGTGTTATCAATCAAGCCTAAGAATAAGCCTGACGATGGCTGCGTACCCAACCAAGTCAGAATAACGAACGTAATTCCGAAGACAACGATGAATATACGGCTAATAATGCCTTTGTAGCGCCAGCTACGCACTGGGCTGCGATCAAGCCAAGGCAATACGAACAACACTGCAATTGCACCACCCATCGCAGCAACACCTAATAATTTATCAGGAACCGCTCGAAGAATGGCGTAGAACGCACCGAAGTACCATACCGGCGCAATATGCGCTGGAGTCTTAAGACCGTTTGCAGGCTCAAAGTTAGCGTATTCAAGCATAAAGCCGTTGCCTTCGGGGAAGAAAAACATCACGGTACAGAACACCATCAAGAAGACCACAATACCCACCAAATCGTGCACGGTGTAGTAAGGGTGGAATGGGATGCCATCAAGCGGCTTACCGTTTTCATCTTTCAGTTTTTTGATGTCGACGCCATCAGGGTTGTTAGAGCCAACTTCGTGCAGTGCAAGAAGGTGCATCACAACCAAAGCAACAATAACTAATGGCACTGCAACAACGTGCAATGCGAAGAAGCGGTTCAGGGTAGCGCCTGAGATCAGGAAGTCACCACGAATCCATTCAGTCAGTAGGTCGCCGTATGGCATTACTGAGAATAGAGAAATAATTACCTGGGCACCCCAGTAAGACATCTGACCCCATGGCAGTACATAGCCCATGAAGGCTTCGGCCATCAGTGCTAGGTAAATAGCCATACCGAAGATCCAGATCAACTCACGTGGCTTCTGATACGAGCCGTATAGGACTGCACGCATCATGTGCAAGTAAATAGCGATAAAGAAGAAGGTCGCACCCGTGGAGTGCATGTAGCGAATCAGCCAGCCCCACTCAACATCACGCATGATGTATTCAACTGATGCGAAGGCAGCTTCGGCACTAGGCGTGAACTGCATTGTCAACCAAACACCGGTCAGGATTTGGTTAACCAACATAAGCATGGACAATACGCCAAAGAAGTACCAGAAGTTGAAGTTCTTCGGGGCGTAGTACTTAGACATGTGCTTTTCATACGTCTGGGTAACCGGTAGACGGTCATCAATCCAGGCCATGATTTTATTGCTGTTCTGGCTCATTACGCATTCTCCTCATCAACGCCAACGATCAATACGCTTTTACTTTCAGTTTCGAAAGAATAAGGCGGTACGACCAAGTTGTCAGACGCAGGTGAACCGTTAAATACTCGGCCAGACAGGTCAAAGCGAGAACCGTGACATGGGCAGAACCAGCCGCCTTTCCAGTCTTTATCAAACGGTTCTGGTTTTACTTCTGCAAAGTACTTAGGTGCACAACCTAGGTGAGTACATACGCCCAGCAGTACAATCAGATCAGGTTCGCGGGAGCGGTAGACGTTATCAGCGTATTCTGGCTGCTGAGCTTTGTTCACGTTCTCCGGATCTTTTAGGCGACTTGCTAGGCCTTCTAAGGTTTTAAGTGTCTCATCGCTACGACGAGCGATATACACAGGCTTGCCTCGCCATTCAGCAGTAAGCATGGCACCAGGCTCAAGCTTGCTGACATCGACTTTTGCTGGTGCACCTGCGGCCTTCGCTTTTTCACTGGGCATCCAGGACTTCACGAATGGAACTGCAAGGAAGCCAGCACCGACAGCACCGACACCGGCAGTCGCACCGACCAGCAGAGTACGCCGGGCTTTATTAACGCCGTCTTGACTCATGACCATCTTCTCCCATCAATAAAATACGTATGTAGCTTCGCGATCTATTATTAGTTGTACATTTTATATACAGACCAAGCGTAGCATACAGAGCGGCGCACATAGTAAAGAAAACAAGGGCAGGAAACAACTGGAAATACCTACGAAACGTGGGGTTTCAGGCATAAAAAAAGCGCTTATTGACCTGAGCCAATAAACGCTTCTTTTTGTTCGTCGTCGGCGTATTAACGCTTGGAGAACTGTGGTTTCTTACGTGCTTTACGTAGACCCACTTTCTTACGCTCAACTTCACGAGCATCACGAGTAACATAACCCGCTGCACGTAAAGAAGGACGAAGTGTTTCGTCGTATTGCATCAAGGCACGAGTAATGCCGTGACGAATAGCACCAGCTTGGCCATTGCCGCCGCCGCCTTTAACGTTAACGATTACGTCGAATTTCTCGAGGCTTTCGGTAAGTTCTAGTGGCTGACGCACAACCATACGAGCTGTTTCACGACCAAAGTATTGGTCTAGAGTGCGCTTGTTTACTACGATGCTGCCAGTACCTGGACGCAAGAAAACGCGTGCTGTGGAAGTCTTACGACGACCTGTACCATAATATTGAGTAACTGCCATCATAATTATCCTACTATCAGGTCTTGAGGCTGTTGAGCAGTATGTGGATGCTCAGTACCTGCGTAGACTTTCATTTTTTTGAACATGGCACGACCTAATGGGTTCTTAGGTAGCATACCTTTAACAGCAAGTTCGATTACCTGTTCTGGCTTGTAGTCAATCAGCTTCTCAAAAGAGATAGACTTCAATCCACCAGGGTAACCTGTGTGACGGTAGTACATCTTGTCCGCCGCTTTCTTGCCGGTTACTTTTACTTTATCTGCATTGATAATGACGATGTAATCGCCAGTATCAACGTGAGGAGTGTATTCTGGCTTGTGCTTACCTTTAAGACGGTGAGCAACCTCAGTGGCCAGACGACCCAGCGTTTTTTCAGCTGCATCAACTACAAACCACTCACGTTTTACGGTTTCGGGTTTTGCGCTGTAAGTTTTCATCAATTTCTCGCCTTAAAAGGGCTTGTTGAATCGAAAAGAGGGCGGCATTCTATAGCAGGGATTACACTTTCGCAAGGACTATTTCAGTTTGATTTAACGAGAGGGGATTTAATGAAAACTCCCCAGAATTCAAGGCTTAGACGCAACTATATTTAGCAGCTCGAATGAATCACTTCAGCTCAGCGCTTAATATTTCTCAGGCTCACGCAAGGACACCAACCCCCAAATAAGGCTTAGCAGCGCAACCATGACGTCTAGTAATATCGCCAAGCCCATCGCCTGCGATGTTTCTGGTGACTCACTGTAGCCTAGCACTTGCCCAGCCCAAAAGAATCCGGCACTGACCAAAAAACCAACGACAATGCACGCGATCAAAAAATAACCCTTCGCATCATCTAAAAACAACTGCTCTCGACTAAGAAGGCTTTGTATCCACCAACGAATCGAGCCGCACATCACTAGTGTTATCAAACTTCCGGTAAGAAAGTAGACCGCCATATCGGTAACCTCTGCTTAACGATGATCTATTACGATCAATCAATTGAGAGAAGTTTAGTACAGACAGTCGCGTCTGCAAGGAAAGTCACTTAGTTGATTTCCTTGCAGACACTGCGCTTAGTGTTCGCGCGTGGAGCGGAACTGCACGTCAGGCCAACGTTCTTGCGTCAGCGAGAGATTGACCCGTGTTGGAGCAATATAAGTGAGGTAGCCACCGCCATCTATGGCGAGGTTTTCTCCGCCCTTGCGCTTAAACTCTTCAAGCTTACGGGCGTCATCACAATACACCCAGCGTGCCGTGCTAACACTGATTGGCTCGTAGATACACTCAACCTTGTATTCGTCACGCAGACGCTGCTGCACCACATCAAACTGCAGCACACCCACCGCCCCTAGAATCAGGTCGTTATTATTAAGTGGCATAAACAGCTGGGTGGCACCCTCTTCTGACAACTGCTGCAAACCTTTCTGCAGCTGCTTCATTTTTAGAGGATCTTTTAATCGTACGCGCTTAAACAGTTCGGGGGCAAAGTGTGGGATACCCGTAAATTGGATATCGTCACCGTAAGTAAAGGTATCGCCAATTTGGATGGTGCCGTGGTTGTGCAAACCAATAATGTCACCTGACTTAGCTTCCTCTACCGCAGATCTATCGCCCGCCAAAAAGGTCACAGCGTCGGCAATTTTAATGTCTTTGCCGATACGCACGTGCTTCATCTTCATACCCTTGGTGTAGGTACCTGAGCAAATGCGCATAAAGGCGATACGGTCCCGGTGTTTTGGGTCCATGTTTGCCTGAATTTTAAAGATAAAGCCGGTGAATTTATCGTTATCTGGAGCAATCTCACCTTGGTCGGTCACTCGTGGTAGCGGTGACGGTGCCCAATCAACAAAGTAATCGAGCATTTCACGCACACCAAAATTCGCCAATGCGGTACCAAAAAATACCGGGGTCATTTTGCCATCAAGGTATTCTTGCAGATCAAATTCGTGACTCGCGCCCTGCACAAGCTCTATTTCATCTTTTACTTCGTCAATAAGATCCTGCCCCAACAGCGCAATGGCTTCTGGAGACGTTAGGCCTTTGATCTGAACGTCATCAGGAACAATACTCGCCTGCCCCGGCTTGAACACGTGGATCGTGTCCGTCAGTAAGTTATATACTCCTTTAAAGGCTTTACCCATACCGATCGGCCAAGTCACCGGCGAACATTTAATATTTAAAACGGTCTCGATTTCATCCATCACCTCAATATGGTCCCGCACTTCACGGTCCATTTTGTTGATGAAGGTGAAAATAGGGGTATCACGCAGACGACAGACATCCATCAATTTAATGGTTCGATCCTCTACGCCCTTCGCGCCATCAATCACCATCAATACAGAGTCAACCGCCGTAAGAGTACGGTACGTATCTTCCGAGAAGTCTTCGTGACCCGGGGTGTCCAACAGGTTGACCATGCGTTCTTTATAAGGAAACTGCATCACCGAGGTCGTGATCGAGATACCACGGTCTTGCTCCATCTGCATCCAGTCAGACGTAGCCATGCGGCCAGTCTTGCGGCCTTTTACCGTACCCGCGAGCTGAATTGCATTCCCGAACAGCAACAGCTTTTCGGTAATGGTGGTTTTACCGGCATCCGGGTGAGAGATGATACCGAAAGTGCGGCGCTTGCCCACTTCCTGATGAAACGGTGTGTCAGACATGATTACTCAAAGCTGGAGAACATAAAGGCCGCTATTCTCGCTGAAAGCGGCGCATTGTTCAAAGGGTGAGCGACTTTTGTGTCGGTCTTTCATTTCGGGCTAGATCTTGCCTGCCAAGAGCCTCGCCTGCAAAATCACCATATCAAAGCAATATATACTTCTGTGCGCTATGTAGAGGATACCGGCGACGTATAGAAGATACAGCTTCAAGAAATTCAAGCCCCAACGTATTTAAACAAAGGCTCGTAATCTCCTTTATCTGCTGCTCTTAACGCTGAAATATACTTTTTTCTCTGTTCAGACATTGCTTGCAAGCTTTGCCCTCCAGACCAATCAATGGGTTTCTCGCCCATTGCAATGGTAAGAACAACGTCTGCCATAATTCATGAATGCCGACCGTTCCCATTCGGAAATGGATGAATAGCGACCAACCTATGATGAAAACGCGCGGCCAGCTCTTTAGCTGGATAAGTATCATGCTCGACCCAGTAGCGCGCATCATCCAATAGATTTCTAAGTTCAATACCTATCTGAATGGCATCGCACCCGATATTTTTACCCGTCTTTCGGAAAGAGCCTGCCCAATCCCATACTTGGCCAAACAGCCTTTTGTGCAGTTCGCAAACAAACTGCTCAGTAAATGGATCAGCCTTTTTTTGACGCATCAGCCACTTCATCCCAGCCTGAATGTTGACCTGTCAAGTTCGTCCAACTGCCCACTGGTTTGGATGTGTTTGAAAACCAAACCGGCCATTTCGTTAGGATCAAGTGGCGTCGCCCCCTCTGGCTCCCCTACAATCTTACTCATTCATCGTTCCATAAATCTGAGTTGGAGTTTTTTAGTAATTCTTCGGCAAAGCTTTGCACCTGCTCCCGCAACTTCTCTTCACTTAGCGCCTGCTCCTCTAAAGCCATGTGAACACTCACCTGCTTGACCTGCGCCCGCGCTTTTTCCAAAGCTCGTTTTTGCACAATCTCTTCAATGTCATGCTCAGGAACAATCGCGTAAACAAAACGACAGTTCATAGAGTGCGCCATATTTTGCATCGCTTTAATTGTCACGCCACCCGCCAGCTCCGCTTTTTCTGTATTGGAAACAAGACCTCTTGTTACTCCCATACGCCGGGCGAGCTGAGCACCAGACATCCCAAGAGCTTGCCTTACGGTACGAATCCACCCTTCAGAGGGGATAGTAAGTCCCACCAACTGCGCTCTGGCGCGATTTACATTTTCTCGATATTGCTTTTGTACAATGCGCTTCATGTTCATATTATCGATCTATAGGTTTGCAGCAGACATTTTTGTATACCTATAAATAAACCTAGATGAAAATATGTCAACCTATAGATATACAAAAATATAATTAACGTATACCTATAAATGTACAAACTTACCAATAACGATCATCTAAAAAACAAAAAGTTGTTTTCTGGCGAGTTAGGTTGATACTCACATTACATTTCAGCCCAAACCAACGGCCCAAAGGCAACGATGACCAAAGCCGTAGCCATAGTCACTAAGGGCAACAATATTTTCTCGTGGCGATACCAAAAACTCTCGCCCACGGTCTCTAGTTTCGATAAACGAATTTCTTCTTCCCCTACGACTTGCCTTGTCAGTAGATGATTAAGTGCCACTGGCGGACTCAAGTATCCCAACTCAAAGGCCACCAGCGTGACCATCCAAAAGTGAATAGGGTCAATACCGGCTTTATAAGCAATACTGGCGATACTCGCACTCACCAATAACACAGCACCGTATGGATCCATGATCATGCCGATCAATACCAAGATAGTGACCAGCAGCAACATGGCCATCCACACCGAGCTGAATTCTGCAGGCAAGAGTGCCATTAACTCTGCGCGTTCAATCACACCGCCGATGGTCATGGTTGTGCCCATTAACATCAGCAGCGCCCCAATGTGTACGGAAGCTTCTGACGTAGAGGATTGCAACGTTGTAAACAGGCTAGGTTTTTCTTCTAGATTAGACGTTGGGTTTTTCTGACGTTCTCTTTTATTCGCAAATCGTTCATACGCCAGAATCACGATCAAGAGCACGGGCAGCACCGTCGGTGCAGAAAATTCATCTAAGTACGCTGCTAAAACCAGTGCATAAATGAATAATGTCGCGGCAATTAATATCACGTAAGGAATCAGTGGTTTTAATGCCTGAACAAACCCGGACCAAACCTCGCCCTTATGCTCATTGATACTTAGTGATTCATCAGCATTAGTAGTCACCTTTTTACTTGAAATAAAGGCGTAAAATGCAAATAACGCGGTGGTGAGTAAGAATACTTTCACACCCCAACTAAATAATTGATCTGTGGTAACTTCATTATTTAATGCCGCCACAATCACTACCAACAAACAAGGCCGTAAGACTACACCAAGCGATCCTGACATTGCGGTCGCCGCCAGTGCCAATTGCCTACGCGCGCCTGCTCGACGAACTTCCATGTAAACCAAACTACCCACGGCAATCACAAAAATTCCCGAACCGCCGGTGTACGCTGTTGGAATAGCCGAGACTGCAACCGCGACCACCGCTAGCATTTCTGGACGCAGGTTGAACGGCCGAAATACATCGAATACTTTCTGAGCCATATCCGTGCGTTTTAGCAACATGCCAATCAAAACGTACAAGGCGACATTCAACATCAAAGACGCCAGTTCCATCATTTGATTGATATAAATACCAATGCCCGATGCATGACCATCAAGAATAAAATAGCTACCCGAAATAAGCGTAAAGATCGCATACAGTGGCGTCGCCAAAATCGCACTGCCAATATTGCCGCCTTTTTCAGCCTCTACTGGCACCTTGATGAATTGGTAGACACAAATTCCGATGGCCGAACCAAACCCGATTATCCATATCCACAACAACACCAAATGCTCAGGAATAACATTAATTCCTGCGGATAACGCGACCCCTTTGAAGCTAACCATGGACGAAAATAAAATTCCAAAAGCCAGCATCTGAGCAACCGCCGACACCCGATAATCAAGTACCGTTAATGCCGGACGCAAAGATATATGATGCTTACGGAACAATGCAGTACCGCCACAGATCAAGACCAGTACCGCAAGCATAATGCCCGAGGCTCGCATACGCACTTCACCAAGATCCGCCACCCATTTTTCAATAGCGCGGAAAGTTTTTACGTTAGGAGTAATCCGTTCAACGATGCTGTTGTAGCGATCTACACGGAAGCGACATTCTTTTTGTGCCGCCACAATTGACTGCCTTAGAACGTCAGGGGAAACCGGTTCTGCCGCCAGCAAATCAAACTCATCATCGACACTGGCAGCCTGTTCTCGCATGGCTCGCTGTAATGCTGTTTCAATATCTAGTTCAGGGTTACAGGGAGGCGCAACCGGATCAATACGAAGTTGGTAATACCCTTCCCATGTATCGCCGCCAAACTGTAATAATTGTGCATGAATTTTATGGCTGGTATTCAGTAAAACAACCACGACCAAGATCAATAGAACAGGCAAGGTCGATAACCAACGGTAAGCCTGAGATTTAGGGAGGTACGTAGTCTGATCCATTAGAACATCAACCATATTATTTTTATTTGTATACGCATGATCATACACAGAAACAGGACACCACAAAAATATCCAAACCTGTGCACAGTCGTCCAGTAACGGTAGGATGCTCCTAAAGCACTGGCAGCCAATTTTTTTTTCAAGAGAACAACGATGAGTGATGCTGAGAACACCCACCTAGATGACATGCCAAATATCGAAAAAACGTGCCTAACACCTATCGATACTGATGCCTTAATGCCCCGTAACGATACGCAAACCAAGCCTCGAATATTGCTACTTTATGGCTCTCTGCGTGAGCGTTCATTCAGCCGACTAGCAACAGAGGAAGCCGCACGTATTCTGGAATTTTTTGGTGCAGAAACCCGTACGTATAATCCTTCAGGATTACCACTACCAGAGGATACCGACGCCGATCATCCCAAAGTGCAGGAATTACGTGATCTAGCAAATTGGTGTGAAGGCATGGTGTGGTGCAGCCCAGAACGTCATGGTGCCATGACCGGCGTGATGAAAGCGCAAATCGACTGGATACCACTGGCATTACAAGGTGTGCGCCCTACTCAGGGGAAAACGCTGGCGATTATGCAAGTATGCGGCGGCTCGCAATCATTTAATGCCGTTAACCAAATGCGAATTCTAGGCCGCTGGATGCGCATGGTGACCATCCCTAACCAGTCATCTGTGGCGAAAGCTTGGATGGAGTTTGACGATGACAATCGCATGAAGCCGTCGTCGTATTACGACCGCATTGTCGACGTGATGGAAGAGCTCACCAAGTTCACGCTATTGCTGCGTGATAATAAAGACTACTTTGTAGATCGTTATTCCGAACGAAAAGAAAGCGCCGAGGAATTTCGAAAGCGCATTGATACTCGCTCCATATAACTAACGCCTAAGAAACATCGCAAATTAAACGGCGGACTAAACCTTCACCAGTCCGCCCTTTTCGTAGCCTAAGCGGCCGGTGCGTACTTTCTGTCGCTGAATTCCCGGCACCGGACGCAGCATAAAGACATCACCATTACGCCCCGTCATCGTTTGTGGCACGCCACAGCCCTTGGCTAATCCTGCGTGTGCTTTCATGTGAACATCCTCACCATGCACAGGGATAGATATTTGCGGCTGCACCCATTTATACAGGGTTTCAAGCTCCTCTTGGGCTGGATGTCCCGAAGCATGAATGGGAAGCTCAGCGTCATCAGCGGTAATCACTTCGACCCCCATGCTCTTGAGTTGGCTAATGATGCCTTCAATCGCTTCTTCATTACCGGGAATCGCACGGGCACTAAAGATCACCCGATCACCGGCTTCTAAATCAAAATCAGGGTGTGTGCCTGCCGCTAAACGGCGCAGCGCACTGTGCGGCTCACCTTGGCTTCCTGTAGCAACCGCTAACACTTCACAGCGGGGTAAATACCCCAAATGCCCGGTATCGACCGAGCCAGCACTGAATGGCCAAACTCCCGCGCGTTTTGCGCACTGGTGCATATTAATCATGGAGCGACCGTACAAGCCCATATAGCGACCGGTATCGTCCGCCACATGCGATAGCGTTAATAGCCGCGCGACGTTACTGCCAAAACAGGTGACGATGACACGTCCTTTAGCGCTTTCTATATAGCGACGTAAGCCATCGTACAAATCGCCTTCGGACACCGAATGCCCAGACGTCGTGGCATTAGTGGAATCACACACCATCGCCACTACGCCTTCATCTGCTAACTTGGTAAACGTCTCTTTTTTATAACCGTGCCCTATCACAGGATCAGGGTCGAGTTTCCAATCCCCGGTATGAAACACATTGCCCACTGGCGTACGAATCATTAATGCATTCGGGTCAGGGATCGAATGGGTTAATTCTAAAAACTCGACATCGAACGGGCCTATATTCAGGCGTTCGCCAGTCTCAGGAATTATGATTTTTACTTGATGCAACAAACCGTGTTCGGCGAGTTTCTTTTTGAGTACTTCCGCAGTAAATCGCGTGCAATAAATAGGGCAGCGTAATTTGTGCCACAAATACGGTACGGCACCCACGTGATCTTCGTGCGCATGGGTAATAATCAAACCGGCCAATTGATCTTTACGCGCTTCGATAAATTCAGGATCCGGCATTTGCGTATCAGGTTCGCCGGAATGATGACGAGTGCCATCGGCACTCACTCTGCCCGGTTTCGGAAACGTCACGCCGCAATCGACCATCAGCCAGTGTCCATCATGGCCATAGAGATTCATATTCATCCCAATCTCGCCAGTGCCGCCAAGGGGTAGGAAGATTAAATCGGTGGACGAGGGTGTCATTGTTTATCCTTTAAGCTGAGTTCTGGCATGTGCGAAGGAGAAATATCGGTAATGATGATATCGGCACCGTGATCAATGGCGATGGAAAATGCTTTAGGCGTATCCACTAAAAACGTGCCAAATAAAACGCGCTCATGATGCAATTTTTTAATAGACGAATACGACATCACCACCGTAGGGCTCATTAACATATCGGCACCAGCATCCGTTACGGTTGATAATGGACGACTCGGAAAAACAAAGGTTTTTAACGCCGACCATGCCCCCACTTTGTTCCAGTTTTCACCAGCGTAAAAGGCTGGATATGACAACACTTTCGTTATTTTGTAGTCACTAAACTGCGATTCGAGTATGTGAATGTGCGCCGACTTCGGCACTTCAATAAAGATTGGATTGCTTATCTCAGCCGCAATAAGCTGATGATAAATTTCAGCCGCGTATTCAAAGGCTGATTGAGTCATTTTTTCTTGAATTTTCAAATCCAAATAGAGGATTTTATTCGGGTGATCCTTGGCAAAATCAAACGCCTCCGATAACGAGATGAGCGAATGATACCCTCCAGCCGCTGTTTGGTTTTTTGCATTTAAAAATCGACATTCAAATACACGAGTCAATTCATCAAAGGCGATGTCTTTGATCAACACCTGCTCAAAAGGCGCGCCATCTTTGCGACGACAGCTATCCTCGTTGATCCACGGGTCATGCGCCAACACAGGGATACTGTCTCCAGTAAGCACGAGATCAACTTCGATGCCATCGTAGTGAGGATTGCCCAAGGTGGCTTGTATGGCTGCCATCGAATTCAAAGGCTCACTGCCGCTACTGGCTCCATGGGCTAAAAATACTGGAGCCCTCTTTGCGGATGCACTATTACTGTTTGTGTTCTCAAGAAACAAGGGGGTCAGCGGAGCAAAACTGCAAGCAGAGAGACACGCGCACAGTGCTAGAACGATGTATCTATTTATCATTCGAGCTAGCACTATCAATCGAACATCCTTTCGGCCCGCACGTGTCACAACGCTCTCTGCCCGTCAGCCAGCCTGAAACCTTATAGCGGTTTCGGGCAAACCAAAGATACGCCTTATCCGCAAACCAGCGAATCACCGGCCAACGCAAGGGAGCGTATAGATAACCCTTGCCCACTAGCCCCCACGCTTTGTGAGCGACATCTAAACCTAAAATGATACGACCATCCGGATACTCGGCGTGTAAGATGTCACTCGCCGCCTGCGGATCGATATGCGGATAGCGCTCTGTAAAGCCCGGCTCCTGAATATCGACCATCCGCATTTTCTGGCCTTTGTCGCGCTTCATGAGCTGGGTTACTTCCGCCACACACAGCGGGCACTGGCCATCGTAATACAGGGTAAGTTCTGTCATTTCACTCTCCGGTTTCAGCTGCTGCACATAAGCGCAGTCGTTGGTACAATACCGCACAGAATATTTCTTATTTTCACGTATTTAGAGACGAGACACCATGCCTCAGTATCGCTCAAAGACCTCAACCGCTGGCCGTAATATGGCTGGAGCCCGCGCCCTATGGCGTGCCACGGGTATGAAAGACGACGATTTCCAGAAGCCAATTATCGCTGTTGCCAACTCATTTACGCAGTTTGTACCGGGCCACGTGCATCTAAAAGACATGGGTCAACTGGTTGCGCGTGAGATCGAACGAGCCGGTGGTGTGGCAAAAGAGTTCAATACGATTGCAGTCGATGACGGTATCGCCATGGGGCACGACGGCATGCTTTACAGCTTACCTAGCCGTGAACTGATCGCCGACTCGGTAGAATACATGGTTAACGCACACTGTGCTGATGCCATCGTTTGTATCTCTAACTGCGACAAGATCACACCGGGAATGCTGCTGGCGTCTTTGCGTTTAAACATCCCTGTGATTTTTGTGTCTGGCGGCCCAATGGAAGCCGGCAAAACCAAACTTGCGGAGCACAAGCTCGATTTGGTTGATGCTATGGTGATCGCCGCGGATGATTCCGCCTCGGACGAAAAAGTCGCTGAGTACGAGCGCAGCGCTTGCCCTACTTGTGGTTCTTGTTCTGGCATGTTCACCGCCAACTCAATGAACTGCCTAATGGAAGCTCTGGGCTTAGCGCTACCGGGCAATGGTTCAGTACTAGCGACTCATAGTGATCGCGAGCAGCTGTTCTTAGAAGCCGGTCGTACGATTGTTAAAAACGCGAAAAAATATTACGAAGAAGACGATGAGTCGGTATTACCACGCTCTATCGCCAACTTTAAAGCGTTTGAAAATGCCATGTCTCTCGACATCGTTATGGGTGGTTCAACCAACACCATTCTCCACCTACTAGCAGCGGCACAAGAAGCGGAACTCGATTTCGATTTAAAAGACATCGACCGTTTATCTCGTGTGGTTCCGCAGTTATGTAAAGTGGCACCTAACTCGCCGCTATACCATATGGAAGACGTTCATCGTGCCGGCGGCATCATGGCTATTTTGGGTGAAATCGACCGTGCCGGTTTACTCCACAGCGAACTTCCTACCGTGCACAGCGCCACGATGAAAGATGCCCTAGATAAGTGGGACATCATGCGCAGCCCAAGCGAAGACGTGATTAAATTCTACAAAGCTGGCCCTGCAGGGATACCTACGCAAACTGCGTTTAGCCAAAGCACACGCTACCCAACGGTTGACGGTGACCGTGAGAACGGCTGTATTCGTAATCTCGCCAACGCTTATTCCCTCGAAGGCGGGCTGGCTGTTCTTTACGGCAACATAGCCCTTGATGGCTGTGTCGTTAAAACCGCCGGTGTGGATGAAAGTATCCACGTATTCCAAGGTAAAGCGAAAATCTTTGAAAGCCAAGACGATGCCGTTCGCGGAATTTTAGCGGATGAAGTGGTCGCCGGTGATATCGTGATTATCCGCTACGAAGGCCCGAAAGGCGGCCCGGGTATGCAAGAAATGCTGTACCCAACGTCTTACCTTAAATCGAAAGGCTTAGGAAAAGACTGTGCATTACTCACCGACGGTCGCTTCTCTGGTGGAACATCTGGCTTGTCTATTGGCCACTGTTCACCAGAAGCTGCCTCTGGTGGTGCGATTGGCTTGTTGCAAGATGGCGACATCATCAATATTGATATCCCTAACCGCACGATCAATGCTGATCTTTCCGTTGAAGAGTTTTCCCACCGTCGTCATGAGCAAGACAAAAAAGGGTGGAAGCCTGCGGAAGAGCGTCCTCGTAAGGTGACAACAGCGTTGAAGGTATACGCTAAGTTCGCCACCAGCGCCGATAAAGGTGCGGTACGAGATAAAACGATGCTGGACGATTAATCATAAATAATATTATTAACGGGGGCTTAGCCCCCGTTTTTATTCACGCAATAACTGGATGCTTTATGAAGAGTTTTATTAAAAATACAGGCCGTATTTTTTCTGCACTTTGCTTAGTCGCAGTATCGCAAGCGGCACTCGCTCAGAAAATCAACATGGTCGACAGTATAGATGCAAACCAGTGCTCTCTGATCGCTCAAGAAAGCTGCAGCAGCGCAAAAAGCGAAGGCGTTAAAGTTTGTACTGAAAAACATAAAGAAGCGGCACGAAAATTAAACGCCGACTCGATTATGCTTGGTACTATTAACACCTCAAAACACCGCAAACCAAGCTTAACCGGCGGAATTAAATCCGTCACCATCACTGAAGTTCCTGCAAGCTATTACGCGTGTAATGTGAAAGAAAAAACATCATCAAACGCTACAACTAGCGGCAACACCGCCTCTATTGAAGCGCGCTTAAACACACTCAACCGCTTAAAAGAAAAAGCGTTAATCAGTGAAGCAGAGTACTCAAAGAAACGACAAGAAATCCTCGACGATTTATAAATAATAAAAACGAGGCCAGAGAATTTACCTGGCCTTATTTTATTTAGCGCACGCTACCCGCAAGAAATGTCGAAGTTTTAGCTAGCTCAATACCCTCTGCAGAAAATACAAAAGCCACCTCGGTTCGGCGCTGTCTTGCGCTATCCGTACAAACACGATAGTTTTTTGTCACAACCTTTCCGTCAGGTAGATGAATGCCTTCTGGCCCCTCAAGTATAAAGCCATTACTGTTTTCTGGCGTTCGCAACGAGACACGCAGCTTAAGTGACTTGGGATAAAAACTTTCCAACTCTACCGTATAGGTATTGCAGATTTGGCCATTAGGCAACTGAGTAAACAAGTTCGTGCGATCACGCTCTATGCCTATGTGTAGCTGGTCGCGCCCAATTACCGCCAAATTTAGCGCTATGATCGACACTATAAAAATCGTTAGGTACGCCATTGCCCGCCAGCGAAATAGCGGCGCTATCGCATTATGCAACTGAGCACCTGCTCTTTTATTTAAGGGAGTACTCAATGTGTGTTGTGAATAAAAGCCAATTAATCCTTTCTCGCGGTTTAACTGCGTCATGACGCTGTCACAGGCATCGATACATGCACCACAGTCAATACAGGCCGCTTGTAATCCCTCTCGAATATCAATCCCTGTAGGGCAAACCTGCACGCACAATGTGCAGTCAACGCAATCGCCTGACTGAGTCGAATGACCAGAACCTTTTGGCTCTCCTCGCAATGCGTCATAAGACACTGTGCGTGTATCGTCATCAAACATCACACTTTGGAATCGTGAATATGGACACGCATGCAAACAAATTTTCTCTCTCACTAAGCCCGCGTTTAAATACGTTAGCCCTGCCATTATCATTACCCACGACCATACCCCTAGATCGGAATTGCCTGATACAACACCATTCAACACGTCTCGGATCGGTACGAAATACCCGGTAAATGTGATCGCCGTTATCAAGGCGATCGCTCCCCAGATGACGTGTTTACCGATACACCGGTAGTATTGTGGCGACGCCCAAGCTGTTGATGCCTGTTTTTTCCGACGCCATGCCGGTCCTTCTAATGCATTCTCAACTCGCAAAAAAAGCCAAGTCCAAACACTTTGAGGGCAAGCAAAACCACACCAAATACGACCAAACGTGAGGGCTACGACAAATAGCCCGAAAGCGGCGACAATTAATATGCCTGCTAGCAGAGAGAGGTCATTCCAACCAAGCTGAGACCCGAAAAAGAACAAACGTCGGTCATCAATGGAAAACAAGATCCAAGGCTGTCCGTCTGATTGCCCCCATACCAAAGCAAAATATGCGAAAAGTAACGGCCAACTCACCATGCGTCTCAGTTGAGAATACACGCCGGGAAACATGCGCACGTGAATTTTATCCGAGGCAAAAACAGACGCATTTTTGTGCTCGGTATGATGTTCAACAACTGGAATTCGCTCCATAGCACTGCCTTATGAGCTGTGAATATGGAGGTAGCCTAATGGCGCAACCTGTATAGGTTAAGGCACAAAAAAATGATATTTTATAGGCACAGATTGAAAGACGAGTGACTTATGTCCGCCAGAGCATCGACGATGCGCAACACACCGCTCTATCGACAACTAGAGCAACACCTTAGCCAAGAGATTCATCAAGGACGTCTTGCTGCAGGTGAGCGACTTCCCTCCATCCGTCAGTTATGTGCCGCCCATGGTATATCCAAGGCCACGGTGTTACATGCGCTTCAACGACTTGAGAACAGCGGACGTATAGAAGCCCGGCCACGATCTGGCTATTACGTTAAAGCAGAACTAGGCCACTCCGACAGCGCACTCAAATCAGCCCACGCACCTGCCAAGCGACCTTCACCGGTCAACGTGAGTGATCTATTACTGGACATTATGGAGCGTAGCGCCGCGTTTGACTTAGTACCCAATACTTCCTCATCCGTTATAGAACCTGGTCTACTGGAATTAAATCGAGCGATTGGCCGCGCTCAGCGATTAAATAGAAGTAATTACCATCAATATTATGATCGCCCTGAAGGCCTTGAAGGATTGAGGGGACAAATCGCAAAACGGTTGCAGCGTCGAGGCTGCCATACGCTCAGCGATGAGGTGTGCATAACATCGGGGTGCCAAAACTCGCTATTTTTAGCCTTAATGGCCACCACCAAAGCTGGTGATGTCGTGGCGGTTGAGTCACCGGGATTTTATGGCGTGATGCAACTGCTGGAGCAACTGGATTTAAAAGTCGTTGAAATACCGACCTCCCCCACCACGGGGATGCACATTCCTGCACTCGCCGAAGCGTTAAAGCAATGGCCAATCAAGGTTTGTCTTGTCTCACCCAATTTTTCTACCCCCTCCGGCTCGTTAATGCCGCAAGGACACCGCGATCAACTATTACAGTTAGCTGAGCATCATGATTTGGCCGTTATCGAAGATGATATTTATGCGGATACCGCATTGACGATCACGCCTGCCCCCCTCAAAGCCCAAGACAGACAAGGACGAGTTATTTTATGCAGCTCGTTATCAAAATCATTATCGCGAGATGTCAGAGTCGGTTGGATCATCGGAGGTCGCTGGCACAAAGCCATTATCAAACTCAAACTTATTTCTCAACTTGCAGGAAGTCGAAGCGTTCAACAAGGTGTGGCAGATTTTTTAGTGTCTGGCGCTTACGACAGTCACTTAAAGCGCCTTAAAAAAGAACTCACTAAACAACGAGATTATTTATTCACACAACTGACAGACTGGCCATGCACGCCACGGCATCGCCCTGAAGGCGGCCTAGCAATATGGATTGAGCTACCTCCTACTATCAACACCATTGAGCTATATGCTCGCGCACAACACGAAGGCATTTTAATTACACCGGGCAGTCTTTTTTCAAATAATGGCGAATACACACATTATTTACGAGTCAGCTATGCACATACATGGAACGACGAACGAAAAAATGCACTTCAGATTCTAGGGCGTTTTATCAATGAATCTGCGAAATGACTGGAAGGCTATCAATACGGTCTTATTAATATATTTATCATTTATGAATTTTGTATTCTCAAAATTATTACCAATTGAGTCATTATTGTTTTGAGAAAAAAAGATGAACACTCGAGAATTCTTCCTGTCGTATTAGTTCAATGCAGATGTCATTTAATTATCATGCAACCGTGTAAGCATGCTGTAAAACATGCTGTAAAACATGCTGAAATTTAGTCACATGAACGCATAACTAGGTACGAATCTAGTGTAATAACTAGCACCTGTAGTATATTGCCAACGCCTTGAAGCTAGAGGCATAAAAAACATTAAAAAATAGGAATCAAACCGTGAAACGTACGTTGCTTGCTACTGTTATTTCTTCATTAAGCCTCGGCGCAATCGCTGACGACGCTTACTACGTTACCTTTGGTGCTGCGCATACGGACACCGAAGTAACCAAAGATTATTTTGATGACTACATGAAACACAGCTACGACCTAGAGTTGTCTGCCGGTTACATGTTTAACGAAGACACTGCGATTGAATTGAGCATTGTTCAGCCGTCACCAGAACAAGTTGATGGTCGTGCGGATGTTGAACAAGCACGTTTAAGCGGTTTGTACTTCTTCGGTTACAACACACTGAAGCCTTACATCAGTGCTGGTGTTGGTTACGGCAAAGTTTCAACCGATGGTGGGGCTGTTGAAAATGCATTGCTGAGCTTAGGTTATGGTGTACAAGTTGCTGTGACTGACAATTTCTTTGCTCGTGCAGAAGTACGTTACGACGATATGGTTAACGAAGTTGTTGAGCACAACAACTACGTACTTGAAGCCGGTTACCGCTTTGGCACCCAGACAACGGCCTCTGATTATTCATCAGCAAACAATATGACTGATGAAGCAGATAAGGCAAAAGCAGACGCACAAGCTAAAGCGGATGCCGCTAAGGCCGCAGCAGAGAAAGCCAAGGCTGATGCAATGGCAAAAGCAGAAGCAGCAAAAGCCGCCGCTGCCGCAAAGCTTGATTCAGATAAAGATGGCGTCGTTAATACGGCAGATAAGTGTGAAAACACACCCGCCAATACCAGCGTTGATGCTGATGGTTGCCCAGAGTTTAAAGGCAGCCTACAAGGCGTATTCTTCGAGACTAGCTCAGCTCGTCTGACTGAAAGCAGCAAAACTATCCTTGATAATGCCGCCGCTGAATTGAAGCGTTACCCGAACATTACTGTTGAAGTTCAAGCATTTACCGATAGCCGTGGTAGTGATGCGCTAAACCAGAAAATAAGCCAAGAGCGTGCTAACTCAGTGCGTACTTACTTGTTAAACAAAGGCGTTGACGCTGACAAGGTCACTGCAAAAGGTTACGGCGAAGCTAACCCTGTTGCGAGCAACGAGACTGTTGAAGGTCGCGCTGCCAACCGTCGTGTTGAGCTGTCAGTTAAGAAGTAATTGGTGGGAATGTATTTATAAAAAATACACTTTCAGCTATAAAAAAATCCGCTCGGTAGTAATACCGCAGCGGATTTTTTATTTATAACAAACACTACAAGCGCATTTCTATTCCTGCGTCAGCCATGTGTTGTTTCGCCTGCTGCACGGTGTACTCACCAAAGTGAAAAATACTCGCGGCTAATACTGCATCCGCGCCACCCAGCTTCACTCCATCAACAAGATGTTCCAGATTACCAACACCGCCAGAGGCAATGACTGGTATATTAATGGCATCAGAAATAGCTTTAGTGACACCCAGATCAAATCCGGTTTTTACACCATCACGATCCATACTGGTTAATAAAATTTCACCAGCACCAAAATCTGCCATTTTTATAGCCCACTCAACCGCATTAATGCCCGTTGGTTTACGGCCACCGTGGGTGAATATTTCCCAATGGTTATCGCCTACTTGCTTAGCATCAATGGCCACAACGATGCACTGCGAACCGAATTTATCGGCTGCCGCTTTTACAAACTCAGGGTTATACACCGCGGCTGAGTTAATCGAGACTTTATCCGCACCGGCATTCAGCATGTTACGAATGTCCACCAGCTCACGAATACCACCACCCACAGTGAGCGGAATAAACACTTGCTCAGCAATGGCTTCTACCATGTGTACAGTAGTTTCGCGCTCTTCATGGCTGGCAGTAATATCGAGAAAGGTAATTTCGTCCGCGCCTTGGTCGTTATAACGTTTTGCAATTTCGACCGGATCGCCTGCATCACGAATGCCGACAAAATTAACGCCTTTTACAACGCGGCCTTTATCAACATCAAGACAAGGAATAATGCGCTTCGCCAGTGCCATGACTTAGGCTCCTGTTATTTCGTCAGACAAGGTCTGAGCTTCAGCCACATCGAGCATACCGTCATAAATAGCACGGCCAGTGATGGCACCTAAAATACCTTGGCTAGACACTTGGGCCAGCTTACGAATGTCTTCGATATTGGTGACACCACCTGAGGCAATTACAGGAATACCGCCTTCTATCGCTAACTGCAAAGTCGCTTCAACATTAACACCTTGCATCATGCCATCACGGGCGATGTCGGTATAAACGATGGCAGACACTCCGTCGTTACGGAATTGCTTGGCTAAATCAACGGCTTTGATGTCAGAAATCTCAGCCCAACCGTCTGTTGCAACAAAACCATCCTGTGCATCTAAGCCAACGATCACATGGCCTGGAAATGCATCACAAGCTTCTTTTACGAACGACGGTTCTTTAACTGCTTTTGTACCAATAATGACGTATTCAACACCGGCTTTAATATAGTGCTCAATCGTTTCTAGCGAACGAATGCCACCACCAATTTGAATCGGCAATTTAGGGAAGGCTTTGGCAATGGCCGTCACGGCCTCACCATTCACTGGTGTACCCGCGAAGGCACCATTTAAATCAACAAGGTGCAAACGACGACAACCTGCATCAACCCAACGCTTAGCCATAGACACAGGATCATCACCAAACACGGTGGAATCTTCCATACGGCCCTGACGTAAACGTACACATTCGCCATCTTTTAAATCAATCGCAGGAATTACGAGCATTCTATTTAAACCTTAATGTGTTCTGGAGGTTAGGCGTGCTTCTGAATTACGCCTGACCATCCCAAGATAAAAAATTCTTTAATAACGCGAGGCCCGCGTTGTGGCTTTTTTCTGGGTGAAATTGCACTGCAAAAACATTGTCTTCACCCATTGCGGCGGCAAAATCAACACCGTAATGGCCATGCCCTTTTACTTGTTCCGGGTTATCTGCCTTCACGTGGTACGAGTGAACAAAATAAAAACGGCTGTTGTCGGCAATGCCTGTCCAAATTGGATGAGCAACCTGACTGACCGTATTCCAGCCCATGTGTGGGACTTTTAAACGCTCGCCGTTTTCCGTAAGGTCATCACCAAAGTAACGAACCTGCCCAGGGAAAAAGTTCATACAATCGACGCCGCCGTTCTCTTCACTGTGGGTCATTAATGCCTGTAAGCCAACACATATACCCAGTAGAGGTTTGGTTTTGGCGACTTCACGCACGACCTCATCAATACCTTGGCGACGAATCTCGGCCATACAATCACGAATAGCACCAACCCCCGGCAGCACCACGTGATCCGCACGACGAATAACGTCTGGATCACCGGTGACTAATACTTGGGTATCGGGAGCGACGGTTTGCAACGCACCATGCGCGGAATGGAGATTGCCCATTCCGTAATCAATCACGGCACAAATTTTACTTGCTCTGCTCACTTAAACACTCGCCTCTTACAGACTGCCTTTGGTGGACGGCATCATTCCGGCCATGCGCGGATCCAGCTCAACCGCCATACGCAGAGCACGACCAAATGCTTTGAATATGGTCTCCGCTTGATGGTGTGCATTGAAACCTTTGATGTTATCTATATGTAGGGTCACG
The DNA here is from genome assembly GCA_002733645.1 of Oceanobacter sp. Lineage (GTDB taxonomy): Bacteria > Pseudomonadota > Gammaproteobacteria > Pseudomonadales > Oceanobacteraceae > Thalassolituus. The sequence continues at coordinate 114,330 of NVWL01000004.1, forward strand.
TTGGCGTGGTTCACAAAGCCTTGGAAAAACTCCCAAAACAACTGTGTATCCAAGCGGCCAATGGCCCCACGGGTGAAGTCGACTTTCATATCAAGGCCTGGACGGCCAGAGAAATCGATCACAACACGTGACAGCGCTTCGTCTAATGGCACATAAGAGTGGCCATAACGAACGATGCCTTTTTTATCACCAATCGCTTGAGCAAATGCTTGCCCGAGTGTAATACCGATGTCTTCCACCGTGTGGTGATCATCAATATGAGTGTCGCCGTTACAGGTGATGTCGAGATCAATCAGGCCATGACGCGCAATCTGATCCATCATGTGCTCCAAAAAAGGAACACCTGTGTCAAACTTCGACTTACCAGTGCCATCAAGATTAATCTTAACCGTGATCTGGGTTTCGAGCGTATTACGCTCAACGGATGCTGTGCGTGCCATAGTGAGATTGCTCCGAACTCTCGCAAAACTAAAAAGAAAGCATTATAAAGCAAAGCGCCTGAGAAAGTAGGCTAGATACTGCGGATTCACATAATTCCGTATTACCCTAAAACACACACACCCTCCGAGGAGTTCATTGTGCCGGTAAAACTCGAACATCTGACCCAACCCAACGACGCTGACTGGGTCGATCTTGAGAAGATCCAGAATGAAACTGCCCCCTATGGTTTAGCATCAGCGTCCGATCTTAAAAACTGGCCAGACGACTCTCATTGGTTTATTGGCGGACGTTTCAATGATCGCATCATCGGTGCTTTGTTAGCTGAGAAGTCAGGAAACGCCATTACTCTTAGTGCCGCTGGAGTTCGTCAAATTACTCAACGTCGTGGTGTGATGCATCAAATGCTGCATTTTATTCAAAAGTGGGCTGTTGAATCTGGATTTTCATTGGCTGTAAAGGTAAGTGATGACTCACTCAGAGCTTCATTGCTGAAACGAGGCTTCACCACTGAGGGCGAACTATTACGCTATAATCATAACTAACTAGGGCACCTATGAACGACTCAGAGGTGCTTATAACTTGAAGTTAGAACGTGAGAAATGAGCGCACTCATAAACCTTCGGCCTTCATTGTCTCATTAAGGTAACAAATAATTGTTGATCCAACCCTATGCCATACCTATTTAGTCAGGTACTTTGTAGGGGTACTGAGTCAATATTCACAAGGAAATAAAAACAATGCGCTTAGCTATAAAGTACACCCTAGCAACCGTTTTAGTGATGTTATTTGCTGTTCGCAGCTACGCAGATGACGCCCCGATGAAGGTCGTATCTGAAGCCACTAATGGCGTCATCAAAGAGTTAATTAAAACCTCACCGGAAGATCGCGACCCCAAATTAGTGGAACGCTTGGTCGCCAACTACATTTTACCCGCCATCGATCAAGAAAAAATTGCCATGGGCGCATTGGGCAAATACTGGCGTCGTGCAACACCAGAAGAACAGCAACGCTTCATCACCATCTTCCGTGAACGTCAAATGAAAACGTACGGAGGCGCTTTTAAAGCCTTTAGTGGTGAAACACTGACCTTTTCTGAAACTCGATACAGTCCTGATGGGGAACGTGCGATTGTAAAAGGCGAGTTCACTCAATCCAGTGGTTCTAAAGTTCCGGTCGATTTTCGTCTTTATTTAGACAAAGATTCAGACCAGTGGCTAGTCTACGACGCGGTCATTTCGGGGCTTAGCATGGTCAAAACCTATCGAACTCAGCTCAGCGATAGACTACAAAACATCAGCATCGCAGAGCTTCTTACCGAACTAGAAACTGAACCAGTCACTCCCGTGACCGTTCAGGATTCGTAAAAAGAGCCCGAATCGGGCTTTTTTTGTGACCTTTTCCCGGAAAAGTCGCCAAAGTACGACTAAACTTTAAATAGCCGTTATCCAGTACTTAGAGGCTCACTTTTAGTGAAATACCATGCCTCCTCACCGATGGAGTGTGACTTAGTACGCCGAAAGCTTACGAGTGGCGGAACCGAACTTATTTTCACTCGTTACTTGTCAGAACCCAACTGATAACACCAGTGGAAACCTTAAACCTATTTCTGACAGCAGTATGATGGAGAGGAAAAAATGAGTAAGGAGAAATGCTTCTGTCAGCGCCGCAACAATCCATGAGTAATTCGGATAAGACGAAGTCCACCAAAGAGACAGAAGGAATGACCTTGTTCAAAACTCAGTCTCTACGGCGCCGTTTGGTTTTAATCTCATTAATTACCACAGGGCTAACCCTGCTTCTTGCGAATTTTGCGTACATATCACTTGAGTACTATCTCGCCCGACAAGACACAGAGAATAAGCTTGAAGTGCTTGGTGAGGTCATTTCAGATCGTATTACTGCAGCGCTTACGTTTAATGATCGAGCCCTGCTCGAAAGCAACCTAGACACATTGCAGTCTGATAGCTCTATTGTGCGTGGCTGTATTTACCACAACGACCAAAGCCTTGCCGCCAGCTATCACTCTGCGGAATATGACCGACTCGATTGCCCAACCTACTTACCGCGCATAGAGGCTATGCATTCGTATAATTTCTCGCGAATATTTCCGGTTAAACGTAGTGACGAGGTAATAGGGACGCTCTACATCGAGAGCAGCCGACGCCAGTTATTAGACCGTTTTTTCCAGTTCTTAGGATTCTCACTCGTCATTATTCTCTCGGCGTTTGCCGTCGCTTTTGTACTCGCGAATAAATTAAAGGATGTTATCTCTCATCCTATGCGTGAACTCAGTGGAACGCTGACAAAAATTCTGAACAATAAAAATTATTCGATCCGTGCAACCAAAACAAACAACGATGAATTAGGCGCCTTGGTCGACCTATTCAACCGATTACTCAGTACCATTGAAGACGAAAATCAATCTCTCAAGACCTCTGAAGAGCGCTTTCGCAAACTAACGGCGCTCTCTCCTGTTGGGATCTTTCAAGTCGATCCTGACCAGCGTCTACGTTACGTTAACCAGCGCTGGCGTGATATTCATGGCGTCACCAACGAGCAACCGGATCTGCAAGACTGGTTTGAAATGATCAACCCTAGAGATATGGTCAACGTCCACGAAACGTGGAACAGAATGGTCATGGAGCAAGAAAGTATTGCTCTTGAAATACGTCTGGTCCGATCAGACCAGTCACACACTTGGATTCATTTGATGGCTAGTGCTCTGCATGACAGAGATGGCGCATTACTGGGTTACTTAGGAGCCATTTCTGATATTTCTGAGCTTAAAGCTGCGCAGATCCAAATGGAAACGCTGGCCTTCTATGACCCACTCACTGGCTTAGCGAATCGTCGTTTATTTAAAAATCGTTTAGAGAATTCGGTAAAAAGCGTATTACGCTCTGGCCAATCAATGGCGCTGATGTTTCTAGACATGGATCAATTTAAACGCGTTAACGACACATTAGGGCACGATGCTGGGGATATTCTCCTTAAAGAAGTCTCCAACCGCTTAAGCAATACGGTTCGGGAAAACGACACCGTATCCCGAGTGGGCGGTGATGAATTTACCATTTTGCTCACGGATATTCGTGGCGTAAAAGATGTACGTGTAGTTGCAGACAAGATCCTGAAATCTTTGGCCAAACCTATCCGAGTGAAAGGCCAAGACATTATCACCTCGGTGAGTATTGGTATCACCATGACGCCGGAAGATTCTACCGATATTAATACCCTGATGAAAAATGCCGACCTAGCGATGTATTCGGCCAAAGAACACGGGCGCAATAATTATCAGTTTTTCTCGGAAGAGATGAACCACTCTATTCTGGAGCATTTGGCACTAGAAAAAGAAATATCCGAAGCCCTTCAACGTGATCAATTTCGCTTAGTGTTCCAGCCCAAAGTCAGTTTGTTCGATTACCGAACCACCGGGGTAGAAACATTAATTCGCTGGGAGCATCCGGAAAAAGGACTGATTCCGCCGGACTACTTTATTCCTGTGGCTGAAGAAACTGGTCAAATTATCGATATTGGTAACTGGGTTTTAGAGCAGGCGTGCCGTCAAATCAGCACCTTGCTTCTAAAAAACATCATGGCTCCCGACACAAAAGTAGCAGTTAACTTATCGGCGAAACAGTTCAGTGACCCACTGCTTCCAGACCGTATTCGGGAGGTACTGGAGATCACTAAGATTCCGCCACGTTGCCTAGAGTTAGAACTGACTGAAAGCACCCTGATGGAAGATGTTGAATCTGCAATTAAGATCATGCAAGACATCAAAAACACCGGCGTATCAATCGCCATTGATGATTTTGGTACGGGCTACTCCTCACTGGCTTACATCAAACGCTTCCCCATTGATGTACTTAAAGTGGATCGTTCATTTGTGATGGATATTCCGGAAGATAAAAACGACATGGCAATTACGGCGGCGGTTATCGCCATGGCACATAAACTCAGCCTCAACGTTGTCGCCGAAGGCGTTGAAACGGAAGAGCAGCTCAAATACCTTCGCCAGAATAACTGCGATGAAGGGCAAGGCTACTTTTTCAGCCGCCCTCTTTCCCTTGGGCAATTACATCAATACCTAATTGTGAGCGCCGAGCGTAATACCAATAGCTACGAAATCTAATCAGCTTGCGGCATACTGCGAACACTAGCCGCAACGCAGATCACAATGAGTATGTCAGCATTCAGCGATACCGTGCTCGCTTGGTACGACAAGCACGGACGTAAACACCTTCCTTGGCAGCAAAACATTTCACCTTACCGCGTGTGGGTGTCTGAGATCATGCTGCAACAAACTCAAGTAACCACCGTTATTCCATACTTCGAACGTTTTATGCACAGCTTCCCGACCGTGGAGGCTCTTGCGAGCGCAAGCCAAGATGACGTACTGCACCACTGGACTGGCTTAGGTTATTACGCTCGTGGGCGTAACCTGCATAAGTGTGCACAAATGGTCGTGAATGAGCATCAAGGCGTGTTCCCTATATCGGTTGAAGGACTATCAGCTCTGCCCGGTATCGGCCGTTCAACCGCGGGAGCCATTGCCTCCATCAGCATGGGCGTTCAAGCGCCCATATTGGATGGTAATGTTAAACGCGTACTTACCCGCTTTTACGCCGTAGAAGGCTGGCCCGGCACCACCGCGGTAGAAAAAAAGCTATGGGAGGTAGCTACCAACCTTACCCCAGATCACAGCCACCAGCAGTACACCCAAGCCATGATGGATTTAGGTGCCACCCTGTGTACTCGCAGTAAGCCTGCCTGTGGCGTGTGCCCGCTTCAACCCAACTGCGAAGGCTACGCCACCGGCAAACCGACTCAGTTCCCTAATTCGAAGCCTAAAAAAGACAAGCCAAGCAAAGCAACGGTTTTAATCGTACTTGAGAACAGCAATGGCGAAATGCTGCTAAGACAACGTCCACAAACTGGGATATGGGGCGGTTTATGGAGTTTCCCGGAGCTAACCGATCAAGCAGATTTACCTGCGTGGCTACAAAAAGAAGTCGGGCACGATAAGGTCACGCAAGAGACTCTCAAACCCTTTCGCCATACCTTCTCCCATTACCATCTGGACATCACACCCGTGCGCTTAACCCTTAAGGCACCAATGACGGTTGTGCGAGAGAGCAAAGATCACTGGTACAATCTAAACGCTCCAAGCAAAATTGGGCTAGCTGCGCCAGTCAAAGCATTGCTAACTTCCTTTGCAATGGACCAATCATAAACACCACTATAGACACCACTATATATAGACACCACTACTCAGGACACGTTATGAGCCACAAAGTACATTGCCGCAAATATGAAAAGGAACTCGACGGCCTATCTCAGCCACCATTCCCTGGCCCTGCTGGTGAAGTCATCTTCAAAAATGTTTCAGCCCAAGCTTGGAGCGAGTGGACAGAGCATCAGACGCGCCTGATCAATGAAAAGCACCTCAACGTTATGGATCCTGATGCACGAAAGTACCTGACGGAGCAGCGAGAAAAGTTTCTTAGCGGCTCAGATTATGACAAAGCCGATGGCTATGTTCCTGAAAACAAAGAAAATTAATGCGCTTAGTGTTGACAGAGCAAAGCTGTCGCGGTTTAATACGCGCCACTTGAGAAGCACACGTTGCTTAGCAAGACGCCCGGATAGCTCAGTCGGTAGAGCAGAGGATTGAAAATCCTCGTGTCGGTGGTTCGATTCCGCCTCCGGGCACCATATTTTAAAAGCCTGCATAGCAATATGCGGGCTTTTTTTATGACTAAAATATATAAATATTCAATCTATGACGCTTAGAGAGCGGCCAAGGCAAGCAGGGTCCATCAGTTATAAATACGATGCTAAAACAATAAGTTTTGAATCAATAGGTTTTGAATCAATAAAGACAATGAAAAAATAAGACGCTGAAGAATCAAAACCGCACATTGGTGAATTGGCAAAGCAAGAAATACACTTTGGTGTTCTCTATAGCTCACATCACCAGCATTGCCATCAGTAGAACACAGGTAGATGTGAACGCCGCCACAATGTGTGTATGAATAAAACTCGGTTCGTTTAGTTCATTCTCGTCCATTGGTCTTTCCCTCTGGTTAACTTAACCACTGTTCTTTCAGTAAGGACCAATCAATAGGAATTCGCCAGAACGAGTATGTGCTTTTTTGTTAGCTCCCTTTAACGCAGTTTTACATGACAAGAAAGTCACGCACCATACCAATCTGATCATCTGACATTAATGCTGGAGCGTGACCTACGTCTGGGATTTCAACTAATTGGACACTCTTTTTAGAGGTCATGGTTTTTGCGTCTTCCGCCGTAAGTAGGTCAGACTCCTGCCCTCGTATGACCAAAACAGGACATGCCACAGCATCCCATATGCTCGTTAAATCAACATCTGCTTCGATGCCTTGAAATGCCATGGCAATCGCGGGGTCATAGTTCATTTCCCACATCCCCTGTTCATTCTGTCTTGAGGAGTACAATGCCATACGTTGCCATTGCGCGTCCGTGAGAGCTCCAAACGGACTGGCGACAATACGCAGGTAATCTTCAACTTCTTTCTGTGAGGAAAAAATAGGAGCCTTTCCAACGTATTCTGCCAGCCGCTGTAATGCTGTTAAGGGGATACGCGGCCCAACATCGTTCATGATCAATCGAGTAATCGGTGAGTGAGGAGAGGACGCGATCATCATGCCGATCAAACCGCCCATCGATGTACCCAGCCAATCCACCGTGGACTCACCGGTTTTTTCTCTAAGATGCGCAAGCAGCTGCATCATCTGACTGACATATAACGGGTAGCCATACAACTCTGGCTGAGACACTCGGTCACTCTCACCACGGCCAATAATGTCTGTGGTAATAACACGATAATGATCGGTCAGTTCCGCCGCTAGGGTATCAAAATCATGCCGATTCCGAGTCAGGCCGTGAACACAGATAAGAAGAGGGGCATTGTCCATCCCGTCTTTCTGCCAGCACTGCCAAGCTATCTGATGACGCCCCTCTGGGGTGTCGATAGAGAGAAATTCAGTGTGCGACTCAATTGTCATAACGGTGCCCAATAGGAGTGTGTTACTCCAATTTGGCACAGTGACTTGCGAACGGCAAGCGGGAGTTATTTGTTCACTTATTGCTTGAGACTTTTTGCTTAAGTACGAGGGGGCTAACATTATTGCTAACTAGGATGTCTTGCGCTTTGTTCATTTTCGATCGGTTGGTATACGGGCCAACAAACACGCGATGCCACGTAGATGAGTTCACTGAACTGCTTTCTAGGTACGCTGGCAAGCCTTCCAGAATAAGTTGGGCACGCATTCGATCAGCATCCATTTCTGAACGGAATGACCCTGCCTGCAAACGATATTCGTATTTTACAGCGGCATCTTTCGGTGTTGATTTGTAGGCTTCGACTTCTTGAACTTCAACGGTTTGCTTTTCTAGCAGACGATAGAAGTCATAGCTTGGTTTCGCTGTTTCGGTGGCTTTTTGCTTATCTTCACGCGCTTGTGCTGCCGTCGCTTCGAGTGCCTTGCGGGCATCCCCTTTGACTGCGTCTAACTCATTACCAGCCGGTACGGTTGATAAATAAAAGATAAACCCGGCAAATGCTAAGGCGATGGCTGGTGTGGTCACCCATACCCAGCCCGGTACGTTATTACCGCTATCGGCCATAAAGGTTGGCCTCAGCTGTTTTATTTACAACATTTCCGTTCACACTAGTTTTGTTCACATTAGCCCCGCTCAGAATGAAAAATGTCATCCGAATATCTCTCGTTACATCTTACTTGGTGCGCTAACACCAAGAAGGTCGAGACCATTTGCCAGCACCTGTCGTACCGCTTCGGCCAATGTCAGGCGCGCATTTCTTAGATCTGTATCCTCAACCAAGGTTTTCTCTGAGTTATACCAGGTATGAAAATCACCCGCGAGATCGTACATGTAGTTTGCGATCATGTGCGGCTCATTATTCTCTGCGGCTTTGCGGACGATTTCCGGGAAGCGGCCAACTTTTACCATGATTTCTTTTTCTGTTTCTAACGTCAGTGCGCTAAGGGCTGCTAAACCGGTTTCTTGATTCCAGCTTTGTTCTTCGGTTTCTAACTTACGGAAGATTGAACACACACGTGCGTGAGCGTATTGGATGTAATACACAGGATTATCTGACGATTGAGAACGTGCTAAATCAATATCAAATGTCAGCTGGCCATCGGCTTTACGCGCCGCTAAGAAATAGCGAGTAGCATCACGGCCGACTTCATCGATCAAATCACGTAAGGTCACGTAGCTGCCCGCGCGTTTTGAGATTTTCACTTCTTCGCCGCCACGCATAACAGTCACCATTTGGTGTAATACGTAACCGGGCCATCCTTCTGGAATGCCTACATTTAACGCCTGTAGCCCTGCACGGACGCGGGTAATCGTGCTGTGATGATCCGCACCTTGTTCGTTGATGACACGGGTAAAGCCACGCTGCCATTTATTCAAGTGGTAGGCGACGTCAGGCACAAAGTAGGTATAGCCACCATCCGTTTTACGCATCACACGATCTTTATCGTCGCCAAAATCTGTGGTGCGTAACCACAGCGCGCCACCCTCTTCGTAGGTGTAGCCGTTTTCAATAAGCTTTTGCACTGTCGCTTCAACTTTGCCTTCTGAGTACAAGGACGACTCTAAGAAGTAAACATCGAAATCCACCCCAAACGCTTTGAGGTCTAGGTCTTGCTCGTTGCGTAAATAAGCCACCGCAAAATGGCGTATTCCTTCAATGTCATCAGCATCTTTGGTGCCGGTAAAGCTTTGGTCGGCGGCAGTGATCGAATCACCACGCATAAAGCTTTCGGCAAGCTCAGTAATATAATCACCACGGTAGCCGTTTTCTGGCCAGCTTTCATGATCTGGCGTTAGGCCTTTACAGCGCGCCTGCACTGACAAGCCTAGGTTGTTGATTTGCTGGCCGGCGTCGTTGTAATAAAATTCACTGGTCACGTCCCAGCCTGTAGCTGCAAGTAAACGACAAAGACTATCACCTACCGCTGCACCACGACCGTGGCCAATATGAAGAGGGCCTGTTGGATTGGCAGAAACAAATTCGACCTGAACCTTACGACCTTCACCAACATTGCTGTGGCCATATTTTTCTTTCTGCTCAAGCACGGCTTGAATCAATGAGGTAGTGGACTCTTCACTGAGATAAAAGTTGATAAACCCAGGACCAGCAATGACTGTTTTTTCAACCAAACTGCTTGCAGGAATTGCATCAACCAGAAGCTGCGCGAGTTCACGCGGATTCTTCCCTGCCGGTTTTGCTAGCATCATGGCTAAGTTTGTTGCCAAGTCACCGTGAGCTTTGTCGCGAGTGTTGTCGACCTGAATTCGTGGTTCCAGATCTGCGGGCAGTATATTTTTTTCTTTCAGTACGTTTACTGCTGCGTTCAAAAGCTCTGCAATCTGCGGTTTCATAGCGGCTAATTTAGTCCAGTGTGATGAAAATGCTGTGTGTTCGTAATCTGGTCATGCAAGGTGATCTATCTAGGCGGGCGATTATCGCAAAAATGCCTCTGTGCGTGAAGTGCAGGTATGTAATGCGCTATCGCTAATTAAAATAAGAGTCCTGATCAAACGTACTCAGCCATTGCGGATGAAAGCTGACCATACCGGCTAAAAACATGCCATTGATTACGCCTTCAGGAAACATCATGAGTGGCAAAAACCGTAAATAATTCAACCAGAGTTCTTTGCCTGTGTAGGTGTCGTCCAGCCAATAAAAGCCACTCACGGTGACCGCGTGCAACGCCTGAGTGACACCGGCAGTCAAAAAGCCGGCGACCAATATGTACACAAAGGGATTACATGGAAGTCGACGATAGACATGCAAAAATATGAGATAGGTAAACAGCACCGGAATAACGACAACTAAAGCGTACGATAACCCCCACTCTTGAAAGCTGATTTTACCAAACACCGCCATCGACGAGACAACGAACGCACCAGCTAATAATGCAAAGCGCCAGCCCATTAATAGCGTCAGCGAGGTGAGTCCTAGAATATGAAAATCTAAGCCTCGTTTGATTCCGGCATGCATACACCACAATCCGGTAATAACCAGAACAGCGCCAGCAAAAAAGTGCTGTACCCCTGCAAAACGGCGAAATGAGCGCCAGTTTGCCGAATATACGGAATAAAATACAAAAGCTAGAGCAAACACCCAGCCAAGAAGTAGTGAGATGGGGGTTTCAGAGTAAACCACTAATCAATTAGTTCAATAGAATAAATAAGTGCATCTTCCCGACCTTTTTTCATAGGGTAGTAACCTGATCGCCTTCCTGTTTCGCAAAAGCCAAGTGATTCGTAAAGCGCGATAGCTGCCTCGTTTGACTCACGAACCTCAAGAAACATACAGCTCGCACCGCGACTCTGTAGTTGTTGCATTGTACGCTGCAATATTAGTTTCCCTAGGCCTTTTCCTTGATACTCAGGGGCAACGGTAATCATCAATAACTCAGCTTCATCGAGCACCAAAGACACCACGGCATGGCCACGGTGTTCACCTTCTTGCTCTAGCAAGGTAACGGCATCTGGTTTTTGTAGATAACGTAGCATGACTTTATCCGACCACGGATAATCATGAGCACGCTTTTCAATTGCCATAATACGGTTTAAGTCGTTGGTCGTTGCTGGGCGCATCATACTTATAATTCGGGTAGCTGCCGTAAACACAACCAAAGCTGACGCTTAAGTTGAGCATCACTTTGCAATATCGACATGTCAGCCACATGAAAATGGCTATTGGCCTCAACACTCGCCATCCACTGCTGAGCTTCCGCACCAAGGGTAATGATGTATCGAGTGCCTTGGCTTTGGAAAAACTGCCACTGTGCTTGCAGTGCCTGCAATGCTACTGGGCGACTTTGATCCTGATGGGACGACTCTATAAAAGGCCAACTGAAATTAATTGGCTGACTCATGAAGTCTGGTGCAGCACCCATTCCTTTTAATACTCGATAGGCAAACTGCTGCACGTCCTGAATCGACTGACTTGCATCTATCACCCACAACCCCTGCCGTGAAATTGGAATAAACTCCAACACAAAACGCGGCGGCCTCATATCATGCACAGGTGCCAGACTCACTGATGGAGACTCTGCTACTAGAGTCCCTGAATTCTGAGTCCCTGAATTCTGAGGCTCGGAATTCTGAGCTGCTGGGTTTTGAGGTGTGCCCGCTTCCACATCTTCAGATTGAGAGGCAGACACTGACGATGCAGTCTCTGACAACACTGAATGTGCAGCCTTAACCTCTGGCACAGAATCTTCATGTTTATGCATGGGCTGACCCGCCCGCAGTAAATCAGCCGCAGCCACGGGGCGAGAAGACACGCCGGTGCTGTTGATCGCAATGTGCTCATGTCGCTCGTCGTTATTTTCAGGCAACCAGCGGCTTTCTTTTGCATGAGGCAGCGCTTGGCGAGGCATCCATAGAGTAATGCCCATCGCCTTTAGGTAATCTACCCGACGCTGCTCAAGCATAACGTCTACACCCCATCGCTTTGAGGGTGTGTGCGGTCGGCGGATGACTCTAATAAGTTAAGCGCGTGAATATACGCTTTAGCAGAAGCTACAACGATATCAGTATCTGCCCCACTGCCATTGACAATACGGCCGCCAAACTCCAGTCGCACAGTGACTTCACCTTGAGAGTCAGTCCCCTCTGTGATTGCATTCACAGAATATAGCAATAAATTAGCGCCTGACTGAACCGTCTCTTCGATGGCTTTGAAAGAAGCGTCAACCGGGCCACTGCCATCTGATTTGCTACGATGCTCTTTAGTCCCATCAGAAATAACCACTTCGGCCACTGGAGTTTCCCCCGTCGCTGAGCGGCTTTCTAAAGAAACCAAGCTGTATTTTTCAGCTACCGATGCAGAGCGAGTTTCACTGACTAATGCTTGTAAGTCTTCGTCAAAAATTTCATGCTTTTTATCAGCCAGCTCTTTGAAGCGACCAAACGCTTCATTTAAGCCAGCGTCAGTATCGAACGTTACACCTAACTCTTGTAAGCGACTACGAAAAGCAGCACGGCCAGAGTGCTTACCCATCACCATTTTGTTAGCGCCCCAGCCAACGTCTTCCGCTTTCATGATCTCGTACGTTTCACGATGCTTAAGTACGCCATCTTGGTGGATGCCAGACTCATGGGCAAATGCATTCGCGCCAACAATCGCCTTATTAGGCTGCACCGGGAAGCCGGTGATGCCCGACACTAAACGCGAAGTAGGCACAATTTGAGTCGTATCAATATCCGTATGAATATTGAATAGATCGTGGCGCGTACGAGTGGCCATAACAATCTCTTCCAGCGCCGCATTACCAGCACGCTCGCCGAGACCATTAATAGTGCATTCCACCTGACGAGCACCATTGCTCACAGCTGCCAAAGAATTTGCGACAGCAAGGCCCAAGTCATTGTGACAATGCACGGAGAAAATAGCTTTATCTGCGTTAGGAATACGCTCTAACAAGGTACGGACGGTATTACCGAACTCTTCAGGAATTGCATAACCCACGGTATCAGGAATATTGATGGTGGATGCACCCGCATCAATCGCGGCTTCAATAATACGGCACAAGAAATCTATTTCAGAGCGACCCGCGTCTTCACAAGAGAACTCCACATCACCAACAAAACCACGCGCTTTTTTAACCGCATATACGGCTTGTTCGATAACAGCGTTAGGCTCCATACGAAGCTTGTACTTCATATGAATAGGCGAGGTCGCGATAAAAGTGTGAATACGCGCGCGTTCAGCTTTAGCCAAAGCCGCTGCAGCTTGTTCGATATCGCGATCAACAGCACGAGCTAAGCTACAGACCGTACTTTCACGTACCGCTGCGGCTACCGCTTGAATAGATTCGAAATCGCCCGGACTGGCCGCAGCAAAGCCTGCTTCCATCACATCAACGCGCATTTTTTCTAGCGCTTTACCGATGCGAACTTTTTCTTCTTTGGTCATTGATGCGCCAGGGCTTTGCTCGCCGTCGCGCATTGTGGTGTCAAAAATAACCAGACGATCTTGCTGGCTCATGAGGAACTCCGATGCCGATGATTCAGACGCATAGTATACGCCTGATCATCGAACATCGCAGCAATAGGAGGTTAGCGAATAGGGGTTGCTGTTAAGTTAGCTTGGATATCCGCGTTCTGAATAGTGATAGCACTGATCAGAGTTTGCGGTGTGCTATCTGGTGTTGCCGATAACTTAAGACCGTCGATATTTAACTGTTTGAAGTGAACGCGGCCGAGTACTGCGAAACCTAACGGGCCTTGAGTACTAATATCACCCAGAGTAATTGCGTTATCATTGCTATCAACGAGTACAGGATTATTTAGACCGTCATCCGGAGTTATGTCTTTTTTAACCGCTGTACGCGCAACATCGAGGTTTAGATCGATGTTCAAACCGTAATCATTTCCGCCTTCAGGACCATCACTTGTACTAAAGTTGTCCAATGTCAGTGTCGTACCGTTAGGCTGAGTCCAGCTGAAACGATTACCCTTCCCGTCATAGCGAGTATCACGTGTAGCATAACCTGCTTCCCCGGGCTTGATAGCTTCTGCAAACTTAGCTTTCACTTTAATTGTTAAACCTTGCTCACCACGATTTTCATAACGAGTAGTTGGGTCACTTCCATTAACTGAACCATCGCTATCACCAGAATCATATATGCCATTTCCATTGGTATCTCCTACAGCACAGCCGCCACCAGAAGCCCATAAAAAACCTCCAATACAAACTTCACCAGCACCACCAGAAGCAACCGAAATGGTCGTGTTATCTTCTAAACGCTCAAGCGTGAATGCACCTAAGTTCTTGCCGTCATCCTTGGCACCAAAAATAATACCGCCTTCAATTTCACCGGTAGAACTGTTGTAGTTACCCACCTTAATGGTTGACCAAGTCAGTCCCTTATTGAAGGTTAAACCATCTTCAGTGACATCCAATGAGGCTCCACGCATATGTAGATCGTATGTAACACCAGTCAACCACACACCACGGCCATATTCATCTACCGTAATAGCGGCATTACCTTCAGTAACACGCAAATCACCATTTAACGTTAGGCCTTGAGTACCTCCAATGCCATCGCTATCGATACGACCACCAGGAGCAATTGTTAGATTGCCGTTTAACGTAAAGCTATAAGAAGGGAAAACTTCTAAAGCTAACAGCAGCTCAGTACCACCCATATATGGCGATTCCATAGCCTCTTCTTCACTAGTTCCCACGGTTACACCGGAAAAGCTGTACTCACCTTTCAGATCGACAAAATCAATTCGCAAACCATCATACGTACCTACTTTATTGTCTCGATCATAACCACGGTTATCATCAAACGAACCTTGCCCTGTTAGAGGATTGTAAACATATGGGTTCTCATACAAATCAACAGGCGTACTAGAGGGGGCTGATGTTAAATCTAAACTAACTGTACCTTCACCCCAACCATTGAAGCCGTTGAAGTACACCCAATTGCCATCATCATTCATAGCAAAGTACGTATTACTTTCTGCAGCAGTTTTGCCCGCAAAACTGCCCGGAGTAGTAAAGTCACCGCCATCAGGGTCTGCCAACGGATCCGCTGAAACAATATTCCAGCCAATTTTAGCCGTCACACCTTGCTGGGTTACACCATTACCGATTGCGCCACCTGGGTAAAAATGTAGGTAGTTAGTATGTCCAGCGATCACATCATCTTCAAACAAGACCTGACCTTTGAAGCTACCTAATGAAGAACCATTTTCCTCACCTAGAACAAGATCATCCAAGCTGAATGCGAATTGGAAATCACTGTAACGAAGGGCTAAGTATGGGTTGTTTGATTCATCTTCCTCAAAATCGAGCATAAAGCCTGATGTTGTACTGAATTCACCCTTAAAATTCTTAGCAAGAATAACGTAACCATCTTCTGTATATTTGAATGCTGGACGATCAACTGAATCATTAATCAAGGTTAACGCAGGTATAAAAGTAATGCCTTGACCAGTTTTGCCACCTGCCGCAATTGAGAGCGTCCCGTAGGCATCAAGATCTACACGCAATGAACCAAAGGTATCACCAAGTAGATAGCCTGCACTGTTTATGTCACCGTAATCGCCAACGGCTAAATTGGGATCGCTGGATAAACCAATTGCTTTCGCATCATAAACTAGGGATAAGCCACGATTATTTTCGTCACCAAAATCGAAGTCCAAGCTGCCATCACCAACAACTAATCGGCCGTAATTGATCACAGCAGCCATAGCTAGGTCATCAATAATCCACTCTAAGCCATCATCACCAAAGTGTAAGCCATCAAAGAATAGACCCACTTGAGAGCCATCTAACTTAAGGTTGCCATTACCGTCATCACCAATCTTTAGATCAACTAAACCGTAATCAGTAACGGGATCATATGCAGAGGTGGCGCCACGAAGACTAAAGAAGTCTCCACTATTGCCCGTTGATCCAACCATACCTACGCCACCCACTGAAAAATCACGAGCCCCAAGCTCATCACGAAACAGCAAGTCACCATCAGCATTAACGTCAAGAGTAATTTTAGATGAAGTACCCTCAGAACCATTAATAAAAATATCACTCATCCGCGCAGTGACACCATCTTGGGTGTAATCAAGCGCATCTATGGATACATCACCGGGATTTAAATCAATAGTTATACCCGCTTGCCCTGACACGTTGGACATCGCAGAGTCATCTAATGCTTCAAGTGCACCCACGCTATGAACATGAACGGCAAGAGCAATCGCACTGACTGGAAATAGTAGTTTTTTCATAATCAATCCACCGGAAACAGCAGTAAGTTGCCTTGAAGGGTGATAGCACCATTCAGTTCAACACCAAAAATTTCTGTTTGCTTGAAAGCCGTTCCATCAGCGAGAGGAACGCCAAACTCACCGTTATTAGCTACCGCGTACTTAAACTTAAAATCATTAAAGGTGACTTTACCTGGAAGACCGATCTGCAAAACCTCTTCATCTAAAGCGACAATTTGAAAGTCATTAGTATTATCATCCCAAACATCATAATCTACTGCGCTCTTAATATTTACAGTACGAAGGGTGAGTCCCTCGAATGACATGCCCCCAGATAAATCATCGATTACATACCAGCCTTCGCTATTTTCATTCAATTTAATAGCCAAACGTAAACCACAAACTCCATTATTACATTGATCTGGAGATATTGAGTTATCAACAACTGGCTCACCATTACCATCTAACTGATAATATGGACGAGTTCCATCTTCCCAAAGTGGGCCACCTTCTTTATTAATGGAGAACTCACCAGACAAGTAAACCCCGCCCTGGCCTGAGATGTTAGCCAAATTACTTTCATCCATACTGACTAGCTCAGCATTTGAACTAACAGCAACAGATATCAGAGCAATGGTCTTTAAGGTATTTTTAATCATTGTTTGTACCTATGTAGTAATTGACGGTCACTAAAGATCACGGCTCTGAACTCTAAGATATTGAGCACGGAAGCCATCAATAGTGGTACTCCCGATACTATTTCCACCGATATTTACATCACCGACATATACGAAACTCTTAGGTGCGTTGGCATAATAATCATCATAAAAATTCTGCATTGCAGTAGTATCATTCACATCAACGCCAACAGCATTCGGATTTGGAGGAGTTAACTCAAACACAAAATTACCATCTGACGTCGCAGAGAACTTCATTGGCTGAATTTCACCAAAACCTAAATTCAAACTAATAAGAAAGTTATCTAAGTTCAAAGTTGTATTTGCGATCTTAACCGGATCAAATACGCCATCCACATTTGGATCTACCAAACAAAGGTCACCACAAGCATTGATAGATATTTGACGAGCAAACAAATTGAGTCTTAACTCACCATTTAACTCAGCACCTGGATTGGCTAAATCATCACTTTCACGAGACCAAAAGCGGAATGATGTCCCATCAATAAATAAGCCCTTTAACTTAACATCAAGAAAGTCATCACGAGTAGTCACTACACCATTCTGATCCGTGGTATTTAATGTAAACTCAAAAGTAGAACCAACATCAAAACCTTTGCGGCGAACCTCTCCGTTGTTAAGAGAAAGTATAATATCATCGATGCTCGATTTCTCTCCTGCTTTACGATTAACCAAGCCGCTTTGACAATTAGTAAAGTCACGACCAAATCCACATAATTCAACAAATTTGTCTCTATCAGCAATACGCTCTAAGTACGAATACTGAGTCACACCACTAGAATCCTTAGCGTTTAAGCGATTCTGTAACTCTTGGCGAGAAGCGGTCAAAGTAGAAAGCGTCTGAAATGATTCTTCGGCTAAAGGTTCCCACTCTTCAACTTTTTCATTATATGCTTCACGGGCTGTATCACATGCCGCATTACAGTTATCAATATCATTATCAAGTAAACTATCATTACATACCTGCCCTAATGAACATCGAGGCGCACCTAGCAAATTGTTGTTTGCCTCCCAACCAGTATCTTCAAATATTTCATATAACTCAGCCATATCGTTATAAACAGGCTGCTCTATTGCAAATGCGTTGTCATAATCAACCTGATCCCCCTCCACAATTAATTCTTGGGGCTGGATACCGCCTTCATTAAGGGGCGCAAAATAGCTATTCGTAATTGAATCTTGAAGCTCATCAAATAAAGCTACTCCATTATAGCGACTCTGGATATCTGCGACGTCACCATTCAAATCATTCATTATTGTTTGAATATTCTCCGAAGCATCTCCGGTTCCGAGAGATTCATAATAACCATACTGAGCGAACGTAACGCTATTCTGTAAATTACTCGAGTAGGAATCGGTGGCTAGCTCCAACAAAGCAACATCACTACCAACACGACTGTATGTTTCATTGTAAGTAGGGGTATTTTCTCCGTCCCCCATACTTCCACGTACAGTTTGGATAACCCAAGGATTTAGATAACTACCAACGTTAACGCTCTTGGTTACTCCTGCCGCACGCTCTTGCTCAGTAACTTCGCCACCAACATAGAGATTTGTCCAGTTGATATCAATCTCGTTATCGCTAGAATCCTCAATACCCGTGACATTTAACGACGCACCATCTGTACTTAAAACAAAGTCTTCAAGTGCAAACCCCAAACCTTCTCCGGTGGCATTTCCTAACTCTAGTTCATCCATTAACACAAGGTCAGCCAAGGCTATTGGGGATACTAAGAGGCTTGAGCTTAAAGCAATACTAAATATCAAATTCACAACCTTCATCTTAACACCCCTTCACAAAACCAACGCATGTGGCCACGCGGGGCGAACCAGCAACGGCCTGAGTTAAGTCGAGAAATAAAGGAAAGCGTTCGGCACCGTTAGCTTTGTATTTAGCTATATTAATGAACGCACCGCGCTGGGTCAAAACTCGATCTGCATCATCCAATCCAGATAAATCCTCCCAGGGAATAGATCCTGACTGTAAGGAAAGGAATACACCTGATGCAGCGGTCTGATCAAATGTCAAATCATCGTTGTCATTACCGATATAAATACTCTGAAAAGTGGATAATGAAAAACATCCAGGTGTCCCAAGAATAGAACAATCCTGAGCGCCAGTTAACAATGGTATTAGAGCCCCTAAATTACCAAAATCTGATTCAAAGTTACGTCCTGCTGCCACGCCAGCCCACGACGCTCTTTTAAGATATGGGACATCAGAGTATGGATACGCCAATCGATCATTAGCCTCTGTACCTGCTGCATAACCAAAACCTTCTGAATTTTCAGCACCATCCACTAGGTTTATCTCACTGAAAATTTCAGTGCTCTGAGCAAGGCTGAGTAAAAGACAATTTACACCGGCAATTGGATTACCATTACATGGTGGCTGTTCGTAAACAATAGACACCGGCCCTTTAATATTTCCCTGGAGAATACCAGTCAACGACAATAAATCACCTGACAACCATCCCTTTGCTTGCCCTAGACCTAGGCGCACACCAGATATGCGACGCTCTCCTCCTTCTAGCTTATATGCAAGCTCAATGAAAGGGTCTCTTATTTTAAATGGATCCCCACCATCTTCACTGCTCCCTATAATTGCACTTGATGCATCACGATAATTCACAACACGACCCAATGCGAAATTTTCAATAATAATATCTGCAGGAAGTGTATCGAACTGACCATCACCATCAAGATCATATGCCTGACCAATCTTAGTATCATCTATATCTTGGCTATCAATGGTTATAGTAGCAGGCACTGTACCATCTTCATAAACCGTTCTTTCAAACTCACCTATGCGTAAAGAATCAGCCGTAAAGAGTGTTTCAACATCCAATCCCAAGTTGACTTTAGTGAATTCATAATCTCCATCCCATTCATCACCTGCATTACGACTATAAGAAGAAGCATCTACAGTAATGAATGCTTGACCCGAGACCTCTGACATTTCACGGTCAGAAATTGCCTCCATAGCGTACAACGGCAACGCCGTTAAGCCTGCTACGTATATTATTGGGTTGGTGAGTATTTTTTTCACTTCACGACCTCTCATGTCGATCAAAGCGGCACCAGAACTAGTGTTCAGTATATATCAGGGAGAATGATATGTTGGTGACAACTTGTTTTTATTATTGGAATACTTGTTACCTATAGGATATTCGTTCCAGATTTTGCTTCAAGGGGTAATAGCGGTACGGGCGTACTCTTTACAGTGATAAGACATTCAAATGCTGATTAAAGTGGTTGATTCATGGCTTGATTATGCAATTGGCGCTTTATAAGCAACAATGTCACCTAAGATGTAGGAAGAATATATTTGATGAGGACTTTCTCAGGGCGGAGCTGAAGTAGAGGTCTGAAGTTTACAGTATTTTGCTTAAGAGCTTGCAAAACAAAAAAGACCATAATAAACCTAAGATACGTCACCTCGGCCCTAATCGGCTCCCACTGTGAGAAGGGGGTTGCCAAATCCCAGACGATCCCCCCACCCCTTTCCGGAAGGGGGCTTTAGAATAAGATCTTGATCGGTGCAGCCAACTGCACCATGACCGTGATCTGCGCAGCAGATGGGTCACCGGCTAGCCTTCTCTTAAATCTCAGGCAAGAAAAAACCCCCAACCACTAAGTGATTGAGGGTTTTAGAATAAGAGCTTGATCGGCGAAGCCAACTTTACCATGACCGTGATCTGCGCAGCAGGTTGGTCATCGGCTAGCTCGCAAAGAAAAAGCCCCGATAGCGTTAGCTACCGGGGCTTTTGAATAAGAGCTTGACGATGACCTACTCTCACATGGGGAAACCCCACACTACCATCGGCGATACTGCGTTTCACTTCTGAGTTCGGAATGGATTCAGGTG
>NVWL01000082.1 GCA_002733645.1 Oceanobacter sp.
ACACAAAATACAATGCAACGAGCAAGCAGGCCGAACGCATAGCACGAACTGCTGATGTCTTAACTTAGAATTTGCCCAAACCGAGATTGTTGGCTGTTGTGACGCAAGGATCAAATCGAATCTACAACGTTGTGGACCGATTACAACCACCCCGTCGTCATTTACTTTCATCACCCTGCAGTACTTCTCTGCATCCGTCCTTGAGTTCCTGCATGCCGAACGGGAACATCTGCCAATTAAAAAATGCATGTCAGTTGTGTCTTAACACTTCAAATAGTAGGAGGAAATAGGAGGAACCGTCGTCGTCGGTGGTTTAGTGCTAAAAATGAAGGAAGGAATTCAATCCAAACTGCATCGCAAGAGAGAAACAAAGATGGGAGGAAAGCGTTGATGATGGGCTCCGCTATTCTTCTTTGGGGAAACTGACGATGTCTGTCTGCCCCTATCGACTACCCTGCAGGCACCATGCATTTCTGGACTCAGAAATGATGTTGCTTGCCTGACGCTTCTCCTTCGGTAGCTCCTTCCCCACGCTCTGACGATATCGAAAGCACGGAGCCTGTTGGGTAGTTCCATTGGTTGCCCTCGGGTTCTTCTTGTGGCAGGCTTACCCGCTTTGGCGCAATTCCAAGTGGTCTGGCGGTCCCCTCCTCTACGTCGTAGGATGGTTGCCGCGCTACTAGTATTCCTGCACCGTCGGCTTGCGTGCTTTGAAGTTCATTGTCCGACGTACGACGAAGGGCCGGCGACTGCGGCACCATGGACGTAAAGGCAGCTGGATTCATCTTGGGGCCTGATGGTCGCTTACCTGCGGTTTGAAGCTTGTTGTTGGTTGCCTCCATCGCTGCTACCAAGCGCGACGGGGCAATGATATTGTTATTGGTGTTGCTTGAGATAGGCGCGGGGGCTGCGTCATTCGGCGGTGGTGTGGTGGTGCCACCAACAACATCGCCACGAAGCCAAGCGCCCGTTTCCTCCCGAGTCACAGCGGGCTGATGATCGGCATCCAGCGTGCCACTGTCGTGGCTGGGCTGCTCGGCCTCACGATTCGCGCCATTTGCACATAGGTTGCCCATTGCGTTGGTACTTTGCTAATTGCTGCTAGTGCAGCGAATTCCATTGGGTCAGGCAACAAGAGGCGAAGCATAGGCGTGGGTTGGGTGGTAGCATGAGCGTAGCGTGCGTAGCTCTCTCTTATCGTTTCAGGACAGGACACTGTTGCAGTGTTGGTGGTGCAACGATCAAAAGCAATTCTCTTCTTCCCTCCCGCTAGCATCTCACTCGCCATCCCGCCACCCCACTTCCTCTCTCGTCGTTTTCTCTGCTCTCACGTTCCCTACTTTTGCTTCGTTCCTCGCCCGTTTGCCCTCGTCCAGCGCCTCGCGCTAGCAACACGCCACACCACAACCCCTGATCTGTGATCAGTTACGAATCTTGAGACTTCGCTGCTCCTCCCGTCTGAGCCCACGTTTGGCGTTCAGCGGGGCTGCGTGTTCTAAACCGAGGAAGGCAACCTGCGTTCCGTCGCGTTGGTTCGACTGGAAGATGCTTAGCGTACCGTTGTCCCCACCAATGGTGTGGAACACACATGGCGATAGGTTGGTTGTCTGAGGGTCCACAAATTGGCCTCTGCTCCCACTGCTACCGCCCTCGTTTGTGGTAGACGACGGTGGTGGAAGGGGTTGTGACGGTGTGTAATAGATTCCGTTGCTCTTGCTGGTCCCTGCACCACACCCCTTTCCAAAGGCAAGCTGTTGCTCGCCCAGTAGTGTGGTGCTTTTGACCTCGACGACCTTTCCGCAGTGCACAAAGGACAATCTCCAGTCTTCGACTTGCTGCTCCGAGAGGCCTAGCTTCGTCCAGATGCGCTCCCGGAGCGACTGGAGCGTGTCTAGCATCGACACAAAAATCGAAAACGGGTCGCTGTGCGTAACTACCTTGCCATTGTTGTTCCCTGCACGGCCAAAGTGGCAAACATGCAACAGAACTTGATCATCGATCTTCACATCAGGAATCGGCGTGGGTGCCAGCTCAACACGGTACTCGGCGCTTTCTTCGAACCGCGTCGTGATTGGCACCCTCAAGTCATAGACATTGTAAATACGAGACTTCCAGACGTCCACTATTCGCAGGTTCGTTGGTGCCACGGTGTTCAGCGTCGGCGGGGCACTGCTCGACAAGGCAGGTGGAGCGACGGCAGCAGCAGGCGATTGCTGAATCGCTTCCACCACGCGATCAAACAACTGCACCATGGTGAATGCGTGGACATCAGGGAGCAGCAACCAGTGCTGGCTCACCGCAAAGCGCCCTGGGCAAGGCGGTGGGGTACCTCGCCAGTAACTGGTCGAAACTGATCCGCTACACCGAGGGCGGTCACCTGCCCATCGACAACAACCCCGCAGAGCGGGCCATCCGCCCGTTCGTGATTGGCCGCAAGAACTGGCTGTTCAGCGACACACCCCGAGGCGCCCAGGCCAGCGCGCTGATATACAGCCTGATCGAGACTGCCAAAGCCAACGGGCAGGAGCCTTATGCCTGGCTGCGTCACGTGCTGGAACAGTTGCCGTTGGCAGCGTCCGCCGAGGACTACGAAGCACTGCTGCCTTGGCGCTGCGGCGCCGTTGCTTACTGATCTGCAACGATCATCGCAATACGGGGTTTATGGATCGCTTACATTCAAACAACACATGGCCGCTACGGTTCCAATCCTACCGATCGTCGCAGCATGGATGATCCACGCTGCGTATGATTCTATAATGCTACTGCCCTGTATATAAGCGAACCAGATGAAAGATGTAGAAGGTTTCACTCTTGTAGAGCTGATGGTCGCAATCGCCGTCCTTGCCATTGTGACAGTCATCGGCTTGCCTGCATTTGCTGGAATCTTCGAGCGGTCCCGAGCTGACGCCGATATCAATGAGCTCCTGCGCGCCATGAATCTGGCCCGGATCGAGGCGATCAATCATAGCGAAGAGGTAAAAGTCAGCGCTATCACCGACGATGACTGGGCGCGCGATCTGCTGATAGAGCGTGACGGGGTGGTCATACGTCGCTACGCGGGCCTCATCAGAGGAGCTGTCGTCTCGGCAACCGATGGTGTGGATTCGATCGTGTTCGACGGTCAGGGTGGGTTGGGAAGCCCGGCCAGCGCCGTAGTCTTCCGCTACACCAGGGGGGATTCGCGCAAGAATCTGGTCGTTTGCCCCACCGGTAGAATCCTTACGGGGGTGTCATGTATTTGAGAGGCAGTCCAGAGCGCAAGCGACGATTACAGCAGGGATTTTCCTTGCTTGAGGTAATGATAGCGGTTTTCATTACGGCCATAGGGGTGCTGGGCGCGGCCGCGATGCAGCTCAGTGCGCTCAAATATACGGACAGCTCACGGCTGACCTCGCAAGCCAGCTTTATTGTGTATGACGTTATTGACCGGATTCGCGCCAACGCGGATCCGGCCCAACTGACGGGGTATGAAATAGCGAATCTCGATTCGGCACCAGGCGTCGCAAATTCTGTGCTGTCCACGGATCTGATGGATTTTGCCAGTGCCGTTGCTTCCATGCCGGGGGGGGCGGGGTCGATTGCTGTGGACGGTTCACAGGTGACGGTGGAAATCAGTTGGTCGGAGGGCCGCGCTGGTGGTGCCGACAACGACGGCGAAATCCAGCGCGGAGAGCTTGTGGTTTCTACCCATGTCTCAATCGACAGTGTGGTTGCGCTGTGAAGTTCAGGACCAACCACCGTGGATTTGGTCTGATCGAGATCATGATCGCCCTGGTGCTCGGACTGGTTCTGGTACTGGGCATTGTTCAGATATTCGCCAGTGCACGTCAGACAGCCCTGGTGCAGGATGCGTCCGCCGTCCTGCAGGAAAATGCGCGATACGTGCTCACACGCATTACCCAGGACTTGCGAATGGCAGGCATGTTTGGCTGTCTTTCGTTGAATTCCGCTTCGGTAACCGGTGTGCCTGGGGAGTTTGACAATCCGATTGAATGGGATGCCGCATCATCCTCGTTAAGTATCATCACCTCCAATGCAACCCGAGGCACAACTGAAAGCACGAATGCGGACTGGACTCTGGTGACCGACTGTCGGACCTCGGGCACGATTACCCAGGGGGTGGCGACCCCGGGAAATGGTGAGGTGGCGTTTCCGATACGGCAGATCGAGTATCAACTCGATTCAGCCAAACGGGTGCTGCAGGTCAGAAGTGGGGGGGCGGGTAATTTTGAACCCTTGATTGGTGACGTGAAATCCTTTGATATCCGGTTTGGGGTGGCTGCCAACGCGGGTGATCCCTATGTGTCGGGCAATTACGTGGCCCCCGGCACGGTGGCGGACCCCGCGTTGATCCGGAGTGTTCGCGTCGCGCTGGTACTTGAAGACGCTGACCAGCGCAGTGCCGCCCAGGAATATACCGTCGTAGCGGCCTTGAGGAATCGGTTGCCATGAACAGGCGGCGCGGTGACCTGATACCCATGCAAGATCAACAATCGGGCGTTGCTTTGTTTGTCAGTCTGATTTTTCTGCTCCTGCTGACCATAGTGGGGATCTCGGGCATGAAAAGTGCCGCTTTGCAGGAGAAAATGGCAGGTAATACCCGGTTCAAGACGATCAGTTTCCAGTATGCGGAGGCTGGCTTGAGGGAAGGGGAAAATATTATCGCGGCTACCAATGCCAGCGGCGGCCTGGCTTCGTGCAGTGCATGTAATGGCAAGAGCTGTGAACCCCCCGATTTCAAAGGGGCGACTGCTGGTAAAGGCAACAGTGTTTGCGGCACCTGGCAGGAGTCCTCGGACGGGAACAGCCTTTTCCAGATTCAGAAACTGGGCACCACCAGTGCCGCGATCAATATGAGTCCGGGGGAGAGCGTGACCCTTTATCGGGTGACTTCGGTGGCTACCGTGTCCGATGCCACCACAGCGCTGGAGAGTATCTATGCACAGAAGTAAAAATCGATACCCCTCCAGGCTTCAGCCTGCCGAAACCAGACCCATGGCAACTGGCGGATGGTGCCGAAGATTCTTCTCCCTGTGCCTGGGCGGAATGACAGCACTCCTGGCCTCTGCAGCGGCGCATGCATTTACGCCGCTCCAGGCGCCGATCCTGATATCACCCGCGATAAGCCCCAACGTACTCATTCTGCTGGATAACTCGCTGAGTATGAAAAACGCTATAGCGCCTCTCGCCGTAAGCGAGAGGGACTATCCAAGGGTTGGCTATTACAACGGGGCGGCCTATCGATATGTCAGCGATAACACGCCGTTGAGCGCTATAACTGAAGGCCGTACTGGAGCCAAATGCGCGTCTGGCTGGAAAGCTCTTTACGCGATAAATGCGGGTGCCGCAACCGCCCGCAAATGCTTTCGCCTGCCCGATCCGGTAGGGAAAGAAGACACCTGGTACAGCCAGAACTACCTTTCATACATTTATCAAGTTTACAGCGACGGCCAGGATCTCACCGGGGTATTGCCGAATGAGTACCGCATGGATGTTGCCCGTAACGTCACGAGCGATATTGTCTCGGAGAATCGAGGGCCGC
>NVWL01000083.1 GCA_002733645.1 Oceanobacter sp.
TACTGATGTTATAGCAAGCAATATGCCTCATTACTACGTTAATGTCATTGCATACGCACAAAAAAAGCCATCGCTGAGCGATGGCTTTTTAGTAAACAACATTCGTTTGATATTATTCGCAATTTGTTTATTGATTATCTTTATTGTGTCGCTATATATGGGGCTATTGTGCCATTTGTTATATTTTTACGTTTCTTGCCCACCACTTAGTTCGATGCTATGGTGCATAATAAAATCAGCAATAGAAATAAGTGATTACCGCCAAAACTGTCACCACTTCCCGTTCGTTTGATGAACTAAACTATAAGTATTAAAATGGGATTTCTTTTACTTGCTCATCGCTTCTATAAAACTTCAATGATTTTCCCTTAACTTCACATATTGTTAAGTGAGGAGTGTAAAGGTTTTTTCTCGGAGAGTAGCCACAGCCTGTATCAACAAAAACTTGATTACCTAATAATATGGGGGTCTCAATCGAAGTGTGCCCTGAAATTATTAGCTCAACTCCCTTAGTATAGTTTTCTAATTTAGCTTTAACTATGTCTCTTCCCCATAAAATTTTACGAATACTTTGTTCATTAAGGGGGCTTCCATCTTTTATAGGCCAAAATTGAAATGGGTATTCTCCATGTATAACCCCAACATCCCCCCTCAAAGTATTAACAGTCAGAGATAAGCATAAATTATCATTTGCCAATTGTTTGGATATTTGTTTATCCTCATCACAAAGTTCATAAAACCAACGACCCCCATTTTTTTCCCACACCATTTTTTTATAAGCATGATTATCTTCAGCTTCCAATAAAAACTGCTCATGATTCCCTAAAACAGAGAAGAACCACTTCTTGTTAGTCAGCTTTAAGCACTCTAAAGAATCCTCTCCCCGATCAATTAAGTCGCCTGTTGCAAAAAGCCTATCTTTAGAAAAATTAAAATTAATTTTTTTAAGTAACAACATTAACTTTCGAAGTTCACCATGTATATCACCAACAAAAAAATCAATTCCTTTATCATTTTTAGGAAAATAAACATGCTTTTCAATAGTTAAATCAGGTTTCATAAACCACCTCGAAGCCTTCATTTTATAGAATTTTACCTTTATATAATCTATACTACTCTTTCAAATATGCACTTTAAATAGATTTTTTATTAATGAACTTATCAGTTAGAACAATTGGTTGTGCTGGCGTTTTCGATGACAAACCTGAACCTTTTACAACTGAATTAGAGTTAGTCGATAAATTTGAGAAACTCTTTGATGTTTTCTCACATAAGAAAGTATTTGTAGGTCGTGAATTTGACTGTGGTTACGGTATTGCCGATGCTGTTGTATTCAATTATAAAAGTGATCCATCATTGCTAGATTTATCCTTGATAAACCCAGATTGGGCATATACTTTAAAAGCGTTACCGTATAGAAAGAATTTTGATATGTACTTTCTTTCTGAGTTGTCCGGTGCTTCTTTAGCTCTTTCCAAGAAAGCTATAAAAGATTTCCTTGTTGCTGGATTTTGTATAGAGAAAAAAAAAGGTGTTTACATAAAAGTCCGCCAACCTCGATTACTTTGTAGATCAATTATTGCAGTCGAAGCTAAATTAAGAGATTGGAAAAAGGCCGTTTGGCAAGCATCTCGATATAAAATATTTTCGAATGAATCTTGGGTAGTACTTGATAAAAAACACTCCAATTCAGCAATTAATAATCTAGATGAATTTAAAAAGTTTAATATAGGTTTAGCAACTTTCTCTCCAAAAGGCTGCTACCAAGTGCATTTCACTCCAGAAAGAGAAATGCACAAGTCTAATATTGCTTTATGGAGAGCTAACACTCTCTTAGCTAAAGAACTAGCGACTAAAGATGGTTTTTATTAAATATTTCTATAGCGTTAATCCACGAAGTTAAATGCGCTTCATTACCATTTTTATCTAGTTGGAGAGGTATATCTTTTATAAGCTCGTAGAACTCCATAGATTCATGAATCCAGCCCCTTAACATGTTAAATCTATCTTGAATATTCAAAGGTGATAAGCTATTAAGCTGTTCCGAAAAGGCTTGGAAATAATGTTTATATAATATGGGACTATTAAATGTAGGAATTTTAGTTGCTGCAAAAGCCCCTTCTGCATTTTTAGTCGGCGTGTAAATGCGACTCCAAACATCTGGGCTATAATCCCTAATCAACTTAGCATCTTCAAAGTTAATCCAATTTAATAATTTGGGAATATATATTCTTGCTTTAGGGCCTCTTCTCTCTTCATCGCTAACAATAAACTTATCTAAAGAAAATATTCTAGTATTTTCAAAAGCCCCTACAGTTAAAGTAATATCTTGGCCACACAATGAATATAAAAGCGATTCTGTATTTGTATAACCAACTATAACTTTTAAATCGGCTTCAATAGTAGAGTGTATAACATCCATATATTCAATCAAAAACTTAGAATCTTGAATTTGCTTAGTTTGTCTATCATGCTGGCATATGAAATAAATACCATCTATTTCAGGGTAGCTAGTTAGCCAGTTTAAGATATTATTTTTATATTCTTGAATGTTAACCATATGAGAAGTAATAGGTACCGATAGGTATATTTCTTTTTCTCCTAATAGTCCCTGTTCTTTTATAGCCTTAATAAAGGGGTTAACAAATAGCTCACTTTGTTGCTCAGTATAACTAGGGTTTAATTGTTCATAAAATCGAGCAGGAATAATAATATTTTTAAAGTTATGTAAATGTTGAAAAGCAACACACCTCTTAGCTGATTCATAAGCTACAGTATTATAATCAATGGTATTAAACCCTTGTTCTCCAAGTATAGTATTTGGAAAAAAATCATATGATTTGAATTTAGGCTTTTGAGAACTCGGTAAATAAAATTGCGGATCAAATATTGATGTTTCTTTTAACTTTTTGGAAAATCCATTAATCCTTGGCTCAGGGTCATGCACTGGACTATATATAAGGCCTGAACCTACCTCATCTTTAGAAAATGAATCTCTATTCCAATTAGAGTTATGGCCGACCTGGTGTAATAATTCTATAGTCATTTCTCTTCCTTTATATTTGCTATATCGCTAATTAACTTACCAATTGTTCTATATCTTTTATAAGGCTCTTTATTCATCATTTTTGAGATAATATCTGACAATTCACAAGAAATCCCTAAACTACTTAGCTCAGGAGGTTTGTGAGTGCAAACCCTTTCAAGAATTTCATCTATCAAGTTACTACCAGTAATGTCAAAAAAAGCCTTTTTTTCTGCTAGCATTTCATAACAGACGACACCAATAGAAAACATATCACTTTTAAATGATATATTTCTTTTATCATTTATTGCTTGTTCTGGACTTGCGTAATATGGAGTACATGGCCCGATAGGAAATAAGCTATTTGTTACTCCCTCCGAACCTTCTTCTCTTAATATACCCAAATCAATGACAACTATAGAAAAATCCGCTCTTACAAGTAAATTATCAGGTTTTAGATCTCGATGTACTAACTTTTTAGGATGCTCCCATAATTCTTTCATTGCTGTTAACAATTGCTCTAAAAAATTGATTACAGACCGTTCATTATCGTAACGGCTCATCATATTTGACAAGGGTTCAGCGTGGATTCTTTCTTCAATACTAATAAATCTTATAGGGGATAAGGGCTCTTCAGTAACAGGATCAGTAGTTATGACTTCACTAAAATATAATTTGGGGAAAGATTTACTATTTAATGAGTTTAAGATTTCTGCTTCTTTTTGAATATAAGATATGGCAGTTCTTGATGTGGCTTCACTTACTTTAAGAACCACTTCCCCCCATTTATCACAATGCTTGGGTTCGCATGTTACTCTTGAGCTAAAATGACCAAAATATACAACTCTTTGACCAGACTTTTTTGCAATATTAGTAATAACAAAATTAGGGTATAGGCCTGATATAAACTCCCTTAAACTTGAACTATCTTCTAACACTAGAGCTCCTTTCTAATTAACTTAACATCATGTAAACAGTGTTTTTATTACAACAATTGAAACATATGATTAAAGTTGTTCTATAGATACGTTGTCACTCATTAAACCATAATAAACATTACAATAAATGATCTAACTCATACTTTTGTTCTATAACCTTTGAATATTCAATAGCTAGTTTTTTTATAGAACAATACTTACGGGTTTAATCCGTCAATATCCATAACTAACCCTTTATTTTTTCTTATTTATCAGCTTCGTCTTGCTAATTAGTTCATCAAAATCACTAACTACATTTTTCAATTCTACACGACGAATATCGACAAACTTTTCATATTCTTGTTCAGCTAACTGCTGAGCTATCTTATGTGATATTTTACCCGAGTTTGTGAGTATATTGTGTTCATTAAATTCTAAGAAAGCGTCAAGTTTTGTAGCCCATTGCTTCATGGTCATAGATTGCTTTCTTTCGGCCTGTAATTCAGCAAAATCTAAATACATGGTTACTACACGATTCAGCCCTTTAAGTTCGTCTGGAGATAAATAATTTTTGGCTACCGATACATCTTTCTTAGTAACTTGTTTTCCTTTCCAAGACGTTAGCCCCATGTTTGGCAGTTCGCTATGGGCACGTTCTTGTACAAGTTCTGCAGCGGTATGCCCATGTATTGCCCAATGTAATTTGTTCTGCACCGTAGCGAAAAAGGAATGGCTAACTGGTGCACCTTTATTGTAATCACTTGCTGTGGCATAAATGTCTGTTATTTTTTGATAGAAACGGCGTTCAGATGCCCGTATATCACGAATACGTTCAAGTAATTCATCAAAATAATCAGTACTGATATCTTTATCTGGATTTTTAAGGCGTTCATCGTCCATCGCGAAACCTTTAATCAGATATTCTGTTAGTACTTGATTAGCCCATTTTCGAAATTGCGTACCACGAACCGAACGTACACGATAACCAACGGAAAATACTGCATCTAGATTGTAGTGATCGAGTAACCTTTCTACTTCTCGCGTACCTTCTAGGGCAACTGTCCGGAATTTCCGGATAGTTGCATCAGGCTCTAATTCACCTTCACCATATATATTATTAATGTGCTCGCTGATTGTTTTATTTGAGCGCTCGAATAAGTCAGCAATCTGTTTTTGAGTTAACCATAAGGAATCATCCTGCAAGCGAATTTGTAGGCGTGTTTTACCATCGGCTGACGTAAACATGGCGAGAGGGGAATCAGGTGCCATCAGAGTCCTTTTATCAATAAGTTATACAAAAAAATATATATTTAGTCTACAAAGAAATACGTTAGAAAGAATTCTCGGCATTAACAATTCGGATTAACGAGGACAACCACCATTACTCTATATTCGCAATCTGCTCACGCATTTGTTCAATTAGCACTTTAAGCTCTACCGCACTGGCGGTTACATCAGTGTTAATTGATTTAGAGCCTAAGGTATTGGCTTCGCGATTAAACTCTTGCATCATAAAGTCTAAACGACGGCCTTGG
>NVWL01000084.1 GCA_002733645.1 Oceanobacter sp.
TGGTTGGCATACATAAGCGAGACAGCGACAATCATACGTCACATCTCCAGTGCAGCGGGACGGCTGCTTGTGGAAGGCTGTTTGTGGCGCTTCAATGAATGCAAGCAACACCACGTGCATCGCCACCTCGCTCTCCCCCTGTCGACATGGTCGCGGAGGAGGTCCCCCTGTCGCTTCGTATTAACACTCGTCGCCGCGACGTGGCGCATGTTCCGAGTCCGTGGTGTATTGGTGTGCACGTTGGTTGCCAGAGAGGGGGGTATGTTATTATTATTATCAGAGGGCAGGGGAGCGAGCAAGCGGAATATTACGCAACAGTCCGTTCTCAATAAACGCCCCGTCGGCCGTGCCCAACGTGGCAGCAGCAGGCACACAGGCGCTGCGTGTACAATTATGCGAGAAGGGGAGGTAGCGGGGCGTGCATTCGCTACGTCGGCGCTCATCACGCCAGCAGCTGCGCAGCAATGAGCAGGACCGCCACGAGCGCCGAGAGGGCTACGCCGGCCGCCGAGGACGTGGAGAAGCTTGCAAAGGCGGTCAGGTGCGTCGTTTGGCACGTCACCACCCCGTCGACGACAGCGGTGACCACGCCGGCGGTGCTCCACGCCGCGGAGTCGGCGTCCCAGTACTTGCAGACAGCGGTGCCCGTCGCGCCGCTGAGGCCGATGGACAGCGGCGTCGCAAGGTCGGCAACAACGACCGTCGCGCCGTCCACGCCTATCTCGAACGAGACAACCGAGCCCTCGGGGCGCTTGCCGGCGTCGGAATCGAACGGGTTCTCAGCAAAGGCGGCCGACGCAACGCTCACAAAGGTGTTGTCGGGGACGCCGGGAAGCGCAAACCCCGCCGCAACGGTCAGCGCTGACGACCCGTCGCCGACCGACAGGCCGCCGAGGTCCGACGCGCTCTGTCGAACGGTGGCAATCGTCACGCCGGGCGCGGAAAACGTGCGCACCTCGCCGACGGGCACCGTCGCGTCGCTGGCAAGCTTCGCCGCGAGCGTCGCAACGCCGGCCTTGCTGTCCTTCGCATCCAGGGACGCAAGCGCGGCGAGCGCGGTGCCGCCGTTCGCTGCGCTGAAGGACGGTGACGACAGGGCCGCCGTCATCAGGGCCAGCGTCTTGGCCTGGAGGACCTTCTTCTGCGTGGGGTCCGTGCTGACGGCCTCGGCCGACGCTGAGAGCGCCTCGAAGATCACCGCTTGCTGCTCGCTGCTCTGTGAGCCGAAGTCCGTGACGGCCTTCGCCAGCATGTTCACCACCGCAAGCGCCATCTCCTTGACCTTCGTCGTGTTCCCCGACGACGCCATCAGCGTCTTGATGTTCGTCGCGACTGCCACGGCCGCCGCGGGGTCGGCGATCGCCGCCGCCTGCTGGATCTGGTCGTCCGCCGCGGCGTTCGCCGGGGGCTGCACGACGGAGAAGGTCTGGTTCGCGGAGCTCACCACGCTCCCGCCGAGCAGCAGCTGCGCCTGGAAGATGACGCTCACGGCCGATGCTTCGGCGGGCGCCCCAAAGGGCATCGGTGCTTGCACAGCGTACCCGGTGCCCGACGGCACGGCGTTCAGCGCGCGTCGCTGATCGTCGGCGAAGAACAGGAACGCGTACTGAAAGGCGAGGCCGTAGGGGGCCCCCGCGTGGGCAATGGCCGACGCTGCGGTGAGCAGGAGGGTGTCGCGCAGGCCCGTCGCCTCCGTGGCAGCGCCGTCGCCCAGCTTGTGCACAGCAAGCGTCACCGCGTACGTGGGCGTCACCACAACGCTCAGGCTCGCCTCGCCGAACACGCCCGCGTCGGCCGACGCCGTGACGCGCACCGTGATGATGTTCTCCACCGCGGCCCCCGCGGCGAGCTGCTCGGCGGTTGAGGCGTTCAGTGCCGACGCGGAGATGGACAGCGTCGTGGCGGTCGACGTGCTGACGCCGTTGACTGTCCACGCGGTCGTGACGTTCCCAGTGAAGCCTGTCACAGACGACGCGAGGTTGATGCGCTGCGTGGGCAGGTACACGGCAGGGACCGCGACGACGGGGGCGCTGGCCTGGAGGATGCGCACGAGCGGGATCTGGCCAGCGACGATTGTGACGTTGACGCTGCTGCTCGCAACGCCGCGGTACGTGAAGGTGATCATGAAGGACCCAGCGGCTGCGCCTGCCGGGATCACCAGGCGGGCCACGGTCGCGTTCGTCATGTCCGGGCAGCTGACGGCGCCAGCGATGATGCTGCACGCCCACGACGCCACCGGGGCCGCGGGCGCGAACGGGTCGTTGACGACGGTGGGCAGCGTGACGGCACGGGTGTTGGGGACACGCAGACTCCCGCCGCCCTGCGCAATGGTCACCGTGGGCGCCGGCGCCTCCGCCGTGATGGTGTGCGACACCGTCACGTGCACCGAATCCAGCAGGCCGGCAACCGTCACCGTCAGCGTGTACGTCGTGCTTGGCCGCATCGTCAGCTTCGGAACGCGCAGCGTCGCCCCGTGCATCGCAAGGACAGTGCTCGTGGCGTTGCGCAGCGTCCACGCGAAGCGCATGAACGGCCCAAAGTCGTACGTGGAGCAGTTCCCGGACGGGACCGCGTACGTGCCGTACGCAAGCCCGTTCAGGTCGTTTGTCACGTCAAAGCCCGCGGCGAGCGAGCGCTCGAAGCTGGTGCTGATGTTGTACAGCTGCGCGTTGGCTACGCACGTGCAGTTGGCAAGGTACCCCGCGCACGTGCCGTCGGGGCACACAAACGGGCAGCGGCCGGGCGCCACGTACGCCGCCACCGCGGTCACACCGGGGAAGCTGCAGAGTGCACCAAGGGCAATGTTCGAGCCCACGGCGTGCAGGGCCTCGCACACGGAGCGGTTGCACGACTGGACCAACTGCGTGCTGGTCTTGGTCGGCGCCGCGGCGTACAGCGCGTGGTCGCGCGCAATGCCGACGGACCACGCGACGCACGCGTCAAGCGTCGGGTTCGCCGCGTCCGCCCCGGGAACGTACAGCGCCAGCGCCGCCTGCACAATGCAGCTGTACGCCGCCGGGAGGCAGCTCAGTGCGCGCACCGCCGTCGGCGACGTGGGGAGCTTGCAGCGGCCGGCGCCTGTGTAATTGCCTCCGATGCACCCGCACATGGTGACGACGCACGGAACCACGGTTGGGCACTCCGCGAAGGAGGCCGCGTCGAAGTACGCGCCTCCTTGGAGGACGCAGTTGGAGAGGTTGCTGGTCGGAGCGGGTTGCGATGTCGTGGTGCGACTGCGCGATGCTGTGAGAGAGTTCGTGATGGTGTGCGATGCGCTGAGCGAGGCGGTGGCGGGCGTCAGGACGCAAATCGGGGTCGTGCTGTTGTATTCCGCCGTCGTGGACGAGACACTTCCAGTGGTGGTGACGGTGTTGCTGGACGGGATGGGGAACGAGAACGTCCCCGACGACGTGATGGTGATTGCGCCGAACGACGCACCGGCGGCGGTGCCCGCGGTGGCGGTGGCGGTCAGCGTGTTGATGAGCAGGTTCATCGCGGACCCCGTCCCAATGGCGATCGGCGACGCGCGGAAGGTGATGCAGTTCGCGGTGACAGTGCCAGCGGTTGTCATTGTGTTGTGCTGCATGCCAAAGTCGCCACCGTCGACCAGGGCGATGGCCGTCTTCGTGAAGAGCACGCCGTAGGACGCATTGCTGTTGACGGTGATGGTGTTGCGGAGCATGGCAAAGGACTTGGATATGCTCGAGGCGGCAAAGAGCACCGCCACGGCGACACTGCTACCGGTGTTCGGGGAGCGCAGCGTGTTGTCGGTGATGCTCAGCGAGTCGGTGGTGGTGCCGTCGAACAAGAAGCCAACGATGGCCTCGCCGCAGTCGACCTGCGCGAGCCCGTGCGCGGCCCGCTGCGAATGGTCGTTGCTTGCAATGCTGACGACGCAGCCCAAGAACGAGCCGCGCAGCACAAGCGTGGCTTCGTCGAAGGAGTTGCTGGTGACGGAAACGACGCACGACGTCGCCGCCGCCGTCAGGGCCGAGTTGACGCGGAGGAAGGCGCCTGCGCTGAACGAGCTGGAGTCGACGGTTACGGAGCTGTTGGGGTCGGCGAGGACAACGGTGATCACGACGTTGGCGCTGATGGTGGCACTGGTGATGCTGACGTCGCACCCGTCGCGGGCCGTGTACGTTGTGTCAGAGGCGATGAGCCCGGTGATGGTCTGCAGCCCGGTGCACGGCGGCGGCGGTGGCGCTGTTGGCGGCGCAGTGGCGTTCGTCGGCGTCAGCGAGGGCGTGACGCTGTGGGACGCGCTCAGGGATGCCAGAGTGCTGGTGACGGTCAGCGATGCGGAGCACAGGTGGGCCATCAGGGTTATCACGAGGAGCGCCGTGATCGCGGCGGAGCACACGCAGTTCGTGAGCATGGGGGTCTTCATTTCGTTTGTTATGTATTAGTTGCTTTCCTCGAGGTTGTTCTTTCTTAAGCGGGCAGAGATGTCCTTCAGTCGCGTTCCTTAAAGATTCCCTAATGATGCAGTGAATTGACCGTTGACGCTTCAAGCGTCGCGCCTCCGTACCTCGGCTAGGGCTCATGGGATCCCTCCCTCGGGTTCTGCCCCACGGTCAAACAATCCATCGCCGCCCCCCTGCGGAGCGCTCAACGGCTCAGAACTGCTGCTGGTACTTCTGGTACCCACCACCACCAACCAACCATGCATTGCAGGTTGCTGTGTGGACGTCCACACCAAAAGCAACACGTCACTGACACATCCACAACCATCACAAAAAGAAGATCGGCGCCGTTGCACCGCCTCTCGACCACCGCCATGCGCTGACGCAGATGCTGCCAATACTGTACCGGCACAATGGTCCAGAGTGCATGAACTCAGGCTCAGTGCCAGGTGTCGGCCCTCCTTGCACCTGGGGTGTACTCCCTTCTCTGATGGGCATGAAGGCGGGCCTCAGCTGTAGGGGCACCCAAACAGACTGTACCTGACCACTTGCGCGCGGCAAGCGGCGTGAGCGGCGCGCATGGTTTTGCACAATCGCCCCGTTGAAGCTGTGGCGCGCCGAATGGGCCTGCGCCGCTGTACTCCGCCACTCAACCGGGTTGATACGCGGGGAGCCGCCAGCAGCTGAGCTCCCGCTTCTCATATGCGAGTTCAGCGTCCGCCATCGTCCTGTGGCTTGGTGCACGCAGGGCGTATCTGCGTGCACCGTTGGTTGCAAAAACAAAAGACTGGCTACTGCTATTGTTATGGCCTACACCCCAGAAGCGCAGGCTACTGCTGATCGATCAGACAGCTCCACCCCAGAGATTCCCGGAAGAAGGGTATGGTTGGCATAAATAAGCGAGACAGCGACAATCATACGTCTTAGCTCCCGCTTTTAGCGTGCCGCTCTGTCCACTGCCCATCGTTTGACCCGAAACAACAGCAGCGGCAATCAACGCA
>NVWL01000085.1 GCA_002733645.1 Oceanobacter sp.
TGTGACCCGACTCCATGCGCCAAGCTATCCATAACTCACGAACAGACCACGGTATGGGTTACGCGCGGTAGCGCGCCACTCTGGCGCCGCATGCGACGTGTCGGTCCCGTGTTCCCCGTCTTCCTCGTGGTCGTCGTGGTGCTTGGTGGCTTGGGCCATAATGATGCGCCACCGTTCGTCGCCGCAGTTGCCGATACCCCGGCTGAAGGCGTCCGCCGGGTTGATGACACCCGGGATATGGCGTACCTCTACCGATGTGTTTGGAAGGGAGCGGGTCAGTTTCTGGAGACGCCAGTACGTGTACGCCTTGGCGCAAGAGGCGTTTAAGGCACCAACGATCGGGTCGTGGTCCGTGTAGATGACGACGCGCCGGTGCGTTCCAGCGCTGATGCAGCGGCAGATTGCGTTGGTAATGCCCAGCGGCTCGGCTGCGACCGAGGAACCAAGGTTGAATTTGTCGCGCTCAGTGCTGGTCCAATCGGCGGAGTATGGACGGGCGGTGCCCGTTGCGACATCGATATGTATGGCGCCCCACCCGATTTCACTTGCGTCCACAAACAGGATATCTGTCGGTGGTTTGGGGTCGCTGGGGGAGTACACCGTCCGTGGGATGTTGCTCCGCAATCGCTCCAACCAAGCGTCGAAATCGGCCAAGACGTTTGGCGGGATGACTCCGATGTGTCGGTCCCATGTGTGTCTATCAGCGTCTCGTGGGACTGTCATTTGTTCTCGGTAAAACCGCAGCGCAGAATAGTGCAGGTAGATGTTGTTCGCGGGAAGGCCGCTTCCGTCCGCGAACAAGCAGAGGCCGACGAGTGCAGCTAACTCCCGACGTGTCATGGGAGAGGCCGCCAAGGGCCGAATGCTGTTGAGTTTGTCGAGTGTTTTCTTGGAGAGGGTCGTCATCGGTTGTTCGCCACTCAGGTCAAACGACTCGCCCAGGAATTCGAACTGTTGGGTCGGTTCGGCGTCCTCCTCATTGAAGATAGCACCCCACTGTTGCGCGCGTTCCAGGATGGCAGCCGTGGCTGCTCGCACTGCCGCGGCCGATGCTCCAAGCACCAAGATGTTGTCAATGTATGTCATTATCTCAACGGAGAAACGTTCCTCGAGCCCGCTAACCAGCAGCCAACACACGCATTGTGCCACCTGAGCGGCGGGTCGGAATCCCATGGGGAGGACCCGCATGCGGGAGTGGGATCCGTCCGCAAAACGGAGTCCGAAGTGATGTCGAACGCCAGGTTGTAGGAGCAACTGATCGAAGAAAGATGCCAAGTCCAAAGTTGCTGCCCACCCACCGGCGTGAGAGGCGATGGTCGTGTGTCGCTGAGCGCGACTGCGGAAATGGATGGTCGGCGTGCGGAAAAACCTGTCGTTTATCAACGGTTCCGCTATGTGCCTGCGGCGTGGTGGCACCTTAAAATACTCCGGCACTGTAAAGACTCGGCACCAGTCCATCATCTCAGCGTGGAGCGCGCGCGACTCTTCGCGCGTTTCGTACTTCTGCAATGTCCGCTGGGTCTCGATGTCCGTATCGGATAACTTGCAGGTTGCGTTTCTTCGACATCGATACATAAGGTGGCCACCCTTTTCGTTTGGCAACGGTAGTAATTCCTCCTTGTACTTCGCCGGGTCCCATAACCATCGCAACGACTCTGTCGCCAAGGTGGCGAGCTCGGGGTCCACGTCTTGCAGCTGCTCCATCACCTTATCCAAGTTGATGGAACCCGCTACATCCTTCGACGCGAGGGGCAGTGAAGCGGGGTCAAGGTGTTCCCTGATCTCTGTTTGTAAAGGCAACGCCGAGAGTGGTGGTGCCTCGGCGCCGAGGAAGTGCAACCAACGCTCGTCGGAAGCGGTGTGGTCGCTGAGGGACTTGGTCGTGGTGTCTACTCGTCCCGGTTGTTCTGATTCTCTGCGGCGGGTCGGTGCAGGAGGGCCGCCTCCCTCAATGGTGGGCGGGGCCAAACCAGCGCTGGCTGCCACCATTTTGTCGTGTTTCACAGTCCCAATGGATCCCCAACCGAGGTATCGGCGGAGTGTACTCACGTTGGTGTGGCCAGAAAAATCCAACAGAGTGGATTCCTCGACGCCGGATAGCGCCAGCGTCTGGAGGGACCCTCGCCGAATCGAGCGGTTTTCTAGCGTTGGGTCGGCTCGACGCAGTGCCAAGAGGACCTCGGGCACTGTTGCCATCTGCAGCAGGGGGACCCAATCCGCGGTGTTGGCAAGGTCGTCGATACCGAGAAGGTTGAGCCAGGATGGGGGCATGGACGTGTGCAGCGAGTAAGGGCCGCGGCGGGCGACCGTCTTGCCAGCGCGGAAAGTGATCGTCAAGGTCTGGGACTCACTATTGACCAGCACGTCGGCGGGCTGCAGTCGACGGCAATCGCCTGTACGGCCGCACAACAACCACGTCATCGCAAGTAAGGAGCGGGTTGCCCTGTTTGGTTCGCGCCGTAATGCAGCTTCAATCTGCTGTGCTGTGGCTGCGCGGGGAGTCCTAGGGCGCTCGCTGCGAGCGCGAGCCGCTACGGCTTTCAGCGCGGCCAACCATTCAACGTTATCACCCAGTTGGATAGCTGGTATGCCTCGTGAGATTGGCAGGTTTTTGAGGGCCCCTTGCATCTCAGCTAGATTCCGGAGCAATGTAGCCCATGTCCATTTGCGCTCGGTGCGGCGACGCCAGAAAACTTCCAAGAGTCCCGTGGCGAGGTTGTGACCCGCTAGTGCTCGTGCGGCGGGCGATGTCGTCAGATAACGGAGGGCCCGATTAT
This sequence comes from Oceanobacter sp., assembly GCA_002733645.1. GTDB lineage: Bacteria > Pseudomonadota > Gammaproteobacteria > Pseudomonadales > Oceanobacteraceae > Thalassolituus. Next base: position 2,778 of record NVWL01000085.1, read on the forward strand.
GACCGGCGATAGTTTGTTTTTCCCATGCGAGGAGGGCCAACGGGTGGGCCTGACTTTCGTCGGCTGCCAACCGCAATCTGGCCAACAACTGACCCAGCGTGCGTGGTGGTGCTGTTTCATCGCCGCCGGTGTTCGTGGGTGGCATGGGCTGAGCGAAGTCGGCGATTGAAAATAGTTCATCCTCGAGGTCCGGGTCGTTGAGTTGGGCTAGAGCGTCTACAAGAGGAGCGTCTACGAGGGGCTGATCTGATGTCGCGTCGGTGAGTGGGGGCTCGGGGGCGTCGGGCGGCATGGTGGCCATGCGGCTTTCGTACGAACTCAACCACTGTTTGAAAATATCGTCAGGCGTATGGAATGGGCATGTTTCAAGGTCGGCGACGGCCTTGTGTGAGCATGGCTTGCCGCTGGTCTTCGAAGTGGCTGTGCACTTTGCGTCGCCCGTATTGGAGCTCAGGAGGTGGAGCCGGCAAAGCGGTACGCCCGCGGTTGTGATGGCATTTTCTGTGCAGAATGCCCCGCCCCGTTTTTGCTGTTTGCGAGCGCAGCACTTAGGTGTGTCGGTGTTGCCCCCGGCTGCGTGGTCGTGCGGGCACCTGGCAATCCGTATCGTATCCACACCGTAAGGGTCGTGCCGCCACGGTGCGCTAGCCACCTGGATCGGGGCAATGCCGTATGCCGTACGCACAAGTGTCATGAATTGGTTGTGAAAATCCAGAGCGAGTTGAGTCTCGAGCTCCCGGCCTGATAGCGTCAGGAGTTGGCGCAACGGTGAAAGGGACACCGTGCCGATGTCGGGCGGTGTTATACCTTCGGCTAGTAAGGAATAGTTTGCCAGCGCAAACAAGCCGCACTCTTCCGACATCCGTGTTTGTCGGGGGGAAGGCAAGAAGTGGGCCTCGGGCCATCCAAGGGCCTTGGTGAGTCGGCGTATGTCGCGCTGCACCATCGGTGATGGGGCTGAGTCCCATACCTCGACCTTGCTGGTGGAGTCCAGGTTGAGGTCGCCGTGAATACGCATGCACACCCAGTGATGTCTGAAGTGTGCCACGCACAAAAGAGTTGTATTTGCTGTCTGGGTCCAAACTCGGCGGAGTTGATCCCGGACTGTTTCGGGGGTAATGAGGCCCTTGGCCCAGAAGAAAAACAGGGCCGACGGGACCAAAGGGGCGATCGGGAACAGACGACGCAGAGCGCTGTCAATTTCCCGGTCCGTCAAACAGCCGCGTACGTCGCCGCCGGCAATCACCGCGGCCACGGTGTCGCGGCTAGCGGCTGCCATGTGCGGGCGGTCGTACGTGGTGTTTCCGATGGGTCTTTGCAACACCAGACCCTCTAAAAACGCGGCGTTTCCTTGCGATTCGTTGTGCTACTGGAGGGAGCGGTGGCCATGGTGCCACTCGCCTGGACGGCAGTGCTGATGGGAGGCTCCAGTCGTTCGTCGCTGTCATTTCGAGCCGCCGCTAACGTGGGGGCTGCCTCGCCGCCGCGCGCTCGGGGAAATCGTCCTCCGCCACCACGCTGTCCACCGTATCCCCGTGAGTAGGTGTTCTGCGAACGGTTGTAGTTGTTGTAACCATTGTCGTGGTGGTTTGTGGTTGGGCGGCCGCCGTACCCGCGACTAGCTTGGTTGGGTCGACGTGATGCTGCGATCGACTGTAGGTGTTGGAGTTGGTTGGACAGGTGCTGAAGAGCACCCTCCAGGTCGTCTGTGACAAGGGAAAAACTTCCGTCTTCGCCCTGTCGGATCGGTAGCGTCCCCGCGCCGAAGCACCCCGGGAACAGTGCATTGCTTGCCAATCCTACACCCACCTCGCCCGTGCCACCGCCACTCGCGCCTTCCAGCAGTTTCTGGTTGGATGCTGCCATAGCCGATGATGCTGGGAACAGGGGGACCTGTAAGGCGGAGATCGCGGTGCCGTGTGCCTCCACGAACGCACGGGGAAGTTCGCTAGCCACCATCCAGTTGTGGACAGAGAGGCGGCCGTTGGGGGGAACGCGCAGCAGGAGGTTCATGAGCAAGTATAGTGCATACTCCTTGTCCTTGGTGAAGAGGGCATACTGCCCGATGAGTACTTCGAACGACGAGATCGCGTTGTTCTTGACGCGAGCGATGAACTCCTCACGGAGTCGGTCGAAAGCCGCTGTCGGTCCCTCCGCCCAATCTTGGGACATGGAGGTGAGTTGCCTGATGGCTGCCTCCTCGGACGCCAGCCAGGGAAAGGTGTTCAGGTCGTGGGACCTCTTCACTTCCTCCGCAAGGAGGGTCGTGGCGTCCTTCGTGGGTTGATCAGAGCCCAGAAGCCACACGTCAATGACAGCGCGATCGGCTGCTGTGAGGTGCATCTCCGTGAGGGCGGCGTCGATGGTTTCACGACGTATCTTCGACAGGGTCTCAACGTCCAGTTTGAGGTGCGTGGCGACGTCGGTGACCGCCTGTGGGATCGCCGTGGTGGCGGTGTTTGTTGGCCGCGCGGGCGTGAAAAGCGAGCGGTTGACCGTCGACATAAGTTGTGTGTCTTTTCGGAAATTGTTTGGCTATCCGTTTGGTGTCTGGTGTGTTCAACAGCCGTACTTCTTCCAGAGAGAGAGAGCAGGAAACAACATCGTACATTCGTTCCAC
>NVWL01000086.1 GCA_002733645.1 Oceanobacter sp.
CGGTGGTGGGGGCGGTGGCGGTGTTTGACAGGCTGCCAGAGCGGCCAAGCCACTCGCTATCAATATCAGTCGCAAATCCTTCAAACGCGGCATCGTAACACTCTCCTAAAACAACAGCCGCTGCTTTATGATTCACGCTAACACTTGTCCAGCAATTGCGACGAAATCTCGACGAGCCGCCAAACAAAAAAGCCCGACAGGTTCCTGCCGGGCTTTTCCATCAATTCAAGACAATCTGACCTATTCTTGGTTGCCCATGAAATAGAGCAGAAACTGGAACATGTTGATAAAGTCAAGATAGAGGCTGAGCGCGCTCAAAACCACCGTCTTGCCGACCATATCGGTGCCAGCCACATAAGCGTACATGCTCTTGATCCGCTGCGTGTCATAAGCAGTCAGTCCGGCGAAAACCAGAACACCGATCGCACTGATAACCAGCTGCATCATCGTGGATTGCAGGAAGATGTTTATCACCATCGCAACCAGCAAGCCAACCACGCCCATGATCAGGAAGCTGCCCATGCCGGACAGGTCCTTCTTGGTCGTGTAGCCATACAGGCTGAGTCCGAGGAACGCGGCTGCGGTCGCGAAGAACGTCTGCGCAATCGACGTGCCCGTATAGACCAGGAAAATAGTCGACATCGACATGCCCATCAGCGCCGCGAAGCCCCAGAACATCGCCTGAAGCGTGGATGTGGAGAACTTGTTCTGGCCAAAGCTCATGGCAAATACGATCGCGAGTGGCGAAAGCATGATCAGCCATTTCAGCGGTCCGCCGCCGAACATGATATCCTGTGCGAGCCCGGAGCTGGCAAACAGCATTGCAACAATGCCGGTCAGCAACACACCGCTGGCCATGTAATTGTAAACTTTGAGCATGTAGGTGCGCAGGCCTTCATCAAACGCAACCTGCGTTTGCGATGCGGCACCCACTGGGGGCTGCCCGAAGGTTGTTCTTGGATCTTGCCAAGCCATAATATCCATACTCCTCAAATTAACGGGCCGACAAACCAGCCCTATGCTTCACAATATCGGGCACCGGCGTAGGTTTTTCAAGGGAAACCGGGGTTGTTTACCCAAATATTACTGATGGATTCAATAGATAGCATCTATTGCGCCTGTGAAAAACCCCGCAGACTTTTTGCTTCTTTTGGCGATGAGCGACGGGATGAGAATTTTGACAAGGCGCAATCGCCCTAGCCAGCTGCCAGCCGGCTGCTGAGTGTTTTCGCGGCTGCGGTTACCTCTGCCCAGGTCTGGTCGAAGTCCTCGTCGCCCCCGTAATAGGGATCAGCCACATCTTGCCCCGCCCTGCCTTCGACATGGTCGAGCAGCAACGACAATTGCGCCACGCCCTTGGCCGGACGCATCGCCTCCAGATCACGCAAATTCTGGCTATCCAGCGCGATGATATGATCGAAATCGTGAAAATCGGCACCGGTCACCTGCCGCGCCCGCAAGTGCCCGATCTCAACGCCGTTGCGGCTGGCCGCCGCCTGCGCCCGCTCGTCCGGCGGCTGGCCAACATGCCAGTCGCCGGTACCGGCTGAATCGATCACGACATTGAAGTCAGAGTGCGCGCACTCCCGCCGCAAGGCCGCTTCTGCCAGCGGCGAACGGCAGATATTACCGAGACATACAAACAACACCGACTGGTTCATAACGCTACTCTATGCCAACAATCCAACAGGCTTTTTGCAATCAGCGGCCCTGCACAAACACGCCGCAGGCAAGCCGTCCGCCGCTTTCTCCGGATGGATCGGTTTTCAGATCATCGGCGCCCTCATGTACGACAAAAGCCGCTCCATCGGCGTCAAGCAGGGCGTTATCGCCCCCGCTCAAAGACGCGCCTGAAATTTTCGCTTCCAGCGCACCCGTACCATCAGCGCCAACATCAAGATTGAAAAAATCGCCGGCATGAGCGCCTTGCGGATTGTCAAAGCCATGTTCTTTTGATTGCGGATTCCAGTGGCCGCCTGCCGACTTGAAGTCGGGACCTTCGCATTTTCCGGTTTCGTGAATATGCACGCCGTGCGGCCCCGGCGACATGCCGGTTGCCTTTATGTTGACGATCAGTCCATCGTCGCCCTGCGCGACAATGACTTCACCATATTGCGTCTTGTCGGCGCCCTCAAGAGCGGCGCGGGCGACATTGCCGCTAACCTCGCCAGGGGATTCGCCTTCCGGGGTGCAACCGGCGGACAGCAGGGACAACAGGGCAACGCCCGCTAAAGTGAAATGATGATGACGCACGAAGCTTCTCCTTGATTTCCTAATCATTGCTTGCATGATAGCAGGCGATCCGCCCGCTTGGAACCAATTGTTCCATTCCTTTCCGCTTCGTCGTCCAGAGGAGCCCAAGTGCCGCCTATGCGTTACCTGATCGCGGCTGGTTCGAACCAGCGCCACCAGTGTCTGGGCCTGCCCCCTGCGGTCATTGCTGCGGCCTGGGAGCGGTTGGCCCAAGCCAAGGTGGTGGTAGCAAAAACATCTTCGATCATCGCATCGCGGCCGGTCGGACCGTCCCGGCGCCGCTATGCCAATGCCGTCGCGATCATCGAATCATCCCTGTCGCCAGCGGCGCTGCTCTACCTGCTCAAACATATCGAATCGGATTTCGGACCGCGCAGAGGCCAGCCATGGTCCCGCCGCGTACTTGATTTGGATATCATCCTGTGGAGCGGCGGCGCCTTTGTCAGTACCGACCCCGCCCTCACCATTCCCCATCCGCTGATGCGCGAGCGCGACTTTGTTCTGGGGCCTGCCGCAGAAATTGCCGGTGATTGGCACGACCCGCTCACCGGACGAACAATCACCCAATTGCGTAGTCGCAACAGGCGACCGAAAAAACGACCGGAAAAAAGCGCCAAAGCCGCTTGACCATGCCCCAAAGCGCCCCTAGGGAAGCGCTTCCCGAAGGCTGAATGCGCTGCACCAGCTCGCACAGGGGGCCCTTAGCTCAGTCGGTAGAGCAACTGACTTTTAATCAGTAGGTCGCTGGTTCGAACCCAGCAGGGCTCACCATTCTTTTAAAATCAATAGGTTATCTCGATCCAGAGAACCTTTGTCTCGCATCAATGTCTCACAGTTTGACATGCAGGTATCCCGAGCGAAGAGCAGTTGTGACCTATATCGCTGGAACCGCGCTCAAATGACAACTGATTTACAAATAAGGGCGCCCTTCACGCTTCCTGTTTTGCCGCCGCCGAGCGAGCGACTGCTTCTTCAAGCGAAAATGGTGGCCACACGACTTCTCGGCGGTCTAACAGGTAAGGCTCGCTCTCTAAACGCTTGAGCTTCCCGAAGGCCCGGTAGACCATCGTGCGTAAGGACGCCCTTGTGCATCCGTGCGTTAGGCCCCGTTTTAACAACCAGTTCACGATTCTCGTTGGGGAAGTGCACTTACGTCCATGCTGTTTTTCAAGGACGGCCTGAGCTGCCCACACATCGGCAGAGAAAATCAAATGCGCCCACCGGTAGGCATATGTTTGCATATCGGGATGGTGCCACATTGCGTATTCGCGTTTTAGGCGGAAGTCTCGCTCGGCAAATACAAGCAAAATGAACTCGTCGGAAGGCTCAGGCGGTGCCACTGGCTTTGGCCTACGCGCCCTCTGCGCTGCCTTCTTTTCCCTTTCCTGTAGGCGCTTTCGATCTCGCTCTGCATGCTCTTCCATATCGCGGCAGATGTCACGGGGGACAGCAGAATGCAACAAAAGCCAACACGACTTCGGCGAGAGTCTGGTTACTGGATGCGTTCGTTCAACGCAGGCAGAAAGGAGAACAAACGTGGAAAGCAAAAAGAACTACACCACATCTCGTGGAGGAGCGCAATGAGCGAGAAGCGCCTCCGCGAGCTATTCAGCCTCACGCCCAAGCAGAAAGTACGCCACTGGGCCGGCCACGATCCTTGGCAGGGTATGAGGCTGGACAATAAAGTCCAAATCTCGATGAACGCGGTACTACGCGACAATGACTGTCACATCATCCGTATGCCATTGCTCATGAAGCCATGTTTCGGACAGCCCACTGCCTACGTGAGGCATGGCGGAAGTCAGCCCATCTCCCACCCCCGGTTCGGCACAGTCAAAAGTCGCTGCATGCGATGCCTAGCCAGTGACGCCTGCGAGCGTGTCGCCAAAGCCCGGCTCTCCGTAACACCCGATATCAAGAGCGCTTTTGTCCGCTTTGGTCAGGCAGGTGGCAGTTTTGGGCTGAAGAACCCCTCTGTATGTCCGACGGCACAGCGGGAATTTGATGGCTTGGTCTCAGTGATAGTCTCACACGGTGGCTTCAGGTCAGGAAACGACACTGCGGCTCTTGCAGAACTCGACAGCAGGGAGGTTGAGCGCAAGCGCCGGGAGGCAGAGAACAAGCGCCTCGCGCGCCGCAAGGCAATCAAGCGTGGCTATTTCACAACCGAGTTCCTTGATCTCTTGGAGCGAGAGCGTGAGGAACGAGAAATACAGTTGGTACTTGCAAGTTCATGGGATGGTCTTCCGCGAAATGTTGGTCGAATACGTAACCATTCGGCGCAGATCACTGCTGATGTCTGGTTTGTTCGCGAGTGCAAACGGATCCGCGGGGAAGATGTAAACCCCGCATCGATCGCGCGAGCGCTGATCAATAAATGGCCTGATATCTACCCAAGCTCCAATTTCAACTCATTGCGGCAGCGGACGAAGACCGATCTCGCTCGCGTTGACACTCTAGAACGGTTCATAGTCAAAGGCTCGTCGAAACCAATTTGGCCGCGGTTTGACTTGGCGGTCGCTCTCGACGAACTCGACTTGATTACCCCCTACACTCCGTAGGATGGGCTTTGACAAGATTTGTGGTATTCTTCCCCCTACCGAACTGGGGTACCCCGTCAAAAAAGAATCAGGACCTCAACGAGCAGAAATGGCTGAACTCCGAGGATTTAGTGGTTACCAAACATGTCCCGTTGTAATGAAAAGAATTCTTAAATTCTTTGCAGGCTCCCGTCCAATGACGGGTTGCCTGGCGGAGCGCCTTACACAAAAAATCATATTCCCTCGGAGTGAACGCTGTTCAGGATCTTCGACGGTTTCGCCGACATACCAGCCGAACACATAGACAGCCTTGAGCTGCTGTGTCCCCCGTCAGCATTCAATAGACAGACTGGCTGCATAAAATAAGTGAGTGTTTTGGTTTCATCGCAGTGACTGTAAGGAACGAAGATGAAAGCAAA
>NVWL01000026.1 GCA_002733645.1 Oceanobacter sp.
TTGAGCTGTGTGACTGCAGGCGGAGCGCCTGCTTATTATACGACGGGCGATCCAATTATCAGTGACAGTATCTGTACGATTCTAGGATACACATGGACAAGCGGAGATAACTTACCGCCGGTTTTCCCTAAGGATAATCCCGGCGTATTTCTTACGGATATTTCATTAGCCGTGGGGGGGAATATTACGCTGGATTTTGAAATTGAAGATCCCCCGATTACTGGCGCAAATTATTTAGACGTTATTAATGTCACGGTCACATCCGACAATCAAAGTGCAATTCGTAATGCCGATATTAGTGTTACTCGCGACCCCGGTACTTCTCCAGGGAACTTATTTTATCTGACGATTGCCAACGTGGTTGGGCAGGGTGGCGCCAACATTACGGTGACGGCCACAGATGACAGAAACAACTCAGCTACTGATACTTTTTTTGTGAATACCGGTGCTGTTCCGGTGATGGCGAATCCACCGATTAGCATCACCGTCTTGGAAGATTCTGGCAGTAATGCGGTTAATGTTTCTAATTTTGCAACGGCGGATTCCGACTCTGGCCAGACGTTAACTTGGTCCGCCTCTGGCGGTTCAAAGGGCACGCCACAAGCTTCCGGGACGGCTTCTACTCCTACCACCAATGCCACGCCAACCTCCGTCACTTATACGCCTCAACTAAATGCTAATGGCAGTGACAACTTTGGTGTGTTGGTGAGTGATGGCACTAACATCGATAGCCGTTTTGTGAACGTGACGATTACCCCGGTTAACGACGAACCCACAATTTCCTCGCTAGCTAATCAGACATTCAACGGTGTGGGGGGAAGCGCTCAAACGGTGGTTGGATTTGCGTCTATGTCGAGTGCTGGCGGCGGTGCGGATGAAAATACGCAAACCGTTTTGGGTTATTTGGTCAGCGAAGTGTCTGATCCAAGCGGCGTCATTACATCGGTCAGTATCGCGAGTAATGGCACACTGACATACACCCCAACAGCGAACGTTGAAGGCGTTGCCACGATTCAGGCGCAAGTGCGTGATAGCGGGGGCGTGACGAATGGCGGTGATGACCTTTCGCAGCTCAAGACTTTTACTATCACGGTTGATACCTTGGCGCCCAGTCTTTCAGAAGTCACCGCCGTGACCAGCCCAACCAATGATCCGACGCCAGACGTGACGATTTACATCAGTCAGGCGGGTACGTTAGCGGTTGGCGGCTCTTGTGGCAGTGCCAGTGAGGGGGCGATTGCGGCGGGTAATCAAACGATTACCCTGACTCAGTCAGATAACAGCACACCATTGGTCGATGGCACCTACAGTGACTGTACTGTCACCGTCACGGATGCTAACGGTAACGCCAGCAGTGCGTTGACATTAAGCGCTTTCCAAATTCAGCTGGATGCGATTCCGCCAACGGTTACTCAGGTGACCGCTCCTGTTGCTGATACTTATATGACAGGCGAAACGTTGAGCTTCACGCTGACTGCAAATGAAGTATTAACGGTTGATACGGCAAGCGGTACACCAGCGTTAGACCTGACGATAGGCAGCAGCAATGAGAGTGCTGTTTATGTCTCGGGTACTGGCAGCGATACCTTAACGTTTAGTTATACCGTGCAGAATAATGACGAAGATACCGATGGCATCAGTATTGATTCGTTAAGCCTGAACAGTGGTGTCATCACTGACGTTGCGGGTAATGCCATAGTGACAGCCCTGAGTGGTGTGGCTGATACCTCGGGTGTGCTGGTGGATGGGGTGCAACCGACGGTCGCCATTACCGGTGCATCGGGCAATATCAACGCAGCCTTTACCGCGACCATTACCTTTAGCGAAGATGTGACGGGCTTTGATGTCTCTGACATTGTGGCAGCGAATGCAACGCTGAGTGGATTTGCAGGGACGGGTTCTACTTACACCGTTTTTGTTACTCCAACCGCAGACGGTGCAGTGACACTGGATGTGGCGAGTGCAGCGGCCGTGGATTTAGCCGGCAACAGTAACGCCGCAGCTACCCAGCTATCCGCTGATTTTGATGGTTCTGTTCCAACGGTTGCCATTACGGGTGCATCTGGTTTCATCAACTCAGCCTTCACTGCAACCATTACTTTTAGTGAAGACGTCACAGGCTTTGATGTTTCTGACATCGTTGCGAGTAACGCTACATTAAGTGGATTTGCTGGTTCTGGCTCAACGTACACAGTACTTGTTACTCCAAGTGCAGACGGTGCGGTTGCACTGAATGTTGCCGGTGCGGTTGCTGTAGACGTTGCAAACAACAGTAACACTGCCGCAGCAGAACTTGCTGTGACGTATGATGCGACAGTGCCAACGGTTGCTCTCTCGGGCGCGTCGGGCAATATTAACGCAGCCTTCACCGCGACCATTACTTTCAGTGAAGATGTCACAGGCTTTGATGTTTCTGACATCGCTGCAACGAACGCTTCGTTAAGTAATTTTGCCGGCTCAGGCTCAGTTTACAGCGTACTGGTCACGCCATCTGCGGACGGTGCTGTCACCCTTGATGTTGCTAGTGCGGTCGCGATTGATGTGGCCAACAATAGCAACACGGCGGCCTCGCAATTGACGGCTAACTTCGATGGCAGTTTGCCAACCGTAGCGATCACCGGAGCGTCTGGCTTTATCAACTCCGCGTTTACCGCAACCATTAACTTCAGTGAAGACGTGACCGGTTTTGATATTTCAGATATCGCAGTATCCAACGCGACGTTGAGTGGATTTACTGGAACTGGTTCTAGTTACACTGTTCTGGTGACTCCAACAGCCGACGGTGCAGTGACCTTAGACGTCGCTAGTGACGTGGCTGTAGATATTGCGAATAACGGCAATACGGCGGCGACTCAGCTCACCGCGACTTATGATGTAGAAGTACCAACCGTTGCTATCAGCGGCGCAACCGGGAACATCAACGCGCCATTTACCGCAACGATTACCTTCAGCGAAGACGTAACAGGCTTTGATGTCACAGACATCACTACTGGCAATGCAACGTTGAGTGGATTTGCTGGAACTGGCTCCAGTTATACAGTTCTGGTGACGCCAACGGCAGATGGTGAGGTGACGCTTGATGTTGCTGCTGCGATTGCACTAGATGTTGCAAACAACAGCAACACAGCAGCAACGCAACTATCAGCTACTTTCGATGGCACTGTGCCTACCGTCGCTATCAGCGGCGCATCGGGCAATATCAATACACCGTTCACTGCGACCATTACCTTTAGTGAAGATGTGACGGGGTTTGATGTCTCAGATATCGCGGTAACGAATGCAACGTTAAGTGGATTTACAGGGACGGGGTCAACTTATACGGTCTTTGTTACCCCAACCGCAGACGGCGCAGTGACGTTGGATGTGGCGGCTGCCGCTGCGCTTGATGTTGCCAACAACAGCAACACGGCGGCAACACAGCTGGCTGTTAACTTTGACGCAACCGTGCCTACTGTCGCAATTTCGGGCGCATCTGGCTTTATCAACTCAGCCTTCACTGCAACGATTACCTTTAGTGAAGCTGTGACTGGGTTTAATGTTGCGGACATCGTTGCGAGCAATGCGACGTTGAGTAGTTTCAGTGGCTCCGGATCGGTTTATACCGTATTGGTTACCCCTACGGCAGACGGTGCAGTGACCCTGGATGTTGCCGGTGCGGTTGCCGTAGACGTTGCAAACAACAGTAACACTGCCGCAGCAGAACTTGCTGTGACCTATGATGCGACCGTACCGACAGTCGCGATCACCGGGGCGTCAGGAAATATTAATGCCGCGTTCACGGCGACCATTACTTTCAGCGAAGACGTGACTGGGTTTAATGTCACAGACATCACTGCTGGCAACGCGACCTTAAGTGCATTCAGCGGTTCGGGTTCTGCGTACACTGTACTGGTAACACCAACGGCTAATGGTACAGTCACCCTCGATGTCGCCGGTGCGGTATCAACGGATGTGGCTGGCAATAGCAACACAGCCGCGCCGCAATTGACGGCTAACTTCGATGGCAGCTTGCCAACCGTAGCGATCACCGGAGCGTCTGGCTTTATCAACTCCGCGTTTACCGCAACCATCACCTTCAGTGAAGATGTGACTGGTTTTGATATTTCAGATATCGCAGCATCCAACGCGACGCTCAGTGCGTTCGCGGGTTCTGGTTCGACTTATACGGTACTGGTTACACCGGCCACAGACGGTGAAGTGACACTCGATGTTGCCAGTGATGTGGCTGTGGATATTGCAGATAATGGCAATACTGCTGCTACTCAGCTTTCTGCTACATACGATGTAGAAGTACCAACCGTTGCTATCAGCGGCGCCACCGGGAATATCAATGCGCCATTTACGGCGACGATCTCCTTTAGTGAAGACGTGACGGGCTTTGATGTTACCGATATTGCTGCATCTAACGCGACCTTGAGTGGATTTGCTGGAACTGGTTCTAGTTACACAGTTCTGGTGACGCCAACAGCAGATGGTGAGGTGACGATGGATGTTGCTGCTGCAGTTGCGCTAGATGTTGCAAGTAACAGCAATACTGCAGCTTCACAACTAGCCGTTAATTTTGATGGCACGGTGCCAACTGTCGCTATCAGTGGCGCCTCGGGCAATATCAACGCACCGTTCACGGCGACCATTACTTTCAGTGAAGGTGTGACTGGATTTGATGTCTCTGATATTGCTGTGTCTAATGCGACGCTCAGTGGATTTACAGGGACGGGTTCTACTTACACCGTTCTGGTAACGCCAACCGCAGACGGTGCAGTGACGCTGGATGTGGCTGCTGCGGTTGCGCTGGATATTGCAAACAATAGCAACACGGCGGCTTCACAGCTGGCTGTGAACTTTGACGCAACTGTGCCTACTGTCGCAATTTCGGGCGCATCTGGCTTTATCAACTCAGCCTTCACTGCAACGATTACCTTTAGTGAGGCAGTCACTGGTTTCGATGTTTCGGACATCGTTGCGAGTAACGCTACATTAAGTGCATTTGCTGGCTCTGGTTCTACCTACACAGTTCTGGTAACGCCTAGCGTCGATGGTGCTGTTGCGTTGAATGTTCTAGGTGCGGTTGCGGTGGATGTTGCGAATAACAGCAATACCGCAGCAACACAGCTGGCGGCAACTTATGATGCGACGTTACCTACTGTCGCGATCACCGGGGCGTCAGGAAATATTAATGCCGCGTTCACGGCGACCATTACCTTCAGCGAAGACGTGACTGGGTTTAATGTCACCGACATCACTGCTGGCAACGCGACCTTAAGTGCATTCAGCGGTTCGGGTTCTACTTACACAGTACTGGTAACACCGACGGCAGATGGTGCAGTCGCACTTGACGTAGCTGGCGCAGTTGCGATTGATGTGGCTGGCAACAATAACACCGCGGCACCGCAGCTAACGGCAACTTATGACGGTACAGTACCGACACTCGTGTCGTTTACACGCCTGACCCCCAGCACAGAAAATACAGCGGCTGACAGCGTCAGTTGGACTGCGACCCTGAGTGAAGCGGTTAACGGTGTGTCTGCAGCGAGCTTCTCGCTAACGGGTTCAACGGCGATGATTGCCGCGTTACCACTCACCAGTACGACGTACCAGGTCACTGCAAGCGGTGGTGACCTGGCTTCGCTGAATGGTGTGGTCGGTTTGAATCTGAGTGCTTCTGCAGCAATTTCTGACAGTGCGGGTAACGTATTGGTGATTGCAGAGCCTGCGACGGACGAAACCTTCACACTGGATAATACTGCACCAACCACGTCAGTCAGTGCACCTTCGACTACCGCGACGGCATCAGCAGATGTGACGTACACAGTGACGTATGCAGACGCCGATAACGTCACGTTGACGCCGAGTGATATCGTTCTTAATAAAACAGGAACGGCAGATGCTACGGTTGCTGTTACAGGCTCTGGAGCTGCGACCCGCACCGTGACGCTTAGCGGTATTACCGGTGACGGTACTTTGGGTATCACAGTCCCTGCAGGTACTGCGGCAGATGCGGTAAGCAACCCAGCAGAGGCCGGTGGAACATCCGCGACGTTCAGTGTGGATAACACCTTACCGACCGTTGCAGTGACAGCACCGGTTAATTCCCCGGACGCCTTCCCTATAACCATTACGTTCTCGGAAGTGGTCACAGGCTTTGTTGACACGGAAATTACCGCGACGAATGCAACCGTGAGTGACTTTGCTGGTTCGGGCACGACCTACACGGCGACCGTGACACCAACAGCACCTGGAACGGATGTAACGCTAGAGATTGCTGCTGGCGTTAGTGAAGATGCCGTGGGCAACCTGAACGAGGTATCGCCTCTGGTAACAGTCACGACGAACTCCTCGGGTAGTGTGTCTATCAATGGCTTTGCGGTTGAAGGTCAAACCTTAACTGCGATTGTGGTTGATCCGGACAACATCACTAACACCATCACGTATCAGTGGACGTCTACTGGAGCGACTGCCACCGTGGTTGGCGGCGATGAAACTTACGTTATTCAAACATCGGATATTGGTAATACTCTGACTGTTGATGTCAGCTATGTCGATGATGCGAATTTTGCGGAAACGGCGGTTTCTTTAGCCACCGCGACGGTGATCAGTATCGAGCAGAACGCTTGGAATAACATCACTGACTCTGTCGGCGCGATCAGTGCCGCACCAACCTTTGATGACTACCGCAATGTTGGCTTAAGCGAACTGACGGATGACGAACTCACCCGAATACTGTCGATTCTGAATCGAGCAGTGAATCAGCAAGTTGCTGATGGTGACATTGATGAACTCAGCGAACTCGAAGCACTCGTTGACGCGATTCTAGAGGGGCAGGATGACGACCTCGACGGCTTGCCAAATATGCTGGAAGACGATGGCTTAGCGGATACAGATCGTGACGGTATTGATGATAGGGACGACGTCGATGCTGATAATGACGGCATTCGCGATAACCTCGAAATCGACGCTCTGGTTGATATGGCTGACGATGACAGCGATGGCATTGTGAATCTGTTCGACTTTGATGTAGATGGCGATGGGTTCCCAGACTTCAGAGGCTACACCGACGCAAACTTAAACGGCGTGATTGATGAGTTTGAAACCTTGTCTGGTTTTATCGCTGCCTTTGCACCAACCCCTGTAGTGAGCGCGCCTGTTGTTAGTGCTGCCGCGCTAGCAACTGTCGCCGCGAAAACAGCTGAAGTCGATACCGACGGCGATGGCATTATCAACTCGTTGGATATCGACGCGGATGGTGATGGTGTCTTTGACCTGATCGAAGCAGGCTTGCCTGACGCTGATGAAAACGCGCTGGTGGATGCCGGTACCGCGATTATCACTGACTACGCTGATCTGCCTGATACCGATGTGGATGGTATTGCTGATTTCCTACAGTTGAAGAGTAATGGCACCGACACTGACCTGAGCCTAGGTGGTGTGTTAGCCGCACTCGATCTTGATCTGGACGGCGTGATTGACGTAACGACGGATGTTGACCTCGATGGCTTGGCGGATGTGGTGGATAACGCGATTGGTGCCTTTGGTTCAGCCAAAGACTTCGATGGCGATGGCATCCCGAATCACCTTGACCCAGATGACGACAACGACAACCGTTCTGACGTGGACGAAAACGCTGAACTAGCTCAATTCTTTACTGGCGAAGACGCCGATGGTGACGGCATTGACGACGGCTTTGACGCCCTAATCAATGGCGTAGCGAACGGTGTAGATGCTAACGGCAACGGTGTTCGTGATGATCGTGAATTACCCGATCTCGATGGTGACGGCATTGTTGATTATCTGGATGACGACGCCGACAACGACGGCATCCGCGATGATATCGATACTGAAATAGCACTGCCGGTTGATCTGGCTCCGGGTGCCACCCTCGACGATCTCGACGGCGATGGCGTACTCGATACCGTTGACCCATCCGTTAATACCGACATTGATGTTAAAACAGCGAGTAAGGGAAGCATGAGCTTAGGTATTTTGTTCTTGTTAGCGGGCGCATTAGTATTGATGCGTCGTCGTACACGTTTGCTGGTGGCTATGCCACTGGCTATCGTGGCGGGGCACTCTCAGGCGGCGGATAGCCAAGGGATAGATAGCGAAGCCGCAGATGGCGAGCCGCAATCATCTAACTTCAGCTTTGTGACGTCTGTGGGCTTAACTAAGTTTGATACCGATCTTGCCGACTCGCTAGAACTGACGGATGAAAACGGCGCGGGCTTCGTGTTTGGCTTGGGTTATCAGCTCACCGATGAACTGGCTGCAGAAGCCACCTACGGCATACTCGGCAAGGCGGGGGTAAATACCGGCTGGGTCGATTACAGCAGCCTCGCGCTATACCTGCAGTACCGTCCTGAGCTTGTCAGCTACGGCAAGCTACGTGGCCAGTTTAAGTTAGGTATGAACCGTGTATTTTATGACGTGGCCGATGGCTTGAATATTGATAACAAATCGGCGGATGTACTGACCTTTGCGGTGGGTGCTGATTACGAAGTGAATGGCACAGATGCCGTGGAGTTTATGTTCACGTCCTTTGCAGAAGACGTTCGATTCTACAGCGTGGGCTATCGTCATAACTTCTAGGTTATGACCTTATTTATACTGACTCGCTAAAAATAAAAAAGCGCTCTTAGAGAAAATCTAAGGGCGCTTTTTATTGGTTGTTATTTAAGAAGGTCAGACGAAGAGTGTCGACGTTATTTCGACGGCGCGTATTTAATCGTACTCAGAGGGATCTGCACGGTAACGTCATCAAAAGAAATAGGAATCTGCGCCTGCTCCCCGTTCACGCTCACCTGAAAGTGATTTTTAATCGGCGCTTGGGTTGTATGGTCTAATTGCATACTCGTTGAAATTACATGATCTGTATTCGGTGTAATAGTTTGATCGACAGAGAAGGTAACCGGCCCATGATATTTAAATGGCATCGTCGTCCTGACTGGTACAGAAAAACCAACAGGTAGCTCAAATCGAATAGGAATAACGCCTGTTACGGGTAATCGCGGCAGCCAGCGGCTGACCAGTTTGATATCAGAGGCAACATCGAGGTTGGTTTCTACCAAAATATTTTCACTAAAAAGCGCATCAATATCGATAGGGATTCGTGTATCAATATCGATATTTGCAGTGTAAGTACCTTTTAATGTTAATGGCAGCTCGACCGCATTTAGAGGCAGCTCAATGGGCACACTGCCTGAAAAACGAAAGTTGGCAATATTGGTGGTTTCGGTGTCTATTACAAAAGCATCACCAAATTTAATGGAGCTTAATTGCCGCTCAATGGATACGCCAATCACCAGTTTGCTGTACAACACAAAGCCAATTACGGCGCCAATCACGGAGAGCAGCACCAGTAACCAACCGGTAATAATGGTTTGGCGAAGCGTGATCATGGCTGTACTTCAGTTTGCTTGAGTTCTTGTTCTTGTTTTTTAGCCGCTTTATATTTTTCAGACAAGGTAGTACTAAAGCGCAAATCTTTTAATGGCAGATCAAGGTTCATCTCAGTAATCGCAATATTCGTTTGTTCGATGAGCGTGACATCCGCATTCAGCGAATTGAGTACGGGTACGGATAACTCAGCGCGGATCGGGATGTCTGAGGTAATCAGTGTTTTGAGAGATACCGTAATGTCATCATTTACATTCACTTTGGCGGGGGTGCTGAACGATAAATCTACAGAGCGATCAATAGGGATATTGAGATTCACCGGGATGTCAGTTTTAACCGGTAATTCACCATTTAAAGGCACATCCACCCAGAAACCTAAAATTTTAACGCTGACTTCTCCATTTACCGGAATCATCTGATCAATATGGATGGTTTCATTTACCGGGATAGTCATTTTGACAGGTACTTTGCCTTTAAAGTCGACCGATACATCTAACTGCTCACGCAGTGGAATCGTGATCTTTTGATCAATCGGCACGCTGGAGGCAATGACGGTATCAATCTCGACCTGCAAGGGGTCAAGAATATCGACAGTTACAGGGAAGCTGTGTGCAATTTTAATGCGTGCTTGTTGGTCGTGCAGTGGAATGTGCGCGGAAATATTGCTCCATACCCAAAACGCGGCATAACCACCGGCGGCGATAGCCACGAGTAGGGTGAGCCCTGATAGATAAAGCCAAATACGACTGCCCTTAGCGGGAGTGCTCATAAACTGCCTATGCTTGAATACAAATAAAAAAACGTTGTTCTTATAGTTAGATATTACCTGAGTGCAGCCCCTAGCGCCGAAAAATAACGAGCAAACGCTTGATTGATGCGTTGTCGCTGCGGCCCCTGTGGATACAAACCTAGTTTGGCCTCCTCAGATTTAACTGTCCCTTTGACTAAAAAGCTGTTCTTGATCGTCGCATCTTGAATAAAGGCCTCAAACGCGCGGGCGCTCAATTCTTCAGGTAAAGCGTAATAAATAATACCTCGCTCTCGATCCTCTGCTGCTGACGCTTTGAATAAATCGCTGACGCCACTCCCTGATGAATCCAACAAGATGGCTTGGTAACAAGCAAACAGTAACTCATTGAGTGGATGAAACACGGCGTCGTCTTGTTTTAACCAAGCGCAAGAGCCAAATCGTTTAGTATTGGTGATGTTGAATGCGCGTGGTGCGATGTAATGATCAAACGCATGAAACCATTCATGGGCAATACTGCCCGGCCCAGCGTTTTTTGCTAGTGCGAATATTTTCTCTGAAGGACTGTAATGTGCAGCCACACCGGGGCGTCCTCCGGTACCGTAATGCAGCCCCAATGTGCCTCGCAATGAAATGACGTCCTCGGGTACTTGCAAAATATGCATCAAATCACACAAGGCATCGTAGAAGTGAACTGCCGCGTGCTCTTGCTCATTTTGAGTAACCCAGCGCCCAATCTTGACGCCATAAAAGCCAAAGCGGTCACGCACTTCACGAAAGGAAATGTACTCGTCTTCAGAGCGGTGGACTGGGCCACGACGGTAAGGTTCAAATAAAGGGGTAGGCATAGCGCTATGGTAGGTGAGTCAAACTGGCTCGCCAAGTGACAATGATGCTATAGGAAGGTTGTCAGTTGTTGTTATGCACACGATAGCTACTTAAAATGATTCCCCTGAACTACAGAGATTGCATGTATGACTACTAAATTGTCTGTCTGCACTCATGACCTACCTACTAGTGATATCTCCCGCATTATTGAAATGGCTTGGGAAGATCGAACCCCATTTGAAGCAATTGAAACCCTTTACGGCCTCAACGAGTCGGCGGTGATTAAGCTGATGCGCAGCGAAATGAAACCATCGTCTTTCAAAATGTGGCGTCAGCGAATGGGTGGACGTAAAACAAAACATAAGCAATTACGCAGCCCTGACGTGTTACGGGCTTATTGCGCGACCCAATATAAGCCGCGATAGTCTTAATTGATTTCTATCGTCATTGTGCAAATGCCATATCGTTACACTAAAGTAATTGGTGAGATTTTCTGATCAGGCCATGCTAAGCCATGATTGATGATAAAAACTATCAGCCCTATAAATTTAATTGAATTTTTATATGGAATGGTTTCGCTAATATATCACCTGACTTCACAAGAACACGCAACCAAGAAATTGGACAGAACAGAGGAATTACCATGGATAACAAACAATCGTCAGCAGGTAAGTGCCCAGTGATGCACGGCGCAAATACCGATACCGGTAGCTCCAATACAGCGTGGTGGCCGAATGCACTGAACCTTGACATATTGCATCAGCACGACAGCAAAACGAACCCGTTGGGTGAAGATTTTGACTACGCCGAAGAATTTAAAAAACTGGATCTCGACGCCGTTAAAAATGATGTAAAAGCCATGATGACCGATAGCCAAGAGTGGTGGCCTGCGGACTGGGGTCACTACGGTGGCTTGATGATTCGTATGGCGTGGCACTCAGCGGGTAGCTACCGTATCGCCGATGGTCGTGGTGGCGCAGGCACGGGTAATCAGCGTTTTGCACCGCTTAACAGCTGGCCGGACAACGCCAACCTCGATAAAGCGCGTCGTTTGTTGTGGCCAATCAAAAAGAAATACGGCAACAAGCTTTCTTGGGCTGATTTGATGATCCTGGCTGGCACCATGGCGTATGAATCCATGGGCTTAAAAACCTTTGGCTTTGCTGGTGGTCGAGAAGACATTTGGCACCCAGAAAAAGACGTGTACTGGGGTTCTGAAAAAGAATGGTTGCAGCCAAGTGGTGGTGAAGGATCAAGGTATGAAGGCGAGCGTGAGTTAGAAAACCCGCTAGCCGCGGTGATGATGGGCTTAATCTACGTCAACCCAGAAGGCCCGGATGGTAAATCTAACCCTTTGAAGAGTGCGCACGATATTCGCGAAACCTTTGCTCGTATGGCAATGAACGATGAAGAAACCGTTGCTTTGACTGCCGGTGGTCATACTGTGGGTAAATCACATGGTAATGGTGATGCGGCGAATTTAGGCCCAGAACCAGAAGCCGCAGACATTGAAGAGCAAGGCATGGGTTGGAACAACCACAAAACCCGTGGCATTGGGCGCGATACAGTCACCAGTGGCATTGAAGGCGCTTGGACCACTAACCCAACGCAGTGGGATAACGGCTACTTCGACTTGTTGCTAGGGTACGACTGGGAATTAACCACAAGCCCAGCCGGGGCAAGCCAATGGCAGCCCATCGGTATCAAAGAAGAGCACATGCCGGTGGATGTGGAAGATCCATCGATCCGTTGTATGCCCATGATGACCGACGCTGATATGGCGATGAAAATGGACCCAGAATACCGCAAGATTTCTGAGCGTTTTCATAAAGACCCTGCGTACTTCTCTGACGTATTTGCCCGTGCGTGGTTTAAATTAACGCACCGTGATTTAGGGCCAAAAAGCCGTTACTTAGGCAGCGATGTACCGGCGGAAGACTTGATCTGGCAAGATCCAGTACCGACGGTGGATTACACCTTAACTGACGCCGAAGTCGCGGATCTGAAAGCGAAAATTTTGGCCTCAGGTGTGAGTGGTGCCGATTTGATCGCAACGGCATGGGATAGCGCGCGTACCTTCCGCGCCTCGGATTACCGTGGTGGTGCAAATGGTGCACGCATTCGCTTAGCGCCGCAGAAAGACTGGGAGGGTAACGAACCCGCTCGTCTGCAAAGCGTGTTGAGTGTGCTTGAAGGCATTCAGGCCGGTTTAGCGAAACCAGTAAGCATGGCAGACCTGATCGTATTAGCCGGTACAGCAGCGGTAGAAGCGGCCGCGAAAGCCGGTGGTGTGGATATCACAGTCCCCTTTACCGCAGGTCGCGGCGATGCAACCGATGCGATGACCGATGCAGAATCGTTCGAACCACTGGAGCCAGTGCATGATGGTTTCCGCAACTGGGTGAAGAAAGACTACACCGTACAGCCAGAAGAAATGCTGTTGGATCGTACACAATTGATGGGCTTAACGGCTCCTGAAATGACAGCGCTGATGGGAGGTATGCGTGTATTGGGCACTAACCATGGCGGTACTGTAGGCAACAAACAGCACGGTGTGTTTACCGATAACGTCGGTGTACTGAGTAATGATTTCTTCGTCACGCTCACTGATATGAGTTACGACTGGAAGCCAACGGGCAAAAACTCGTACAACATCGTTGATCGCAAGAGCGGCGACGTTAAGTACACAGCTACCCGTGTGGATCTAGTGTTTGGATCTAACTCGATCTTACGCTCGTACGCCGAGGTGTACGCGCAAGACGATAACCGCGAGAAGTTTGTGCGTGATTTCGTGAAAGCGTGGGTTAAAGTCATGAACGCTGATCGCTTTGACGTATAAATGAGTTGAGCGTTAATGGGTGTCGCTTGGCACCCATCGCTTGGCCCCCATCGCTTGGCACCCATCGCTTGGCCCCCATCGCTTGGCCCCCATCGCTTGGCACCCATCGCTTGGCACCCATCGCTTGGCACCCAAGGCAACAATGAAAGTAAAAGCTCGCCAGTGAGAGATCACTCGCGAGCTTTTTTATTACGGTAACTGCCCGAACAGACTAAAATACTTGAGCTGTTCGTATTTTTATCTGTGCGAACCACTATGTTTTTCAATAGTCATATAGCTTCTAGTCATATAGTTTCTAGTCATTTCCTATAAGGATTTTTACACGTGTCGTTAATTCGCTGTGTACCATTTTTATTTTTGGCCTTGTTATTTACTGCCTTTATCGGCCTTTATACAGAGCCCAGCATGGCCACAGAACTGGCCGATGAAGAAGACATCGCCGACAGCCTAATAGAGCACGCCGCACCCGAGAAAGACCCAACCTCACCGATTCAAACCTTAGTCACGCAAAACCCGTTTCCGTTACTCGGGCAAGAGGTCGTGCCTGGATCATTTGTTGCCCTGCACTGGAGTCCGGAGCAATCTTTCGAAAGCATTAACACCCCTGTTCCTGTCCTTGTTGCACATGGTGCTAATATTGGCCCAACCGTATGCTTAACGGCGGCTATACATGGTGATGAACTCAACGGCATCGAAATGATTCGCCGCCTAATTTATCAGCTTGAACCAGACAATATGAATGGCACCGTGGTCGGTATTCCTATTGTTAATTTAGATGGGTTTCGTCGTGGCAGCCGCTACCTAGCGGATCGTCGTGATCTGAACCGGCACTTTCCGGGAAGCCCCAAAGGCAGTGCTGCGGATCGCATTGCATACTCACTGTTTCATAATATTATTCGTCACTGTGAATACTTAGTTGATCTACATACGGGCTCATTAAAGCGCACAAACCTACCGCAAATTCGGGGTGATCTGGGCAGTGAACGTGTGTTCGAATTTAGCCGTCACTTTGGGGGAATCACCGTACTTCACGGCGTGGCTGGCAATGGTACGTTAAGAGGTGCAGCCGAAAATATAGGTATTCCGGCTATTACACTCGAAGCAGGTGGGCCGAACCAGCTGGATAAAGCCTCGGTGGACGCTGGAGTAAACGCCCTCGAAACCATGCTGCAGAATTTAGACATACAACCGACATTACGTTTTTGGGGAACCCCCGCACCGGTATTTTACAAATCACATTGGTTGCGAGCTGACCAAGGAGGAATCTTAATCTCCTCGGTTGAGCTAGGCGACAAAGTTAAAAAAGGCGACGAGTTAGGGCGAGTGACCGACCCCGTTACCAATACCGGCAGCACCATTATAGCCAGAGAGAGCGGACGCATTATCGGCATGGCGGTTAACCAAGTGGTGCAAACTGGTTTTGCTGTATATCACGTTGGTGTGGCCAAAGAACCCAAAGAAGTTAAAGAAGAAGCCCTCGGTATTGGCGACGATAAAGAGCAAAATGCTGGCTTGAATGATAACGACGCCGAAGAGCAATTCGAGCAAGAATAAAACACGACAGAAATATAATGAGCAGTGTTCGATGTCTAAAATAATCGTGGTCGGTTTACCCAGAACCGGCACCACCAGTGTGAGCGTAGCACTGCTGGAAATGGGTTTTTTAGTCGCCCATATGGGATTTACCAAAAAAGCCTTTGAAGTGGCCGAAGCCATCACCGACTGCCCATGCTTTAGTGACTACATGCACTTGGACGAACTATTTCCAGGTTCAAAATTTATCTATTTATCCCGAGACCTCGACAAGTGGATACCCTCCATCAGCATGTTGCTCGACAAAATGGCCCCGCATTTAAATGCAGAAAAAGGGCGTTTTAACCCCATCATGAAGCGCAGCTTTAAACATACGTTCTCAGAAAATTTGCCGTTAACTGCAGAAGAATTAATACAGTGTTACACCTGTCATAAAACAGAGATATTTGACTACTTTAAAGGCCGTGACGACTTTTTATCCATCGACATCAGCGAGCCAGGCAGCCTAAATCAATTGAGAGAATTTTTAGGCAAAGAGCCGCAAGCCAACGCCGAATTCCCAAAGCTGAACACCGGGCGCGATGTTGCTGGCTGGCATGAATACAAACATCCGAACAAAGTGAACTCGAATTTGGCGGGCGTAGAGCGCAGGAAGTATTTTGATTATGAGTTTGTAGGGACATGACTACTTGGGTGGCCTGCCCGGCAGAATTCGAATCTGCGATCTTCGTCTCCAGAACGTTTGAATGCGTAGGCCGCTTTGCAAGTATATGATCCTCTACAGAGGATTAATTTGATTTTATCCTTTATGGGGTATAAATTGAATATTATCCGCAAAAGGGGATAGTCCATATGAAGGTCACCTCAACCGAACTACTCGCTAAAGCGATGAAACAAGCCAGAAAAGAGCAACAGCTCTCGCAGGCGGCAGCAGCCGATAGAATAGGTATCAAGCAAGCCACCGTTTCAGCATTTGAGAATCATCCAGACGGAAGTCGTTTAGACACTTTATTCAAACTACTGGCTGCCTTAGAGCTTGAATTGCACATAACTAACCGCGGTGATCCATCAGGTAAAACCCAATGGGATCAGGAGTGGTAATCAATGGCTGAACTCACGGTTGCGCTTAATGGAATTCCTGTTGGTATTCTCGATAAACGCACGTCAGGTGCGCTCAGTTTTCGCTATCTAACGGAGTGGTTGCAACGATCTGGTGCTCGACCAATTTCATTGTCACTGCCATTGTCTGATACTTCGTATCAAGGCGAAAAGGTTCTTAATTTCTTTGACAACTTGTTACCTGATTCGGAATCCATTCGAACGAGAATACAGTCGACATTTCGTGTTGCGAGTAGTCATCCTTTTGATTTATTGGCTGCAGTAGGGCGCGATTGCATTGGCGCTATTCAGCTTTATCCTTTGGGCGAAAATATTCCCGATGTAAAACAGGTGATATCTGAACCGTTAACCGACGCTGATATTGAAAACCTACTGGCGGGTTATCAGCAGGCACCACTCGGCATGGATGACGACCATGACTTCCGTATTTCACTGGCGGGTGCCCAAGAGAAGACAGCCTTACTTTGGTATCAGGGCGGTTGGCAAAGGCCATTTGGAAGCACACCGACCAGTCATATATTTAAATTACCCATCGGATTCTTAGAGCCGCGTAATATCGACCTACGCCTCAGTGGTGAAAACGAATGGTTGTGTCTGCAAATTTTGAAAGAGTACGGAGTGCCAGTGCCGAACGCTCAATTGGCGCAGTTCGGCACTCAGAAAGCACTGATCGTCGAACGCTTTGATCGACGTTGGTCGTCAGACAAACAATGGTTAATGCGCCTTCCTCAAGAAGACTTTTGCCAAGCGCTGGGTGTATCGCCAGCACTTAAGTATGAGAATCACGGCGGGCCAAGCATTCAAGACGGTATGAAACTGCTGCAAGGATCGCAAGCCTCAAATGCCGACAGAGAACTGTTTTTCAACGTTCAGATACTCTTCTGGCTATTAGCGGCGATTGACGGTCATGCAAAGAATTTCAGTGTGTTTTTAGAACCCGATTCTGCTTATCGCATGACGCCCATTTATGATGTTCTGTCTGCTTATCCGTTAATGGCCCAAGGCAGTTTACCTGCTGAAAAAGCAAAAATGGCCATGTCGCTTAAAGGTAAAAATCGTCACTATCACTGGGCAAAAATAGAACCTCGGCACTTTATCAGTACAGCTGAACAGGTTGGGTATTCAGCTAGGCGAGCAATGGAGCTGATGCGTGAAATCGTTGATATGACGGAGGGAGTATTAGCTCGGGTTAAATCAAACTTGCCCGAAGACTTTCCAGTACAAGTGAGCCAGTCAATTTTCGATGGTGTGACATCTCAGACGCAACGGTTGAGCGATTTTAGTTTGAGTTTGTGACTTTAAATACAAGGAACTACTCAAAGACATTTTTGTGAAGAAATAGGGTCTCTATAAAAATTGTGGCGATTCGATCTGATACAAACAATCTATGTAACATTGATTTTGCACGGTAACACCGATACTGTTACTGTGCATTTTTATTGTTACATAGACATACCCTATGAATACCCCGCAAATTGATACTAGCTTAACGCACTTGGCTGCATATATAAGTCAGGTGTATAAGCCGTGTGCACTAAAGAGCCCTTGGTCACTGACCAAAGACTTACCCTTGTACTTGCAGGGGGGCTGGACATATCGTCTGCTAACGGTAGGTGGGTATGAATGCTTATTGATGTTAGATGAACGGGAGCAGCCAGATACCGCACAACGCCTAAAAAAAACCATTAACAGCATTACGAGCTACTTTAACGGCCCAGTGATCTACGGGGTGCGTGAGTTGGAATCTTATAATCGTAAGCGGCTCATTGATCAGGGTATTGCGTTTGTGGTGCCAGGAAAGCAGCTTTACCTTCCTTTTATGGCGCTAGATTTACGCGAGAACTTTGCCGCTGAAGCATCGGTAGAGCTAACAAGGTTGGGTGCTTGTGCACAGCAGTTGCTACTCATTCGGCTGTTTGGCTTGTGGCAAACTGAGACGTCGGCACAGATGCTGGCTAATCGTTTGGGTGTAAGCAAGATGACGGTATCGAGGGCCTACAGAGAGCTAACCGAATTAGGGTTGGCAAAAGCGGTGATGGTGGGACGTACAAGCCAATTGGTATTTGAGCCAGATAACCACCAGTTGTGGCTAGCGGCTAAACCCTATCTATCTAGCCCGGTTAAAAAGCAGGTTTGGCTTAGCGCGCAGCAATACCATCAGCATGGAAATTTGTTTCAACTGGCCGCGGGTGAATGGGCGTTATCCATGTTAGGTATGTTAAGCCGCCCTAAGCACCCTTGTTATGCCGTGAGTGCGAATGATTGGGCTAGCTTAAAAAAGCTAACAGGAATTGAGCAACAGGCTCATCCTGATGATGATTCTATTGTATTGGAGCTTTGGCGTTATGACCCTAGCTGGTTAAAAGCTTATGTGAACGTGGTAGAAACGGTAGACAAGCTTTCGTTGTTCTTGAGCTTATTAGCGAATGATGATGATCGTATTCAGATAGCTTTAGATGACCTCGTTGGAGAGTTTTTAGAGGATGGAAACGTATGAGTGAAATTCAAGGATTGGATAAATTTAGCGAATACTTTAAAGGCTTTGAAGACCGCTACACATTAATAGGCGGTGTTGCGTGTTATTTGAATTTAACACAAGCAGGTATTGATTTCAGAGCCACTAAAGATTTAGATATCGTGTTGTCGGCGGAGGCCATAGACACAGAGTTTGTGCAAAAATTTTGGGACTTTGTTAAAGAGGGCGGATACCAGCACCAAGAAAAAAGCACCGGTAAAAAACAACTCTATCGTTTTAGCAGGCCTGGGCATGCAGATTTCCCATATATGCTTGAGCTATTTTCAAAACAGCCAGACGATGTATTTTTAGAATTCGACGGTGAGTTAACGCCCATACCTGTCGACGATGATGTTTTGAGTTTATCGGCCATATTGTTAGATGAAGATTATTACCAGTGTATTAAAGATGGCGGTATTGAAATAGAAGGCGTACCGGTGCTGACACCTGCATACCTTGTGCCTTTTAAAATGCGCGCATATTGTGATTTGTCTGCTAGAAGAGCCAAAGGCGAGACAGTCGATTCGAAGGATATAAAGAAACATAAGAATGATGTGCTAAAAATATCACAGGTATTATCACCCACCTCAAAAATCCATGTGGCAGAGGTTATCAAGCAACACATGCGAGAATTTATTACTGAAATCGCAGGCCAAGATATTAGTATGAAAAGCCTTGGTCTTGCAGGTATTGCTGTAGAGGACATTATTGGTTTATGGCAAAAAATCTATGAGCTGGAGCCAGAAGTTAAATGAGCAATACAAGGTTATAACTGCGGTCAGTTAATTACAGCGTTGCATGAGCGGCCTATTGATCGGTATATAGATCAAGTTTCAGGTAGTAAAAAATAGGAACTTAAAGCGTTGCACCAAATGGTCACGGCTTGGTCACAATTGAATTTTTTCAGTAGTCACTTACTGATAGTGCATTTCAAGATTGGCCCGCCCGGCAGAATTCGAATCTGCGACCTCTGCCTCCGGAGGGCAGCGCTCTATCCAGCTGAGCTACGGGCGGTTTTTTCTTTAACTTAGAGGTGTGCCGAACGGCTGCCGTGTAAGTGCCCGCATTGTATATGGTTTTTGGATATCGCTCTACTGCTTCAGAGCAGCGCCGCGGCTTTGATGTGGGCGTATATGGGCATGTCTTTTGTTAAGCCGAGTTGGCTGGCGGATAGTTTGGTGATGCGGGTGGTGAGGGTGTTATTGCCGCTTTGCAGCTGCACGAGGAGTAACGCGGGGTTGCGGTCGTGACGGATGTCTTTGATGACACACGGCAGGCTGTTGATGATGCTGCTGTCGGGTGTTTCCGTGTGACTTAGGCTGATATCTCGGGCTTGTATCCATAAGCGTACCACTTGCCCAGGCCGAAGATGCTGCGCTGGAATTTTTAGCTTGTTGCCTGCGGATAGATGCACATTCGCCAGTTGCCATTGATTGTCGATGCTGCTGATGCCGCCTTCGATAATACTGCCTACTTCTCTGCCAATGTCTTCTGGGAAGCGTGGGTCGCTGAGTATGTCGAGCATCGTCCCTTGAGTAATTA
Organism: Oceanobacter sp.; assembly: GCA_002733645.1. Classification (GTDB taxonomy): domain Bacteria; phylum Pseudomonadota; class Gammaproteobacteria; order Pseudomonadales; family Oceanobacteraceae; genus Thalassolituus. The sequence continues at coordinate 20,515 of NVWL01000026.1, forward strand.
TTTTGCCCTGATCGAGGGCGACGATGTAATCCCCCAGTCTTGCTGCCTCATGTAATGAGTGCGTGACGTAAATAATGGGCAGGTTGAAGTCACTTTTTAGCCGTTCTAAATATGGCAGGATGTCGCGCTTACGGGCTTCGTCGAGGGAGGCCAGCGGTTCGTCCATTAGCAATAACTTGGGCTGGCGTAGTAGTGCTCGTACAATCGCCACGCGTTGACGTTCGCCCCCGGATAAACTCTCGGGCATGCGCATTAGGGTGTGTTCGATATTAAAGAGTGCGATCAGTTGATCCTTCGAAAGCTCTTCTTTGGGCGACTCATCGTTTTGGCGCAGTTTATAACGTTCAGCAAAGGCGAGATTTTTCTCGACACTCATATGCGAAAACAAACTCGCTTCTTGAAACACATAAGCGAGCGGTCGTTGCTCTGTTGGCTTACTTTTACTGTCTTGTTGCCAATGCTCGCCGTTAAATTCGATGTCGCCTTGGCAAGGTGCTAGCCCAGCGATGGCTCTGAGTAGCGTCGTTTTACCGGAACCCGACGGCCCAAAAATAATGCTGACACCTTGGGCGGGCAGCGCTAATTTTGCTTCAAGGGTAAACTCTTCGGCCGTCGCTTTAATATCTAGGGTTAACCCATTTACTGCCATGAGTTAGCTCCGCTCTTATGTTGTTTTCGCCCGTATACCAGCAACAGCACCGCAAACGAAAATATTAATAACACGACTGATAATACATGTGCCTGTGGGTAAGCGAGCGCTTCCACATGGTCATATATTTGCACTGAGGCGACCTTGGTTTCGCCGGGAATGTTGCCGCCAATCATCAGTACGACGCCAAATTCACCCACTGTGTGGGCAAAGCCCAGTACCGCTGCGGTAATAAAACCGGGGCGCGCTAAGGGCAGGGTAATATGAATAAAACGTGCCCACGGCCCAGCGCCTAAGGTTGCTGCTACTTCTGCCGGGCGAGGGCCAATCGCAGCGAAGGCGTTTTGTAGCGGTTGCACAACAAAGGGCAGTGAGTAAATCACAGAAGCAATGACTAGCCCGGTAAAACTGAACGCCAATGTACCAAATCCGAGTGCATGAATAAGTTTGCCGAATGTGCTGTCCGGGCTAAAAGCGAGCAATAAGTAAAAGCCAAGTACCGTCGGTGGCAGCACCAAAGGGAGGGCGACTAAGGCATTAATCACGCTGCGTAATTTGCTTGGTTTTTTGCTTAGCCATAGGGCTAATGGTGTTCCGATGATTAATAAAATCAGGGTGGCAGTGATGGCCAGTTTTACGGTTAGCCATAGGGCGCTTAGGTCGTCGACGGAGAGCGCAAAGTTTGAATCAGTCATGGGGGATATCATACCCATGTTGGCGAATAATGCCTTGGGCGGTAGCCGATTGAATAAAACGAATAAAATCCTGCGCTGCTATGTTATCCGCTGCGCGACTCAAGAGTATTCCATCTTGTTTAATTGGCTGGTGATACGTATCAGGAACAAGCCAGTGTTGCGTCGTATTCAGTTCGCCTTGAGCCTGAGCGCGGGCGATAAACCCGAGTGGGGCATTACCGCTTTCAATAAACCGATAGGTCTGCGAGATGTTTTCGCCCATTACCCAGTGTGGTTGGGTCGCTTGTTTTAGTGTCAGGCGTTGTAGTGTTTGTTCTGCCGCCAGCCCGTAAGGGGCAAGACGAGGGTTGGCGATAGCCAATTTAGTCAAGTCGCTGGTTTGCAGCGAAGTAAGCGGTGACTGACATGAAGAAGGGCACCATAAAACTAAGCGACCGATTGCGTAAGTGAAGGGTTCGAGTGTGGCATCGTTCTGTGCCAGTAAGGCGGGCTTGTCACTGTCAGCAGAGAGAAATACATCAAACGGTGCGCCGTGCTGAATTTGTGCGAAGAGTTTGCCAGATGACGCCGAGCTGATAACTAAGTCATGGCCGTACGCGTGCTTAAAATACGGTGCTAGAGCATGCAAGGTCGAGGTGAAATTGGATGCGACGGCCACACGCACTTCATTCGCCTGGCTAGAGGGGGTGCTATTAGAAAGGCTACTAAGTAGTGCTAGAACAGTAAATGTCAGCCATTTCATTCCGATGTCGCCACAAAATCTGGATTCAGTCAGGCATAATAGCGTCTTTCAACGAGTGTTTTTTAACTTTCTATTTTACCGGACTGGGAGAACCGTATGTCGTGGAATATTTATTTGTCGGGTGAGATTCATACCGACTGGCGCGAGCAAATCATCAATGGCTGCAAAGAGCTGAAACTGGACGTTACCTTTACCTCCGCCGTGACCAATCATGAAGCCAGCGATGCCGCCGGTGATGTACTGGGTGAAGAAGAAAAGAGCTTCTGGCGCGATCATAAGTCGGCAAAGGTGAATGCCATTCGTATTAAAAACCAAATCGAAAAGTGTGACTTAGCCATCATTCGTTTTGGCGATAAGTACAAGCAGTGGAATGCGGCCTTCGATGCCGGTTACTGTGCGGCATTGGGCAAGCCTTACATCACCCTTCACGCTGAAGATATTATTCACCCTCTGAAAGAAGTGGATGGCTCGGCCATGGCGTGGGCGACTACACCAGAACAGGTTGTGGAAGTGATCAACTACGTGATCTCGCGCTAAATAGCTTCGCATGAGCGTTTAGCGATTGGCTGCGCTCACTATGTTGTTGACTTTAAGCTGCTGACGATAAGTTGCCGACTATGTTCTGAATGTTCACTGACATTTTTCGTGCTCATAAATTCACGGGTTGAAGTGCTAACCTAACACAGTGGTTAGCCAAATCGGCCATAGTGAATAATCTCGTAATTGCGTTGATTGCGGGCTTACCTACTCCTTGTTGTACTTGTTACAGTTCAAAGATTATAAAAATACGGAATTCTATGTATGCCCGGATCTTTTATCTCAGGTATGGAAATCGCGTTTGGCCTGTCGTCTTACGGCGTAGTGGCTGTCGCCGTCAATAAAGGCGAGCTGTGCGCTTTGCTTTTGGGCGACAGTCGTGCGGAATTGCTCGATGATCTTCTGCATATGTTCCCAAACATCACTATGTCTCACGATAAAACCGCTTCGCATATGCTTAGCAACGTGTTGCAGTCGATAGAATCACCTAAGCGTTCTTTGGATGTGCCGCTGCATATGCTAGGTACTGAATTCCAGTGCCAAGTCTGGCGTTATCTACAAACGATCCCTGTGGGCGAAACACGAACGTATGCTGAAGTTGCCGAGGATCTTGGTCGTCCTGAGGCGGTACGCGCGGTGGCCAATGCGTGTGGAGCCAATAAGATTGCGGTGTTGATTCCTTGCCATCGTGTCGTTCGTTCGGATGGTGGTTTAGGCGGTTATCGATGGGGGATGTCTCTGAAAGAATCACTGCTTGCGCGTGAGTGTGAACTTACTTCAGAACGCCGATCTAGAATTTGTGGATAAAGCAATACTTAAAATTGATTTTTTGTCGTATAAAAACGTTGCTATTTTGTCATCACCTTACAAAACACGTATAACTCAATGAATCTATTGAGTTTTCTTTAGAATTTTAATGAAAAGTTCATGTTTGTTAGTTATTCAACTATCCACAATTTCTGTGGATAACTTCGGGGATAAACTGCGGTTAACTGATTGAAACGAGCGTTTTAAGTAGGTTGATTTTAAATTGGCTGGAATATGACCAGCCACTGTAGTGACTGGTCAGTGAGGTCACGAAGCAGTGACCATAATGCAGTAAATATTACAGTACGCTTTTTAATGGCTCGTGTTGTTCGGCATCCAAGCGAGGTCCAAACTGACTCACTACTTTCGACGAAGCTGCGCTGGCTAAGCGCCCTGCTGCAGCAAAATCATGACCATGGGTGATCGCGTATAAAAATGCGCCAGCAAACATGTCGCCTGCGCCATTGCTGTCTACTGCCGTCACAGCGTTAGGCGCTATTTCATGCAGTGTTTCACCATCAAAAGCCAATGCGCCTTTGCTGCCTAAGGTGATGGCGAAGGTTTTTGCCACTTTTTTAATGGCATCAATCGCGTCGTCTAGGCTGTCAGTATCGGCATAGAGTTTGGCTTCTTGTTCGTTGCAGAACAGCAGGTCAACGCCATCTCCAATCATTTCTTTCACACCGTCTTTAAAGAACTGAACCATGGCAGGGTCGGAGAAGGTCATTGCGACTTTCACGCCGTGCTTACGGGCTAGTTCGCGTACTTGAATGGCGGCGGCGCGGCTTGGATCTGATGTGACTAAGTAGCCTTCGATGTAGGCGTATTCAGACTGTGCTAAGGCGTCTTCATTGATGTGGTTTTGGTGCAGTTCGCTGGTGATACCTAGGTGAGTATTCATAGTGCGTTCTGCGTCGGGTGTTACCATGACCAAGCATTTACCGGTCACGCCTTCGTCGCGGTCATCACCCATATTGGTATCAACGCCAGCCGCTTTCATGTCGGCAATGTAAAAATCACCGGCTTCGTCGTTAGCAACATTGCAGGTGTAGAAGGCGTTCGCACCAAAGTAGCTTGCACCGATAATGGTATTGGCGGCACTGCCACCACACGCACGTTTTTTAAGGCCGTAACGGCTGGTCAGTATCTCAAGCATGGAGGCTAGTTGGTCGGCTTCAATTAAAGTCATCATGCCTTTTTCAATGCCTGCGTCATTGAAGAAAGCGTCATCAACTTCAAACTCTTTATCAACCAGTGCGTTGCCAATGCCGTATATGTGATAGCCCATTATGTCGTCCCGTTTGGTTTTTTATGTCTTTTAAAATGTTTGTGTTTTTGCTGGTGTTGAGTGTACCTCAAAGCCAGAGTCGTTACCGAGGTTAGCCCTTATAGTCGCAAGTGGTTATGATGCAGGCATGAACAAACTCACGCGTTTTGTACGTCACCAAAAGCGAACCCGCCATGCCGTCTACATGACGGACCGCAATATTTTGCGCAGCGTGCAGAAATCTATGATTCTGCTCGCGGTCTTCGCAACCTTGCACGTGTTGGCTATGGTGCAGTTTGAGAGCATGTCTTTATGGGATGCATTTTGGTTAACCATGACCACGCTGACTACGGTGGGTTATGGTGATCTAACGGCAGAAACCGTGCCGGGCAGAATTGCCACTATGCTGTTGATCTTTCTGATTGGTATTACGTTAATGACCTTGCTAATCAGTGATTACGTGGATTTTCGAATTGCTCGTCGTGAGCGTATTAGAAGCGGACATTGGGACTGGAACATGGATAATCACATCCTCATCATTAACACCCCTAAGTACAATCGTGAAAATTACTTTACGCGAATGGTCAGCCAACTGCGCGAGAGTGATGAGTTCAAAGAAACTCCCATCATGTTATTAAATGAGGACTTTCAAGATGGCTTGCCTGATTCATTAAAGTCTCTTGGGGTTGTTCATGTGACGGGCCTTGCCAGCCGCCCGGAAGATTTAGTCCGTGCGAATGCCGAGCGTGTGCAGCATATTGTTGTCTTAGCCCGGAATGAGTATTCCTCGGATAGCGATAGCTATACCTTTGATGTGTGTCATCGTTTATGGGAGTTATCCTTGGGCCATAAAACGATTGTTGAGTGTGTGGATGATACCAATCGGCAGCGCTTGAAGGAGTTAGATATTAGGGCTGTGATTCGTCCGATCCGCTCCTACCCTGAGCTGGTGGTTCGTTCCATGGTGGCGCCGGGGTCTGAGGTGGTGATCGAGGATATGTTTACCCACGCCAATGATCATACTGTGCGTTACCCGGTGTGGCTGGAAGGCGAGCGTTGGGCGGATGTGGTGAATGCGATCATCCAATCAAATATTGGTACACCGCTGGCGTATGTCACACGAGATGGGGCGGTCATAATGCACCCGGATGGCGATGATCATGTTCATGCTCAGTCGTTATTGATATTGGTGCATACCGAGCGAGCAACAAGTGCCAAAGATGTACACAAAGCTATCGAAAATCACTTCAACGTGCTCTTAAAAGACATCGAGAGATAAACCGCTTTGCCTCATCTCTTATGTTTGGCATAATGAGCATGTAACTTTATAACATAATGGTTTCTGTGAAACATTATCTACTCCCCCTGCTTGCTGTTGTTTTTATGCAGCTACTGCAACCTCTTCATGAAGTTGTAGCGCACGGTGACGGCCACGAGAAATCCTTTGTAGATTGTGAGTTTTGTACTCATGTACAAGACGTTAAGTCGGCCACACTTGATAGTGGTCACACTCCTTCGGTTGTTGTTACAGCCATTCTTTCTCCTGATGTGGCGACTGTATTTGCGGATCGTCCTAAGCCGTTCGAACTCGCCCGAGGCCCTCCTGCTGTCTGATTTATCGCGTTTCTTTTTTTGCGCTTTTTTAACAGACATTTTTCAGGAATAGACATGATCAACTCAATAACTTGAGTGACGGCACTGGCCGTTGCCGCGTGTGCCTGCGTATTGCAGGCCAACTCACTTGAAGCTATAGATTCAGCTAATTCAAATACAAGTATTGCTCTAGACACTGTGACCATTACGGCGTCGTCCGAAGAACAGCTAACTTCACTACGCCCAGCACAAGAGATGGACGCTGATGCGCTAGAACGTTCACGTGCCTCATCACTAGGCGATACGCTATCGCAACAGCCAGGGATTCAAAACGCGGGCTTTGGGAGTGCCGTTGGCCGCCCGGTTATTCGTGGGATGAGCGGTGGACGCGTTGCAATTTTACAAGATGGTTTAGAAGCGACAGATGCATCATCAGTTAGCCCTGATCATGCTGTTGCGGTTGAAACCGACCATGCCACCAAAATCGAAGTCTTACGCGGCCCAGTGGCGCTAATCTATAGTGCTGATTCTGCCGGCGGTGTGGTTAATGTGAGTGGTGTTACGTTATCGCCGGGCGATGTTAGTGATACAGGTATAAACCTTGGTTATGACACCGTGAGCACTGGACGTTTTGCAGCCTTAAGCCATAAGCAAACGTCAGAGCGTTGGGGGTGGCATGTCGGCGCAAGTGAGCGCCGAACTGAAGATTACAGAGTCCCTTCTGATGCTGGTGAAGTGCATCGAGAAGACGACGGTTCTATTGAAGCGCACGATGCGGAATCGAAATACTTAGATAATTCTGATATCGAGTATCAGCGCCAAATTATTGCTGGTGGAAGTTATTTTGGCGATTCTTCCGTGACGTCGTTCAATATCGGTTATTTAGCTTCTAAGTTCGGCTTGCCGGGTCATTCTCATGAAGAGCACGAAGAACACGAAGAGGATGAGGGGGATGAGGGGGATGAAGAGCACGAGGAACATGAAGAAGGCGAAGCTCGAGTCGATCTTGAACGCCTCCGTTTAGCCCTGAATTATAATGTCGATTCACCATTCGCTTGGGCTAGCCGTTGGGATACTCGTATTTCTTGGACGGATTATGAACATAGTGAAGGTCATGAAGAAGCCGGACATGAAGAACACGAAGAGGAAGAGGCAGAAGAAGAGGAGCATGAGCAAGAACACGGCATGACGACCTTCTCTAAAACGGCTTGGAATCTCCGCACTGAATTGCAAACTGTTGAGAAGGCAGGTCGTCAGCATGTCTTTGGTGCCAGTGCAGCGTATGAAGACTTTAGCGCCGAAGGTGGCGAAGCGTTAATGCCTTCAACCACGACAGAGAAAGTCGGCGTGTTTTGGTTGGGTGAGCAGGCTATTAACGATTTTCTTATCAGCGTCGCCACCCGTGTAGATAACACCAGTATGTCGCCAGAAACGCCTGACGAATTGGAGGATGTCTGTGGTTTTTCTACCAATGATGTTAAGTCTCAAGACTTCTTTGGCGCGAGCGGTTCTGCCGGAGTGACTTATTTTGTGAATAACGACTGGACAGTGACGGCATCGGCGGCATCTGTTGTTCGCGCTCCGGATGCCGAGGCGCTGTATTCTTGTGGGCCGCATGAATCGACCTTTTCTTTCGATGTCGGCAATCCAGAGTTAGATCGCGAACGAGCATTCAATCTTGATGCGGGTGTGGCGTTTCAGCGTGATGCATGGGCGTTATCCTTGGCTGTCTATCGTAATCGCGTGAATAACTATATTTATGCATCGCCATTGGCAGAGGCCGGTGTTATTCAAGAGACGGATGAGCTGCCGGTGTATGAATACACACAAAACGATGCAATTTTAAAAGGGGCGGAAATTGAAACCTCATATGCCTTTAGTAACGAGTGGAGCATTTCTGTATTAGCTGATAGAACACGAGGAACGTTAGTGGATGGTGGCTACTTGCCGCGTATGCCAACGGATCGTGTTGGCATAACGTTAAATCGTCAAAGTAGAAATTGGGCCGGTTTTGCACGTTGGATGACGTATGCTGATCAAGATCGCACCGCCGATTACGACGGTCTAGGGGAGGGAGTAGCGGAAGAGATTCCTACCGCAGGTTTTAATTTGTTGAGTGCCGGTGTGAGTTACCGCTGGGTGGCTCCGGCGAGCGAATATCGTGTAGGCATCAAAGGGGAGAATCTTCTTAACGAAGTGGTGCGCTATCACACCTCATTCGTTAAAGATGCCGTGCCGGGAGCAGGTCGAAATATCAACTTGTCGTTGGCTGTTAATTTCTAATCGTTAATTTCAAACGATAAATCTAACCAGAGTTTGTCGTCGTTCACCGGAGTGAGCGGCGGCAAGCTAGTGTTATCAAGTTTAAAAATCAGCGAGTCTTTGTATTTAGATAGAGGAAAGACATTGCGGGTGGTTTCATGATTTTTCATGAATTTGATAAGCTCGCCTGATGCGGCATAGCCGTATAGTGCCTCGTAAAGCACTTTTTCTAGTTCTGTGTTGGATTTACCGACAAAGAAATACATGGGGAATTTATACACAAGAATAATTCGATCGTAAGCCATCACCAAGTCGTCTTCTTGATGATCAACCTCCGTATACACCTCTGTGATGCCTCTAGGGAAGTAATCACAGCGCCCGGCGCGTAACATGCGATACATCAGCTCGAATTTAGTCACTCGCTCAACCTTGTATCCGTTGTCTTCAAGAATGTCTGAATCTAACCACTGGTCTCCCTGGCACGCCGTGAGTGCTTTTAAGTCATCGGCGGTTTTGATTTGATCAAACTGAGCTAGCGCATTTTTTCGTATGACTGGGACTCTCGTTCCTAACAATCCCGCAAATAGAGGTACGCGAATAGGCGCATAGTCGCGCTCTCTTGATGGTGTCGCCCCGCTCCATGCGAGGCTTAACTCACCACTGTTTAACTGTTGCATACTGCGCTTTTGCGCCATAGCTCGCGGTGTCATGGCCACCGTAATATCGGCGGGAAGCACTGTGGTTAGTAGGTCGAAGTAATAGGCCTGAGATGAATCTTCAACTGATCGTGGTGGCTGGATGTAAATGTCATCAAGTGCAAACAATGATGAGCTTGCGGTAGCTAAAAAAGCCATCGTCAATGCTTGAATGAATAATGTGCGCATTAAAACCATCCCACCCAAATAAATTTACCTTAGCCTACAATCGTCAATGTCGTTGTCATATAAAGGTAAGACATTAAGATTCTATAAAGCAGTACTGAGGGCTGATATAGTCGCTAAATAGTAGAGGAATGACCATGTTAAACAAATTATTGGCTCTTTTAGCGGATGGACAGTTTCACTCAGGTGAAGAGCTCGGTGACGCACTTGGTGTTAGCCGTGCGGCTGTTTGGAAGCAATTAAAAAAGCTAGAAGATCTCGATGTGCCTTTTTCATCGGTAAAAGGGAAGGGCTACCGTCTTCACGATGCGATTGAGCTGCTTGATGAATCGCAGATTCGTTCATGTATCAGCCAGCGCCTCGATATTTTAGAGTTATTACTGGATGTAGACTCCACGAACACCTACCTCTTTAATCGTGCTTCCGACCATATGGGTAAGCGCTACGCTGTGATGGCCGAAAAGCAAAATCACGGTCGAGGCCGCCGAGGTCGCCAGTGGGTTAGTCCGTTTGGACGCAACATCTACTTATCGTTGTTGGTCTCTTTTTCTGGCGGAATGTCAGCCCTTGAAGGTCTGAGTCTGACCACAGCTATTGCGGTTGAGCGAGCGTTGCGTCGTCTTGATATTCAGGGTGTCGGACTTAAGTGGCCGAATGATATTTATGCCGATGGCCGTAAGCTCGCGGGTATTCTGCTAGAGGTGACGGGCGAATATAATAGCCATTGTCAGGTGGTCATTGGCATCGGCCTTAATCTGTCGATGAATGAGAGCGAAGCAAAAGACATTGATCAGCCCTGGGTTGACCTTCGCAGTCTTAATCCAAACTTGTCGCGTAACGAAGTGGCTGGCGTTCTTTTAGATGAATTACTGACGTGCATAGATACTTTTCAAAAAGAAGGCTTTGCACCCCTGCAAGAATACTGGTCAGAGCGGGATATTTATCACGAATCCGAAGTCTCGGTCGTATCGCCCTCGCAAGAAATTACAGGGGTGGTAAAAGGCGTGAATCGCAAAGGTGAGTTGCTACTTAAAACCAGCCGAGGCATGGAAGTCATCAGTGCAGGAGAGTTAAGTGTCCGCCCTGTACGTTGATATTGGTAATACGCGCATAAAGTGGCAACAGCGCTTTGACGATCGGGCACCGGTGCAGGGCTTGTTGGAAAAAAGTAATGTGACGCACTTTTATTGGCCGGATGTTGAAGGAAAGGTCATAGTCTCAAGCGTACGAGATGATGAAGAGCTCTACCGGCTGCTTGAGCAACGCTATCCCGGGCAAGTTGAGTGGTTAACGTCTCCTCTGGTTGATTATAATGGCTTTAAGCATTGTTACCCGGAAGCCTCACGTCTTGGCGTTGATCGTTGGCTGGCCATGCTTGGTGCGAGAAGTCACAAAGAAGGCGGTGTGATGGTTGTGGATGCTGGTACGGCTCTGACCATCGACGTAATCAGTGCAGACAATGAACACGAAGGGGGATACATCGTTCCCGGCCTAACCATGGCTCGTGATGCTTTGTTTTCTGGGACGGGTAAAGTTCGGCCATTTGTCGATGACGAAAGGGCCGATAACGTTGAGCTAGGTAGAAATACTGTTAACTGTGTCGTTGCTGGAACCTTACGTCAGCATCTCGCTTTGGTCGCATCAGTTTGTGCCGATTACCCCGAATATCAACTGTTAGTCACAGGAGGTGACGGCCAGACCTTGGCTGCATCGCTTAATACCGGATACTATCCGGATCTCATTTTTGACGGCATGGATTCCTTATGCGTTGGATTGTATACAGCCTGATCGTAATCAACATCGCGATAGCGGGTTATTTTCTTTTGCAGCCTGCGGACATAGCACCGCGTGTTGTGACAACGGAAAATATTGATGAAGGCGATACCCTCGTTCTTCTTACTGAGCGAAGTGCCGGAACCGAACCCGTCAGTCAGCAACCAATGAATGCCTATGGTGATCGCAAGCTTTGTTATGCGCTTGGGCCCTATACCGATGACATTAGTGTTCGTGTTGCTCAAGCAAGAGCCCTAAAGCTGGTTTTGACAGGGCTAATTAATGAAGTGGAAGTGCCGAATAATAAAGACACCGAATATTGGGTGCTCTTACCACCCCAAGCCAGCCGGGCGGCGGCACTTGAGCAACTTAAGCAACTACAAAAGCGAGGCGTCGATAGCTACATCATTACCCAAGGGGATCTGGTAGATGGCGTATCGCTTGGTTTATTCCGTAAGCAAGATTCAGCCACGCGGTTGTCGGCGAAAGTACGAGGTTTAGGGTTTGCTGATGTCACCATTCGTGAGATTGGCTCGACCGCAACAGAGTACTGGCTAGAAATTCGAGAAATCTCCAAGTTAGATGATCGCATGCGTCGCCGTGTCCGTGGGGAGGATGCCGGAGTGCAATGGCAGATGGTTGCCTGCGAACAGCAAGGAACAAGCTAACTAGGCTTTTATCGCTAAGTCGATAATAAATAAGAAGAAAGTAGTTGACAGGTATGCGCACTATCAAGATAATACGCGCCACTTTGGTGGGGTTCCCGAGCGGCCAAAGGGATCAGATTGTAAATCTGACGCGAAAGCTTCGCTGGTTCGAATCCAGCCCCCACCACCATTATTCGACAGTGAATGGCCTTCCTGTCAAAGCAGCCAGGATAGCTGATCTAGTTTGAGCTAACCTAGCTGAAGCATGTGCGGGTATAGTTCAATGGTAGAACCTCAGCCTTCCAAGCTGATGATGCGGGTTCGATTCCCGCTACCCGCTCCATTATTGCTGATATAGCTCAGTTGGTAGAGCGCATCCTTGGTAAGGATGAGGTCCCCAGTTCGACTCTGGGTATTAGCACCAAATTCAAAAAGGTAGGCCATTGGTCTGCCTTTTTGTGTATTTAAAGAAAAATTTGTACCCACTAAGACGAGAGAGATTAAGTTATGGCTAAGGAAACGTTTGAACGTTCCAAACCCCACGTAAACGTGGGTACTATCGGTCACGTTGACCACGGTAAAACAACATTAACTGCTGCACTAA
>NVWL01000027.1 GCA_002733645.1 Oceanobacter sp.
ATGGCCCACATTGGTAACGTGCACTTTGATGTCTGTGATATGTTTTGTATTCTTCCACAGGTCGTTAGTGGTCTGCAATCGAATTGATGAAAGGGTGACCAATGAAACACGAAAAGCTGGATTACGTGGAGTTTGCAGCCAAAGACCTAGAGGCGACTAAAGCTTTTTTTAAGCAAGTATTTGATTGGAAGTTTACCGATTACGGCGAAACCTATACGGCTTTTGATAATCAAGGTTTGATGGGCGGATTTTATCAAGCGGCACTTTATTCGCGATCAGAGCGCGGCAGTGCGTTGTTGGTGTTCTATAGTAAAGATATTGATGCAACGATGAAAAAAGTAAAAACGGCCGGGGGGGAAATTCACCGCCCAGTGTTTGATTTTCCTGGTGGACGCCGTTTTCATTTTGTTGAACCTAGCGGTAATGAATTTGCAGTGTGGTCGGATAAGTAACCAGTAGGTTATTTGTTAGTTATACATACTAGGGTGCGCATTGCGCACCACTTCAGCGTTGATAAGTTAAATCACATATATTAAACCACGCGAAAGCTTCATCTATTTTTTATACGAAGCAGAGCAAGATTTCAGTTAGGCCGCTTGCTCACAATACGCTTGCCCAAATATGAGCATGTCTCGTATTGAGCTAATATCAGCTCCATCAGACATTAATTCGTAATACCAATGGCTGTCGGTTACATCCCCTACACATAAAACACCGACAATTTTATTCTCGCGTAGCACCAGTTTGCGATAGACACCTTCGCTGAGATCTTCGGTAGCGATAACGTCGCCGCCTTCGCTGGCTTCGTATTCACCGATACTGTGCATGTCTAAGCCGGATACTTTTAGCTTAGTCAAATGAGTGCGTTCTTTATAGGGAGCAGTGTCATCATTTGATTTAAGTATGGCCGCGAGTACTTTAGCTTGATCCCAAATAGGTGCGACTAAACCATACGTTTGGTTATCAAATTCACAACATTCACCCAGTGCATAAATACCTGGGGTGCACGTTTTCATTTGTTCATTAACACAAATACCGCGCTGAGTGGTTATCCCTGCGTCGACTGCTAATTCAATATTGGGTGCAATACCGGTAGCAAACACGACGAGTTGTGTATCGAGTGTTTCTTCTCCGCGTTTGCTTTTTATTTCAATTTTCTGGATGGCGTCAGAATTACCATGTAATCGCACAGGGCTTGTGCCTGTGCGTACGTCAATACCGCGTTCAGCCAGTGAGGCTTCCAGTATGGAAGATGCGGTGGCATCTAACTGACGATTCATTAACACGGGGTTGCGGTGCAATAGGGTGACATCAACCCCACGAAGCTTTAAACCCACCGCTGCTTCAACGCCTAATAAACCCGCCCCAATCACGGTGGCGTGTTTTAGGTTACCGAATTTTTCAACCATAGCATCGACATCGCTCATGGTGCGAAAGCCAATCACAGCAGGATGGTCGGCACCGTCAACGGGAGGAATAAACGATCGGCTTCCTGTGGCAAATACTAAGTCGCTATAGGGTAATGCACGCCCAGAGTTAGTTTCAACCTGTTGAGCTTGTACGTTAACTGCTTTAACGCCGTCCCCCAAAATAACCTCAATACGGCGTTCTTGATACCAAGCATCGTCGTGAGGGGTAATGGCTTCTAGTGTTGTTTCATTAGCGAGTAAGGGTGACAGCATGATGCGATTGTAATGAGGGATATGCTCATCACCAATGACTTGAATTGCGTCGTATTGATGGTTGATGCCGAGTTCTTCAAGAACGCGGTTTGCCGCCATTCCGTTACCAATGATAACTAATGTTTGCATGTTAAATCCTATCAATGAACTACGGCCGGATAACCGGCCGTAATTATTTAGCTGCTTAATTTAATAGAAGCTATTCTATCAGAATTTAGCCTGAGCCCAGAGCCAGAATTTGTCAGTATCGACTTTACCTGATGCATCATCACCCGCCGAGTAGAAGGCTGCTTTTGCGCCTACAGTAAAGGTGTCATCCAGTTTTTTCACGGCTAGTAGGTCTAGTTCGCTGCCTAGGTCTGTGCTGCCTTCAACGGCATCAAACATGTGGTAGAAACCAACCAGTTTTATGCCTTTTACTTTAGTCACAGCTTTAACGTAGGTATCACTTAGGCCTGAAGCTGGAGTGCCAAGGAATTGATCCGCCCAGCCATTGAATTTATGTTTGGTCGCTAATGGTGTTTGAAAGCCATAGTTGCCATCATCGCTGCCCAGAGTCTCGTTACCAAGAGCAAGTGTCACACCACTTATAACGGCGCCAGCTTCAAGTGCCATGTAGGTCGCATCAAAGTCATCGGTACTTTGAGTTGCGTATTCAGCGGAGTAAATAAGCTTTGCGCTGTCTAACGTGGTTGAACCCGCGTATGACACACCGAAGGTGTCATTTTTTGCTTCAGTATCATCATCTTCAAGAAGGTAAGCGTATGCGGTCACTTTGCCGCTACCCACTTTGTAAGAGGCATTTAATAGGTGGTCTGTTACGTCAGCGTCAAATCTAGGCAGAATGCTGTTTACTTGATCAATGTAAGAATACTGCAGGCTAATGCCATCTTTAGCATAAGTGAATGTTGCTGCGTCGAAGGTCTGCTCATTAGCACGCCATCCAACGTTACCGACAAAGCGTGCGCCATCAAGAATAATGCGCTGGCGGCCTACGACGGCACCCATGCCATCTTTTTTGTAGCTGACTTGAGCACGGTTCCACTCACGAACTTCTGGGTCAGCAACAACATCGAAGCCAGCAGTGACGGGGGCGTAGTTCTCGATAATGGCATTAACCACTTCGTATTCGGCCAAAAATTTGAAGCCGCTAAAGTCTTTACTTTCGTAACCAAATGCAGTGTCTGCAATTAAAGCGTTTGCTGATTTAGCTTCTGCGGCATCATCCGCATCTACCGCTTCAAAGCGCGCTTTAACATCGGCGTAAAACGTACCATCGCTGATCATGTCGGCATTAGCGCCTAATGTCGCGGTTCCCAATGCAATTGCTAATAACGTTTTTGTAGCTTTCATGGCATTCTCCTTCATCGAAGCCTTGATTTATTTTTAAGTAATTTAATAATTATTTAGGCGACTTTTTCGTCACTTTTATTAGAATCTTTATCAACACTTGTGGCTTTTTTGACCGTAGCCTCAACATCAACTTTTCTTTGTTTTTCATACAAGAAGCTAAGCACTTGCTGACGATACTTGTTGTACGTTGGATCATCAGCAAGTTGTATTCGATTACGTGGACGCTCTAGTTCAACGTCCAGGATTTCTCCGACGGTTGCAGATGGGCCATTAGTCATCATAACGATGCGGTCGGATAGCAACACGGCTTCATCCACGTCGTGAGTAATCATAATGACGGTATTGTTGAGGTCTTTTTGAATTTCCATCAATGAGTCTTGCAGGTGGGCGCGAGTCAGAGCATCCAGCGCACCGAATGGCTCATCCATCAATAACACCTGTGGTTCCATCGCTAGAGCACGAGCAATACCTACGCGCTGCTTCATACCACCTGAAATTTCATCCGGGCGTTTATGCAAGGCGTGAGTCATGTGTACGAGTTCTAAGTTGTGCTCAATCCATTCCTTCATTTCTGATTTGGATTTTTTGCCTTTAAATACGCGTTTAACGGCAAGCTCAACATTTTGATACGCGGTCAACCAAGGCAGTAATGAATGGTTCTGGAACACAACCGCACGCTCTGGACCGGGTTCATTCACTTCTTTACCTTGCAGTACCACACCACCTTGGGTTGCTTGATATAGGCCGGCAACAATATTCAGTACGGTAGATTTTCCGCAACCCGAGTGGCCAATAAGGGAAATAAATTCGCCTTTTTTGATTTTTAAATTAACGCCTTGCAGTGCACAAAAAGGACCTTTAGGGGTAGGGAATTCAATGCCCACATCTGTTAATTCTAGTAATGGATTCATAATCATTCTCCTCAGCGTAATGTCGCTGCTTTATCCCATGAAACGTAACGCTGAATAGTCAACATCAGGCGATCTAATAGAAAACCAATAAGGCCAATGGTAACGACAGCAACCATGATGCGGCCGAGTGAATCTGAACTGCCATTTTGGAATTCATCCCAAACAAACTTACCTAGGCCTGGGTTTTGCGCCAGCATTTCTGCGGCGATCAGTACCATCCAAGCGATGCTTAGTGATAAACGTAGGCCGGTAAATACCATTGGTATTGAGGCTGGGATAACAATTTTTCGTACGTGTTCTAGGTAGTTCAGGCTAAGTACTTGGCTTACGTTCACTAGATCTTTAGGGATGGAAGCAACACCCACGGCGGTATTAATAACGGTTGGCCATAAGCAGCACAGCATCACGGTAATCATTGAAGTGACAAACGACTTAGGCACCATCGGGTCATCGCTTACGTATAGTGCAGATACCACCATGGTGACAATGGGTAACCAAGCAAGTGGCGATACAGGCTTAAAAATTTGAATAATCGGGTTAAAGGCGCTGTACAAATTAGCACTTAAGCCAATAACAATACCCAGCGGTATAGCCAGTAAAGAGGCAAGCACAAAGCCGGTCAGTACAGTCACGAGGCTGGTACCAATTTGGTCTATGTAGGTTGGCTTACCTGTGTAAGCACGAATCTTTGGAACATACGTAGGATCTTGTTCTACTCGTGCTTTATTTCGTACTTCTTGACGCTCGTAAAAAGCGTCTGCTTTATTACGCTCGGTAATATGTTCTGCAATCAAACCTTTTGATTGTTTATACACTTCGCCAGGGCCTGGGAATTGACCAAGCGAGGTGTTGATATTGCTAGCTGCGGCGTGCCAAACCATCAGAAAGACAACAATACCTGCGAGTGGAATGCCCACAGCTTTAATAATTGTTTGTATATTTCCTGATACGTCTTCACCTTTGGCGATGTTCACTATCGGTTCGAGCCAGGCTACTTTCGATAGGTTAAGGTTTGACAGGGCAATGTTCATAATTTACTCCTTGATGGACGGGCCGGAGCCCGTCCGTTTTATATCAAAACAATTCACTCAATAGCTTTGATACAAAGTTGTGTTTAAAGCTTGTCGTCAGATTTCAAACCAATATTGAATTTTTCAAGATAGGCATTTGGTTTAGTACCGTCGTAGGTAATGCCGTCGATGAATTCAGATTGTGGTGGCTTGAAACCAGTTTCTGTACCGAAATCTGGGAAGTCTTTCGCTTTTAATTTCCCTTCTTTGATCAGCTCTTTAGCGGCTTCTGCATAGATGTCAGGACGGTAAACTTTTTTCGCAATGTCCATGTACCAGTCATCAGATTTGGCATCAGAAATCTGGCCCCAACGGCGCATTTGAGTTAAGTACCAAATTGCATCTGAGTAGTATGGGTAGGTGGCGTTGTAGCGGAAGAAAACGTTGAAATCTGGCACTTCACGTACGTCCCCTTTTTCGTACTCAAATGTACCTGTCATAGAGTTAGCAATAACGTCGTAATCCGCACCAACATATTGTGGTTTTGATAGAATTTTTACTGCCTCAGGACGGTTAGCATTGTTATTGGCATCTAGCCATTCCGCTGCACGGATCATCGCTTTTACGACTTTTTTGTGAGTGATTGGGTTTTTCTCTGCCCAACCTTTGCTGACACCAAATACTTTCTCTGGGTTGTTTTTCCAGATTTCGTAATCGGTAATAACCGGAACACCGATGCCTTTAAATACCGCTTGTTGGTTCCAAGGTTCGCCAACGCAGTAACCGTAAATTGTTCCGGCTTCAAGTGTTGAAGGCATTTGTGGTGGAGGCGTTACTGAAAGCAGGGCATCTGCATCAATTTGACCAGAAGTATCGGCTTTGTGAGGTGCGTAGTAACCTGGGTTAATTCCGCCAGCCGCTAGCCAGTAACGTAATTCATAGTTGTGTGTGGAAACCGGGAATACCATACCCATGTTAAATGGCTTGCCTTCGGCTTTATATTTATCAACTACTGGCTTCAGTGCGTCGGCCTTAATAGGATGAACTGGTTTACCGTTTTCATCTTTGGGAATATGCACTTTCATTTGTTCCCAAACATCGTTGGAAACGGTAATGCCATTACCATTTAAATCCATACTGAAGGCGGTAATGATGTCGGCTTTTGTACCGAAGCCAATGGTGGCACCTAGCGGCTGACCTGCTAGCATGTGAGCACCGTCTAACTGACCGTCGATAACGCGATCAAGGAGAACTTTCCAGTTTGCTTGCGCTTCAAGTGTTACGTAGAGGCCTTCGTCTTCGAAATACCCTTTTTCGTAAGCAATAGCTAGTGGAGCCATGTCAGTTAATTTAATAAAGCCAAATTTTAGCTCTTCTTTTTCTGCATATTCCACTGCACTGGTAAGTGGTGACGACATCGTTGCCACACCTGCGGCCAGTACAAGTGCGCTTTTCATAAATGAGCGGCGCATTGTCTTGATTCCTCGCATTTTCTTCCCCTTTTCTGAGCCACAAAAAAAGGCGCAACGATAGTGACCTAAGTCGTATCGAAAGCGCCTTTGCTTTGTATATCTGAATTAAAAATTATAGACCTCGCCGTTGAGATCTTAAATTAGCTAATACAAGTGCTGTGCCAGAACTTAAAAAAGTAATGATTTTTTAATTAAAAGAGATGATTAACATGAAAATGCACCAGAGATAATCATGAATACAGGGCGATAAATAGGTATGCATATTTATGGTGCAAAGGCGGTGTAGGGCTGTTTCTGAGGAGTAAACAGATGTCTGATATCTTTTGGTGCGCAGGGCTTTAAATGAGTCATTCCTTGGTGCAGCCCTGATTTTTAGGGGCGTTGGCGATGACGTATAGCCTAGCGATTGTCTATTTTTATGTGGCTAACTGTATGATTTATAAGATAATATTGCTTGTATAGTGAGTTGTTGTGGGATCTTGCTATATTCGTATTTTTTGCTTGATGTGAATATAGAGTGAAGA
This sequence comes from Oceanobacter sp., assembly GCA_002733645.1. Lineage (GTDB taxonomy): Bacteria > Pseudomonadota > Gammaproteobacteria > Pseudomonadales > Oceanobacteraceae > Thalassolituus. Next base: position 6,953 of record NVWL01000027.1, read on the forward strand.
AGGAGAGGTGATGCTTTCTTTATTAGAGCAATTTTGTGTGCATAAAGTCGGTGCACGATGAGGGCCTCATCATTTTGGGTGGGTAGAGTAGTGTAGTACCATAAGCATTCACTGATACACTGTTTGCTATATGTGGTTTATTTAACTTGGGCCTTCTTTTGATACAGCACTTTTACATCTTGGTAACTACTAACTAATGAAAACACCAAAGTCTATCCTGCCACTAGTCGAAGACGGCATTGTTGATGAGGTGATCTCACAGCTGATGAGCGGTAAGGAAGCCACGGTTTACATCGTACGTTGTGGCGATGAAGTTCGTTGCGCCAAGGTATACAAAGACGCAGCAAAACGTAGCTTTAAGAAAGCAGTTCAGTATCGTGAAGGTCGCAGTGTGCGTAATAGCCGCCGTGGGCGAGCGATGGAGAAAGGCAGTAAGTTTGGTCGGCAGCAGCAAGAAGAAGTTTGGCAAAATGCCGAAGTCGATGCCTTGTATCGCTTAGCGGCAGCTGGGGTGCGCGTGCCGCAGCCTTATGGCTGTTTCAATGGTGTGCTGATCATGGATTTGGTGTCTGACGACGAAGGTAATGTTGCGCCACGGCTCAATGACGTGAGCATGTCCGAAGAGCAAGCCCTTGAAGATCATGCCGAAATCATGGATTCCATCAAGCTCATGCTGATAGAAGGCATTATCCACGGGGACCTTTCTGAGTTTAATGTATTAGTTGATGATTACGGCCCCGTTATTATCGATCTGCCTCAGGCCGTGGATGCGGCGGGAAATAACAACGCATTTGCGATGCTTGATCGTGATGTGCGCAATATGTCTCAGTACTACGGTCAGTATGCTCCCCAGCTTTTGCAAACCAAATACGCGAAAGAGATGTGGGCTTTATACGAAGATGGCGAGTTGCTTGTCGATACCGAGCTGACCGGTGAATTTGAAGATGATACCGAAAGCGCCGATGTTGATTCTGTCATGATGTCGATTAAAGCAGCGCTTGAGGAAGAAGAAGAACGCTTAGCGCGTGTGAGTGAAGACGACAGCGACGACGAGCTATAAGGCCTATTCGACGCGCTGTTTGTTAGCCATTGACTGAATTTTTAAACCTACCTGCATTACATCAATTTACTCTAAACCTTGAACTGCTGCGCAACGCTATTCAGTTGCGTGGCCAAGGTATGTAAAGAGCCACTTAATTCAGACACCTTCTTAGTGCTGGATTCTGCCGTTTTTGAAGCTTCATGCATGTTATTCATGCTGTTTTCAATGGATTGAGCTGATTGTTGTTGCTCGTCTGTGGCGACAGCAATCTTGTTGTTCATGTCTGTGATCGAAGCAACATTTGTCGTGATGGTTTCAAGCGAGTTCACAGTGGCGAGTGCTTTTTCAACACTATAAGAGGCGTGTTCTTTGCTTTGATCAATCACCTCCACCGCGGAGCGTGCAGCGCTTTGAAGTTGCTCAATCACCGCGTTGATCTCGTGAGTTGAGTCTTGGGTTCGCGAGGCCAGAGTCCTTACTTCATCAGCAACCACAGCAAACCCTCGGCCTTGGTCACCAGCTCGTGCTGCTTCGATGGCGGCATTCAAGGCAAGTAAATTGGTTTGCTCGGCAATATCTTTAATCACGCCCAGAATACTGCCAACGCTTTCAGCATCGCTTTCCAGTTTAGTGATTACACCAGAGGCACGTTCCACCTCATCGGCCAGCTCGTTGATTGCCGTCACATTGCTTTGCACAATGGCAATACCATCGTGGGCTTGCTTGTCAGCATCGCCCGCTGCTTGCGCTGCTGCCGATGCACTCAGGGCGACAGAACGCACATTTTCTATCATGTCGTTCATGGTTTTGGAGACAAGCTCAGAAGAGCGGCGCTGGTCAGCGGAGGTGCGTGTCGTTTCGGTGGATACGTGGTTAAGTTGTTCAGCGACTTCAGTCAGCGGATTAATGGCATGGATGACATCGCCAATGGTTTTGTGCAGCTTTTCAATAAATACGTTAAACCACTGCTCTAAATCACCGAGTTCATCGCGATTGGTTTGAGGCAAGCGCAGCGTAAGGTCGCCTTCACCTTGTGCAATATTGCGCAGTGAATTCGAGATCGCAATGACACTTGAATACAGCATGTTAGTCACACTCAGGGCGACTATCAGTAATACGATTATAGTGATTGCGCCGATTAATATACCGAATTGCAAGTTGCTTCTCTCGGTCTCTTTGGCGTCGCTTACGGTTTGGATGAATGCTTCGTGACTGCTGGTACGAATATCAGATAAGGCCTGCTTGATGGCATCTTCCGCTTCGGCTTTTTTCGCTGAAATAGCCCCAAGGCTACTAAAATCAATAGTGCCATCAATCATCTTTTGAGTAAGGTCAAACGTGATGCTGGTGTAATTTTGAAGTTTACTTTTGATGATCTGTACATCATCAAGTTGAGTTGGGCGAAGGTCCGTTTGTCGGGCTAGGTTCTCTTGTATTTGCCCTTCAATCTTGAGTGCTTGATCCAGTAAGTCTTGCTCTCCGGTAGCTGCGGCGTTGGCAAGTATTTCACTGACCTGATCAAGAAGCACAATGTTCTTGTTTGATAGTTCGAGCACGGGGAAGTAAATGTCTTCGATTTCTATGAAACGAGCGGTGTTTTTAGCTCCGGAATTGATGACAAACCCTAAAAACAGTAAAAACCCCATGATAGCTATCGTAGGAATGAGAAGAATCTTCTTCTTAATACCAAGGTTTTTGAACCAAAACATACTGAAACTCCAAGATCAGTCAGAAAATAGGTCGTCTATTAATAATAAATCTAGACCACAGGATATGACTTGTCGAAATTTATGAGGCTGATGCTTGATCATGGTCAAAGTCTGGTGCTTACTGTTTTTAGAGCTGTTTTTTTAACCCTTTGATTTTAAATAATTAATTTCGTGTCGAGAGTTGATTAAATGGAGGTTTGGCCTAATGGGATATTAAATAGAATAGGCCTTCACGAAAGCAACCTGCCTTGACTGCCAAGGGAGAAGCTTTGGGGTACTAAGACGCAGTAGTCCTTTTGTCTGAAGGCTGATTTTGAGACAATAGCCGACTTTCTTACTTGGTCTTTACGGTCTTCCATGAATCAGCCTCCAAAGCTTAACGAGAGCCAGAAAGAGAAACATCTCTTTTCTAACTACCCGTACTGGGCCGAATGTTTCGGTACAGCGCCTTTCTTGCCTATGTCACGAGATGAGATGGACCTGCTTGGCTGGGATTCGTGTGACGTGATTCTAGTAACGGGTGATGCCTATGTTGATCATCCGAGTTTTGGTATGGCGGTCATGGGGCGCATGCTTGAGTCGCAAGGCTTCCGGGTTGGCATCATTGCGCAGCCTGACTGGAATAACCCTGAAGACTTCATGAAGCTTGGCAAACCGAATTTTTACTTCGGTATCACCGCAGGCAACATGGATTCAATGATCAACCGCTATACGGCGGATCTTAAAGTTCGTAGTGACGATGCCTACACACCGCATGGCGAACCGGGTAAGCGTCCTGATCGTGCAGTGATTGTCTATTCGCAAAAATGCCGCGAAGTATATAAAGATGTGCCTATTGTGATCGGTGGCATTGAAGCCTCATTGCGTCGTATTGCCCAGTACGACTACTGGAGTGACCAAGTACGTCGTTCAGTATTGATTGATTCTGGCGCAGACATTCTTTTATACGGTAACGCCGAACGTGCGATTGTTGATTTGACCCATGCGCTCGCGCAAGGTCGCAACGTCGAAGACTTAACAGACTTACGTGGCACCGCCGTGATCCGTGATTCCACCCCGGCAGGCTGGACCGAAATTGACTCAAGCCGAATTGATTGGCCGGGTAAAATTGACGACATCCCGAATCCGTATGAAATGAAAGATACGGAGAACATGACCTGCAGCACCAATGGTGATGACGATAATGAGGTGGCTTCCGACGAACCTGACGTCATGGCCATCAAAATCGTTCCAATGCCATTGCACCGTAAAGCCGATTTAGACCCAAATAAAACAGCGATTCGTTTGCCATCGTTCGAAAAAGTTCGTAACGACAGCGCGCTATACGCTCACGCCTCACGTGTATTGCACCAAGAGGCCAATCCATACAATGCGCGCCCATTGATTCAAAAACACGGCACGCGTGAAATCTGGGTCAACCCGCCACCGATTCCGCTTGAAACGGACGAGATGGACAGCGTATTTGGCTTTCAGTATCAACGTATACCGCACCCAAGTTATGGCGATGCCACGATTCCAGCCTACGACATGATTCGTTTCTCAGTAAATATCATGCGTGGTTGCTTTGGGGGGTGCACATTCTGCTCTATTACTGAGCACGAAGGCCGAATTATTCAGAGTCGCTCGCAAGAGTCCGTACTGGGTGAAATCGAAGAAATCCGCGATAAAGTGCCAGGCTTTACCGGTACGATCTCAGATCTCGGTGGCCCAACGGCCAATATGTATCACCTGACGTGTAAGAGTGAGACGATTCTCAAGAATTGTCGTCGCCTTTCTTGTGTGCATCCGGGAATATGTAAAAACCTAGAAACATCACACAAACCAACCACAGAGCTTTACCGTGCCGCGCGTAAAATACCGGGCGTCAAACGCATCGCGATTGCTTCTGGTTTACGCTATGACCTAGCGATTAAAGATCCAGAGTACGTTCGTGAGTTGGTAACACACCACGTCGGTGGCTTATTGAAAATTGCTCCTGAGCATACCGAGGAAAACGTGCTCAATAAAATGATGAAACCGGGCATGGGCGCGTACGACACCTTTAAAAAGATGTTTGATAAGTACTCGAAAGAAGCGGGCAAAGAGCAGTACCTAGTACCGTATTTTATTGCCGCGCATCCAGGCACAGAAACCAAAGATATGATGAACTTGGCGCTGTGGTTGAAAAAACAAAAAATGCGGGTGGATCAGGTACAAACCTTCTACCCATCGCCAATGTCATTGGCAACGGCTATGTATCACTCAGAGCGCAATCCATTACAGCGCATGAGTTATAAATCGAAGAAAATTCATATTCCGCGTAAGCTAGAAGAGCGTCGATTGCAAAAAGCCTTTTTGCGTTACCACGACCCCAAAGGCTGGCCAGCACTGCGCGAAGAATTGAAGCGAATAGGGCGTGCGGATTTAATTGGCAGCGGCCCGAATGCCTTGATCCCCGCCGATGATGGTACTGGAAATGGTCGTCATGCTCGCCCTGGATTTAAATCGAATGTAGCGCGTACAGCTAAAAATTCAGGTCCGCGTAAGCGCCGCTAATTACGAGGTTTTGTCTCAGGAATAAACAAGCCGCTGCGATTTCTCGTTAGCGGCTTTTTTTTGCTCCTTATTTCCCTAGCAAGCAAGTCAGGCTTTTAAGCTCAGGATTTGAAGGACAGGACACGTTTACCGTTTTGTAAAAATAGCGGGTGACAGCCAGCAAAAAGTTAATATTCTAAGCCAGCTTGGTTTCATACTTAATACCATTCCTGTGCTTATAGAGGCAGCTGAAATTAGCATCAGCCAAACCAGTACTGCCATAGATGCATGGTCTGCTTTTAAACTGCAGATTGCAGACAGTAACAAGGCTATCCAGCCAGCAACTCGTAAGCGAGTCACTGCAGGAGCATTTTTTTCTACTTGCTTCCAATGGGTAGGCTTTGATAACGCCATCCAGCCCATCGCCATTCCGGTTAAAATAATTGCAGAAATTAACCACAGGGTTTCATGAGTCATAAGCAATATCCGATTTAGCGACCAAGGCCGAAGGTGAGTTCATGCGAAGGCGCTGCGCGACTCTCCAACAAATAACCGCTAGAGCAAGCAGGCTTAAATCAACACCAGCAACAGCCCAATATGGGTCGGTAAACATCGTTTTAAGTAAGTGGTCGCCGGTCGTGAGCCAGTTCGCAATTACCGCGATAACCGGAAGAAGTACAAGCAGTAGACATTGTTCAAGCCATGCAGGGTTCTTTTCACCGCGAGCAACTGGGGCGCTGCGTATCGTTGCATGAATAAAAGACAGCGCTAAAGCGATACAGAAAATCCATTTTTCCCAGTCGCCTTTATTCGCTAAATCTCCGGGTAATATCCGATTGGCGGCGAGCATAGTAACGGCGGCAACAACAATACCTGTGACCGTTGTTACAGCGAACGCATCGACAATACGGCTGCCTTGACTGTTATTTTTTGCATGCTGCTGTTTTCGTTTTTCAGTAAAGAAGATAAATCCAGTAGCGATACACACACAGCCTAGTAAGCCGCCAAGCACATAAAGCCAGCGTAAAAACCAGTGTTCAAAATGTTGAAGGTGCAGCCCGGTAAGAAATTCGGCAATGCCTTCTGCTGTTGAGTGAGGTGGATCTTCGCGCAATACTTCACCCGTTGTGCCTTTAAAATGGATGCCCTCACCAACCAGCGATACACGATCACTGCCAGCACGATAAATACTGACATAACTGTTTTTATCGCCAACGTGATGCACCATTAAAAACCCAACCTCGCCTGCCATATCACGTGCGGCCCAACGAGATTTGGCTTCACCTACCATCGCATCTACGGAGGCTAGGGAAGCATTAATTCCTGATCGCTCATGGGGTAAACCTGTAGCTTCAGACTCAATGGCTTCATGCATATTATGCAGAGGCTTAAGCATCGTATTGGTAACGGGTAAATAATAAAAACCCGCGAAGATAATTAAGCCTGTAAGTGCAAAGAAAAAATGAAACGGCAGAGCGACGACACCGCTCATATTGTGCAAGTCTAATGTCGCACGACGTATACTTTTTTCTTTACGAAAGGTAAAAAATTCACGGAAAATTCGACGGTGAATCCAAACGCCACTCACTAATGCGACTAACATAAAGAAAGCGGCGATTCCCACGATAAAAAAACCGATGTAATTCCAATTTAAATTGAGGCTGTAGTGAAGGGGATAAAACCAATCGCTTCCTATTTTTAATGAGCTACTTGGAATGTTATCCCCCGATCTCGGATCAATTGTCATACTGCCATGAATATGATTATGTTCATCCGGCTTTAAAGGATGAGGCACCCGAAAACCAATCCCCATAAGTAATACAGGGTCGCGATGAGTAGTGTAAGCCCAGTACTCATCGGCGGGTAACTCAGTTCGAGGTGTCATCTCTCCAGCGGCTGGATTATGGAACTGAGGCATCATCAGATTGTATTCGTCAACATCCGGTTCGCTACGTTCGAATACATTAATAAGTAAGTTGTCGAATGACGGCATAGGTTGTGGATCGAACCGTGTCTCAGGAATGGCCCAGCGATCAATCTCTCGATCAAATACAGACAAAGCGCCAAAGAAAAAACACACCATCAACACAAAACCAAGAATAAGGCCAAGCCAAGTGTGTAGCCATGCCATAGCCTGACGCGTATTAGTAAACTTCATGATGCTCCATTTATCTAATTAGTAGCATTTGTAGCCAATAAGCCACTGCTGTCATAAGAGCACCACCTAAAAATGTGGTGGTGTAGGTTAACCATATTCGCTGGCTGATAAATACCCAGAAAAATACGATTAGGAAGATAGGAAATGCAATAAGAAACCCAACGGTTTCTGCATTATGAAAATCGTTACCAACGTAAACTAATCCACTGATCAATAGGGAGATTGTTCCCCATGTGAATAAGTAGCCGCCTAAAAAGGCGGCGACTACAGGGCTAATATAACGTCTGGTAACTTGCCAGATTGCTGTCATATTATTCTCAATTTTATTTAAAAGTCATACTTAGCTGACAATGAAACCGTACGCGGTGAGCCATAAGCAATTTGACCGAAGGTGCCTATGTTGGTGTAGTAAGTTTCATCGGTGGCATTCTCTATGTTCAAGCGAGTACTGAATTCTGGAGAAAATTGATACTTAGCCATCAGGGAGACAAGAGCAAAGGCGTCTTGTTGAACTTTTTCTGGATTACCAGACACTGGGTTGGTCGCACTTGCGTAGCTTTCACTTTCCCAGTTAATACCACCGCTGATGGTTACTTTGCTTAACGAAGCAGGTAGCTGATAGCTTGCATACGATTTAAAGATACTGCGCGGTTGTTCGGTATTTACTTTTTCACCGTCGGCGTCTTTTACTTCGTACTTGGTCCAACCTATTTGTACTTCGAGGTCTTCGGTTAATGCACCGACCAACTCCAGTTCATAGCCTTCCGAGGTAGCGCCTTCAGCTTCTTTGTAGGCTTGATCAACCGACCCATTAACGGTATTGGTTCCGTCTATAGCGGCTAGATTGTCTTGTACGGTTTTAAAGATTGCAGCGGTGGCAATAAGTTGATCGTTTGCAAACCCAGCTTTTACCCCAAGCTCAAAGCTGTCGCCAGAGATAGGTTCTAGTGAACTACCATTGGTGTCTAATTCATTTTGCGGAAAAAATATTTCGGTATAGCTTGCATAACCGGTATAGGTATCGTTGAAGGCATAAAGCAAACCAAGGTACGGGGTAAAGATATTGTCGTGCTCAATAATTTGAGCCGCATTGTATGCCGCTTCTTTACGGTCAACTTCTTGGTTAGTGATACGCGCACCAACAATGGTCGAAAACTTATCAGTCAAACTGATACGAGTAGAACCATACAGGGCGGTTTGAGTATCGGTCTGCTCTTCGTATAAGAAGCGATCTCCCCAGACGTGCTCTGGATAGTTTTTGCCGTCCCAATCATTAAAATCACCAATCGGAGCCACGCTATCAGCAAACGCGGAGTAGGCCGTAAAATGGCGTTCAGATCGAGATAAACCGAACGACGCTTCTTGGGTTCGATCAAATAATTGATAACTGCCGCTGGCAAACACGTCAATCATTGAGTACTCAGAGTCGGTGCCAAAGTTACCGCCAGCGTAAGCTGAAATGCCTTCACCTGTGTCGCGGTTTGGATTCCCGAATACGTACAATAGGCGAGACTCGCCATCGGTAGTGCCATAGTTGTAACGCGCATTAATATCCCAATTATTGTTTAGGGTGTGGCGCAATTCCGCAAACACATTTTTGTGCGTGGTATTCCAGTAGGCCCAATCAGCCGCGGTTGTTTTTGAGCGGTCGTAATTCGTACGAGTACCATCGTCGTACCAACCCGGGATTCCCCCCCATGTTGGCGCGTTATTTATGTTTTCCTGAATGCTGCCGCCGAGTGTTAATAGGGTGTCTTCTGACAGATCGGCTTCGGTCGTAGCGTAAATAATATTTTGTGTACTATCACCAACGTCACGGAAGGAATCTTGTTGCTCGCGGTGAATAGCCGCGCGGCCACGAACGCTACCAGAATCGTTCAAGCCTGAAGCGACATCAATAGTTGCATTGATTTCATTACGGTTTCCTAAACCCAGCTCGGCAGTGCCTTTTAATTCTTTACTGGCTGCGCGTTTACGCACTAAGTTTACGGCGGCAGACGGGTTACCACTGCCGGTCATCAGGCCGGTTGCGCCTTTAATAACTTCCACTTGTTCGTACATGGTGGTGTTGGCAGAGTTTTCACCTGTGCCCCAGCCGGGATCAAATAGAGTGGGAACCCCATCAATCATGATGGTATTTACTTCGAAACCACGAGAGTAATAGTACTGGCGCGCGCTATCGTATTCTTTGACTGAGATACCTGCGGTTTGTGATAAAACATCGTTCAATGTACTTAGGTTTTGGTCTTCCATGCGCCGACGGCTAAAGACACTCACGCTTTGTGGGGTTTCTTTGACAGAAATAGCTAGGCCAGATGACGAGCGGCTTTTTGTATCGGTAAAAATAGCGTCTGAATATTGAGGCTCTTGTCGAGTGACGGCTTCGTTGGCTTGCTCAGCGGTAACGGACATGGTGTCTAGTTTTATGATCTCTTCATCGTCTGCGGCCTGCGCCGGTAAGGCGATCAGTAGGGCTGACGTACTTGCTGTCATCAGTGCAAGATTCAGTGGGTGGCGTTTACATTCCTTATAAACCAGATGCTCGGAGAACTTCATAGACTTTCCTCAGTGATTCATTTGGGCGCATTATATGTTTTATTATTGATAATACAAATGATAATTGTTATTATTTAGATTTGTTGGGTGGGTTCAATAAAGTAAGTTCGTGTCTCTGGTCGTAATTCAGCGGAGTTTAGTGAAGGGAAGCGGTCGATATTGAGGACGGTCAGTATTGAGGACGGTCGGAGTATGAAAGAGTCGGAGTATGAAGCTATAAAAACCCAGCCAAAATACTTGGCTGGGTGAGAGGCGGTTGGGGGTTATTTAATAAACAGCATCTCGCGATACTATTTTATGAACAGCATCTCGCGATACTTTGGCAAAGGCCATAAATCATCAGACACCAACATCTCTAGTGCATCCGATTTAGCGCGAACATCATCCATAAGGCCCCGAACTGTGCCAGCAAGGAAGTCCATGTGCGCTTCCGTTGAGTCAAACTCTTCTGTTGTAAGCGCAGTGCTTAGCTGCTCAACAGCAGCCATCATCGCGTTGGCGTTTTCAGCAACTTTAGAGGCTGGTGAGAACTCAAGAGTGAAGCCGGTTGATGCCATGCTTGATAAGTAATTAACGGCAGCTGGGTAAACCATGGTGGTGGCCATTTCAACGACCAATTTAGCTTCAACCTCAATCGACAATACGTATTGCTCTGCGTAAACCTCAAAACGACTTTCGAGTTCGGTTGGTGTTAATACCCCAGTGCTTGAAAATAGCTCAATGACTTCCGGTGTTTTCAGTGCTGGTAAGGCGTCTGCTGTGGTGGGAGTGTTTTTCAAACCACGCTCTTCAACGGCCATCGTGTGCCACTCTGAAGAATAGCCATCGCCACCAAAGACAACATTACCGTGCTCTTCCATCAGTTCTTTTAGCACAGAGAATACGGCGGCTGTTTTATCTGACTCGGCTGAAATTGCTGTTTCTAACTTGCCTGCAATCCATTCTAGCGAGTCCGCGAGCATGGTGTTCATCGCGACAAGAGGCCCAGAAACAGATTGCGATGATCCTACTGCACGGAATTCAAAACGGTTGCCGGTAAAGGCAAACGGAGAAGTGCGGTTACGGTCACCTGGATCACGTTCAAATTTCAAAATCTGCGATAGACCTAAGTCCATCAAGCCGCCAGATTTAGGAACGTGCAGTTCGCCGGTTTTAATGTCATTGAATACTCGCTCCAGCTGATCACCAAGATACACAGACAAAATAGCCGGAGGTGCTTCATTTGCGCCAAGTCGATGATCGTTTGCTGCGGAGGCGATAACGGCACGCAGTAATGGTCCAAATTTGTGCACGCCACGAATTACCGCGCCACAAAATAGCAAGAAATTTAGGTTTTCGTTAGGGGTGCTACCCGGGTCTAGAAGGTTGCCTTGAGTTGAGTTACCCACTGACCAATTCACGTGTTTCCCTGAACCGTTAACTCCGGCGAATGGCTTCTCGTGCAGCAAACAGCAGAAGCCATGTTTCTTCGCTGTGCTTTTCATTACGGTCATGAGTAACTGCTGGTGATCAGCAGCAACGTTGGCAGCCTCGAAGTAAGGCGCAATTTCAAATTGTCCCGGTGCTACTTCGTTGTGGTGTGTTTTTGCCGGAATGCCAAGACGGTAAAGCGTATCTTCAAAGTCTTGCATAAAGACCTGAACTCGCTCTGGAATGGCACCAAAATAATGATCATCAAACTCTTGGCCTTTTGCTGGCGCTGCGCCTAATAAAGTACGACCAGCCAGTAGTAAATCTGGACGCATGTTGGCGAACTTTTCATCAATTAAGAAGTATTCTTGCTCGGCACCACAGCTTGAGTTCAACGTGGCGATCTCAGTTTCACCCATCAGAGATAAAACTTTTTGAGCGGCGGCATCCATGGCGGCATTAGAGCGCAGCAGTGGGATTTTTTTATCCAGCGCTTCACCCGTCCACGACATAAATACACTAGGAATAGTCAATACCGAGCCGTTCGGCGTATGCATGATATACGCTGGGCTTGTTGGGTCCCATGCGGTGTAACCTCGCGCTGCGTTAGTCATACGCAGGCTGCCGTTAGGAAATGAAGAACCGTCTGGCTCGCCCTTGATTAATAAGCTACCCGTGAACTCAGTGATGGCGTTGCCATCTGAATTAGTGATTACAAAGCCATCGTGTTTCTCTGCCGTGGCATTGGTCATGGGGTAAAATATATGCGAGAAAAACTTAGCGCCTTTAGACATCGCCCAGTCTTTCATCGCTGCGGCGACAACATCGGCTGTTGCGCTGTCTAGCTCTGCGCCGGTTTGCACGGTTTTCTTGATGGCTTTAAACGCTGACTTTGAAAGAGACTCTTCCATCTGTTGTAGACCAAACACATCACATGCCCAGATTTCTTTCAATGGGTCTGTCATGCTAGTGGCATATGGCGTTGCGTTTGTTATTTCTAAAACGGCATTGAAACGAGAATTTTTATCGCTCATATATCTTCCCCAATAGTTATTAATGATGCTGCTTAAGCATTCCTTTCATTAGAACCTTTCATTAAAAAATACAAATGAAATGGCCAATATGAATATTTACCAGCAATAACTGAACCAACTGGTATTTTTAAGGCACCTCTGATTAATACAGTAGTGCTCGGCTTTGGCTTCCTGCGTCGCCCTACCTCCTGCATCCATGCAGTCGTGCGCGTGAGTCCTGTAACGCTTTAGACTATTAAGCTTTGGCAGGGGCGTTGATCAAGTTAATGGCGGGTCCTTAATAAGATCAACAACAAAGATATAAAGTGACGCATATAAGGTAGACAGAGGTCACGCCCCTAATTACCTATGAACAGGGGCTTTCGAGAAAATAACATTTCGGTGTTGCTACTTTTTTACGTGACCCGCTGTGACCACCAAGGATGGTGGAAATGCAGGTTTTGCAGGAGCAAAAACCTGCCCAATAGTAGCGCCTTGAACTGCCATTTTCCTGAAAGCTACAGCATCCTCTGCATTAATCAGAGATGCCCTAGGTTAAATGGCAGGTGGGGCGTGCGTGTACTTCAATATCACCTATCGTGCATTCTTGGACGGTGTGTTTTCTACCTAAGAGTCTATTCGATGTTTTGAATCTGCTCGTTGAACCCGACTCCGCATTGGGGTAGCTTTGCGGTTTTCGTTTCTATCTTTCTTTTTTACTTGCGGGAAATGACTCCATGAGCAAAAAATCATCAGGCGGTTTGGTGTATTCAACAGAGTTTGGACGCACGTGTCCCGGTTGTCAGCAGCCTGTAGACGACTGCAACTGTAAGGACGAACAATTGCCTGAAGGCGATGGTGTCGTTCGTGTTGCTCGTGAAACCAAAGGGCGGGGTGGTAAAGTGATGACGCTGATTACCGGGGTTCCGTTGATTGGCGCAGAACTAAAAACACTGGCGAAAGACCTAAAGAAAAAATGCGGTGTTGGCGGCGCGCTGAAAGACGGCGTGATTGAAATCCAAGGAGATCAACGCGATTTACTGGTCGGTGAACTGACCAAACGTGGATTTACCGTTAAAAAGTCTGGCGGCTAAAACGCATGAGCAAAGCCTTAATCGTATACGCACACCCGGCGCATCAGCGCTCGCGCGCGAATCAAGCACTGCTAAACAGTGTCAAAGACCTCACGGATGTCACGATTCATGATTTGTATGAGGTATATCCGAACTTCTTTATCGATGTGCCTGCCGAGCAAGCCTTACTTGAACAATACGACTTGATCGTTATTCAGCATCCTGTGTATTGGTACAACATGCCAGCGCTGTTACGTGAGTGGCAAGATCTTGTGCTGGAGTATGGTTTTGCCTATGGCAAAGGTACTCGTAAGCTTGCAGGCAAAGGGCTTTGGGTGGTTTTAACGGCAGGTGCGCCAGAAAATACGTACGCCGAGGGCGCGGTGAATGAACGTCCGCTCTCTGAGTACTTTTTACAATACGATCGCATGGCCAACGTATGTGGTATGCAAAAACTCGAAAGCTATGAACTCTATTATGGGCGTCATACCAGTGATGCTGACTTAAACAAACGTTGTGCTGATTATCGCGCAAATTTATTGCGTTTATTAAAGGAGATCTAAGGTGGCAGAGTCTGGATTTCTTCAGCAAGCCTTTGTCTTTTTAGCCGCCGCGGTGATTGCCGTGCCATTAGCAAAGCGACTGGGGCTTGGCTCGGTATTAGGCTACTTAGCCGCAGGCGCTGTGATTGGGCCATTCGCCTTAGGCTTGATAGGCCAAGACATAGAGAGCGTGATGCACTTTGCTGAATTCGGCGTGGTGATGATGCTGTTTTTGGTGGGCTTAGAATTGGAGCCGTCGCTGTTGTGGCGTATGCGAATGCCGATAATAGGCCTAGGTGGCTTACAGGTCGTACTGACGGCGGCCGCTCTGGGTGGCATCGCCATGACCATGACCTACGCGTGGCAGCATGCGGTCGTTATTGGGATGGTGCTGGCGCTTTCCTCAACGGCGATTGTGTTGCAGACCCTAAACGAAAAAGGATTATTAAAGAAAGAAAGCGGGCAATCCGCGTTTGCGGTGTTGTTGTTTCAAGATATAGCCGTCATTCCTATGCTGGCCATATTGCCGCTGTTAGCCGTGACTGAAGTAGGCACTTTTAGTGATAAACACAACATGCCTGGTTGGCAAAGCACTCTAATGGTCTTAGCGGTTGTGGCGGCTATTGTCGTGGTTGGTCGTGTGTTGGGTCGTCCGGTGTTTCGAATTATCGCAGCAACGCGTCTGCGTGAAATATTTACCGCTACAGCGTTATTGCTGGTGGTGGGGATTGCTTTATTAATGGAACACATAGGTTTATCTCCAGCATTGGGTACCTTTGTGGCGGGTGTGGTATTGGCTAACTCAGAGTATCGTCACGAGTTAGAGGCCGAGATCGAGCCGTTCAAAGGATTATTATTGGCACTCTTTTTTATCTCGGTGGGGGCGAGTATCGACTTTGAGCTATTGATGGCCGAGCCTCTGGTGATTTTAGGTTTGGTGGCTATTTTAGTATCAGTAAAAATGGTGATTCTATTTGTACTGGGTTTAGTATTTAAAATGACCAGCCGCAGTAACGCCATTTTTACGTTTTCGTTGGCCCAAGGTGGCGAATTCGCCTTTGTATTATTTAGCTACGCCAGCTCGCAAGACGTATTACCAGCAACCATTATTGATCCATTGACCTTAGTGGTGGCGCTGTCGATGGCATTAACCCCTTTACTGTTTTTGTTGAATGAAAAAGTGGTATTACCGAGGTTAGATCGTACTGTTACCGAACGCCAAGATGACTCGATAGAAGATTCGCATGGTAAAGCCGTGTTGGTTGGTTTTGGGCGATTTGGCCAAATCGTAGGGCGTTTATTACGTATGAATGGTTTTGATATTACCGTCCTTGAACACGACGCTCAGCAAGTGGATCTTGTGCGTAGTTTTGGTCATGAAGTGTTTTATGGCGATGCCTCGCGCTTGGATTTATTGATATCGGCAGGTATTGAGGATGCAACGTTATTAGTATTAGCGATTGACGATCATGAGCGCATGTTGAAAACCATTAAGCAGGTTAAAAATCACTTCCCAGCGATTAAAATTTTGGCGCGTGCAGCGGGCCGACGAGAAGCGGCGGAATTAATTCAGGCGGGTGCTCATTACGTAGAGCGCGAAACGTTTGATTCTGCTTTATCGTTGGGTCGTACGGCACTTCATGCACTCGGCTTTCGTGCGTATCAGGCGCATCGTGCCGCGAAGCTGTTTAAGCACCATGATGAAAAAAGTTTGTATGCTTTGAGTGAAGTGCTGGAAGATGATCGTAAGTATTTAACCTTAGCGAAGCAACACGCTGCGGATTTAGAAAAAGTTTTACAGTCGGATGATCAAGCCAATAAAGAGCTGGATGATCGCGGTTGGGATAGCGGTGGTAAATGATGGCTGATCAAATAAACACTGCTACCCACCCGCTGATCGGCACAATCATCTCCTCCGATGATGACGCTATGCGTTGTGCATTAGTATTGGCACGCGTCGCTTTTGATGCGGGGGAGGTGCCGGTTGGGGCGGTGATTGTCGCGGACAATAAAATTATCGGTGTGGGTGCCAATGCCCCCATTACCTCCCTTGATCCCACCTGTCACGCGGAAGTGGTAGCGATTCGAGATGCAGCGAAACGCTTAGGTAATTATCGCCTCAATGACACGACCTTATACGTCACTGTTGAGCCATGCAGCATGTGTGCAGGGGCCATCGTACATAGCCGGGTAGGGCGTTTAGTGTATGGCACCACTGAGCCAAAAGCGGGAGTGGCATTGAGTGCTGAACAATTTTTTGAAAAACCGTTTTTGAATCGCATCGTGCTGGTGGATGGCGGAATCTTGGCCGATGAATGCTCAAGCATCATGACGGAGTTTTTTGCACTGCGCCGTGCGGGAAAAAAGCGATTAAAAGAGCAGTTGAAAACCGGCGATTAATTAAGACTTGGTGCTTCTGTATTCAGTTCAATTTCAGGCTCAAGTTCCAGCAACGGTGGAATCACAGTAACTGGTACATCAAAATCATCGATGTCTGATTCATCTTCGCTTACCGCAATTACTTGTTCTTCATTCCATATCAACACATCGTAATAGCGACGGATGTTTTGCACGTATGTGACAGGCTCCTGTCCACGAGCATAACCATAGCGCGTTTGTTTGTAATACCTTTGCTGGCTTAACAGCGGCAGAACATCTTTAACATCAATCCATAAGTCTGGGTTTTTGCCCATTTTTTCCGCCAAGCGGCGCGCATCCTCTAAATGACCAAAACCGACGTTGTACGCAGCTAGAGCCATCCAGGTACGATCAGGTTCTTTGACAGATTCATCTAAACGTTTTCGTAGTCCGGCAACATATTTACTGCCACCACGAATACTTTGTGCAGGATCGAGACGATTCTCAATGCCCATTTCTTCGGCGGTACGTTGAGTGAGCATCATTAACCCGCGCACGCCTGTGAATGAACGCGCGCGCGGATTCCAGTGGCTTTCTTGGTAACCCATGGCGGCAAGTAAGCGCCAGTCAAAACCAAAGGTTTTGGCGGCTTTTTCAAAGTCATCTTGGTAACGCGGCAAAGCGCGTCGACTTTGGCGTAAGAAGCGATGCGCACCGACATAATCGAATTGGGTTACATGACCATAAAACCGCTCTGACAGCTCGGCCATTAATACGCCAGTTTCAGGGCGATAAAAGAAATCGAAGGTTTTGTCCCTTAATGATGAATCAGCGAGCTTAGGCATCACCCACGCCACGGTTTGAACTTCACCGAGCGAAAACGCCACATCTAAATTCGGCAAATATGAGCGCATCAGACGAAATTCATTCGAATTGACCAGTGTGAAATCCAGCTCTCGATCAGACACCATCTGCAGTAAATCTGAGGCTTCGAGTTCGCTGCTTTCGCGCCAAGAAAGGGACGGCAACTCTTCTCGTTGCCAATGTCTTAGCGTGCTGGCATGGCGAGATTTTGCAGGCACCATTAAACGACCATTTTGAAGATCTTCAATGGACTCCGGTTTTGGAGTACGTAATCGGTAAATAATTTGTTCGGTCATAGAGCTGTATGCTGGCCCATACAATACTGGATAACCCGATGTTTGTTCTTTGGTAAATCCGGCGGCAGCTATATGTGCCTCTCCAGAATCAAGTGCCTCCATAGCTTCTTGCAGGTTTGCCACAACCAGCAAGTTCAATTCTAAGCCTAGGTAGTCGGCAAATTCTTTTATAAGTTCGTATTCATAGCCGGTTGAGCCATGGCGATCTTCATAATACGTAGTGGGGTTGTTGCGGGTGACGATGGTAATGCTGCCGCTGTCCATAATCTTGTCAAACAGGTAGGGGCGTACGCTGCCGGTTAGCGCAAGCACGCAAACCAGTGTAATCAGCACCCGACGGGTGGTGCGGATAGTGTTCAGCAGCGGTGTCATTGTGGTGAAAATCTCCTTATCTCAAATTGATTTTAGCTTTAGAAGGACAGTTAAGACAGGAATACTAATCCGTCAGGTAGAAAAAATGACGCATTGATCACACTTAAGTCCTTGAATTTTAGGTGAAAAGTAAAAAATGGTGACGATTGAAACAATCTTTTCAGCAGAAACGCGCAGTTAAATTCGTGTGGGCAATATTTCGGCTTTTTATGGAATGAAAGCGCTCAATCCAGTATGATTCGCCCTCATTTTATTACCCCTTTTACCTCTGCTCTTTGGAGTTAACCTGCGATGCTCGAGCTGCGTGGCGCACCTGCGCTATCTTCTTTCCGCCAGAACAAGATCCTCACTAAGTTGCAAGCTGCGTTACCGCAGGTCACGGCTGTGTACGCTGAGTTTATGCACTTTGCAGATCTTAATGAGGCCCTGAACGATCACGAACACTTGGTACTGGAGCGTATTTTACGTTACGGCCCGAAAGTAGACGTTCAAGCCACCGACGGTGAACTCTTCTTGGTGATCCCGCGTTTCGGCACGATTTCGCCGTGGTCTTCCAAAGCGAGTGACATCGCTCATAACTGTGGGTTAACCAAGGTTGATCGCTTAGAGCGTGGTATTGCCTACTACGTAAAAGGGGCCACCGCCGCTGATCGCGACGTGATAGCAGCCGTGTTGCATGATCGCATGACCGAAGCCGTGTTAGACAATACCGCCGCAGCGAGTGCATTGTTCTCGCATGCAGAGCCAGCCCCATTAAGCACCATTGATGTGCTTGCGGGTGGCCGTGATGCCTTGATCGAAGCCGATAAAAACTTAGGTTTAGCATTGGCGGACGACGAAGTCGATTACCTCGTTGATAACTACAAAATTATGGGCCGCAACCCAACAGACGTTGAGTTGATGATGTTTGCGCAAGCGAACTCAGAGCACTGCCGCCATAAGATTTTTAATGCCAGCTGGACCATAGATGGTGAAGACAAAGACAAATCTTTGTTTGCCATGATCAAAAATACCTACGAGTGCTACAACGACAACATCCTGTCGGCGTATAAAGACAACGCCTCTGTGATTCGTGGATTTAAGGCTGGTCGCTTCTTCCCGAATCCTGATTCGCGTGCGTATGCGTACCACGAAGAAGAAATGCACATTCTCATGAAGGTGGAAACCCACAACCACCCAACCGCCATTGCGCCGCATTCAGGTGCAGCAACGGGTTCTGGTGGTGAGATTCGTGACGAAGGCGCAACTGGCCGCGGCTCTAAGCCCAAAGCCGGTTTAACCGGTTTTACCGTATCCGATTTAAAAATTCCAAGCTTTACTCAGCCTTGGGAAAGCCAATACGGCAAGCCAGATCGTATTGTGTCAGCGTTGGATATTATGCTCGAAGGTCCGATTGGCGGCGCAGCATTTAACAACGAGTTTGGTCGTCCTAATATCTGTGGTTACTTCCGTACCTTCGAACAGCAATACGATGGCGAAGTGCGCGGTTACCACAAGCCCATCATGATTGCCGGTGGATACGGCAACATTCGTGACGAGCACGTACAAAAGGGTGATATCCCCGTGGGCGCACGCCTGATCGCACTCGGTGGCCCAGCCATGCAAATTGGTTTGGGTGGTGGTGCAGCGTCTTCTATGGCGTCTGGCCAATCCAATGCCGATTTAGATTTTGCTTCTGTACAGCGTGAAAACCCAGAAATGGAACGCCGTTGCCAAGAAGTAATCGACCGCTGCTGGCAGTTGGGTGATAAAAACCCAATCGCCTTTATTCACGACGTGGGCGCAGGTGGTTTGTCTAACGCCTTCCCTGAATTAGTGTCTGACGGTGGCCGTGGCGCAAACTTCGAACTGCGTAACGTACCGAACGACGAGCCGGGCATGAGCCCGCTGGCGATCTGGTGTAACGAATCTCAAGAACGTTATGTAATGGCCGTTGCTGAAGCCGATATGGACGCATTTGATGCGATCTGTGCACGCGAACGCTGCCCATACGCCGTCGTTGGTACGGCCATTGAAGAAGAACACCTCACTGTTACCGACAGCCACTTCGACAACAAACCCGTCGATATGCCACTTGAAGTATTACTGGGCAAAGCACCCCGTATGCACCGTGAAGCGTCTAGCCGCAAAGCCGCAGACGAAACATTTGCATCGTCAGGTATTGACCTCGCTGACGCCGCTCAGCGTGTATTGACCTTACCGACCGTAGCAAGCAAATCCTTCCTGATTACCATTGGTGACCGCTCCATTACCGGTACCGTGGCACGTGATCAGTTTGTTGGCCCTTGGCAAGTGCCGGTCGCTGATGTTGCTGTGACGACCTCGTCTTACGATACCTTCTCTGGTGAAGCCATGGCGATGGGCGAACGTACCCCGGTTGCTTTGATTAATGCACCAGCGTCTGGCCGTTTGGCAGTAGCAGAAGCCATCACCAACATCGCCGCTGCACCAATTAACAAGCTGGCTGACATTAAATTGTCGGCCAACTGGATGTGTGCCGCTGGCCACGACGGTGAAGACGAAAAGCTTTACGAAACCGTTAAAGCGGTAGGTATGGAGCTGTGTCCTGAATTGCAGGTCACTATTCCTGTGGGCAAAGATTCCATGTCGATGAAAACCCGCTGGACTGAAGTTAAAGAAAATGGCAGTAATGAAGACAAGGCCGTTACCTCGCCAATGTCGCTCGTGATTACCGCATTCTCACCAGTGAACGACGCACGTAAAGTGTTAACGCCGCAATTGCAGCGTGATGCGGGCGCAACCGATTTGATCTTGGTTGATCTTGGCCGTGGTCAAAACCGCTTAGGTGCCTCTTGTTTGGCGCAAGTATTTAACCAAGTGGGTGATGTGGCTCCAGACTTAGACGACGCAGAAGACTTAAAAGCCTTCTTCGCGGTGATTCAAGGCCTCAATAACGACCGTAAATTACTCGCCTACCATGACCGTTCCGACGGTGGCTTGTTCGCCACTCTGACGGAAATGGCCTTTGCAGGGCATTGCGGCCTCGACATTAAACTCGACCTATTAGCTGAAGCCCAAGACGACCTAGCGGCAGCATTATTTGCCGAAGAGCTGGGTGCTGTGATGCAAGTTCAGCGTGATGATGTTGAAGAAGTATTGGCCCAGTTTGAAGCCGCAGGCCTTGGTGACTGCACGCAAGTGATTGGCACCGTGAATGACGACGACCAAATTACCTTCAGCTTCCAAGACGAAGAATTCCTCAGCGAAAGCCGTGTTACATGGCAGCGTCTATGGTCACAAACCAGCTACGAAATTCAGGCACTGCGTGACAATGCTGATTGCGCGAAGCAAGAATTCGACGCACTGCTCGATGCAGAAAACCCAGGTATTCATGCTGAATTAACCTTCGATATTAACGAAGACATCTGTGCTGAACTTCCAACGGATAACAAACCGAACATCGCCATCTTGCGTGAGCAAGGGGTGAATGGTCAGATTGAAATGGCCGCCGCCTTTGATCGCGCTGGCTTCAACACCGTTGACGTACACATGAGCGACGTATTGTCGGGCGCTGTGACCTTTGAAAGCTTCCGTGGCCTAGTCGCGTGTGGTGGTTTCTCCTACGGTGACGTACTCGGTGCCGGTGAAGGTTGGGCAAAATCCATCTTGTTCAACGACCAAGCACGTGGCCAGTTTAAAGCCTTCTTCGAACGCGAAGATACCTTTGCGCTGGGCGTGTGTAACGGTTGTCAGATGCTATCCAACCTACATGAACTGATTCCGGGTGCTGAGCACTGGCCACACTTTGTACGCAACATGAGCGAACAGTTTGAAGCCCGTGTCTCAATGGTTGAGATTCAAGAATCCGACTCCGTATTCCTTGCGGGCATGGCAGGCTCACGTATGCCAATCGCCGTGGCGCATGGTGAAGGCCGTGCTGAATTTGGTGCCGATAGCGACATTGATGAACTAGCAGGCCAGATAGCGCTACGTTATGTTGATAACTACGGCCAAGTGACCGAGCAATACCCACTGAACCCGAACGGTTCACCACAGGGTATCACCGGTTTAACCGCCAACGACGGTCGTGTCACCATCATGATGCCGCACCCAGAACGAGTATTCCGTGCCATTCAAAACTCCTACATCCCTAACAGCCAAGACGGGGAATGGAGCGAAGACGGTGCGTGGATGCGCATGTTCCGCAATGCGCGCGCGTGGTGTGAAGAGAATTAAAATTATTTGATTCACATTGCAGGAGGGGTTCAGGCAGCTTGCTGCCTAACCGCGAAAAAAGGCCGCAACTGCGGCCTTTTTGTTGTCTATAAGCTTTTGTGATGTAATATTACATCATTATGCTATTAATATGCATCAACTCTGGAGGCGCCTATGGCAACGCGAGCAAGCCTATCAATTTCTGAACCCAATGAACGTTGGGTTCAATCTCAGATTGATAGCAAAGAGTTTTCGAGCCGCAGCGAGGTTATCAACGACCTAATACGCAAAGCGCGCGAAATAGAAGATATCCGTAAACGGCTTATCGCCTCTGAGCTATCAGTGGCAGAAAAGGGCTGGGTAAATACATCGCAGGAAGTGATGCTAAATGGGTTCAGGGAAAGGGCGATAGCGGATGGCAAACTATAAAGTCTCACCAGAAGCTGAGAATGATCTGTATCTTATTTGGTTGTATGGATTAGAGCATTGGGGTTTAAACGCAGCCGATTCATATATCAGTGATTTATTTGTTCGTTTTCAGCGCATTGCTGATAATCCAAGGCAATTTCCAGATGTCGAAGACATTCGAACAGGCTATCGTAGGTGTGCATTAGGGAAAGAGAGCATCTACTTTCAAGACGCTCATGATGCCGTTGAAATTATGGCGGTGATCGGCAAGCAGAATTATTAACCTACACCGAAGATGAGTCGAATTATGAGTAAGCAATTGATTGATAAAAATGGCGAAGTTCGTGAACTAAGCACAGACGATTTAAAGAAATTTCGTCCAGCAGTGGATGTCCTACCAAAGGCATCGCATAAAGCCTTACGTGTGCGTGGTAAGTAGAAAGAACCACCAAAACTCAGATCAGTATTCGTTTATTTCCCGAAGTTGAGAATAAATAGGACAGTCTGAAGAATAGAAGAATAAATAGGACGAAGAATAAATAGGACAGTCTGATTAAGAACTAGAATCCCGGCTGGAATCAGATATTTCTTAAGCGTACTCCAGAAGGAGGCAGCGTCTGGAACCAGTTGCAGGCAGTTGATAGTCAAGGAGCCAAGACAGCGGGTATTCGAAATGAAGTCCGTCAGTTGTTGCATTTTGATGCAGAGTCGAAAGGCTACACCCTCTATCAAGATCGCAGCGGTAGCCTTACGAGCCTGCGAGGAAATCAAGCGTACTGGATTAAGTTAACCAGCAACCCAGATATACAATACCCTTTCGCTTGGGTTGTACGCGCCGATGCAAGTTATGCAGATGAAGACAACCTTGAACGTTTTGCCAAGCGTCTCAGCGCGGGTTGGAATCATACTCGGTTGCCGATGGACCAAACCCTTAACAATAAGAACGACATAGATAGGTTTGTTGCAGCCACGGCTATTGAGCGTATTTGGTGGTACCAACAGGCAGAAGACCGCTGGTATTCTTGGATAAAAGGGCAGGATCAAAACACACTTACACAGCTTTCACCCGACGCAATCTATTGGGTATACAGCACGCGTGAGCAAGTTATTGCCCGGGCAAGTGGCATCAACAGTGAACGTTTCTTCCTTCACAATAACCACCTCGGTAGCGTTGCCTTTGAAACCAATGTTGATGGCGGTATAACAGAATCTAGTAACTACCAGCCTTATGGCTCTGCGAAAGCGAATAGCCAGCAATCTTACGAGAAAGTAGGCACCTACAGTTTCTCTGGCAAAGAGCAGGATGGCTCAGGTCTTTATTATTTTGAAGCACGCTACTACGACCCGGTAACGACTCGATTTATTTCTCCTGATCCATTGTTTGCGGTGGAAATGGAAAAGTGCATCGAGAGTATTATTGAGTGTAATCTGTATCAGTACACTGGGAATAATCCGGTTGTTTTTGTGGATTTGAGTGGTAGGGTAAGGGAATATCAGCAGAAGGTGGGTAATACTATCTTTAACCTGAAAGCATCGCAGATGGATGAAATCGCAGCGGTTCCCACTCAAGAAGCGGAAGCGAAAGCATTTTATATGCACATGGAATTAGCTTTAGATATAACACCTGATGGTGAAACAGTTTACTTGTCAACATATGGCAATCACAATAAAGAATATTTTGATGCTGTCAAAGCAAAATTTGGCGATGATTTTAGTACTATGGGTGCTGCTGTAAAGGTTATCCCTTTTCCAGCAACTAGGGTAGGGGGCACTATTATGGAAGGTGCTGGCTTAACTATTAAAGGTCTATACTCAGATAATATAACAAATGTGATGATAGAGGAGGCTGCAGGCAAGTTAGGTAGCAAGGTAGGTCTTAAAGCACTACAAGATAAAGTTGAGGCGCCAACTATAACGCAAAAAAATGCTACTGAGTTATTGGGTGGGGAAATATTTGAGAATACTATGAAAAACTTTACGCAGATGCCACGAGAAATAACACCGGCCAATCAATTTGATCCACAAGAATGAGTGTTTTATTGAATTTAATTTATATCCTGTCGTCAAAGAGAATTGCAGGTTTTGTTAAGTTGTATTCGAAAAGTTATAGGTACCGAACTCTTTTCGTAATAATTAATTTTTCAATTTTATTATCTATCTCTGGTTTCGGGATTAAGGAAACACTATCATCCTTGTTTTTATCTATATGTATTGAAATTTTTTTTGTTGATACTTATGTCGATCGAAATAGGGGGGGGGTAGCCCTAGTAGTTTGTGATTTACTCGAAAAAGATCACGATTCTAGTTTCTCAAGAGCGATTTATTTTATTGATTTTTTTGTTTTCTGTCTTTTTATATATGTGGGTTATTTATATTATTATTCCTGAAAACTAATAGGACACCCATGTTAGTACTTTATCCTGATTGCTCATAAATTAACCCATGTTAGACTCAGAGCATCTTCGTTGAAGGATCAACACTATGCCAAAACCAAGAAAACAGCAGATCGCTCGAAATAAATAGGACCGAAATAAATAGGACAGTCTGATTAAGAAAAACACTGTTGATTTTTGCTAGAGTTTTTCATGGAGTGAACTAATAGGACACCCACGTTAGTACTTTATCCTGATTGCTCATAAATTGACCCATGTTAGACTCAGAGCATCTTCGTTGAAGGATCAACACTATGCCAAAGCCAAGAAAGCAGCAGATCGCTCTGGATGCTACGCCTTACTATCACTGTGTATCTCGCTGTGTCCGCAGGGCGTTTCTTTGCGGTACGGATTCATATTCGGGTCGAAGCTATGAACACCGCCGCGGGTGGTTAGAAGAGAAGTTGCTGGCTCTGCCTCAGACTTTCGCAATCAATGTAGCGGCGTACGCCATCATGAGTAATCACTATCACGTGGTGCTTCATATCGACAAACAGCAGGCAGATCAGTGGTCTGATCTTGAGGTGGTTGAGCGCTGGCACTCGGTTTTCAAAGGTAATCTGTCCTCGCAGAAATTTATCAGGGATGAAGTTCTGGATGTGGCGCAACGAGCG
>NVWL01000005.1 GCA_002733645.1 Oceanobacter sp.
CCGAGACTCCTCTACGGACTGCCTTGCCAAAAACTCTTTAATCGCTTGATTTATAAGATAATTCTTACTTCTATCTAGCTTGCTAGCTAAAAATTCAAGCGGCTTATCTATGTCATCTGCTAGCCGAATACTTGTAATACCCATTGAAACGCTCTCCTGTACTAGTCTGTAATACATTTTAGTACATGTGATCACTCAAGGCTAGAGTGATTTATAACGCCCACATAAAAGGCGAGCGACAGCGAGTCCAGTCCACGTTTTTTGTGGGCGATTTTTAATGTGTTTGTTATATGCAATTTATTGCACATTTTTCTCAACAAAACTATTTAACTCAGAAATCGACCGAATAACATACAGTGTCTTGTTTGCCGATAGTTTTTCCAGATTTTGCAAGAAATCCTTGTTCCAAAATCTAGGGCAAAGCTTTAATACCTTGTAGCTATTAAGTGTCCCCTTTAATACAGAACTCCCATCAGGCCAACCTTCTGGTTTTTTGACTAACCCTTTAATGAGCCGCTTGGTCACTAACCAATAGGTGACCAAGTAGGGCAATTCTATATAGATAAGAGTATCGGCTTCTTCCAAGCGCCTATGGAAAGAATTCAATGAATTTATTGGGCCAAAGCCTTCAATAATCCACTCTTCGGAGGAGAGAATGTTCTCGTGCGCCTCTTCATAGCTTTCCCTATCTACCTCTTGGCCATTCTGTTCATATAAAATTGAATCCAAAGCATACAATTTTATTCCGGTAGCTGATGCAAGTCTTTTGCTTAAAGTGGATTTCCCATTAGCTGGCTTACCAAAGACTGCTACTTTTTTCATTCTAGTTCCTCCAAGGACTATTACCCAGAGGCAGAAATAGAAAACCCGCCTCTTGGGCGGGTTTGATAAATTAGTGACGCATCAAAAATCCCACCATTCCTATGGAATGATGATAATTCGAACTGCCTGTTTCGTAGAATTTGTATGCATTCGTTCATTTTGATTAAGGAGTATTTCAATGTCAACTGAAGATTTGATAAGAGTATCTTTGTTCAAACATAACGCCAAGCTCTGCGGAAATTTAGGAGCGCTGCGAGTAAATTTTCCGTAGCAGCACCTTGTTATATTTTTCCCCGGTCATACTCTTGTGGTTCAAGAAGACCATTCCTGCGAAAATGCCTTTGTTAAATGCTGCATAACCAGTTTTATTCTTTCAACATTGCGTAGATCAGGGTGTGTTAACAACCATAGGTTACTGGGTTTATTCTCCTGAACGCCAAATAGCCTTGTTATTTCTGGTCGAAGTTGGTCGTCAGGCAAAAAAGCCAGACCCTGGCCTGATTCTGCAAAGTAAGACATCGCGATCAGATCATCACAGCGTGTTATAACTTGATCAGCAAAGTGTTTATCCAGCCAGACGAATGCTGGCAGATTGCGCATTGCTCCTGTAGCACCAATTAAAGAATGATTTATCAACTCATCCTTATCGTTAGGCAACCCAAATTTATCTGCATATCTTTTGCTGCCAAACACACTCCAATTAAGGGTACTTACCTGTCTTCCAACCAAGTGTTCTGGCGGTGAAGATGTTGCTCTCACCGCAATATCAGCTTGACGATTCGACATATTGAATTCTTGATTACTCACCAATAACTCGATGTGTATTTCCGGATAAAGGCTATTAAATTCGGAAATATAGCGCGGCAAATAGCGATAAGCGATATTGTTGGGTGCAGTGATCTTCACGATACCCTTGGGTTGAAAATCCTTGCCAACAATGTAGCGACCTATGCTATCAAAAGAATTCTCGATATTTTGTGCGAGGTCAAGTAGTTCGTGTCCCAATGTTGTCAATTCGTAGCGGTTATTGATACGTTCAAATAGCTGCCCACCGATTTCTGCCTCAAAGGCATTCAAACGCCGGAAAATAGTCGTGTGATTAACATCGAGATCATTCGCCGCCGCAGATAAAGATCCACGACGAGCAATCGACAGAAACACTTTCAATGAATTCCAATCCATACAACATCCCGTGCATTGCAATTATGCAATAATATTTTGCATATTTTGCTAATTTACCACCAATAACGCAAGACGCATACTCTACAGTACTTACTTAAACGGAGATAACCACCATGAACCGCTTACTCAATCCAGATACCGGCGCATTTATCGTAAGAGTTACCCTCGGCACCGTACTCCTGGCACACAGTCTCTACCTGAAACTGGTCGTGTTTACCTTGCCTGGCACTGCACAGTTTTTTGGCTCAATCGGATTACCGGAAATGCTAGCCTATATTGTTTTTCTTGTTGAAGCGATCGTTGGTATGGCCCTTCTACTGGGTTTCAAGACAAGGATTTTTTCTGCACTCGTTATACCCGTTTTACTTGGCGCGACCTGGGCACACTCATCCAATGGATGGTTGTTCACTAACGCTGGAGGGGGTTGGGAATACCCACTACTGCTCACCTTCATGGCAGTCGCACAGATCGGCCTAGGCGATGGGAAGTACGCAATTAGTCATTGTTTTTATCAAAATAATCACAGCTCAGCTAATAGGAAAACCATGCCATGAAACAACAAAATTTCCACCTCGTTACCCACGCCTTATGTCCATACGTGCAACGTTCAATTATCACTTTGGAAGAAAAGAGTATCGTCTATACCAGATCCGACATTGATCTTGCCAATAAACCGACCTGGTTTAAACAAAAATCACCGATGGGAAGGGTTCCGGTTCTACTAGTTGATGAAAACCGCACCCTGTTTGAATCAGCGGTCATTTGCGAGTATTTAGATGAAGTGACACCCGGTTCTTTACACCCGACTGACAGATTAGAGAAAGCGTATCACAGAGCGTGGATAGAGTTTGGCTCCGACATACTGCAAAGTATCGCCAGCCTCTACAACGCAAAAGACAGCGCAAGCTTCCATAAAATTCATGCTGAAATACACAGTAAATTCCGAATTATTGAAGGGGAAATTTCTGGCACCCCATTTTTTACAGGTGAACAGCTTCATTTGATAGACGCTGTGTATGGCCCAATTTTTCGGTATTTTGATGTATTCGACAGCTTCACTGATTTGAATACTTTTACCAATTTACCTAAGTGTCAGTTGTGGCGTAGCGCATTGAGACAACGGAAATCTGTTCAGCAGGCGGTTGCAGGAAATTACCCGGCTCTTTTAGTCCAATTTTTAAAAAATAGAGATAGTTATATATCACAGCTTATTCTGACAGACGGCATGTAGTTGCCAGAAAAATATAACGCCCGGCTCACCGAGCAAATTTTTGATGGCGGCTTTTGTGCGTGTTTTTGCACAAAAGGTGACAGCGGAAATTTGTCCGGTGCAGCCGCTTGTTAAATGCTCATTGGCACTGGTTCTATATCGGCTTTTTGATACAGTGGGTGCGCAGGTTCACCTGATTTATTTAATTTTAAACAATGTAAGTTCGGTAGAAGATCTTTTACTTGTTGAGAGCGGCCTAGATATGAACCATCGTTACCCCAGGCTGCCACAACCATACCAGCCTCATTTGATAGTTTTTTTAGCCAGTCATTATTTTCAGAACCTATTGGGTCTGTTGCGGCCTTCATATCATTTGGTTCAGTTGCACGATAAGCAAAAATATTTGCCATGCACACACCACCAAAACCCCATGACTTAGCATAATTAATACATCTAGTTAGCGTTGGGTCATCGGTTGTTTCGTCTGCTGTTGACGGATTTAACCCCACAAACATTACATATGGTTTTGAATCATCCCACGTTCGCCATAAAGCAAAACGATATTTCCTGCACTCCGACAATTTTGCTGTGTTTTTCAATGCTTGCGCCTTACTTGATTTGACATTTAACGCCCGCATTTGCGGCTGGTTTGGAGCGCAGCGGAAAACCAGTCCGACAACATGCGCTTGTTATAGGGCAACACACAAACCTGGCTAATGTTTTTTGCTATCATAGTGGACTAGTACTTTCCAAGTATGAATCCCAGCGCCGCACCGGCAGCCAGCCAGCCCCATGAAAATGAGCTTTTCTGATAGAGCTTTCCTAAATGCTCGCCAATCTGCTGAAGCTCTATCCGTAAATCATTGAGTATACTGTTGTCGCCGAATTCATTAGACTCTTGATATTCATCTTTGTCGCCAAGTAGAGCTTTATGTAACTCGGCAACTTGGGTATTTAGATACTCTAAACGCTTCTCTCGCCGCTCGTCCGGATCTTCAATTTCTTCAAATGGCAGCTCTCCTGACCAGCTATCTTTGAACCATTCAGGATGTTTCGCAGAAAGGTATTCTGCTCTAGAGTTGAAAAAATTCGGGTAATCCATTCTGCTATGTTCATCAGGTGCATCCCAGCATGCCTGTTTTAAAGCACTTCTTGTTTCTTCGCTCATGAAAAAAGAGTCATTGTAAATGGCGGAATCCAGAAATTCTTTCCCGTCTTTATCAAAACCATCAGATACATCATCAGGTTTTGCCCATTTTAAATTGGCGTAATATCCCTTTCTGAGGGCCACATCGTCATGGTTTTTTAAATCTTTAAATTCATCGCTATAGTTCCCAACAATCTTTACAAGAGCAGTACGTACATATGAGAAGGTCTCATCATCTTTCTCATCAGTAGACCGCCAGCGGTCTACTACATCCAGCGCTTTCATATCATGTGGGCCATCAGGTACTAATCGATCTGAAAGATAGCTAAGAACATGTGCAGCTCTTTTATTTACAGGAAACTCCTTAAAAAGACGCCAAGCCGCTGAAAAAACAGCGTTGTATCTATACTCATCATAACCATCCATCCAAGTACTACTATAAGGGGTGGATAATCTTTCATTTCTAGCGCTCATCGCCACCATACTTATCCATAGGTTTTCATTCACATTGGAAAAGTGACCGGATTTTTCATACACAGCCTCTAGTATTTCAGAGGGTAAGAATTTATTACTTAAAAGCTCGTGTAATAGCGTAATTCCATCATCGTCGGTTTCAGATTTTTCGTTTTTCCTTTCTTCTTCTTCTATTAATGCTGGAATAACGTCATCATTCAAGACCCAGCTTTCATCTAGAAGAATTGGTTTAACCGACCTTCCAGATAATGCCGCGCGTTTAATTATTGGATCGTCTGATTTAAAGAGTGAGTAGCCAACAGTGGGCACTTCCCCATAAAGGGCAAGACCTAAATTTATCAATTTTTCATTGCGTGACAATAGAGAGCTTTCAAGTTGGTCTCTGCTCTCATCACTCAAAGTATGCTTTTTTACTATATTATTCTTAAGCCACTCAAACACATATTCCGGTGCAGCATTCACCAACTGATATTCAATTGCCCATAATTCCATTCGCATACCTTTAATATTTACTTACCGCTCTGGCTTCATCAGCCCTATAACAGCTTAATAGTGTGCTGGCACACTTTCCCGAAACTAATAAAAGTCCGTAAAAGTTGTAACCTATTGATTTAAAAGGGGCATATTCCATTACACTGCTAATCCATTCTGTGAAAGTGTGCGCGCACACTATTTCGGTTACTGTTGGCACACTAACTTGTAAACCAAGTTTGTAACTTACTGATTTAAGTGAAGTTTAAGCTATCACCCACTGGCAAAGCGTGCAACTCAATTTGTAAAGTGTGCCACAATTTCTTGCCTTTGTAAAAATATACTGTATAAATAAACAGTACGCCTTTACATTGGAGGTCACGGATGGCCAAGAGTAAATTCCTTACAGATATACGTCAGTTTATGCGTTTGCATGGGTATAGTATTCGCACCGAAAATACGTACATCTATTGGATTCGTTTTTATATCCGCTTTCATCGGTTGCGACACCCAACGGAGTTAGGGGCTGATCATGTAGTTATTTTTTTGAGCTACCTTGCTAATAAACGTGATGTCTCGATCAACACTCAGAAGGTTGCGTTAAATTCGCTCGCTTTTCTGTATAACAAGTATCTTAATCAGCCGCTTGGGGATCTGGGTTTTACATATGCAACTAAGCCCCAGCGTTTGCCTACGGTCATTTCGTCAAATGATGTTGGTAAAATTCTTAATTGCATGAATCCTCGTGATCGGCTGATATTTTCGCTTCTGTTTGGGTCAGGGCTGCGTATTTCTGAATGTATGAGGTTGAGACTAAAAGACTTAGATTTTGAGCATGGCTCGCTCTCTGTTCACGACGGCAAAGGGAACAAGGATCGCACAACGATTCTTCCAGTCAGCCTTAAGCCGTTATGTGATGAATTTGTACAAAGTGCGATTGCGATTCAGCAAAAAGATAATACTGAGGGTATTGGCCCTTGGATGCCCGGTGCATTAGGAAGAAAGTACCCTCATGCTTATCGCAAGCCTGCATGGATGTTTTTATTTCCTTCAAGCACGATTTGTCGTCACCCTCTTTCTGGAATTTTATGCCGTCACCATTTGGACGCTTCCGTTGCGCGTAAGGCGCTAAGTAAAGCTGTTGGTAGTAGCGGCATCATAACGAAACGGATTACATGCCACACGTTTAGGCACAGTTTTGCCACTGAATTACTGAGAAACGGCAGAGATATTCGCACAGTTCAGGAGCTGCTCGGCCATAGCGATGTCGCTACCACGCAAATCTACACCCATGTTATTGGCCAGCATTTTGCGGGTACTTCAAGCCCGCTTGATCAATTAATGTATGAGTAATAAGTAGGTCACAATGTTGGGTTACGCGCTTCACGCTAACCGCAACCTACTGAAGAGTATTATGAGGTGTTATCGTAAATGAGCACGATGTTGGGTTACGCGCTTCGCGCTAACCGCAACCTACTTTAAATGAATTCCGCAGTGTTATTGAACACTGGCCCATTAACTAGGCTTACCTAACCAACCCCATCACACACCCCAGCACTTCTTTCACTTGGCCCATGCCTGAGTTAATCACGGCACGAATTTCGTCCATG
Source organism: Oceanobacter sp. (assembly GCA_002733645.1). Classification (GTDB taxonomy): domain Bacteria; phylum Pseudomonadota; class Gammaproteobacteria; order Pseudomonadales; family Oceanobacteraceae; genus Thalassolituus. Next base: position 6,917 of record NVWL01000005.1, read on the forward strand.
GTGATTTCGTTTTCACTCTTCCCTGCGGCAGGATTAACTACCAAGCAAATACTGGCGTAAGGAATAGCGAGTTCACGTGCGAGCGCGGCTTCTGGCATGCCGGTCATGCCTACTAGATCACAGCCGTCTTTTTCTAGACGGTTAATTTCAGCGATGGTTTCTAAACGTGGGCCTTGGGTTGCGGCGTATACGCCAAAATCGCTGACGTCGAGTTTCGCGGCTTTTGCGCCTGATAATATATTTTGGCGCAGCGCTTCGTCGTATGGGTGGGTTAAGTCGATATGATCGAGCGGGCGGAATTCACCATCAAAGTAGGTGCTTTCGCGCCCCCAGGTGTAATCAACAATTTGATCTGGTACAGCAATACGCCCCGAGACCATTTCAGCATGTATACCACCCACAGCATTGACGGCGATAATGTGTGTCGCGCCCAGTGCTTGCAGTGCTAATAAGTTCGCGCGGTAATTAATTTTGTGCGGCGGTACGGAGTGCGGATGCCCATGTCTCGCTATAAAGAGAACTCGCTGGCCGTTCCAAGTGCCTTCAGATATCGGCGACGACGGCGCGCCAAGCTCTGTGTAGATGCTGTCTTGATCGTGGATTTTTGTGATCTCTGGGCCGGTTGCATCTTGATCATTCAGTTCAGTTAAGCCTGTGCCACCGATAATGGCGATGGTGATTTTTTTCTCTGAGTTAACAGATGGATTTTCAGCGTGTGTTTGTGTCATGGGTTTATCAATCCGGCGTTCGCGAGGCGCGCTTTTACCGCCTCTGTCAATTCGTTGTTTGCAGCGGTCGTGTTGTTTATATTCTTTGCGCGTTTGGTACTGGGAATCCAACCGCTTAAGTCTAAGCGCTGCGTACCAGCACTGTGCATATCTCGCGCTGCATTTATAACTTGCTGTGCCGCTTCGCGGTTATTACATACCACAAGGGCATTTGCACCGGCGTTTGCGGCGGCAAAAGAGCGCTGATAAAAATCACCACCGCTGGCCGCCCCTTCCATGGATAAATCATCACTGAAGATGGTGCCGGTAAAGCCAAGCTGTTTACGTAATATGTTTTGTAGCCATATGGCCGAAAATCCGGCGGTGTGTTCTGAGTCTACGGCTGGGTATACGACGTGGGCGGGCATGATACCGCCGAGTTTATTGTCGGCGATTAATGCTTTAAACGGTTGGATGTCATAATCAAGCTCGCCCGTGCTACGCGAATCGACGGGCAGCTCTTTATGTGAATCTGCCACGACGGCACCGTGCCCAGGAAAGTGTTTGCCTACGGCTTTCATGCCTGCGCTTTCTAGCCCGTTTATCCATGCGCCTGCTAATGCTGTCACGGCTTCGGCATTGTGTGCGAATGCGCGGTCACCAATGACTTGTGAGCAATCACGTTCGATATCCAATACCGGGGCAAAGGTCAGGTCTACGCCGTGTTCAATTAGTTCGGAGGCTAATAACCAGCCGCCGTCTTTGGCTAACGCCAACGCACGCTGGGCATCGTTTTCGTAGATGGCTTCATACATCATCATGGGCGCAAACCGCGTAAAGCCTTCGCGAAAGCGCTGCACTCGACCGCCTTCTTGATCCACGGTTAATAATATATCTGGGCGCACTGCACGTAGTTCAGCCGTCAGTGTTTTGAGTTGCTCTGGCGATTGGTAATTACGCGCGAAGAAAATTAGCCCAGATATTTCAGGCTGCTGTAAGAAGGTTTTATCTTCGGCGGTAAGTTCTAATCCACCAATGTCGGCGATGACGCCAACCGGTTGAGCCATCTTCATCGTATTTAGCTTAGTATTTAAGATAGTGTTTAAGGTCACAGGTTTACGCAGTTGATTCGGTTGAAGCTTTTTTCTTGAATCCAAACAAGGGTTCCGGGGGTTACTAAATCCGTTAGGCGTATCACGTCGCTATTTCGCATACGCACACAGCCATGAGATAAGGGCGTGCCCATCGGTTCAGTGTCTGGGGTACCGTGGATATAAATATATCGGCGCATAGAATCGACGCGACCAAAACGATTAACACCAGACTCTAAGCCCTGAAGCCAAAGAATGCGAGAGAGTATCCAGTCGCGCTTGGGAAATTGTGCTGCCAGTTGAGGGTTATAGATTTCGCCGGTCGGTCGACGCCCAATAAAAACAGCGTTCTCCGGCTGAGTGCCGCCAATAACAGCACGAATACGGTGCCAACCACGTGGTGTACAACCTGTGCCTTCTTGCTCACCAACACCATTGAGCGCCGTAGACACACCAAACTCTATCACTTCATCTTTATTGATAAAGTGAAGTGTTTGATCCGCTATCGAGATTTCGATCAGTGGCGAGTCTGCCATAGCACCCTTCTTTTATGCACAGTAATTAGTCAGCTAACCTAACTAGATTGTGCCGGTGATTCCATACCGCTCGCAAGGAAAGGTAGTAATTGATCTATCACCGCCGGTGTTGATGTCGGCGTGCCTAAGTCATGCTCGGCCATCGCCGTTAGTGTATCAACGCCGCTCATGGTAAACATGGTAGCACCCAACATGAAGTGTACACGCCAGAATCGATCAGCGTCCGACAGTTCAGGGGTCGCTTGAGATAACAAGTCAGAGTACCGACGAAACACATGCCCGTACTCTAAGCGCAAGAAACGACGTAAGTGGCCCTGCCCTTGGCTATACGCCAAACCAAGCAAACGCATAAAAATATTTAAACGCTGCGGTTTATCCGCCCCTGACTTGAGTGCTGTTTCAGAGAGTAAGCGCAATAGAGACATTAAATCGGCAGGCGTTGTTCCGTGAGCCATCTCATAAGCAGTGAGCGCTTTATCCAGTTCAATCACAAACGGATTAAGGAAGCGTGCAAATACCGCTTGAATAAGGGATTTCTTCGAGCCGAAATGGTAATTCACTGCTGCTAAGTTCACATCCGCCTTCGTGGTGATGTTACGTAACGAGGTTTCAGCAAATCCACGCTCTGAAAATAGCTCTTCTGCCGCATCAAGAATGCTGCGGGCGGTATCTTTCTGTGCCATAACGCTCTGTCCGACTAACAAGTGTTTCAAACATACGTTTAAAACAAACCATGCGCAAGCCAGAGTGAGCAATTGCCAAATATTCCAAAAACTTAATAAATATGACCACTGGGTATTTACACAGGTAAAAGTACTGTATATATTTACACACACTGTATAAATCAACAGACTGGATAAACATCATGGAAAAGCTCACCGCACGGCAACAACAGGTACTCGACCTGATCCGATCTGCCATCGAGGATACTGGCTACCCGCCGACTCGCGCAGAAATTGCTGCCGAACTGGGCTTTCGCTCACCTAACGCCGCTGAAGAGCACCTGAAAGCACTGGCACGTAAAGGCGCGATTGAAATGATGCCAGGCGCTAGCCGTGGTATCCGCATTATCGAAGACGAATACCTAGGCCTGCCGATTATTGGTCGCGTCGCCGCAGGAGAACCAATCTTAGCTGAAGAGCATGTCGAAGATTACTGCGAGATTCCTCCGCAGTTCTTCAAACCTGAAGCCAACTTCTTACTGGAAGTTCACGGCGACAGTATGATTGATATTGGTATTTGCGATGGTGACTACATCGCTGTACACAAAACAGAGAGTGCTCGTAACGGCCAAATTGTTGTAGCCCGCGTTGAGAACGAAGTCACGGTAAAGCGTTATCACAAAGCACGCAACCAAGTGACCTTATTTCCGGAAAACGCAGATTACCAGCCCATTGAAGTGAACTTAAAAGAACAAGAGTTCGCGATTGAAGGCCTTTATGTCGGTGTTATTCGCCGTCAGTAATTGAAGAAATTCAGGAGAAGTATTATGCGCCAGTTATCTTTTGAAATAAGCCCTACTGCCCCGCCTCTAAGCTCTAGTGTTCGCGAACAGATAGAACACTCGGCCCGTAGCAATGGTTTAGGCAGCACATCAAAAGGCAGCCTAACAGAAGTAATCGTAGGCGAAGGCAGCGCGTTACAACCTTGTCAGCTTTTGCCGATACTGGCGCATTGCAATGATCATCAACGCTGGCTGATGTGGCTAAGCCCAAGTCAAGCCATGAATAAGCGCTGGTTAGTTAATGCAGGCCTACAAAACTCGCCGGTGTTACACGTAAGCATTGATACTGATACCCAACAAGAGCTTTGTGCCAAAGCACTGATTTCTGCTAAAAGTCACCTGATTATTGAATGGACTGGCGTCCTTGATAAAGAAACACGTGCCCAGTTACGAGCGACAGCAGAACAGAACGGCACGCACCTGTTTTTAATTCGTTGTGAGTGAATTTTTTTAGTTAAAAATTGAATGGGCCGTTAAACCTTAGGTTAATGGCGCTAGCCTAGAAAACCTCTCAAAATGTCCCTGTATTATTTGCCTTTTAATACCCATGACGTATTGAGCATAATGATGGTTTAGCGTTTTTTATCGTGATAAAACTGTCAGAGTCATGGCAGCATAACCAACCGCCCACAAAAAAACCGCCGTGGCGGTTTTATTTGGTTTGCTCAATTCAGTGAATAATTCTGAGTATCAGTGCAGGCGTTGTTCTTGTTCAAGGCTATCAAAGTCATCGGTATCCACTTCCATGCCGGATAAATCTCCAACCATACGAACACCGGCTTCAAGCATAACGCGAGCAATATCAAGGTGATGTTCTTGTAGGCTAGCTTTGGCTTCCTCTGAAAACTGTATACGCACCAGCTCTTCGCCATCTTGTTCATCCGCGCGACGCAGTGCGACGTCACCGTTTGACAGCTCTACTATTTCAAAAAAACCAGCCATATATGCCTCGAATTAATTAAGCGAAGAAGTGTATCACATTGAGGCTTTGCTCTGTATATGGTCCTCAGCTCTCTTGACGGTTTTCCCGCTGACTATCAATCAAGTCCGAGAGCGATTGCCACCATTGACGGGCATTACTGGTAGGTTCACTACTCGCCGCGATAAGGTTACCTCTGGGCTTTACAGGCATGACAGAAGGGCTGCTGGAGCCTGGCTGAGCTTGATCTGAAATAGCTCGCAACATGGCGGTTAACCATGAGTAGCTATCGTCAAAGAGTACACGTAGTTCTGTCATTTCACCTGTCACGAGTGGCGTATTGGTCAACAAGGTGTCGAGCGATTCCACTGGGGTTGGGCAATGTGCTACGGTCGCCACTTCATTAAGATATGAGACGTAAGCGTCATAGAGCAGGTACAAACCACCCTGCTCCAGTGCGTCATTCAGCGCCGTCGGGCCTTCTTCCTGCGTGCTTTTATCAAGCAGTAAACGCGCTTGATAGAGCTTCTGATTAGTAAACCCTAGCCATTGACTCATTAGAAATCCAAACGCAGGCCAAAGTGCAAACCATCTGCCAGTTTATAGCGGCCACCTCGATCTTCAAATTTAAATGAAGTCATACGGAAACCAGTGTACAAATGAGCGGTAGGCAAGATGTTGTACTTTAAACGAATATCCGCATCCACCATATTGGTAACATCCGCAAAGGATACTACCGGTGGCGCGTAGTACGCATGACCACTGATGCCGAAGTCACGATTGAACGGGAAGTTATAACGAGCAAAACCGCCAACACCCACGGCTCCGCCGTCAAAGTTGTCAGTAAAAACACCGTATACGTTCGCACCTACACCGATGTAAAGATCTGAATTAGGGTTACGTACGTCAACCACGTGAACTCCCCCTGACACCATATCACCATCGTCACTTTCATGAAGAAGGGCTGCATTGAGGTGTAAGCCTGTATCCATACGCGTGGCATCCCACCCAACACGAGCCGCAGTATCAGAAAGGCTAATGTCTAATGAGCCACCAGCCTGAGCTGTAAAAGGCAGTGAACAGATGGCTGTAATGGTGAGCCTACGTGCAAACGTAACCATATGTTTAGAAATATTCATTGTCATTCTGTTTCCTGTTTTACATAAATCTTGTCGCGGGTTAATACAAGCTCAGTAAGCGTTGTGAGGTAAGACCAACCACGACATAAAGAAGTTGCATCATACCAGCGCTCTGACGCAGGGGGAAACATGTCAATATTCTGTTTGGCGAGAGGGCTAGTTCGAAACAAAAAAACGGCCTCTGATTTTCATCGAGACCGTTTTAGTTCAATACGACACTTGTACTTGCAGTAGTGACTTACTTCATCAAATCAAGAAGTAATTTGTTCAGTCGAGTCACGTACTGAGCTGGTTGCTTCAGCTGGCTACCTTCAGCCAGTTGCGCTTGTGCGTGAATCAATTGCGAGAGCTCTTTAAAGCGCTCTTCGTCAGCTTCTTGGTCTAGACGTGCAATCAATGGATGCTCTGGGTTCACTTCTAGGGCCATTTCTGGCTCTGGAACTGGTTGGCCCGCCGCTTCCATCATGCGACGCATATGGCCGCCCATGTCGTACTGCCCCACCACCAAACACGCCGGTGAATCCGACAAGCGGGAGCTAACACGTACTTCTTTTACTTCTTCCGCCAATGCCGTTTGCAGACGCTCAACCAAAGCTTTGTGCGTTTCTTCTAGCTGCTTCTGCTGTTCTTTTTCAGCGTCATCGGCTAATTCATCAAGATCCAATTCACCTTTGGTGACGTCTTGGAATGGCTTGCCGTCGAAGTCATTCAAGTGGCCAACCATCCACTCGTCAACACGATCCGTCAGCAAGAGTACTTCTACGCCTTTCTTGCGGAAGTATTCTAGGTGCGGACTTGCACCTGCAGACTCGTAGCTGTCGCCAGTAATGAAGTAAATTTTCTTCTGACCTTCGCGCATACGGCTTACGTATTCTTCGAGGGATACGTTTTGTGTTTTGTCTTCACTTTGCGTGGTCGCAAAACGGAACAGTCCAGCAATTTTTTCGCGGTTTGCGAAGTCTTCTGCTGGGCCTTCTTTCAGTACGTCACCGAATTCATTCCAGAAGCTTTGGTATTTTTCTGCGTCTTTCTTCGCCAACTTAGCCAGCGTATCCAGAACACGTTTCACTAACGCAGAACGCAGGCTTTCAACTTGTTTATCTTGCTGGAGAATTTCACGCGATACGTTCAAAGACAGGTCGTTTGAATCCAGCACACCTTTGACGAATCGCAGGTAGGTTGGCAAGAACTGTTCGGCGTCGTCCATGATAAATACGCGCTGAACGTATAATTTAAGGCCTCGTGTGGCTTCACGATTCCACATGTCGAACGGAGCTTTTGCTGGAATGTACAACAGGCTGGTGTAGTCGAGTTTACCTTCTACGGTGTTGTGCATCCACGTCAGTGGCTCGTTCCAATCGTGTGAAACGTGCTTGTAGAACTCATGGTAGTCTTCGTCGCTGATGTCGCTTTTAGCACGAGTCCACATTGCTTTCGCTTGGTTCACCGCTTCTGGCGCTTTTTCTTCTTTCTCGCCATCTTCATTTTCGACAGCGTCTTGCTGAACAAACACTGGGATTGCGATGTGATCCGAGTATTTTTTGATCAGGTGCTGTAAGCGCGTGCTATCAGCAAACTCATCTTCGTCATCCTTCAGGTGCAGCGTGATACTGGTGCCGCGACCCACTTTTTCGATTTCTTCGAGGTCAAATTCACCCTCGCCTTTTGATTCCCAGCGAACGCCTGATTCTGCGGCTTCACCGGCACGGCGTGTTTCGACGGTGACTTTGTCGGCAACGATAAATGCCGAGTAGAAGCCCACACCAAACTGACCAATTAACTGTGAATCTTTTTTCTGGTCGCCGCTTAGCTGGCTTAGGAAGTCGGCGGTACCCGACTTTGCAATCGTACCTAGGTGGTTGATCACGTCGTCACGGTTCATGCCGATGCCGTTGTCCTGAATGGTCAGGGTCTTGGCGTCTTTATCAAAGGTGATGTCGACTTTGAGTTCTGAATCACCTTCGAACAAGTCACCGTTCTGAAGTGCCTCAAAGCGTAATTTATCGCACGCGTCGGAGGCGTTTGATACAAGTTCACGCATGAAGATTTCTTTGTTTGAGTACAAAGAGTGAATCATCAAATGCAGCAATTGCTTAACTTCGGTTTTAAACCCCAAAGTTTCTTTGTTGGCAGTCGTCATTATTTCTCCTTAATTAAGGGCCGTTCTACAGATGACAAGTATTTGGGGCTGGTGCAGAATTTTTTCAAGGCCTGTTGCAATGCTTTTGCGTTGTTTTCTTGTTCTGGCCCCAGCTGCAAGCAGGTAACGATCGCCAGCGAACCTATCTGTGTGGCAGCAACGGCCTCTGCATTAGCGGGCACAATGCCGCCAATACAGGTATGTGGCCATGAGGAGTAACGCTGATGCCATTGGCGCACTTGGGAGATTCCCAGAGGCGGGTATTTCAACTGCTTGGAGAGCGGAGGAAAGACCGGACCAAAGGCGATATACGATGGGTTTACAGCGCGCGCTCGGGCAATCTCCCAGTGCGTATGTGTGCTGATCCCTATACCTACGCCTGCTTTTTTGAGTGCCGATAAATCGGCAATAACCATGTCTTCTTGGCCAAGGTGAACTCCGTTTGGGTGTAACTCTAGGGCTAATTGCCAGTCGTCGTTAATCCAGCAAGGAATTCCCGCATTATGACAGCGTTGCAGCGCTAGCCTCGCGTTTTGTTTGTAGTTGGCTGTTTTTTCTTTTACACGCCATTGGATCGTATCCACCTTAAGGCGAATTAAACTGTCGAGGTGTTCAAGGTTATCCGTTAGGGCATATAGGCCAAGCTCTCCTATTGAGGGGAGAACTGTGTCATTGGCTTGCTGTTTTTCTATAGCTTTCTGTTTAACTTTAGCTTTCTGTTTATTTTTAGTCTGTGAAAAATTATGCGTTGGATATTCCGGCAAGCAATGCTCTGGCGAGCAATCTATCGCTGTAACTAAAGGCCATTCATCGCCATTTTCAGGCAGAGGGCCTGCGACCGTATTTTTGTATTGAGCGTAGTCACCATCTCTCTCTAGGCAGGCATTTTTTAACGCTTCACGGGCGGCTAATGCCGCCATTAATAACGCGTCGTACAAACGTTCCCCTTGCGCAATAAACACGGCCAACGCTCCCGCTAATTGGCTACCAGTGCCATGTGCGTGATGTTCAATGGGCCGTTGATGAATTGCAAACTCTGGCAGCACCACCGTTTCTGGTTGATTGTTATTACACTGACTAACGACGATGTCCGTTACCCACGCCCCTTCAGTATCGAAAGTTTCTGAGCGTGAATCTCCACCCGTAATCATGACGGTGTCTGCGCCTAACTGCTGTAGGCGCCTTGCTGCAACTAATGCATCACACGACTCATCCTTCACCAACCAGCGCGCTTCGGCTAATGAGGGCGTAATAACGGTGGCAAAAGGAATAAGTGCTCTAAGCATATCGATGGCTGGATCAAAGCCAGAAACAGCGTAGCCAGTATCCGATTTAAGACGTGTATTCGATAGAGTATGAGTCGCGCTAAGTACGGGGTCCCAAATAACAGGGCACGTCAGTGTGTGTAATTTGTCGATTACCCAATCAATTAATGTCTCGTTTGCAGGTAACCAACCAACCACCACCGCATCGGGTTTGCCATCATGTACAGCAGCTAACCATTGTGCCTCTAACATAGAATGGCTCACCGGTTCGACCATTGCCACCCCTTGATGGCTTTGCGCTGTTAAGGCCGTCACTATGCTACGACATTCAACGTTGTGAAGTGCCCCTTGTGCAATTACTGCCTGCATTCCTGCACCGCCACGGCTGTCGGATGCACACAAACTCCAGAGCATTGGCTTGGTCATTTAATCGCCTCTTGTCGCCAAAACGGCATTCCGGCAATAGAGGTCGATGGTGATGCGGTTTGGCGTTCTTCCATAACACCAGCACGGTACGCTTGTCGCCCGCCCTTTACTCCCGCATCAAAACTTTCTGCCATTGCTTTTGGGTCAGGCGATTTTGCCACGGCGGTATTTAAGAGCACGGCGTCAAAGCCTAACTCCATCGCCGCCATTGCTTGTGATGGTCGCCCTAGCCCCGCATCAATAATTAATGGGGTGTCTGGCAAGCGTTTGCGCAACGTCGATAATTGATACGGATTTAATAATCCTTTGCCAGTTCCTATCGGCGCTCCCCAGGGCATAACCGCAGGGCACCCGGCGTCGACTAAAGCTTCACACACCACCAGATCATCAGTACTGTAAGGCAGCACTTTAAATCCTTGTGTAACTAATTCTTTTGCGGCATCAACTAACTCGAGCGTGTGTGGCTGCAAGGTATACTCATCGCCAATTACTTCGAGTTTTATCCATTCGGTGGAAAATAATTCTCGTGCCATCACCGCTAAGCGAATCGCTTCTGATGCCGTAAAGCAACCTGAGGTATTAGGCAGTATTTTTGTATTGGATTGCTGCAACCAATCTTGCAAATACGACCAATAACCGTTGTCGGCGACTTGGTGTGCCGTTTGCCGCCGCAAAGACACAGTGACAAAACCCGGCTCTACACTTTTCAAACAATCAAGCATGACTTCGGGGGATGAATACATCGCCGACCCGAGCCACAAACGGCTAGAAATTTCTTCATCGGCGATGATGAGTTTATCAGTTACGTTTTCAGCCACCTGTGATTGCTCCTAAAATATCGACGCAATCGCCATCATGGAGTGCTGTGTTTTTCCATTGATGTACAGATCGAATTTCTGCATTGATGGCAACCACAAAACTTATTCCGTTATCTTGAGCGGCGTATCCTAAATCATCGTTAATAAGCTTAAGTAAATTTTCGTGCTCGGGAAGCTCTCTAGTGAGGCCGTTCACTGTGATTGTTTTAGGCATAATCTGTTTCCAGTGCGTTCGCAAACAACGACATATTTAAATTAAGTGAATACTCTTTTTCGCAACGTTCTAATAAAGCTGGAGCCAGCAAATAACCATGACGAAATAAGCCGTTAATACTCAGAGTATTTTCATGCTGTTGAATAATCGGTTTATGGTCTGGAGTCGCCGGTCGAAGGTTTGTTTCAAAAGAAAGTATTCTAGCTTCTGACATGCTCGGCACTAAGGTCCATAATGCACTGAGCATTTCCATCGCAGAGCGCACGCTGACCGGAGAGCGATCTTCAGATTCTATTTCTGTCGCGCCTAACTGATAGCGCCCTTCTCCTCTGGGTACTAAATACAAGTGATAACGGGGATGCAATAACCGCAAAGGCCGCTGAATATTTACTTCAGGGCACGAGACCCACAGCACTTCACCTCGCACACCGCGTAGATTATTTATCTCAGATTTGGCGTTAACACCACGAGTATCAATAAATCGCTCGGCGTTAATTTTTGTTCCATCACAAAACCAATCGCCACCGTCCTTGTTAACCTGGCCTTTGTTAACGTGGTCTTTGTTTACTTGAGAGTTAAAATAATACTCAACCCCCATAGATTGAGCCGCTTTTTTAAGGGCCAGCAACAATGAACGATTATCAACCTGCGCGTCATTTTTTAACCAATAACCTTCGGTAAAATGCGCCGCAACATCTGGTTCTACCGCTCGCACTTCACTACCCGCTAGGTGCTGTACACTTACGTGATTAAGCAATTGATGAATGCGCATGTCGGCTTCAAACTGACGCATTTCGGCATAATCCGAAGGGTGAGCTAACAGCAAGCTACCTTGAGTTTGATACCTTACTTTAACACCGCAATCTTGCTCCAGTTCTTTTAATAACTCAGGCCAGAGTTCGAGTGAACGTAGCCCTGCATTAAATACATCAGGATGACATACAGAGCGCTCTGCAAATGGCGCGATCATGGCTGCCGCTGTGTAAGCAGCACTTTGCGGAGCATTCTCAGAGGCGGCTTCATACAGGTGTACTTTTTTTCCCTGACGGGCTAAACGCCAAGCAAGTAAACTCCCGACTAACCCACCACCAAGAATGGCAATGGTATTCATTGCGGCTCTCGCTCTAGTGTTGCTTCTGACTCAAGCTCAGCCACCCGATACAACTCACTCCCTTGCTGTTTAAAGGTCTCAGACATCTCCGCCATGCCTTGCACCGCTTCTGTTGCTAAATCTGAACCGACACTTTTATATTCACCATCACGAATATCTTGAGATAGCTTCATGGAGCAAAACTTAGGCCCACACATGGAACAAAAATGCGCAGTTTTGTGACCATCTTTGGGCATGGTTTCATCGTGATATTCCCGAGCCGTTTCAGGATCAAGGGCGAGGTTAAACTGATCTTCCCAGCGGAATTCGAAACGTGCTTTTGACATCGCATCATCATGCATTTGTGCCCCCGGATGTCCTTTTGCTAAGTCCGCGGCATGTGCCGCAATGCGATAAGCAATTAATCCTTGTTTGACGTCATCACGATTCGGTAAACCAAGGTGTTCCTTAGGTGTGACGTAACACAACATGGCGCAGCCATACCAACCAATTAAGGCAGCCCCTATTCCCGAGGTAAAATGATCGTAGCCCGGTGCAATATCTGTAGTTAATGGGCCTAAAGTGTAAAACGGCGCTTCGTTACAGTGCTCTAATTGTTCAGTCATGTTTTTACGAATCATGTGCATGGGGACGTGGCCCGGCCCTTCGATAAAGGTTTGCACGTCGTGCTTCCAAGCAATTTTTGTTAGCTCGCCTAGTGTGCGCAATTCGGCAAACTGCGCTTCGTCATTCGCATCCGCCACCGAGCCTGGGCGCAAACCATCGCCTAATGAAAAACACACATCATAGGCTTTCATTATTTCGCAGATGTCTTCGAAGTGGGTATAAAGAAAATTCTCTTTATGATGCGCCAAGCACCACTTCGCCATGATAGAACCGCCACGGCTGACAATGCCGGTCATACGTTGTGCCGTCAGGTGTATGAACGGTAAGCGCACACCGGCATGGATGGTAAAATAATCTACGCCTTGTTCGGCTTGCTCAATTAAGGTGTCGCGATAAATTTCCCATGTTAGATCTTCGGCAATGCCGCCAACTTTTTCGAGTGCTTGATATAGCGGCACAGTGCCGACGGGCACTGGTGAGTTACGTAATATCCATTCACGAGTCTCATGAATATCATTGCCCGTGGATAAATCCATAATGGTGTCTGCGCCCCAGCGCGTGGACCACACCATTTTTTCTACCTCTTCGGCGATAGAAGACGTGACCGCAGAATTACCAATATTGGCGTTGATCTTCACTCGAAAATTACGACCAATAATCATCGGCTCTACTTCGGGGTGATTAATATTGGATGGAATTACTGCGCGGCCACGAGCCACTTCTGAGCGGACAAATTCGGGAGTGATAATGCTTGGAATCTCAGCACCAAAGGCCTCTCCCGGATGCTGTGTTTCAGTCGCTTGATTTAGCTCGTCTTCGTTTAACCCAAGGTTTTCGCGAACGGCAATGTACTCCATCTCTGGGGTGATAATTCCCTGGCGGGCATACCATAACTGACTGACATTTTTACCGGCTTTTGCACGACGAATGCGATGCTTCTTATCGAATTTAGCCTCTCTGACATTAATTTGATCCGGCTTGCGAACCTTTATCGTAGGCTCTGTCAGTAATTGTGTGTCGTCCCTAGAAACAATCCATGGATCTTTAAGCGCTGCTAACCCTTGCTGTACATCAATATGAATATTTGGATCGCTGTATGGCCCGGACGTGTCGTAAACACCCAGAGGGGCATTCGCTTCCGTGCGACCGTCAGCGTATTGAGTATCCGATAAATGAATTTCACGCATCCCCACTTGGATGTCGTTGCGACTCCCAGAGATATAGCGTTTATGTGAATTGGGAAAAGGCTGTAACGACAGTAAATCGTCCGCCGTAGTTTCGATTGCTGTGTGGTGTTTTTTATCAGCCATGCTCTATTCCTAGTGTTTAGGATCAGGCAGACAGCGGAAAAGAGAAGGTAGCCGAAACCTGCCCGGTTAAAACTTGGGCATACGGCAAAGAACATTCGCAGAACGCGAGTGCCCACTTCTGTTCCCTACGCTGGCATTAACCAGATCAGGTTCAACGGGACCCGCAATTGCGATCTCAGCCTGTGTTGGTTTTTTAAAAACCGATCAGGCACCCCGACAGATGAGCAATGAGTGTATAGCGTAATTATTTATTCTGGCAAGTGAAGTTTTTTATTTTTTGGCTACTTAGTCACAATCAAAATTAATTCAATATTTAAATTAATCTTGAACCAACAAAAAATGCGCACGTGCCGTTGCAATGGGTTGATCAGGATCTGTTTGCCAAGCATTAATTGCTACATTCGCAACACGCTTGCCCTGACGCCACACTTGGCAGCTTGTGTATGTATCTGTATGTCGACCTGCGCGTAAATAATCGAGCGAAAAATCAATGATTTTCGGTACCGCTTGAGTCTCCATTGTCATTAATAAATGCAGCGCCGCAGACGTTTCCATAAAACCGCCAACAACCCCACCATGTATGGCCGGCAGTGTCGGATTGCCAATATTATGATCATTCTTTGGCATCAAGAAAATCGGCTGAAGTTTGCCCGCAAGGGTCGACATGTCAAACAGTTCCATTCCGATCAACTGGGCATACGGGATAACTTGTACGATCTTGTTGTATTCGCCATCATTGCGCGCGCCACTGATAATGCCACGAAAATCGATGCTTGTTTCACTGCTCATACTGGCCTCCCGTTAATCTGCATACCTATTCGCATAAAGTTTCCGGCACAGGTCGCCACCACGTCTTTCTCATCGCCATGCTCTTGGTACACCTCAGCACGGGTAAACACGACGCTATTCGTAATACGTATGATATCGGCTTTGGCGACAAGATCTTTTCCTGGCTGCGCTGACTTGAAATAATCAACTCGCAGATCCAAGGTCGGACACAGCTCGTTGCCGGGCAAGCCAACAAAGGCAGCCGTACCACACGCAGTATCCATTAATGTTGTTATGCTACCACCAGCAATAACCCCATTTTCAGGATTGCCGATGATCGCCTCAGAGTACGGTAAACGCATAATCACCGACTGCCCTTCGGCATGATCTACGCTCATATTAAGTAAACGACAATGAGGCAAAACTGAAACAAAGCGTCCCGCTTTAACGGTAAGATTTTCTGACATAAGGACTCCATTTACGGGGTTGAGCACGGTAACCTTAACGGCAGCGGGCAAGGTACCCTGATTTAGGTTAGCGCGGCAATGCCCATTCTGCCCGACATAAGTAGCAAATATGATCACAGCTTTAATAATAGTGATCAATTATATTAATTCTGGAGATGCTGATGAATCCATTTGATTACTACTACGAACAAGTTAAATCAAAAGGAGACTTAAACCTCGACCCAACCTGGGGGCAAGGTAAAACAACCTATGGCGGCATGTCCGCCGCACTTGGCTTAGCGGCTATCGAGCGCGACTTAACAGCGCAAAGAGATGAACTATCGCCGTTACGCTCAATCAGTGTTCACTTTTGCGGTGCGCTAAACACGCAAACGCCCTTCACCACAGACACTCGCGTATTAAAAGCCGGACGCTCTGTCGTTCATGCCATGGCTGAGATTCACCAAAATGAGGGGTGCGCAACCACAGTGACAGCCTGTTACGGCGCAGGACGAGAATCCAATGTAGTGGTTGCCCCAGAATCACGCGAGCTGGGCGAGCCTGGAAGCGGTCAGCGCTTATCCTACATTCAAGGGGTAACACCTGAGTTCGTTAAGCACATCGATTTTAGTTATGTCAGCGGCGGCTTGCCTTTCTCTAACAGTCAGCATGACCACATTCATGGCTGGATGCGCTTTAACGATTGCGAAAGTAACCTTAGTGAAGTGCATCTGGTCGCGCTGATCGATGCTTGGCCACCCACCACCCTGCAGAAGTTAAAAACCGTCGCCCCCTGCGCCAGTATCACTTGGAGCTTAGAAGTAGTGACTCCGACCTCAGCCCTAAGCACTCCAATTGCAGGTAACGATTGGCTCTACTACGAGGCTGAGATCGCCGAGGCTCATGACGGTTTCGCCCACACCACTGCTCGTATTTACACAAGCGATGGAACGCTAATAGCTTTATCACGCCAGTTAGTCGTAGTTTACGACGTCCGATGAGACGGCGAGAAGTTTAAATACAAAACATCATGAATCTGTCTTGCTGGATTGCACTCTGGCAACTATTACTTATAGGACTCAGATTTATTGAACGAATGTATCTATGACTCTCAATGTTTTAATTTGTGATGACTCGAGTTTTGCACGCAAACAAATGGCCCGAGCACTGCCCCCAGAATGGACTGTAGATGTTCATTTTGCTGGGGATGGCGTGGAAGGCGTGGCTGCGATTAAAGAAGGCAAAGCCGATGTCATGTTTCTCGACCTCACCATGCCTAACCTAGATGGTTATGGCGTGCTTGAAGCGATCCGACGAGAAGACTTACCGACAATGGTTATTGTTGTCTCTGGCGACATTCAACCAGACGCACAGGATCGAGTAAAAGCGTTAGGCGCAATGGCATTTATCAAAAAACCGATCGACGCCGACAAAGCACGCACCGTGTTAGCCGAATATGGCATTCTGACTGAGGCCTGATATGAGCGCACACCCCGCTATTCTTAGCGAAGATCAAAGAGACTGCTATCAAGAGCTCACCAACGTTGCAATGGGGCAAGCGGCTGATCGTTTGGCGCGGTTATTGGATGCGTACGTTGTGCTCCCTATTCCACGTATCAGTGTCATAGAAAGCAGCGAGTTGAATATGGCATTGCAGGATGCAGGCAACGACAGCAGCGTATCCGCTGTGTGCCAAGGCTTTATTGGTTCCGGCATAGCGGGCGAAGCCATGCTGATGTTTAACGACACATCGTTTGCCAGCCTTGCAAAACTGATGCAGTACACAGGGCCTTTAGACAAGCACGCCGAGCTAGAATTACTGATGGATACAGCGTCTATTTTGATTGGTGCATGTATTCATGGTATCGGTGAACAATTAGAGATTCATTTCAATCAGGGCCATCCTGTGGTGCTGGGTCAACACTGCGACATGAACGATTTACTTAAGCATGGCAACAACGGCTGGGATAGAACGCTCGCAATTGAAATTCACTACACCATTGAACACGCGAACATTGAGTGTGAGCTACTGCTTCTCTTTACCGAAGAGTCAGTGAAAACCCTCAATAAAAAAATCGACTTTTTACTGGATTAAATATGAGCCAGGGACAAATCGAAATCACCGACATTCATTGGTTGATGGATATACTCCAGAACATTGATGTTGGCTTAGTCGTCCTAGATACCGACTACAACATACACCTGTGGAATGCGTTTATGGACAGCCACAGTGGTATTAGCCCGCAAGTAGCTAAAGGCCAAAACTTATTCGATTTGTTCTCAGAGGTGCCTGAAGATTGGTTTAGAAATAAGGCTGAGCCAGTGTTTCAGCTAAAAACTCGTACTTTTACCATCTGGGAACAACGCCCTTACCTGTTTAAATTTCGTAATTCACGTCCAATTACTGGGCGTACTGAGTTTATGTATCAGAACACCAGCATTATCCCGCTGGAATCGCCAGATAAGCGTGTTAACCATATTTGCGTGATCATCTATGACGTGACGGATACGGCGGTTGGACGTCTTGATATTAACCAAGCGCAAGAAACCCTCACAGAAATACAATCTCAAGATGCCTTAACCGGGCTACTCAACCGAACCAGCTGGTTGCCTGTACTTGAGAACCTGTGTTCAAAAGAAGCACAACACGCTGAACCATCCTCCTTGTTGATCATCGATTTAGATCACTTTCGTGACTTAAACCGAGAATTAGGTCATGACAAAGGCGATGAAATCCTCAAACGTTTAGGCGCTGCACTACAAACCCTCGGAGGCGAGACACACGGTGCCCGCTTAGGAGGCGAGCTCTTTGGTTTAATCCTAAAGGGGAAAGATGCCACGCAAGCCGTCTCAACCGCTGAACGTTTACGCCGTTCTATTGCTACCTTGAATAAAGGTAGCACAACGTTAATAAGCGCAAGCATTGGTGTGGCTGGCTGGCACCCTAGCGTTACTTCCGCTATTGAATGGCTAAGCTGCGCTGACAAAGCGCTCTACCACTCAAAAGAAAGTGGCAAAAATAGAACCACTCTCTACCAGCACAAACAGCCTGATTAGATACATCCTCTCAATTTTCGACCCTGTCGTGCCGTCACTGGCACCTATGAATGCACCTACAATGCATTCATCAGCCTCCTAGACTACCTAGCCACCGCAGACACTGCCATACTATAGCAACGTGCCCCGGAGCTTCTGTATGTCAGCCTTTAGAATTCATCAACCATTTGTCGACGCGCCCATAAAAGGCGTGGCTAGGCATGGATTATCCCGTGAATTCTTATGCCAAACCGCTGACATCAACGGCGATGACTTTACCCCTGACGGTTCGCTATCCACGCAAGACTACGCCCGCTTAATGCTAACGATATGGCGTGAAAGCAAAGACGAGTCTATGGGACTCAACCCTGAACCCGTTCGTTTTGGCACCTTTGCGATGATGGGTAAGGCCGTGATTACTTGCGCCACCCTAGAGCACGCGTTGCGCCGGGCATCGGCTTTTTATTGCCTAATGCCTCATGCGCCTCAACTCACGGTAGATAAAGCCGGAACGCAGGCGCGTATTATTATTCATCAAGATCGTGGGTACGATCCTGATCATTTTCTCAGTGAATCTTTACTGGCAATATGGCACCGATTCAGTAGCTGGCTAGTGGGCCAAGGGGTGCCACTCTTGGCGGTTCAATGCCCCTATTCAGAGCCCACACATCGCAGCCTCTACGATCTAGTATTTGCAACACCGGTTACGTTTAACAGCAACGAGTTATCACTGACTATCCCGACACGCGTGTTAAACCTACCCATTACGCAAACCGCGGCTAGCCTGCATCAATTTTTACAACATTCGCCCGCAGATGTATTAGCACGCCCTAACCCGCACACCAGCATGACGGCTAAGGTTCGAAATACATTGAGCGCCTATCGCACTGCAGATTTACCAGACTTAACCACAACGGCAACACTGCTAGATACGTCATCGGCGACGCTGCGCAGGCGATTACGAGAAGAAGGCAGCTCGTTCCAAAAACTGAAAGACGCCGCTCGCTTTCAAGAAGCTCGACGATTATTAGCAGAACCCGGCATAAACATTTCTGACGTGGCCGCTTCATTAGGTTTTACCGAAACCAGTACGTTTCATCGTGCATTTCGTAACTGGACCGGGACAGCACCTGGTGAATATCGCAACACACGGACAAAAAATAATGAAGTATGATGTTCCGACCATGTCCCAGAGCACACAACGACAAGAGCCAACTCACTTGCTGAATCAATTATTCATAATGACTACCAGCCGCACAAAACGGCTGCTGTTCGTACTTTGCCTTATTGCTCTATTTGTTACGCTCGCACCCAGCGCATATGCAATTGCACTGACTGAAAATATTGATGGTCAGATTCTAGGAAAACACCTATCTCAATTCCAAGAAAGTGCGCCCTTGGCAACGCCAGAAAACATTCATTCAAGTCAGCAGGATTGGCAACCCGTCACCGTAGATATTCCTAACCCCGGCGTATCCAGCCTACCGACGTGGTATCGATTAAAGTTAGAGTCAAGCGGTACGACAAGAGTCTGGATGGCCGAAGTATCTTACCCATTAGTCGAGCGTATTGAATTACTGGTATTTCATAATGACGACCTTCAGGTTTATTTTAACGACGGGAATAGTGTGCAAAGTGGCAGTCATAGTGATGCCAAGCTAGGGTTTGAATTCGAGCTGCCCATTCAAGAACCCGGGCATTACACACTCTACTTCCGTGTAGAAAACCGAGGCCTACTTAACTTTCCATTGCGGCTGTATAAGTCAGACACGTTAAGTTCATACCAACAAAATCGTAATCTTTTTTATGGTGCTTACACAGGATTTTTACTGGCCGTTTTACTGTATAACCTCGCCGTTTTCATTGTGATTCGTGAGCCATACCTACTACTTTTTTGTGGGTTTGTTGCCAGCTACATTACCTTCTTTTGGGCGCATACCGGCATAGGCTATCGCTATATTTGGCCGGAGCTTCCTTTCTTAGAAGAAAGATCCACGATTCTGCTGGGTGCTATCCCACTACTGTTCAGTGTGCTTTTTGCCGCTAGTTTTTTGAAAACGCCCCTCAAAAATCGACAAATTCTAATTTGGATAAAACGGATTGCAGTGATCACTTCGTGTCTAAGCATCAGTATGACGCTACTGCCAAATTACGCCACGACATTAGATATTCAGCGCGTCGCCACTCTGCTCATTCCCTTATTACTCATTATCACAGCAAGCTTATCTGGAATGTTACGTAACCCGTCAACCATGGCGTACTCCATTGGTATTTACGCACTGGCCGGCTCCATCATTGTTCATAGCCTTGCTCGACAAGGCATTATACCGACGAACACATGGATTGCTTACATCACACATATTGGTGCTGTCACTATGATAGCAGTTCATAGCTTAGCAATTGTTCTGCGGCTTTATGAACAACGCCTTGAGCAAATACGAACACGCCGCGATATTATTGCTACTCAAAAATCATCACGCCAAACTCGAGAAAAACTGAGAGCTTCAGAAAAAAATCTCGCACAAACTGAAGCCGAAGCTAAAGAAAAATCGGCCTTTTTAGCTATGATGAGTCACGAGATCCGCACACCACTCAACGGCGTATTGGGCATGGTCGAGCTGCTACAACACACGCGCTTAGACTCTCAACAAAAACGCTACTTAGGCACTATTTCAACCTCGGGCGAAAGCTTACTTTCATTACTGAACGACATTCTTGATTTATCAAAAATTGAATCAGGAAAGATGACGGTAGAAAAACGTGAAGTGCAGCTGATTCCACTAATTAACGACTCTATTCTCCTTTATAGTCGCCAAGCTCGTGATAAAAATCTTACCTTATTAGCAGACATCGGTGATCCATCTTACGCTCATATTTACACCGATGAGGTGAGGCTACGACAGGTGCTCAACAACTTACTCAACAATGCCATTAAGTTCACCGAAAGTGGACACATTGAAATTCGGTTAGAGTGGCATGATTCTGATTTAAAAATACATATTGAAGACACTGGTATAGGCATCAGCGAAGAACAAAAAAAATTACTTTTCCAAAGCTTCTCTCAGGCCAATAATAAAATTGCCCGTCAATATGGTGGCACAGGCCTAGGCTTAACTATCTGTCAAAAGTTAATGTCACTACTCGATGGCTCAATCGAAATGACCAGTTCCCCCGGAGCAGGTTCGGTGTTTACAATATCACTTAATAATGCAGAACCAACGGGATTACATACTCCGCCTAGGTTAGATGGCCGTCGCTGTTACTTAGAACTAAAAAATAATGTCGAGAAACTGTTTGTACAAGAGTGTATTGCCCGACTTGGCTTAGAAGAGTCATTAAGTCGATATGATACCGACTGCATCATCAGCGATACTCAACCGACGGGCGTAGACAATACAAGTAATTTGCTTTGCATTGTTGATGACTATTGGCCTCGTCTCAGTACTGACAAGCAAATAGAACGACCGCTGCGGTCACATGTATTAATTCATCATTTAACAAATTTATTGGAAATAAACAGCAATAACCTCACCTCAGAAGCCGGTTATCGTCCCGGTAAAATTTGGATTGCTGAAGATAATTTAGTAAACCAAAAAGTTATTGCCGGTATGCTGAGGCACTTAGAAATGGAGTGTCAGATTTTTGATAATGGTGCACAGGTGCTATCCGCTTATGAAAAAAATGGCGACGACGTCGATTTAATTTTAATGGATTGCGAAATGCCAATCATGGATGGCTACGATGCCACCCGAGAGATTCGTAAACGTCAGCAACAATTTAACCGCCCCGACCTACCCATCATCGCCCTAACAGCCAATATTGGGGTAGAGTTTGAGCAATTTGCAAGATCCGCCGGTATGGACGACTTAATAACCAAGCCGGTACGCAAACAGACATTAAAGAATCTGTTTACGACGTGGCTGCCAGACGCCACAGACACAAGAGAGATCACAAACGACAACAGCAGCGAGCTTTAACTCGTCACACAAAATCAGTGCGCTGGCGGTATGAGTGGGCAGGATAGCTGCCCAATATGCGCATCTCACGAGCAAAGTATTGCAGCTCTTCAAGTGCATTTGCCACGGCAGGTTCGTTTGGATGCCCATGAATATCGACATGAAAATGGCTCGCTTCCATTGTTCCGCCATCCATATAGCTTTCAAGCTTGATCATATTGACGCCGTTGGTGGCAAACCCTCCCAAGGCCTTGTACAAAGCCGCTGGAATATTTCGCACAGCAAACAGCAAACTGGTGATGTACTTTACTCCCACAATCGCTTGTATGTGTTCTTGGGTTTGAGAAAACACTAGAAAGCGGGTTGTATTTCCCGTCACATCTTGAAAATTTTCATGAGCGATATCCAACCCATATAGTTCTGCGGCCAACTCAGAGGCAATCGCACCGACTGAGCTATCTGAAGATTCGGCCAAGAGCTTGGCTGACAACGCGGTGTCTACCGCTGCCGCAGGGCGAATACCTAGATTGATTAAACGTTGATGGCATTGCGCCAATGCTTGAGGGTGTGAACGTACCTCTTTGATACTCCCAAGCGTGACACCCGGCTTAACTAACAAACAGTGATTCACCGGCTCAAAATGCTCGGCGATTGCATACAGTTTAGTGGCTGGGATTAAACGATAAATCTCTTCAACCCGCCCTGCTGTTGAATTTTCTAGAGGAATCATGGCTCGATCGGCAAAACCGTTAGAAACAAGCTCCAGCGCACCAACAAAGTCATCACAAGCAAGATACTCACCGTTAGGAAACATGCGTGCGCACGCGAGGTGAGAGTAAGCTCCGGCGGTTCCCTGATAGGCAACACGGGTCATAATATGCTCCAAGTTAGTGCACGATTCACGTTTGATATACGACCGCACCAAAATAGCGCAGTTACAAAAAAGGCAAGGTCAGATTTTTAATCTTGCCGAGAGCAATAGCTAGCCCGTGGCCATAATATCAGGCTAAGCCCCCATGTCGTATATATCTGGCACAGAGACTGCAACAGGCCAGAGATAGGTAACGTCTCATACTGAGAGTTTGGAGAAACAAGATGCCAGAATGGCCACAGAGTTTAGCGCGAAGAACCAGCGACCTGCCCCGCTTACTCGCATCAGTGCCCGAGGCGGATGCCATTCCCTGCGGTTGGTTAGCACAGTGGGAAGAGATTTGGTGTCCTTTAGCATCGCACATCGCCACCCTAATTAAACCAGAGATCACAAAACCTCCCGTTGTTGGCATACACGGCGGCCAAGGGTCAGGGAAAAGCACCCTCAGCCTCGCATTGCAGGAGATTTATAAAAAAGCATTTGGCTGGAACACGGTGATCGTTTCAATTGATGACCTCTACTTAACGCATGCCGAACGCCAAGCACTTGGCCAAGACGTACACCCGCTATTAGTCACCAGAGGCGTTCCTGGTACGCATAACGCCCAATTAGGAATGAGCCTGTTTGCACAGCTACAAGCGCTTAAGTCGGGAGAACAATGCCAGATTCCTGCGTTTGATAAAGCCAGTGATGACCGCCTACCCGAATCGCAATGGCATATTGTCGAAGGCCCCGTCGATTTGATTTTATTTGAGGGCTGGTGCGTTGGCT
Source organism: Oceanobacter sp. (assembly GCA_002733645.1). GTDB lineage: Bacteria > Pseudomonadota > Gammaproteobacteria > Pseudomonadales > Oceanobacteraceae > Thalassolituus. Next base: position 30,551 of record NVWL01000005.1, read on the forward strand.
GCCAGCCCGTCGACGCTGACTTATTAGCCCCCCCGGCCAATAAGCTTGAAGCCGATGAAGACGCTGATGGCCAATGGCGAGGCTGGGTGAACGACCAGCTTGCCAACACCTACAGTGATTGGTTTGCCATGATCGACTATCTCATTATGTTAAAAGTACCCGACATGGCTGCGGTACAGCGTTGGCGATCAGAGCAAGAAAAAGGCAATCGTAGTAATGCACAAGGCAGTACCGATCGTAGTTTAGATGAGGCTGGTATCGCTCGATTTATTCAACACTACGAGCGCCTAACAAAACAGGCATTGACCACACTGCCTGAAATTGCCAACCTGATACTTGAAATTAACCCAGCGCATCGCGTCTCGGCGATCCAGCCCGGTAAGGCTACATAATATGAGCGACGCTCAAAAAAGTGATTCCATTAACACAGCACAACAAGTGCCCATCGTTATACTGACTGACCTAGATGGCACATTATTAGACCACCACAACTACAGCACTACTGCCGCCAAAGAGACCTTGGCGCTCATAAAAGAGCACAAGCTGCCGCTGATATTTAACACCAGCAAGACCCAAGCAGAAGTGACTCAACTTCGTCGTCAGCTAGACAACACCTCGCCGTATGTTTGTGAGAATGGCAGTGCGCTTTATTACCCCGACGAGACAGGGCAAATGACTTGCCTAGTGCCGGGGGCTTCTTATGACACCATCTTAAAAGTATTGAGCCAATTACGAAAAGATGGTTTCCATTTTCGTGGCTTCAACGACATGACAGATACCGAAGTCGCTGCGGTAACTGGCTTATCAACTGATGATGCTTATCTAGCAAAACAACGTGCGGCGACCGAACCCTTGTTATGGCAAGGATCAGTTGAAGAGTTAGCAGCATTTCAAGCCGCACTTACCGATCACAACTTGCGCCTACTTGAAGGTGGGCGTTTCTATCATGTCATGGGGCGTGCCGATAAAGCTGAAGGTGTGTCTTTTTTCCGTGACTTTTACCACAAGCATTGGCAATCTGAGCCCACAATGATCGCCCTAGGCGACGGCGGCAATGATGTAGCCATGTTAGAAGTGGCTGATTTTCCCATCATTATTCCCGGTGATAAACGCACCATCACTGTGAATAATACCAACGCTGTCACAGCCGATTTCAAAGGTCCGAAAGGCTGGAACCAAATTCTATTACCACTATTACAACAATTAATTAAGGAGAACTGCGGTGGCTGATTTTTATCAGAACGGCATTGTTACAACACTCCACAACCTGGTTGATCGCCCGGTAGAAGACATGGAACGCGAATTAATGAGCCTATCGCGCCTTCGTCCCATGTCATTGGTATTGCCTTCTTTATTTTCAGAACTTGAAGGCCCTGCACTCGACAACATCATCAACGAAGTTGCTCAAGTACCCTATTTGAATGAGATTGTAATTGGTCTTGATCGCGCGGATGAAGCCCAATACAAATACGCACAAAATTTCTTTTCGCGCCTACCACAGCACCATCGTATTTTGTGGAACGACGGCCCGCGCTTAAAACAACTCGACGAACAACTTCAGAAAGAAGGCCTAGCTCCCACTGAAATGGGCAAGGGTCGCAACGTCTGGTACTGCTACGGTTACGTATTAGCTTCAGGTCGTGCCGAAGCAGTCGCGTTGCATGATTGCGACATTGTGACCTACGACCGTAGCCTGCTTGCTCGCCTTATTTACCCCGTTGCACAGCCTGGCTTTAACTATGTATTTGCAAAAGGCTATTACACACGTATTGCCGAGCAAAAAATGAATGGCCGAGTAAGCCGTTTATTAGTAACTCCGCTATTACGCGCACTGAAAAAAGTCTATGGCTCGCTTGATTTCTTAGAATACCTAGACAGCTTCCGCTACCCATTGTCTGGCGAATTTTCAATGCGCACCGACGCTCTGAAAGACATTCGTATTCCGAGTGATTGGGGCCTTGAGATTGGTGTGTTATCAGAAATGAAGCGTAACTACTCAACCAACCGTATTTGTCAGGTCGATATTGCGGATGTGTACGATCACAAACATCAGCCACTGTCTGAAGCTGACGCCAATGCCGGTTTATCTAAAATGAGTACCGACATTTGTAAAGCTATCTTCCGTAAACTGGCGACGCAAGGTGAAGTCTTTAACACCGAAACTTTCCGTACGATTAAAGCCACCTATTACCGTGTTGCACTCGATTTTATCGAGACGTATTACAATGACGCGCGAATGAATGGTTTAACACTGGATCGTCACGCTGAAGAAAAAGCGGTTGAGTTATTCGCCACCAATATCATGGTAGCTGGCGAAAGTTTTCTAGCGAACCCGATGGACACCCCGTTCATTCCTAGCTGGAACCGCGTTATTTCGGCGATGCCGGATGTTCTGGATCGTTTGTATGAAGCCGTTGAGGCCGATAACAGCGAGATGAACCAAGGTTAAGGCTGGCGGTTTCAAGTAATAATTTATAGCAAAAAAACGAACCAGGTGGTTCGTTTTTTTTATGCCCAATATTCAGAAAATTAAGCCTGTGTCAGCCACACCGTTTGATATGGGTATAACACCAACTCTTCATCAATAGTGGTAGATTCTAAAGCTAATATGTCTTTCAAGCCATTTTCAAGAAAACCAAGACTCGCTAATGGCAATCTTAAAATACGCTCGGTAACGTTGGAGATAGCATAAATCCGTTGTTCACCATCGGTGCTGGTGCGTTTAAGAATAAACAAGTCTGTATTAATCTTAATCACATCTTGCCTTGCATCTGGATTAAACGCTTTTTGATCACGACGAATTCGTATCATACGAGTTAGCGTAGTAAACACCTCCGCTTGATGCGTCACTGGATTACCGAGTAAATACTCAAGCTCGTTTTTATCCCAAATGCGTCGATTAATTGAGCGCGTACGCCCGGTTTGCTCGACGTGATCAAGGTCATTCGGTGAGGCCGTTAAACTATGAATATACACCGCAGGAATGCCCTGCATGGCTAACATGATGGCTTGCGAACATAAAAAACGCGGTACTTGGTGATGATCCACACCACGGCGTGTTCCCATGCAGGCATCAAACAAGGTAATGTTTATTTCGTAAGGGCTTTCAGTGCCGTCGCTGTTTGCTTTCATGCTAACGAAGCCGCCAAAGCGGTGCATTGAATCAATGAGATCCTGCACTTCACGCTCTGGTAATATTCCCTCGACAGGACGTACACCGATACCATCGTGAGAGGCGGTAAAGTTTAAGTAGGAACAGCCCTCAGGTAACACCGGAATATCATCGGCCCAATCCGTTAAGAAGGAAGCATTTCCACGATTAAGCGCGTGTAAAACCAAGGGAGGTAATCCAAACTGATACACCATGTGCGCTTCGTCGGACTCACCAAAATAGCTGAGATTTTCTTTTACCGGCACATTAGTTTCGGTAATCATCACAACTTCTGGTGCAACAAAATTGATCACATCACGCAGCAGCTTAACCGCTTCATGCGTTTGCTTTAAATGCAAACAGTTAGTGCCCAATTGCTTCCATAAAAATGCAACCGCATCCAAGCGAATAAATCGAGCACCCTGCTCGATATAAAATAAATAGATGCGTATAAATTCGAGCAGTACATCTGGGTTGGCGAAGTTTAAATCAATCTGATCTTCCGAGAATGTTGCCCAGACATGACGTACACCACGGTGTGTATGTACGGGCGTCAACAAGGGAGTGTTACGAGGACGTGTAACCATAGAGACATCCGTCTCAGGATCAACCTCAATAAAATAATCACAATACGGTTGATGATTTCCGATGTAATCAACAAACCATAAGTTCTCACGCGAGCAATGATTAATCACCAAATCAATCATTAAATCGAAGTTTTGTGCCACCTTAGCAACATCACTCCAGTCACCCCAGTCTGAGTTAACTTGATAGTAATCAATGACCGAAAAGCCATCATCAGAGCTGTAAGGAAAAAACGGTAATATATGCACCGAATTAACAACGCCAGTCAGCCTTTCACGTAAAAAGGTCGCCAACGTGTCTAGCGGCGTTTCATCCGCTGTTTGAATACTGTTGCCATAAGTAATTAGAATTATGTCTTTTTCCGACCACCGTGTGTGATCACTTAAGGTTGGCTCTTCAAGTAATTTTCTTGAATTTTTATCACAATATGTTTGGCAGATTTGAAGAATATCACGTGCGATGGCGCTACTGTTTTGCGCCTCGCCATATATCTCAGAAACCCGGTGCGTAAACTGTTCCAGTGCGGACTGAGTCATCCCCTTCCCTTACGTCGCTGCAGAAATCTCAGTAATCTCTTGCCAGTTTCGTGCCGATATTAGTTTTGAGGGTGTTAACCAACTGCCACCCACGGTAAATACATTCTCTAGCTCAAGAAAGTCGTGATATGTCTCGGCGCCGATCCCACCCGTTGGGCAGAACCTAACGTCTGGAAGAGGCGCACCAATGGAGCGCAGCATGTCGCGCCCTCCACTAGCAACCGCTGGGAAGAACTTCATCTCTTTGAATCCCGCTTCACGCACTTGCATCACTTCACTGGGGGTAGCGACCCCTGGAAGGTACGGGCCACCCCATTCTTTCGCAGCATCCAGCAAACTACGCGTAAAACCGGGGCTTACTGCAAACTCAGCGCCCTGATTCAGTGCAGCGCTTAATTGCTCTGGAGATACAACAGTCCCAACACCGACAATGGCCCCCGGCACATTGGCTTTAATTTCACGAATAGCCTCCAGCGCACATTCTGTTCGCAAGGTTACTTCTAGGAGTTTGACGCCACCGGCCACTAACGCTTGTGCTAATGGAACGGCGTCAGCCAAATCGTTAATAACGATAACCGGCATCACGGGTTTTGCATCTTCTAGCCATGTATCCCACATATTTTCACTCCCATCCCAAGCTGATTGCACCTTCGTCTGCCGGCCCTGCCAGCTTACGAAAACCTGCAAATAATTCACGACCTACACCCGATGCATTCGCAGCGGTATTCAACGGTTCACGCTCTTGTTTCAAGCGCTCTTCAAACTCTGAACTTAATGTTTCAACGCTGCCATGATGACCATCAATACGAATCACATCGCCGTCTTCAATGGCATGAATAGGCCCATCATCGAGCGCTTCCGGGCTTAAATGAATGGCCGCAGGGACTTTGCCCGAAGCACCCGACAAACGTCCGTCAGTGAGCAAGGCTACCTTAAACCCCTGCTCTTGCAGGTTAGTGAGCGCAGGCGTTAACTGATGCAGCTCTGGCATTCCATTCGCTTTAGGGCCTTGCCCCTTGACCACAACCACAACATCTTTATTTAACTCACCCGACTGATAAGCCGTTAATACTTGCTGTTGATCCGTGAATACCCGCGCAGGCGCTTCTATCACCCAACGATCATCCGGTACCGCAGAGACTTTCATAATGGCGCGACCTAAATTACCACTCACCAGTTTCATGCCACCTTCTCGCAAGAAAGGCGCGTGTGCAGGTGCCAATACAGACAGATCGCCCGATTCCGCCACAACAGGAACCCAAGTAAGCTCACCTTCATTATCCAGAGCCGGTGACTGACACCATTGACGTAGGCCATGCCCAAGTACGGTATTCACATCTTCATGCAACAAACCGGCATCAAGTAATTCACGAATTAAGAATGGCATACCGCCGGCACGCTCAAAGGCATTCACATCAGCACTGCCATTGGGGTACATGCGCGTCATCAAGGGGACAACATCAGAAAGATCTGACATGTCTTGCCAATCAATCAGTACACCCGCCATCCGCGCGATGGCGATAAGATGAATACTGTGATTGGTCGAACCTCCAGTGGCCAGTAACCCAACGATGGCATTTACAATCGCTTTTTCATCAATGATCTGCGCGATAGGCATGTAATCCGGTGCCAGGGCGGTGATTTCTGCCAGGCGATGCGCCGCGTATTGCGTTAATTTATCTCGAATTGGAGAATCAGGGTTCACAAACGATGAGCCCGGTAATTGCAGTCCCATGATCTCCATCAGCATTTGGTTAGAGTTGGCTGTGCCATAAAACGTACACGTACCTTCGCTGTGATAGGAGCCCATTTCACTTTCTAGTAACTCCGCTTCGCCCACCTCACCTTTGGCGAACGCTTGTCGTGTTTTGGCTTTATCCGAATTGCTAATGCCGCTGTGCATTGGCCCAGACGGGATAAATACGGTAGGCAGATGTCCAAATCGTAAGGCCGACATCATTAATCCCGGTACAATTTTGTCGCAAATTCCCAGCATTAAACTGCCATCAAACACCTGATGAGATAAAGCAACGGCGGTACTCATGGCAATTACATCACGACTGAACAGCGACAACTCCATGCCTGTTTGCCCTTGAGTCACACCATCACACATGGCAGGTACGCCACCTGCCATTTGGGCAACGTGACCTTTTTCAGCTAAGAAGGCTTTTAATTTTTCGGGGTAATCTCGGTAAGGTGCATGCGCAGAAAGTACATCGTTATAGGCATTAATAATCGCAACGTTAGCGCTACGATGGCTGCTTTTTAAAATAAGTTTTTCATCATCTGTGGCTGAGGCGTAATCGTGCGCAAGGTTGGTACAGCTTAATGTTCCTCGCACCGGGCCTTTTACGGCGGCAGCTTCCATCGCAGAAAGATACGCCGCTCGCGACGCCTTACTACGATCACAAATTCGTTGGGTAACAGCATCGACGACGGTGTGCATATTATTCGCTCCGGTAAATACTTAATGGCACCTGAGATTGATAAAGCACAGTACGCACAGGCATGGCACTGATATTTTGATGTTCGCTTTCAATACCGGCTTGGGCAAACACGGTATTTTTTTCATCTCCTTCAAAATGTAAATACAAGTGACGACACGCGGATAACAAGCCCCACGTTAGCGTCATTCGGGCTAAGCCTGTTGGTTCATCTGTCACCGGGCTACACCACGCGGCATTACCCTCATCCAAACATTTTGATAGCGCTGAAGATTCAGGAAACCAAGACGCCGTATGGCCATCATTGCCCATTCCTAACACAGCAAAATCTAAGCGCACCATCAATTCATGAAGTTTATTTTCACACTCCATAAAGCCATTTACAGGGTCTGCGGATTTATTTTTTAATGGCAAAAAGTACGCTTGGCTGGCTTCATTTTGTAGCAAGTGTTCGCGCACTAAACGTGCATTACTGGCCGCATTTTCTTCATCTACCCAGCGCTCATCTACTAGGGTAATTCTCACTTTGCTCCAGTCGAGTTGGCGCTTAGATAATTCTTCAAAAAATTTGACTGGGGTCGAGCCGCCACTGACGGCAATACACACACGGCCACGGGCTTCGATGGCTTCACGCATTTTTCCAGCAAGGTCGTCAGCGAGCTGACGCGCCAACACACTGGAAGACGAAAAACGATTATCTATCATTAAAACCTCTCATAAATACCTTCCTATCACTTATCGTCTTAGTGCAGCGAGCACACTAAGTGTGGTGAATAGATCAACTATTTTCATCCCAGAGTCTGCCATCTTTGGCCAGTAATAATGTCGCTGCGGCTGGGCCCCAGCTTCCTGCGGTATAGGGTTCTGGACGTTGTTCTTGCTCAGTCCAGAATTTAATAATGGGGTCAACCCAACGCCATGCTTCCACCAATTCGTCGTCTCGTAAGAAGAGAGTTGCGTTACCACTGAGTGCATCATAAAGCAGACGTTCATAAGCTTCTGGCACACGAGTTTGTCGTTGATTAGACGGGTTAAGGCTCAAGTTCATAGGACGTACATTCATACCCGGCCCCACTCGCTTTTCACACAACATTAAGCGAACACCTTCGTCCGGCTGTAAACGGAAAATTAATTTATTTGCCATGGTGTTTTTATGCTGCAACGGAAAAATCGAATGCGGAATTTCTTTAAACTGCACCACAATTTCACACGTTCTCTCGGCTAAACGTTTACCTGTTCGTAAGTAAAACGGTACACCCGCCCAACGCCAATTATCAATCTCTACTTTCGCAGCAATGAAGGTTTCCGTCAGGCTTTTTGCGTGTACTCCCGGCTCATCACGATAACGCGGCACGGGCTGCCCTTCCCCCACTCCAGAGTCGTACTGCCCACGAACCACATTGGCATTAATTAAATCACCAGTGATGGGTTTTAATGCTCGCAGTACTTTGACTTTTTCATCACGCACGGCATCTGGGTCTAACTTGGCAGGTGGTTCCATCGCGGTGATACAGAGTAGTTGCAACAGGTGGTTCTGAAACATGTCACGCATCGCGCCAACGTGCTCATAAAATTCAGCGCGCTGCTCAACCCCTAGCTGTTCGGAAATTGTGATTTGAATATGATCAATATAATGCTGATTCCATTGCGACTCGAACAAAGAGTTAGCAAAGCGCAGTACCATTAAATTTTGAACGGTTTCTTTACCGAGATAATGATCAATTCGGTAGATCTGCTTCTCAGTAAAAAACTGAGCCACGGTGTCGTTAATAGCTTGAGCCGTCTCAAGATCATGACCAATCGGTTTTTCCAGTACAATTTTCGATTCGCTTTTAATCAAGCCCGCCGAATGCAGCCCCTTGCATATCGGCATGTACAAATCTGACCCAGTGGCCATGTAATACAGTCGATTAATGTCATCCTGGGACAGTACAGAGTTCAGCGCTTGGTAGCCTGCTTCGTCAGTCACATCCATGGTTAAGCAAAATACTTTATTAATAAAAGTATCTAATGGCTGCAACTCAAGGCATTCAGAAGGCACATGCGCCTTTAACGAACTTTCAATGCGAGACACAAAATCGTCCCGAGACATCTCTCGTCGTGTTACGGCATAAATTTTACCGTCGGGTAAACGTCCATCACGATGAAGTAAAAAGAGTGCTGGCATCAACTTACGTAAAGCCAGATCACCCAACCCACCAAACAGTACTAACTCAAACGGTGCATCAATGTGCATTTACTGCCTCCGATGTTTCAAAATAGGGCACAACTTCATACTCTCATGAGTATTTTTGTACCACCAGTGGTTTGTCCCGCCCCACAAACTGGTTGAGGGGCTAGAGTCGCCGTTAGTTCCGAGCCTTCACTGATATTAGTATAGGTAAGCACTTTCTATACCGTCGGCATCATCCTTGCACCAATGTGATTCAGGATGTGTCAATTCTCGGGCACTTCTGAATAATTCATTTAGCTAGCGCCTGAACTTGGGATTTCCTTCGATCTCCCTACTAACTGCAGCCACCTGATCTTTATTCAGAACTACCTTCGCACAAAAACGACGGCAAAATTGTGTGGGTGACGCAAAAACGTAACAAATCTGCCATAATCTGACACCTAAATGAGGTACCTAAATCCATGTCTGAACAAGGAAAGACGTCTATGATCCGTAAATGCCTGTTTCCAGTTGCCGGTTACGGCACTCGATTCCTACCTGCTACTAAAGCAATGCCAAAAGAGATGCTGCCTATCGTGAACAAGCCTCTCGTACAGTACGGTGTTGAAGAAGCAGCGGCGGCAGGAATGAACCGTATTGGTTTTATTACTGGCCGAGGAAAGCGCGCCATTGCGGATCATTTCGACATCAGCTATGAGCTTGAAAAAGAAATTGAAGGGTCTGGCAAAGAGAACTTACTGACGTCTATTCGTAAGCTTATCGACGAAAATGAATTTGCCTTCAAACGCCAGAACCACATGAAAGGCTTGGGCCACGCTATTTTGTCTGGTAAGTACCTCATGGGCGATGAGCCTTTTGCCGTGGTGCTTGCTGACGACCTGTGTGTTGCTGCTGAAGACGGTGAAGGCGTGCTTGCTCAGATGGTTAAGATCTTCGAGCAGTTCCGCTGCTCTGTGGTTGCTGTACAAGAAGTGCCACACGATGAAGTGCACAAGTACGGCGTCATCGCGGGTGAAGAAATGAAAGATGGCCTCTACCGTGTTACCGACATGGTTGAAAAGCCAGCCAAGGAAGATGCGCCAAGCAACTTGGCTATTATTGGTCGTTACATTCTAACCCCTGATATTTTCGACAAAATTGAGCAAACGCCTCCTGGCAAAAATGGCGAAGTACAAATTACTGATGCCCTGCTAAAACAAGCACAAGAAGGCTGTGTTATCGCCTACAAGTTCCGTGGTCAGCGTTTTGACTGCGGCAGCATCGAAGGCTTTGTTGAAGCAACAAATCACGTGTACGAGAATATTTTCAAAAAGGGTAGCTAAGTACGAGTCACCCTGATGTTGGATCAGTGATCACGCCGGCCTGCCGTCTTGATCACTCATTCAGCCTCCTCCCTTATTTTCTCTTGCCTGCCCTATCCTTTTGTTTTTCTTAAATTTATTTAACAAAAGGTATTGACCAAAAACAGCTCCCGGCGTAATATTCGTCCCGCTGTTGAGACGTTCCCCGATAGCTCAGTTGGTAGAGCAGTAGACTGTTAATCTATTGGTCGCTGGTTCAAGTCCAGCTCGGGGAGCCAACACAGCATTCGGGGTATAGCGCAGTCTGGTAGCGCGCTTGGTTTGGGACCAAGATGTCGGGAGTTCGAATCTCTCTACCCCGACCACTTAAAAATCTCTAGTTCTTTCTGTTTCGACCTTCTACTTAGCCCTTATTTATTGTATAAATATCACCCAACTGAAGTTGTTGTTGTGGTTAATTTTATGTCATCAAATGTTGCATCTCTTATTCAATATCCGTTGCCTTGTACCGAGTGTAAAGCTTATACATCGAAAGCGGCCAAAGATCTTATGCGAGATCGAAAAATCACTTGCCGCGTGTGCAGCAATGTCACCCGCTTAAGTGATCAACAATTAGAAAGTCTAGAGCGTACATTGCAGCACATGGCTGTATGTGGCTCACGCACGAAAAGCGATACCGTTAAAGAACCTCAAGAAGAGGAAGAGCTCGTCGACTAACCACCTAGCCAAAGCGCAGTTAGTCAAAATTTGAATACAAAAAAGCCCGCGATAATAGCGGGCTTTTTTCTTTCTGCGATTTTCAGCTGAAATTAGTCAAGGATCTTAACTAGCTCAACTTCAAATACCAACGCAGAGTTTGCAGGAATTTTAGGGCTTGGGCTACGAGCGCCGTATGCCAATTCTGCTGGGATGGTCAGTTTCCACTTCTCACCTTCTTTCATCAACTGAAGCGCTTCAACCCAACCACGGATAACACCGTTTACAGGGAATTCAGCTGGCTCGCCACGCTCAACTGAGCTGTCGAAAACTTCACCGCTGGTCAGCGTGCCGTGGTAATGAACACGAACCTTGTCGGTTGCTTCTGGAGATTTACCTTCTTCAACCGCGGTAATCACTTCGTACTGAAGGCCAGACTCGGTAACTGTTACGCCATCTTTCTTTGCGTTTTCTTCAAGAAAAGCAACGCTTGCTTGTGCTGCTTCATCTTCTAGTGCTTTTTGCTTACGCTCTGCATCTTCTTGCATCGACATAAAAGCAGCCTGAATATCTTCTTGAGTCAGCTTAGGCTCAGCATCTGCAATTGAATCACGAATACCTGCAATGACGGCATCCGCTTCAAGCTCTGCGCCTTCTTGCTTTAATTGACGGCCAATGTTCAAGCCAACACCATAACTCGCCTTTTGAGCGGTGGTTTCTAATTTCACGCTTTCCTCCTGACCACAACCGGCCAATAATAATGTACCCAGCGCAACTGCTGGAACGAGCTTAACAAGTTTCATAGTTTTTCCTGATGGCAGTTAAAAATTCTAGTATTTCCGACGTTATCTCATTTCGGATCAGCACACGTAAATTCCATTATCAGCACGCACATCACACTCTCGTCGAATGTTTTTACATACCTGAATTTCAGCCGCTGAAAGAGAGCTAGCCATTTGGCAGCGATAATTTCTTTCTCTCAACTCTTTATCAGGCATCTTACCGTAAGAAGAGCTCCAATAATTACAGGCTGAAAGTAGCATCACTGATAGTAAAACAATGACCCGCAACTCGGCGTCCTCAGTTCTTGAAAACAGCGGGAAGGTTGTCATAGCCACCTGCCTTTGTCTAGAGTGCTTCGTTTGTCATTACCTTTCTTTATGATGAAAGCAACGCTTATATAATCCATATTCACAATCGGCGCGTTTACGGAGTCCCACTTTAATGCCTGAAGCGGTATAATCTTGCGCAATTTTCAGTATTAAGGAAGTCACATGTTCCGTATTCTTGTACTTTTCCTCTGCGTACTCACCGTAAGTGGGTGTGGACCATCAAAGGAAGAGCTACGCCGCCAGCAGCTACTTGAAGCTCAACGTGTCGAAGATGCTCGCCGCGAAGCGCAAAAACTGGCCGCTGAGCGCGATGCGCGAATACAAGAACGGCTCAATGACGCGCGTGGCGCATGGACCTCCGAAAGCTATCTGAACGAAAGTAATATAGAGGTATTGTTTAGCGGTGAACTGACGAACGACCTTCGCGCAGGGAGAACCTATTTTATTGAATTAGAACTACAAGCGGCAAAATACAACTACACCGACGGCAAACAAAGCTTTGTGATTGTCGGGATGCGTAATTTACCGAACAGCTCCGTTTACAGCCCGCTGTTTCCTGATCGCAATGCGGCGTACCAGCCGGGACAAAAAGCAAAATCGGTTCTTGAATTTACACTCAAGAACGAAACCGTTAAAAACCGCCTTGATCAAACGGTAGAGAAAGAGGACGGCAAGCGCTGGGTTGCGGCGGCTCTTAACTTTAAAGATTATGAGGTTCTCGCCACTATGCAAAGCAGTTGGCGCTGGGAGCCAGGGTTATTTGAAGATCTAAGCTGGTTGGTGAATCCCGAGACGGCCTATAAACAAACCAGCGGCCGCTCATTGACGATGCAAATTGGCTACCGCTTCTGTCCACTTCAACGTTGCCGCCTTGAATACCAGTACCGCCAACATCCCATCAGCGCTATTCGTGCGGATGTGATGAGTGTGTTGGTGGGAAATCGCAGCAATGGCCAAGTGCTCGCTGAATTTGTTCGTGAAGATAAATAACCGAGACGACAATTCAACAAGACGTCATCTGTAAAATCAGTACAATTAGAAATCGGCGACGGATGCCGCCGGTTTTTCATTTAGAATCAACTTGAACTTTTTCAAACACAACAAGGAAGTGATATGACACAACCTATTGATATGGGACACACTCGCAGTGCGTCCATCGACTTTTCAGCGTCTGCTTGGGGTTACACTAAGCTTTGGCTAATTAACGTTTTACTCACTATTTTATCGCTGGGCCTGTATGGTCCTTGGGCAAAAGTACGTAACAACCAGTACTTGTATGGCCACACCTCGATAGACAATCATCGTCTGCAATACTTAGCCAATCCAATGCAAATATTTATCGGTCGCCTACTTGCAGTCGGTGTATTACTGATTTTCTGGGGCGCAAGTGCTTTTTGGGCACCAATGATTTTTATCGGGCCTCTTCTATTTATCGCTGCGATGCCTTGGCTGATAGTACAAGGCATTCGTTTTACCTACAGAAACACAGCGTATCGAAATGTGCGCTTTAATTTTCACGGCAATTACTGGGGCGCTTGTTTGAATTTCATTATTCTCCCGATTGTTGCTGCCGTCACTCTTTATTTATTAATGCCTTGGGTGATCAAACGCATTCACCAGTTTATGTTTGGTAACTGCTCATACGGCGGTCGAGAAATCTCTCTCAATACCAACACTGGTGAATACTATAAAGCGGCTTTAATTGCGTTCGCATTAAGTATCATCTTTTTCTTAGTTGCTTTCCTTGTTATTGCCACGCCGTTGGCCGGTTACACAGCCGCTTCTGAAGCTGGAAATGATATGGCTGCTTACGCGGCATTAGGCGCCATGCTTCCTTTATTTATCATCATCTATTTTGCTTCGTTTTTAATTCAAGCTTTTTTTATTGCGACGATTCGTAATCACATCGTCAATAATCTTGAAGCAGAAGGTCTAGCTAAGTTCACTTCTGAAATCACCGTGACTGGCTATTTAAAAATGATGATCATCAACGGTCTATTAATTTTATTTACATTGGGCTTGGCCTTCCCTGCCACTAAGGTTCTGAAACTTCGTTACCTTTCCTCAAAAACAACCGTGCATCTTGAACCAGCCATCGACCATGTGAGTAATACAGTGGAAGGCACCGGCGGTGCATTTGGTGAAGAGGCGGCGGGCGTGTTTGATTCAGACTTTTCTGTCGTCTAATGCAGCGAATTGAAGGTGTTTATTCTATGGCGGGCCGCAGCGACGTCCGCCATGCCACCGCAATAGTGTCTGACGTGGGTGGGATTCGTATTCTCGCCCACGACAATAATATCGAACTTCGCTATTCACAATTATCCGACTGCCAGCAAGGGGATATTTTACCCGGCTTGCCTGTGGAATTAATATTTCCTGACGGTGATCGTTTTATTCCCAATGAGTTATCAGTTCGCTGGTCTCATAAGGGCGGGCTATTAGCCTGGCTGGAGAGTCATCTCGTCGCCGTCGTACTTGCCGCGGTGCTTGTTCCTTTGTGCATGTGGGGTATTTTAGTGGAAGGCGTTCCCAAAGCTGCCCAGATCAGTGCGCCCTATATCCCCCAAACGATTCTTGATCAACTAGGGAAATCATCGCTGACCACCTTAGATTATTTTCTTGATCCGACCAAAATCAACGAAGACGAACAAGCCCAAATACACACCGACTGGAAAGCTGCTCGAGAAGCTGCAGGGCTTGGTGATCACTACCGACTGTTATTTAGGAGTGGAGGCAGCCCAAATGCCTTTGCTCTGCCTGATGGCACGTTAGTGGTATTTGATAGCCTAGTTCGGGACTTAACGCCTGATGAGTTAATCGCGGTGTTATTCCACGAAGCGGGCCATGTCGACCTTCGTCATGGCGCACAAATGGTCGTGCAAGCCAGCGTTACCTCGGTTATTTACGGGTTATTAATTGGCGATCTGGAGGGGTTATCTGAGGTTGTGTTAAGTACGGGAATTTCGCTGAGTCAAAATGCCTTTAGTCGCACGATGGAAACCAGTGCCGATAGTTTTGCTCACGAACATTTATCTAAAGCTGGGATGAACCCTAGCTTGCTGGGAGATGCACTTAATGCTCTGCCCGGAGCCACGCGCGAGACCAACAATTGGGAAGAGTACTTAAGCTCCCACCCTGATAGAGACAAGCGTATTGATGCGGCAAAAGCCCACCAAGACAATCACGATGAAGACGCTGCTGAGTAATTCAAGACGCTAAGCTAACTAACTAGTATCTGCTAACTAGTATCTGCTAACTAGTATCTGCTAACTAGTATCTGCTAACTAGTATCTGCTAACTAGTATCTGCTAACTAGTATCTGCTAACTGATATCTACTAGCTGGTAAATACAGCAACGCTGCTCATCGTGCGTTTATTTCGCGTATTCGCAATAAAAAACCATAAAAAAACCGGGCGATGCCCGGTTTTTTTCTAACACGTCAACGAACGTTTGCTTAAAAACCAAACGCCAATGATGCTCCGTAGTACATACCAGACACTTCAAAATCAGTCGCAATGTCTGTGGTGTCATCATTCGTTTTCATGCTGATAGAGCGATGACCAAGGTCCAACGCCACATCCACTACCGGAATTGGAAGGTCATAACCTAAACCAATCATAGTGTCAGACAAGCTGTTGCCGTCATAGGCAATGTAATTAATTTCAGCTTGTGCGTACAAACCGAATGGCGTGCCCACCTGAGCTTCTAAGAAACCCATTGGTAGAGCAAAATCCAATTCAACTTCTTCACGCTGATCAACCACAGTACTTTCAACAACGGCGTAACCATCAAATGCACGCACAGTTAGACCGAAGTTAATGTCTAAGTATGGCACTGGTAATGGCGCGCCCCAGTAGGCCGTGAAGTCGGTATGAGACATATCTAACTCACTATCAACAGGTCCACCAAACGTTTGATCACCAAACTGTTGTGTTAGTACCCCTGAACCGTCCATTTTCAAACTGGTTTGACGCAAGCGAATGTTAGGCACCACTGGGACTGGATGTTCAAAAAACACCGTCAGTTGTGTACCTGAATCTGATTCAAGACCTAAGCCGTTAACTTCGCCATCAACAGAGACGCCGTCATCAAGCTGGCCTGTTGGTTCTGGACTCCAAACGCTTGCCTTAGCGCCTACCGTGAATAGCAGATCCGCATGTGAAGCTACCGGAGTCATCGCGACCAAAAATGCCGCAAGTGCTGTCTTTTTCATGGGTAATTCCTGTTTTTATGTTGTGTTCGTAAGCAGTGCACTAAGTTTGCACACACCTGCTAAAAATGCCAATCCTTACGAACAAATACGCACTAATTGATCAAAATTCGACGCCAATGCGGCGACCAACTTCCTCATACGCTTCAACCACGCCACCCAAACCTTGGCGGAAACGGTCTTTGTCGAGCTTTTCACGGGTGTTTTTGTCCCACAGACGACAACCGTCTGGAGAGAACTCATCCCCCAGAACGACTTCCCCATTGAAAATACCAAACTCAAGCTTGTAATCAACTAGCAACATATCGCCGTCAAGGAACAGCTGTTTCAGCACGGTGTTCACTTTAAAGGTTAATTCTTTCATTTTGTCGAGTGTTGCATCGTCAGCCCAACCAAATGAACGTGCGTGATATTCGTTAACCATTGGGTCACCGAGTGCATCATTCTTGAGGAAAAGCTCAAATGTTGGCGGGTTCAGATCAATCCCCTCTTCCACACCTAGGCGACGCACCAAACTGCCTGCGGCAACGTTACGCACTACGCACTCAAGCTCAATCATGTCTAGGCGCTTAACCAGTGCATCAGTGTCTGATAGCAACTTCTCAAAATGCGTAGGAATGCCTGCTTCAGAAAGCTTGGTCATGATAAAAGCATTAAACTTGTTATTCACTAGGCCTTTACGGTCTAGTTGTTCCATTTTCTTGCCGTCAAAGGCAGAAGTATCATTACGGAACTCAAGCACCATAAGGTCTGGGTTGTCTGTGGTAAAAACAGACTTGGCTTTGCCTGAATAAAGAAGTTCACGCTTTTCCATGGGGTTCTCCGGAAAATCACAAAGTTAATTCCGGGCCATTGGGGTCACCGGAAGAGTTAATTTTAATCACTTAGGCTGACCCAGGCAGACAGTTCGTCTTGCTCTAGCATGGTCACCTCATTCGGGTGACACTCCAGCACAACCGCCAGAATCTGAGCAACCAGATTCCGGTCATTATTCTTTTCGCTGATATGCCCGGCGGTGACATGGCGCAAGCCAGGCCAACGCACACGGCGAATGAAGTCAGCGCATTGTTCGTTACTCAAATGCCCATACGCCCCAGCGACTCTGGCCCGTAATGACGGTGGGTATGGGCCGTTCTGTAGCATGCTGGGATCATGATTCGCTTCGACTTGAAGCGCATGACAATGCTTATACGATTCGACGATATGAGGCGTCAATGATCCAAGGTCGGATAGTATACCAAGCCTGTGGCCATCTGCATTCTGAATAACAAACTGAAGTGGTTCGTGGGCATCGTGTGGCACCACCACAGGCATGACCGTCATGCCTCCTACCTCGATAACTTGTTCTGCACGAATACAGCGCCACAAGGAGTGATTGGTCCACTCCATTTTTCGGGCCGTACCAAAAGAGGCATAAAAAGGAATATTCAAATGTTCACACAGCGACGTTATGCCTTTGGCATGATCACTGTGTTCATGGGTGACAAACGCCGCCGCCAACTCTCTTTGCTCTACACCAGCGCGTTCTACGCGCTGCAGCAATGCTTTGCGTGAGAATCCACTGTCAATCAAGATAGCGTCAGACTGATATCGCACTAAGGTAGCATTTCCACGGCTGCCACTGCCAAGCGAAATGTATTTCACTGAGTTAGCTGGTCACGTACCTGAGTTAACACTGAACGAGTCGTGACGGTATCTGCGAGTGTTTCAGCATCTTGCAGAAGTGAGACATACACCCCCTCTCCCGCGTTGACCATCTTCAATTCGTACGTCAGTGTTGGCTCAACCGGATCACTCCAAAGTTTTGCCCACCAACTGCGATCGTCGTTCGCGGCGTCAGGGTTAGGAAGTTCCAAAAAGTAGATACCCAGGCTGCGGTTAAGATCCGTCATTTTGAGGTCTGTTCCGGCCACAGCATCCGCTACTTTGGCCCAAGAAATGGCAAATTCAGTATCCAAACGCAATACTTCCGTCCCGGCACCATCTTTCTCTATGCGCGGATTAAGATCATAGCTCTGATATTCGCTAAGCGATGTGCTGCCAGTGTCTGTTTCATCAATCACGATAGGATCAGGCACAGGAATGATGAATTCATCCGCTAAATCCTGGCTGCCATTAACGTCAGGCACGGGGTATCGATCATAGGTGTTTAAAGTAATGTCCGCAGGCACTTGCGTAGCGGGAGATTCCTGCGCTTCGAGGTAATCGAGCGCACGGTTATCGAAGGTGTCTCCAAACATCCAGCTGCACCCAGAAAGTGCAGCCAGCGGGAGAATACAAAGTAGTCGCATTGGTATCCGTTAGATAATGCCAAACTCTTTTAAAGCTAATTCGACTTTCGGCTGCAGGCGCTCATCAAGAGGCACGAGCGGTAAGCGAACACCAGGGCCAGCTCTGCCCATACGTTCCACTGCCCATTTTACCGGAATCGGATTTGCTTCAACGAACATGGCGTTGTGCAGATTCATCAGTTTTTCGTTTAATGCACGAGCTTCATCGGCTTTGCCGTCAAGCGCTAACATGCACAGTTGGTGCATCAAGGCTGGAGCTACGTTCGCGGTGACCGATACATTACCGTGACCACCCAGCAAGATAAGCTCATAGGCGGTGGCATCGTCGCCAGAGTACACTGCCATACGATCACCTACCAGCTCAATCACCTTACGCGCGCGATCCATATCGCCAGTGGCTTCTTTCACTGCAGTAATTTGCGGGATATCAGCCAATGCCGCAATGGTTTCTGGCAGCATATCAATTCCGGTTCGCCCCGGCACGTTGTACAACCACTGTGGAATATCCACCGCGGCTGCAATCGCTTCGTGATGCTTAATCAAACCACGCTGTGGCGGTTTGTTGTAATACGGTGTTACTAACAAACAGGCATCGGCGCCAACGCGCTTTGCTTCGTGTGTTAGTTCAATCGCTTCAGAGGTGTTGTTTGCACCTGTGCCTGCGATAACCGGGCGGCGTCCTGCTGCGGTTTTAATTACGCGCTCAACAACGCCGATATGCTCTTCGGCCTCAAGCGTTGCTGATTCCCCGGTGGTTCCCATCGCCACAATCGCGTCGGTACCTTCCTTGATATGAAAATTCACTAAATTATCAAGGTTGTCCCAATCGATACTGCCATCCGCATGCATCGGTGTAATGAGAGCAACAATACTGCCGGTTATCATTTGTGCCATTCTCCCGAATTATTCTTATTTGCCATTCTGGGCTTGGTGTTTAGAGGCCGCAAGTCTACTGCTGCAAACCCCTACTGACAAGTCAGTTTCCAGGTTCTGGCCCGCCAGATAGCGCCACAGGCCATGCCCTTAATATTGCTTTAAACAATGTGGCTAAAGGAATGGCAAAAAAGACACCCCAAAACCCCCACAATCCACCAAATACTAAGACTGCCACTATGATAGCGACAGGATGTAAATTAACCACCTCAGAAAACATTAAGGGGACTAATACGTTGCCATCCAACGCTTGGATGATCGCATACACAATAAGCAACCAAGTAAATTGGTCTGTTATTCCCCACTGAAAATAGGCAACCAGAGCAATGGGGACGGTGACTACGGCGGCGCCAATATAGGGAATCAATACCGACAACCCAACTGCAATAGCCAGAAGTGCAGCATAATTGATTCCCATGATGGTGAACGCGATGTAGGTCACACCACCAACAATAACAATTTCAAGCGCCTTACCGCGAATGTAATTCGCGATTTGCATATCCATTTCAGTCCAGACATTGATTAGGAGATTACGTTTATTAGGCAAAAATGCAGTAATCCAATTCAAAATCTGACTTGAGTCTTTAAGTAAAAAGAACACCAGGATTGGCACTAATACACAATAAATGAGCACACCCATCAAGCCTGCAATACCTGAAAGCGAGAAAGACACTGCAAATTGCCCCATGGATGCAACTTCATCCCCAATGTCCTTCGTCCATTGCCTAACTTGCTCAACGGACACCAGCTCAGGATACTGTTCAGGCAGAAGCAACATCAACTCTTGGCCTTTTGAGGCCATGCGCGGAACTTCCGATATAAACTGGATAAACTGATTCCAGGTTGCCGGCAAAATGATCAAAAGCAACGTAAACATCACCGTCATAAACAATAAGAACATCACCACCGTTGCCGACAAGTGCCCTAGCCCACGCCGCTTGCAGTAATTCATACCGCCTTGCAGCAAATACGCAATAACAACAGCGGTAAGGAAAGGGGCGAGTACCTGCCCTAGTAGCATGATCACCAGCATAATCGCCACTAAGATCAACAAAAGGCTAATAGCCTCTTCATCGGATAAATATCTGTCGATCCAGCGCTGAACAACCTTCAGCATTTCATGCTCCCTTTTCGATCATAAAAATAAAACACCCATCGACTTCATCACTTTGATGCAAGACATGGGAACTAAGTTGAATAAAACGAGGAATATCACGAGCACTACCAGCGTCAGAGGATGTTACCTTAAGCACTTGCCCAACCAGCAACTCACGCAAAGCCAGTTTGGTCTTTAATAAAGGCATAGGACACTGTAACCCTTGCGTATCGAGCTCAACAGCAACCTGCATAGTGTTAGACACCGTTTTGACGTTTTGACATGATGCAAGTATACGCCAGCAATGTAATTCTGTATCCATTGGGAACTGCACTGTCCACGATTAGTCTGAAATGAGCGACACCTAAGGCCACGGAAATCACTTTTGAAATATTTACTCTCCATTCTCCTTTGTACTTGCCTTGCAACCACGGCCCCTTTCACTTTCGCTGCGAATGAACTTCCGGCGTTAGGTGATACCACCTCCGGCTTGATTTCCTTACAGCAAGAACATGAACTAGGGCGCGATTGGTTACGAAACATGCGCTCGCAAGTGTCAACCATAGATGACCCTATTATTTTAGAATGGTTTCACGATCTTGTTTATCAATTAGTTCCTAATTCACAACTACAAAGTACGGACTTAGAACTGATTGTTATTGATAGCCCTGAATTAAACGCCTTTGCCGTCCCTGGCGGCGTTGTTGGGATTAATTTCGGCTTATTGTTGTATTCGGATGACGAAGATCAACTCTCTTCCGTGCTCGCTCACGAACTTGCCCACCTTAGTCAGCGTCACTTTGCTCGCCAAGTTGAAGCCGCTCAACGTCGCGACCCTGTTGCGCTCGCCACCTTGTTGGCCAGTATTATTTTGATTGCGACAAGTAACACTGACGCAGGCATCGCGGGCATCATGGGTAGCCAAGCTGCGGCTATTCAAAATCAGCTGGCTTACAGCCGAGATTTTGAGCGTGAAGCCGATCGCCTCGGCATGAAAACTCTGGTGGCTTCCGGCCTTGATGCCAACGCCATGACCGGCATGTTCACCAACATGATGGATGCGAGTAAGTATCGAGGGTCATCCTTAGAGTTTTTAATGACCCACCCATTAACCGCAACACGTGTTGCCGACGCCGCAGGCCGCGCCGCACAATATCCGCGCAAACCGCGCACTGAAAGCTTTCGGTTTACGGTATTAAAGCTCATCGCCGAAGCGCGCTATCGCTTGCAAGATCAAGCTGAAACAGAGTTCACCTATCGACTTAACAAGGCAACAGGGGTTTATCGTGATGCTTTGCTTTTTTCACTGGCCCGGCTCGCTTTACAAGAAGAACAATGGGACAAAGGGTTAGAACGCCTGAGCGACATTAAACAAACCGAGCTACTAATACGTATTCTTAATGCACAATTACTCGCTGGGCGCGATGGCCCAATAGCGGCCCTAAATATTTTGCGTGAACTGCGCCGCATACACACAGACAGCCCAGTACTGGATGTCGCTTTAGCGGAAGTTAACCTAGAAGCTGGCAAGAAAAAAGACGCTACCTTGCTCTTAAAACGCTTAACCGAAGATTACCCTACGACCCCCCTATATTGGCAACGCCTAAGCAAAGCAGCCCAGGCGAATGGAGACCTGACCTTAGCTTATCGTGCCCTTGGGGAATATCATCATTACTCAGGGCGGACGCAGGAAGCGGTACAACAGTTTCAGTCAGCCATTAGGGAAGCAAATAAAATAAAAGATTTTCAGAGAGAGGCGGCTATCCAGGAGCGCCTGAGAGTGATTGATCCTGCCTAGGGCACCTCTGAAAAATGCAGTGGCGACTGCGGCTTTCAGGAAAGTGACAGTTCAAGGCGCTACTTTGAAGGCATGGCGGGTCACGTCGAAAAGTAGCAACGCAGAAATGTTATTTTCCTGAAAGCCCCAGAGGGCGTAGCTTGTAGACACTTTATATCTTTGTTGTTCATCTTATTAAGGACCCGCCATTAACTTCGATCAACGCCCCTGTCAAAAGCTTAATAGTCTAAAGCGTTACAAGACTCACGCGCAGCACTACTGCATTTTTCAGAGATGCCCTAGATTACAGTAATGGAAGCAAGCGCAAACGT
Organism: Oceanobacter sp.; assembly: GCA_002733645.1. Taxonomy (GTDB): domain Bacteria; phylum Pseudomonadota; class Gammaproteobacteria; order Pseudomonadales; family Oceanobacteraceae; genus Thalassolituus. The sequence goes on from NVWL01000005.1 coordinate 53,189, forward strand.
TAGCCTTACGCTCACTGTTTGCGCTACAAAAAAGCGCGCTATAGCCGTTATGCCGCCGTAACAGGCTTATTAAAGTTCAACATACGCTGTAGACTAACCACCGCCTTACGGCGAACGGACTCATCAATCAGTACTTCCTGATCACCCGTCATTAATACATCGCGTATATTTTCAAGCAGATTCATCGCCATCCAAGGACAATGCGCGCAAGAACGACAAGTGCCGCCATTCCCAGCTGTTGGGGCTTCAATTAAGGTTTTATCCGGAGCTGCCTGCTGCATTTTGTAGAAAATCGCTTTGTCTGTCGCAACGATCAGCGTCTCATTCGGCAGAGATTTAGCCGCTGCAATCAACTGACTTGTTGACCCCACCACATCCGCCATTCTTACCACGGCCTCTGGGGATTCTGGGTGAACTAAAATAGCCGAGTCAGGATAAACAGCCTGCAAGTCCTGCAGCCCTTTCGCTTTAAACTCATCATGAACAATACAGGCACTGTCCCAGAGCAACATGTCAGCACCGGTTTCGCGCTCGACATAATTGCCGAGGTGCTTATCCGGTGCCCAGATAATTTTCTCGCCCTGCTCTTTTAGGTGCGAAACAACATCCAATGCGATACTCGACGTAACCACCCAGTCAGCACGCGCTTTAACCGCTGCTGAGGTATTGGCATACACCACAACAGTACGATCTGGGTGCTGATCACAGAAATCAGAAAAATCTTCGATCGGGCAGCCTAAGTCCAGCGAGCACGTGGCTTCAAGTGTAGGCATCAATATACGTTTTTGCGGGCTCAAGATTTTTGCCGTTTCACCCATAAAGCGCACACCAGCAACCAATAAGGTGCTTGCCGGATGATCATTACCAAAGCGAGCCATCTCTAGTGAGTCGGCAACACAGCCACCGGTCGCTTCTGCCAGCGCTTGGATTTCTGGGTCGGTGTAGTAATGCGCAACAATTACCGCGTCTTCTTTGGCCAATAATGCACGAATTTCAGTCAGCAACTGGTCCTTCTCCTGAGGAGAAAGGTCCTTTTTAGGATTCGCCCAAAAATCACGTACGATGGCAGAGCCGTTACTAGCAGAAGACATACTTAAATCCGATGAAATAAACACAGAAAAAATGGAGCAAAATTTTACCACATTCCTATTAAATGGGGATAAAAAGCGTCCATTTCAAACATGGACAAGCGTGATTGCTCGATGAGCAGTCCCGCCGTAGATCATTAAAGGCTTTGCACTGACTTACAATGCCGATGCCTGGAACGCAAAGCCGTAATATAAATTTGAAATATAAAAAAAGGGCAGAAAGTTAACCTTTCTGCCCTTTTAAGGACACCCTTAAGCATCCTGAATAGATGGTGGGTCGTGCGCGACTCGAACGCGCGACCAATTGGTTAAAAGCCAACTGCTCTACCAACTGAGCTAACGACCCCCAGTTGCTGCGCATCTTAACAGATACTTTAAAAATTTCAACGAAATCAGCAACTTATATTCCTTCTTACCACTAACGGGAGGAGTGGTGGGTCGTGCGCGACTCGAACGCGCGACCAATTGGTTAAAAGCCAACTGCTCTACCAACTGAGCTAACGACCCGAAGGAGGCGCATATAATACTGATTTTTTTTTAAGAGACAACCTTTTAAGGAAAAAAAGTTTCTGATTCATAGACTTAGCCGTGGCGGAGAGTCGCTCCCCGCCCCGAGAACCAAGACATCACGGCGCCTTAGGCGTTACTTTTTTCAGGTAAGCCTTAGCTAAAGACACTGTACTGTCAGCTTTACCTGAGTATTGCGTTATTACCTGATTTAAATACTGAGTTGCCCCAGCATCATCTCCTTTACGATGCAGTGCCACACCTAATTTGTACGTCGCATCAGGAGCCTTAGTGTGTTCCGGGTAGTTATCCAGAATACGGCGGAAACGCGCTTCCGCGATTTCTGTATCCCCTGTCACTAAGCTCACCTCGCCCGCCCAGTAAATGGCATTAACGGTCAGAGGATCTTCAGGGTAACTTTCAATAAAGCTGTCGAACGCTGCCCTAGCTTCAGGAAACTTTTTCGCACGTACAAGCTCCATCGCAGCTCGATAAGCATCTCCGGATGGAATAGCGGCTTCGGTGTTTTCGGAAGAAGTTGGTGCTGCCGTAGTGGGCGCATCTTGTGGCTGAGTTGCCAACATGGAAATACGACGGTCTAAATCAAGGTAACGATCTTGCTGCGAACGTTCCATTCGCTGAATTACGGCTTGCTGCTGCTCAAGCTGACCACGAAGATTCGCAATCTCGCCCTGCATTTGTTCGACCTGGGTTAATAACTCGCTAACGAGATTATCCGAGGAGGACGTGCTGGGAGATGAAGTAAAGGTAGCAGGAGTTGATGGCTGACTGGTATCCGTAGAGGAAGAAGCAGGAGCAACGACACGCGTTGCCCCTACAGATACCCAGCCGTCTTGAGAAGAAGCACTAGCAGCAAAGCTAGCCAGCGCTATCGTGACGACTAGCCGTTTCATTAACGGCTCTGGTATTTGATTTCTACGCGACGGTTCTTCGCCCAGCTAGACTCAGTGTGGCTAGTCGCTGCAGGACGCTCTTCACCAAAGCTTACTACTTTGATTTGGTCTGCATCAGCGCCATTCGCCATCAAGTAACGACGAACAGAGATTGCACGACGCTCGCCTAGTGCCAAGTTGTACTCAGGCGTACCGCGCTCATCAGCGTGACCTTCAAGAACAACACGAGCACCTGGGTTTGAATCTAGGTATTCAGCGTGAGCTGACAATGCTGCTTTGCTCTTGTTTTGGATAGTAGACTGATCGAACTCAAAGTAAAAAGTCGTCATGTCTAGTAGTGCTTGCTTAGCCGCTTTCTCAGCGTCTGAAGCTAGGTTCTGACCCTGCAAAGAGGCGCTATTTACACCTGTCGTTGCGCTATCAGCGGTTTCGCTAACTTGCTGTGAAGTAGCAGTTTCTACAGCACCTGCACCTTCATCAATATCGTTATTTGCACAAGCAGTTAACAATAGTGCGCCAAAACCAAGGCCCAGTGCTTTATATAGAGCTGTCTTTTGCATAATCAGTTCTTCCCACATTTCAGTTAATTAAATTTTCTGTATTAATTCAAAATCGGCGACCAAGCTGGCTCTCTAACATCGCCGAACCTGGACGGTAATCGAAATTTGACTTCCCCATCGACCGAAACTGCCGCCAGAATACTTCGGTCATTTTCAGTTGCTGCATAAATTACCATACTTCCGTTAGGCGCAACACTAGGCGATTCATCCAAATTCGTGTCACGAGTCAACAACCTAACGCGGCCACTCGCCATATCTTGCGAGGCGATGTGAAAACTATCCCCTTGCCCGTGCACAAAGACCATTTTACGGCCATCGGCAGTCATACGCGCTCTGGCATTGTATCGCCCCTCAAAGGTTACACGCTCAACCGAATCATCCTTAGTGTCCAGTTTGTAAATCTGAGGCCCACCGGCTCGACTGGAGGTAAACAGAATATGCCGACCATCGGTCATCCACTGCGGCTCGGTATCAATCCCGTAGTGTTTGGTATGACGCTGAACCTTCCGTGTCGCTAAGTCCATGATATAAATATCTGGATTTCCCATCTTCGAGTGTACAAAAGCCAACTGAGTTCCGTCCGGCGAAAAAGAAGGCGCACTATTCGATCCATCAAAAGACACAACCTTCTCACGATTGCCCGTCGCTAGCTCCTGGAAAAAGATTTCACTACGGCCATTTTCAAAGGACACATACGCCACACGCTTGCCATCCGGCGACCACGCTGGCGATAAAATGGGTTCTTTTGAGCGGAAAATCAATTGCTCACGCGCGCCATCGGCGTCGGCAAAATTCAGGTTGAAACGGCTACGCTCTTTGTTTGTTGTGACGTACACCATTTTGGTGGAAAACACCCCTGGAATGCCGGTGAGTCGTTTAAAAATAAAATCACTGATGTAATGTGCAAGATCACGTAACTGAGTGCCTTCGCCACGAACTCGGTGATGGACTAATTCAATCTGCTGATGCACATCCACTACGTGAAATTCGATGGCATAACCGCCATCCTCAGCGGTGATATGGCCGACAACGATAAAGTCCTGCTTCATCAAACGCCAGTCAGCGTAAGCGATATCCTCCGTTCGGCTTGGTTTACTCAGCATTGAACTTTGCTCAAGCGTACGAAAGTATCCGGAACTGGCCAGGTCATTATTAACAACGGCGCTTATGTCGACGGGTAATTCCGTCGCCCCTGTCCACTCGAATGGAACCACACTGACAGGAATCGCACTTTGACGCCCTTGAGTGACTTCAATCACGAGTTCGGCTTGCGCTAACTGTGCAATAAATATCGTTAATATCAGAACAACTCGGTTTACCACGTTGCGTTCTCCGGTCTGAATTTCATAGTTAAGGTACGGAAATTTTTCTCAAACACTCGAATATCATCAGGCACTGACAGCGGTGACGCTTTCATAATGGCCTGCTCAACCGAGCGATCTAATGCTTGATGCCCGCTACTTTTAGTGACGGTGGCTGATATAACTTCACCGGTCGGCACCATTGTAAGGCGCACTTCCACTTCCATTTCTGGCGTTACATTTGGCGGGTAACGCCAAGCCGCTGCCACTTGAGCGCGAATAATATCTTGATGCTCAGCAGTCAGCTGCGTTGCTCGCTCTGCCTGTGCGACTTTTGCGGCCGCTTCTTCTTGACGACGAATTTCAGAGTTCGCCTCTTCCAGTGCTAACTGCTCCATCAATGACTGCTCTGCGGCTTCACGTGCAGCTTCTTCTGCAATGGCTTTCTCTTTGGCTGCCTTTTCTTTAGCTGCCTTTTCTTTTTCAGCTTTAGCCTTTGCTGCTTTTTCTTGAGCTAACTTTTCTGCCGCCGCTTTTTCTTTATCCGCCTTAGCTTTGGCTGCCTTTTCTTTTTCAGCTTTAGCTTTTGCTGCTTTTTCTTGAGCTAACTTTTCTGCCGCTGCTTTCTCTTTATCCGCCTTAGCTTTGGCTAATTTTTCTTTAGCGGCTTTTTCACGAGCCTGTTTTTCACGAGCCTGTTTTTCCCGAGCTAAGCGTTGCTGACGCAACCGTTCAGCTTCTTGTTGTTTCTTTTTTATATCTCGATCTTTGACCGCTTTATTTTCTTCTTGAATCACATTCGCCACCATATGCGGCGGCAAAGGCTCAGGCATCACTTGAATATCGCGACGCCATTCAAATATCAATAACGCAAACGCCCCCACGTGAATAAGGATCGCTACGAGGGTTGGCAAAAAATAACTGCCCGGTTCTCGCCAATTCATATTATGGGCGAGCCTCCGGATCAGGCGCTTCCGTGACAAGCCCAACATTGGTAATACCTGCGCCTTGCAGACTCCCCATCAATAATACAACTTTACCGTACGGTACAGATTCATCACCGCGAATCATAAATCGACTTTTAGGCTCGGCTTTAAATAGCTTCCCGGCGTATTCGGTCACTTCACGTAAGCTCATTGGCTTAGGATCTTCTTCATCGCGCTCGACAAAGTACAAACCATCAGAATTCACCGACAGCATAAGTGTGGTGTCGTCCGGATCTATTTCTGTTGGTGTGGAATCAACATTAGGAAGATTCACCGGCACGGTTTGCACCAACATGGGTGCCGTCACCATAAAGATGATCAGCAACACCAGCATAACGTCGATATAAGGCACGACATTAATTTCAGCCATCGCACGGCGTTTTGGCATTTGCTGCTGCAGTGGTTCCATTACTTAACCTCCGCACCAGCGGTAGTACGAATAGAGGTTTGATGCATTTTGTGCGCTTGACGGTACAGCAGCGAGCTAAATTCATCGGCAAAGGTCACTAAACCAGAATGCAATTTATCTGTTTTTTCAACATATCGGTTATAAAAAATAACGGCGGGAATGGCCGCTAATAAGCCCATTGCGGTGGCAACCAAGGCTTCAGAAATACCCGGAGCAACCGTTGCAATCGTCGCTTGTTTTACACTGGCTAAACCATGAAACGAGTGCATGATGCCCCACACGGTTCCAAACAAACCTACGTATGGGCTGGTTGATCCAATCGTTGCCAGCAAAGGCAAGTGGTTATCAAGCGATTCGGTTTCACGCGTAATTGCCACACGCATCGCGCGCTGAACACCTGCCATAACAGCATCAGGATCTAACGTGTTTTGCTGACGCATTTTTCCAAATTCTTTGAGGCCTGCCATAAAGACATTTTCGCCCGCGCTGGTGTAACTCTGTTGCTGACATTCACGGTATAAATCATTGAGATCTATGCCTGACCAAAAGCGCTCTTCAAAATGAAGCAGGTCTTTTTGTGTCGCGGATAATAAACGTCCGCGCTGGACGATCACAATCCAGCTGCCTATTGATGCTGCGATCAACATCAACATCACCAGTTGCACGACAAAACTGGCATTTAAAATCAAATGTAAAATAGAGAGAGATTCGTTCACGATTGCTCCTGCGGTACGGGTTGTATTTGTTCTGCTACTTGTCCTGGAATGGCCATTGGCTTTCCCGTTTCGTCGATACAAGCGACGCGGACTTCCGCTTCTGCAAGTACTTCTATAAAGGATGGTTCATTATTTATGTCGCTATCTGACCGACGAATTACACGCTGGTTCAATGTCATCCCGGCTTTTGTTCGGGCTGTTACTTCAACCGTGGTAATAATTTCTTCGTCCAGCATGGCGGGCTTACGGTAGCGAATACTGAGGTCACGAACGACAAATCGTACGCCCTGCTGCATCAGTACCTGCTGATTAAATCCAAGCGTGCGCAACCATTCGCTGCGTGCGCGCTCAAAAAACTTCAAATAGTTGGCGTAATATACGATGCCACCGGCGTCAGTATCTTCGATATAGACCCGTAAAGGCCACTCAAACATCACTGGCGTCCTTATTAAATCGTGCGGGAAGGTCTAACCCAAAATGCAGATACGCCATTTTTGTAGCAACACGGCCTCTTGGTGTACGAGTAATGTACCCTTGTTGCATCAGGTACGGCTCAAGCACGTCTTCAATGGTGTCACGCTCTTCGCCGATGGACGCCGCTAAGCTTTCAACCCCAGCGGGGCCGCCATCGTATTTTTCCATCAACGTAAGCAGTAAACGTCGATCCATGTGATCGAAACCTTGAGCATCAACATTCAACATATTTAACGCAAGGTCGGCGATGTCTTTGGTAACGCGTCCATCGGCTTTCACTTGTGCGTAATCGCGTACTCGACGTAATAATCGGTTGGCAATACGTGGAGTTCCACGAGCGCGACGTGCAATTTCTTGTGCGCCTTTATCGTCTAATTCAAGTTCCATCATGCGACCCGAGCGCCCAACAATATGACTCAGGTCTTCTATATTGTAGAACTCTAGCCGTTGCACAATACCAAAACGGTCTCGCAAAGGTGAGGTTAACAAACCTGCACGCGTCGTCGCTCCAACTAAGGTAAAGGGGGGTAATTCAATCTTCATTGAGCGCGCGGATGGGCCTTCACCGACCATAATATCGAGCTGATAATCTTCCATCGCCGGATAAAGTACTTCTTCTACCGCTGGACTCATACGATGTATTTCATCGATAAAGAGAACATCACCCTCTTCTAAACTGGTAAGAATGGCAGCCAGATCTCCGGCACGCTCTAACACGGGGCCAGACGTTGATTTGATCTGTACGCCCATTTCTTCGGCAATGATATTCGCTAGGGTGGTTTTACCTAATCCCGGCGGCCCGAACACCAAGGTGTGATCAAGCGCTTCGTCACGACCTTTAGCCGCGCCGATAAAGATTTCCATTTGCTCACGAACACTTGGCTGGCCAATGTAGTCAGCCAAACGTTTAGGGCGAATTGCTCTGTCTTGTTTTTCTTCACCCAGCTGTGGCGTTGGAGTAATAAAACGATCTGTTTCTATCATTTGCCCACCATCATTTTCCACCCATGGTGTTACGCAGCGCTAGGCGAATCATTTCTTCCGGTGTTGAACATTGATCAGCGACTTTTATCAACATTTTACTCGCTTCTTGCGGCTTGTAGCCTAAGGCCACCAGCGCACTTTCGGCTTCGAGAATAATTTGTTCTTGCGAGTTCTTTTCTACCGCATCGGCTTGTGCCCAAAGCGGTGCAGGGGCTTGCCATTCTTTTAAGCGATCACGCATTTCAACAATTAAACGTTCAGCAGTTTTTTTACCTACCCCCGGCAAACGAGTCAATGAGGTGATGTCTTCGCTGTGTACGCAGTGCGCAAACGAATTGACGTCCATTCCGGATAAAATCGCCAACGCGAGCTTTGGCCCCACGCCACTGACTTTAATTAACGTACGGAATAATGTGCGCTGATTTTTGTCGCTAAACGCATACAGTTGATGCGCATCTTCACGAATCGCGAGGTGCGTGTAGACGGTTACCGGCTCGCCGATACCGCCCAACACAACGAAGGTCGACATGGGTGCCTGCACTTCGTAGCCAACACCTTGCACGTCAATCAGTAATTCTGGAGCTTGTTTTTCGAGGATAAAGCCTTGCAGTCGCCCAATCATGTCTCTATTACACTGAGGTTATAAACAGTAGTAGCCTAACAGCAAAAACGCCTATCACCAATCAGAGTTACTGTTATTCGTTAAGAAGCACGCCCTCGACGATACGTTTTTAGTCCGGCTCGACTAATAAGGCTGGCATTGGTGTGGGCGTGACAGATGGCAATGGCTAAAGCATCCGCCGCATCCGCTTGGGGCAACCCCGGCAGTTTCAGTAAACGCTGAACCATGTACTGCACTTGCTCTTTATCGGCACCGCCGTTACCGACTACCGCTTGCTTAATAGATCGCGGCGCGTATTCATGAATGGGTAAGCTCTGCAATTGCGCGGCAACAATAGAGACGCCTCGCGCCTGCCCTAGCTTTAATGCTGAGTCTGCATTTTTACCCATAAACACTTGTTCAATAGCAAATTCTTGCGGGCAATATTGCTCGATCAATTGGGTGATGCTTTCAAAAATGCACTGTAAGCGCTCAGGCAGCTCACCTTTACCGGTACGAATACACCCGCTAGTGATGTATTCCATTTTATTACCCGCCAAGGTGTTAATCACACCAAAGCCTGTGATTCGAGAGCCCGGGTCAATGCCTAAGATAATGGCCATTATGGGCGATCGAACACCCAACTTTGACCCGATTCTTTATTCATCACACTCAAGCGCTCCCAATCGTCTGGTAGGGTGACATACAGACACGGCGTAGTGATCATTTGAGGGAGGATCACACCAGCACGTGGCGACGAGACATCGTAGGTCAACTTAATATGTCCATCATCGTCTATTTGCTCTTCAAGCTGAACGTTATAGCCCGGTGTGGGCTTTGATCCCGCGCCAATAGTGAGGGTGGAATCCATCAGGCTAACACCGGCGTTTGCCTTACATTGAGGGTTTGCTGACGTTGATAAATCAAGCGCCGCAGGCTTGCCTGCACAGGCTGCGATAGCCAAAGTACCTGTCACCACACCTACTATTTTCGTCAGACGCATCCTATTCTCCGTTCATTAAACTGTGGGCTATTTTTATATCGAGCACAAAAAAGCCAGTATCCATGATGAATACTGGCGAGTATACAGGTCGCTGATTTGAGTGTCAGTGACTAGCTATCTCAATGAGGATGGCCAGTCACTCAGGCGTCGCGAGGTGTGAAGACAAACTCATCACCTTCAACCTTGGCAACAATCGTACTGCCCGGTATAAAGCGCCCTGACAGAATATCTTGCGCTAATGGATTTTCGATCCAACGCTGAATAGCACGCTTCAATGGTCGTGCGCCATAGATGGGGTCATAACCCACATCCACCAGCTTAGTCGCCGCCTCGTCACTGAGCTCCAGCTGCAAATCACGCTCTTGCAAACGCTCGCGCAACATATCCAGCTGAATATCAGCAATGCCTCGCAACTGATCTTTTGCGAGCGGATGGAAGACCACTGCTTCATCAATCCGGTTGATAAACTCTGGGCGAAAATGTCCACCAACAACCTCCATGACAGCGTCGCGCATTTCTTCATAGGTGCCATCACCAATGCCATTCTCACCTGCTAGGGTTTGAATCACATCCGACCCTAAGTTCGAGGTCATCACTAAGACGGTATTTTTGAAATCTACACGACGACCCTGGCCGTCGGTAAGCTGCCCATCATCGAGCACTTGCAACAGAATATTAAAAACATCCGGGTGTGCTTTTTCAACCTCGTCTAGCAAGATCACAGAATACGGCTTACGACGCACAGCTTCTGTTAAGTAGCCGCCCTCTTCGTAACCCACATACCCCGGCGGAGCGCCAATAAGTCGAGCCACTGAGTGCTTCTCCATGTACTCAGACATATCAATGCGGATCATGGCGTCACGACTGTCAAACAAGAAATTCGCCAGCGCCTTACACAGTTCCGTTTTACCCACACCAGTTGGGCCTAGAAATAGGAAAGAACCGTTCGGGCGATTCGGGTCAGACAACCCCGCACGAGAGCGACGAACGGCATTGGAGACCGCCGCAATGGCTTGCTCTTGGCCAATCACAGAGTCATGCAACACGGATTCCATACGCAATAATTTTTCACGCTCTCCTTCGAGCATTTTACTGACGGGAACCCCCGTCCATTTAGAAACGATTTCAGCGATTTCGTCTTCTGTTACCTTATTGCGCAGTAAGGTAAATTCTTGCGCGCCGGTCGATTCAGCTTCGGCCTCTGAGGCCAGCAGCTTCTCCAACTCAGGAATTCGACCATACTGAAGCTCTGACATTTTTTGCAGGTCACCACTTCGGCGCGCGGCTTCTAATTCAATACGTGCTTGTTCTAATAACTCTTTTGCTTTGCTTGCCCCCTCAAGTACGGACTTTTCTTGCTTCCATACATCTTCAAGCTCGACGTAAGCCGCACCGGCTTTATTAATCTCTTCATTAAGATCACTTAGGCGTTTACGCGCCGCATCGTCTTTTTCCTTGCGAAGTGCTTCGCGTTCAATTTTCAACTGAATTAAGCGGCGTTCAAGACGATCCATTTCTTGCGGCTTGGAATCAATCTCCATACGAATCAATGAAGCTGCCTCATCCACCAAATCAATTGCTTTATCAGGCAAGCGTCGGTCGGCGATATAACGCTGAGAAAGTTTTGCTGCCGCAATAATCGCACTGTCGGTAATCTGCACACCGTGGTGTACTTCATAGCGCTCTTTTAAACCACGTAAAATAGCGATGGAGTCTTCGACGGTCGGCTCATCAACAATCACTTTTTGAAAACGACGCTCCAGGGCGGCATCTTTTTCAACAAACTGGCGATATTCATCCAGAGTCGTCGCGCCAACACAGTGTAATTCACCACGCGCAAGTGCAGGCTTCAGCATATTACCGGCGTCCATTGCGCCATCGCTTTTACCAGCACCGACCATAGTGTGCATTTCATCAATAAAAAGGACGATTCGGCCTTCTTCCTTGGCGACGTCTTTAAGCACGGACTTCAGGCGCTCTTCAAACTCGCCACGGTATTTCGCCCCAGCCAAGAGAGAACCCATATCCAAAGAGAGGATACGTTTACCTTTTAGATTCTCTGGCACCTCACCATTAACGATACGCTGGGCTAGGCCTTCTACTACGGCGGTTTTACCCACCCCTGGCGGGCCGATTAATACGGGATTGTTTTTGGTACGGCGCTGAAGCACTTGGATGGTGCGGCGGATTTCTTCATCACGACCAATCACGGGGTCTAACTTACCCGCCTCAGCACGCTCAGTGAGATCAATACAGTACTTACTCAATGACTGTCGATTATCTTCCGCGTTGGCATCGCTCACTGATTCCCCTCCTCGCATGTCCGTAATGGCTTGGTTTAATAACTCCGGTGTCGCACCGGATTCTTTCAACGCCTTACCTACTTCACCCTTATCACCAAGGACGACAAAGACAAATAGTTCGCTTGAGACAAATTGATCACCGCGCTTTTGCGCTTCTTTATCCGCTAGGTTTAATAAACGCCCTAACTCGGGGGCCATTTGCACGTTGCCATCTGGCGTACTGACCGTCGGCTGATTCGCAAGAATATCTCGCAGACGTTTTTCCAACTCCGTTACTTTGACATTAGAACGACGCAAGACGTCTTTGGCGGAACTGTCGGTTTGCTCAAACAATGCCAACAACACATGAACACTGTCTATTTGGTTGTGGTCATGGCCTAACGCAATACTCTGACTTTCGGCCAGTGCATTTTGTAAACTTGTGGTGAGTCGATCCATACGCATGTGCTTTCTCCTGCGCTAACTATCTGATGTTTCTTTATGTGCGGCCGCTTTAGAAAATTTCAACCTACACCACCAAAAGATTAATATATTTCATGTCTTTGAGATTTGATCTATCTCAGGGTTCATTCTGTTCCCGAGCACTGATGATTTCATGTTAATCACGGTATCGCTCTAACCCGCCGAGGCTGCAATGCGTATAATGCTTCACTTTTGCCCATCCTATTGCCTTTCCTACTCCCTATGGAGCTGCCGCCTCATTTGGCTGTGTGTTCTCGGCTTTAAATATGGTGCTTATTCAATTGGTCTCAACCCCTATTTATAGTTGGTTGCCCTAGGAATCCGGTTTATGCAGTCCAACATCCGCCAAGGCGCACTATTTCTTCTTCTTGGCGAAGCACTTCTGGCTGTCATGGGTGGCCTAATCAAGTTTTTATCTGAAACGCTATCGACCGAGCAGATTGTCTTTTTTCGCAACGCCGCCGGTCTTTTGATTCTGTTGCCTTTGATTGTGAGTCAGGGTTCGAAATTATTAAAAACCAAAGCGTGGCACTGGCACCTCATGCGTGGCGTGGTGGGTGTTAGCGCGATGTATTGTTACTTTTGGGCTTTAGGTCATATGCCGCTTACCGAAGCTTTTTTGGTTAAATTATCAAGTCCCTTTTTTATGCCCTTAATCGGTCTACTTTGGTTAGGTGAACGAGCTGGCAAGTTTAGCATTGCAGCGGTTTTTGTTGGCTTTACTGGCGTTGCCTGCATCTTACGCCCGGATGACTCAACGTTTACCTTTATTGCCATGATCGCTTTGTTAGGAGCCTTTCTTGCGGCACTCGCGAAGGTGACTATTCGTCGCATGTCTGGAACAGAGTCTAGCCAAACCATCGTATTTTACTTTGCCATGATTGCAGCACTTATTAGTGCTCCGGGCGCCGCCTTACACTGGCAGCCTGTCGCCGCGCCTCTTTGGGGTTGGATTTTACTGCTCGGCTTGGTGGCGACACTTGGGCAGCTGGCCTTAACCCATGCTTACCGCATTGCTCCTACAGGCAAGGTCGGGGTTTATGCTTATAGCGCGGTATTGTATGGCGCATTAATGGGATGGCTTATCTGGGATGAGATCCCCTTATGGACCACCTGGCTCGGTGCTGCTTTAATTGTCGCTGCTGGGTTATTGAACCTCTACAAACCGGCCAAACGCTGAAGGCTCAGTGTTCATGGGCCTCAGGCGTGTAAATTCCCTCTTGATTGTTTCTATCAGGCCTTTTTTAACCCCCCGCATGAGTGAGACTCACTCCCTGTACCAGACTATTCCATTACCTAGCGTTTATTATTTCCTTTTTTTCATCTATTCTGACCTCAAGTGCAATAAACATCTATTTTAAGTAGTTAGAGTCACTATTATGTCCCGAATAGATCCATTACAGACGTTTGTCTCTGTCGTTAGAGCGCGTAATTTCTCTACTGCCGCTGAATCGTTAGGCGTAACGCCTTCTGCCGTTAGTAAGCAGATTAGCGGCTTAGAAGAGCGCCTAGGTGTTCGTTTACTTAATCGCACAACACGTTCCGTTAGCCCCACTGAAGCTGGGCAAATGTTCTATCAACATTGCGAGAATATTCTTGATTCGATATCTGAGGCCGAAAAACTGGTCACTGATTTTGATGATACCCCGCGCGGACGACTCCGCATTACGGCAATGTCTAACTTTGGACGCAAAGAATTAGCACGAATGTTCAGCGATTTCTCGGACGAGTACCCAGACATCAGCTTTGATCTGCACATTTCGGATCGCCCATTAGATATTGTGAAAGAAGGTTACGATTTCGCTCTACGAATTGGCTCGCTAGAAGATTCTCGTTTGATCGCCAAGCCGGTTGCAGAACAACGCATCGTTATCTGTGCATCACCAAAGTATTTAAAAGAATGGGGAACACCTCAAACTCTCGAAGAAATGCTCACGCACCGTATTTTAATCGTGGCAAACGCTGAATATGCAAGATTGAACTGGCTGCGCCAATTTGAGAAAGAACACCGCTTTAGCCTCGCGAACATTGAGCGCAAGCTCACCGTCAATGACATTGATTTGATCTACGAAGCCTGCATCGCGGGCATGGGCATCACTGCCCTGCCTACCTACATTGCTGAAAAGCATCTTAAAAACGGTGAATTAGTGCGTTTATTCAGCGATATGGACATTCCTGTGAGAACCATCAAGGTGGTATTCCCACAGAATCGTTATTTAGCCAACAAGAGCCGTGCTTTTTTAGATTTCATCACGGCGTATTTTAATAATACCCATTAGCACGTTAGCAACTAGACTGTAAGAGTCAGTCGGTGACGGGCGCCTGATTTGGGGCGCAACGTTCAAAAAATACGGGGGGCACATGTGAAACTCGGCGTTCATCGTAATCAAAAAAGACGATGCCGGTTTTTGCTTTTGCGACCACTTTGTCTTGGCTTTCGTTGACAATAAGGTAAACAAAATCACACCCGTATTTATTAAAGTCAGCCACACCGACTTTAAAGGTTAGCCGGTCAGCGACAAACGATTCGGCAACAAAGCTCACGACGATATCAGTGACCATGAGGCCAACACCGCCAATATTAAACTCGCTGAAGTCATGACTGTGCAAATACCGCAGACGAGCTTCATGCAGTAAAGACACCATACGATCGTTACCTAGGTGATTACCGTAATTGATGTCTGAGACACGTATCGTTAAATGAGTGGAAAAGGTGAATACATCGGGCAGATCTAGCTGAACTCGCGCCACAATAGGCTCCTGTTGCTACATTAACTGCCTGAAACCGACGCTTCTTCACAAAAAGCAGAGGAATTTACATTGGTATCGGGCTTCCAATACGTTCTACTATTAGTCATGGCCGATTCAATGATGCCCCTCACTTTAAGACCAGCTGTAGTCATCCTACAGCGGACCCTGTAGTGAACTTGCATAAGTCCTGTTAGTAGCCCTGTAGCTACGATAGATTCGATCATATCGCTACAGCGAAACTAAGAAAGGTAAGTCGTCTGCGTTCAGGCGGCGGCATGATAACGACGCAGAACAAGCAATACAAACGGAATACATAAAGGATCTGGTAAAACTATGAGAATTCTCGGACTGAGCCTTACGCGCTCACTCTTCATTGGTTTGATAACATTCGCCACCATCGCGGTGAATGCAAGCATTCCGGAGATTAAACCCGGTACTCCGTTTACCCCGCTGGAACCCACTCGGGAAGAATCCATTACGACACAACAGGTGATGAGTAATCTGTTACGTGGTCATTATGAGCGTAAACGCTTGAATGACGATCTTTCATCACAGGTGCTCGACACTCTTCTTGACGATATAGATAGCACTCACAGCTATTTGCTTCAGTCAGACGTCAAAGATTTTGAGCAGTTTCGTAAAACACTGGATGAAGCCTTAAGTCGTGGCAACATGAAGCCTGCGTTTTACATCTATAACCGTTTTCAACAACGCGTTAATGAGCGTTTATCCTTTTTACTGTCCGAACTAAAAGAAAACGCCGGAAAGTACACGTTCGACTCAGACGAAACACTTAACCTCGACCGAGAAGAGCAGCCATGGGCGACCAGTCCTCGTGAATTAAACGATCTATGGCGCAAACGTTTAAAAAATTCGATTCTTAATCTGCGCCTAGCCGGCAAAGAAGATGATGCCATCATAGAACTACTGACCAAGCGTTATCAGAATCAATTGAATCGCGTACATCAATCCAAACCTGTGGACGCGTATCAAACCTTTATGAACGCGGTGACTCGCTCTTTTGACCCGCACACTCAGTACTTTTCGCCACGTAATTCTGAAAATTTCAACATCAACATGAGCCTTAAACTTCAAGGCATTGGTGCCGTTTTACAGACAGAAGACGAGCATACTAAAGTGGTGCGCCTTGTACCTGGTGGCCCAGCCGCCAAAGCCGACAACCTAGAGCCTGAAGATAAAATTGTGGGCGTTGGCCAAGATAAAGACGGTGAGATTATTGATGTCGTTGGCTGGCGCTTAGACGAGGTCGTTGATTTAATTCGTGGCCCTAAAAACTCAACCGTGCGCCTAGAAATTATTCAAGGCAATGACAGCACCAGTGGTGACAGCAAAATCATTGCTATTACTCGTGATGAAGTAAAGCTGGAAGAGCAGTCGGCCCAAAAAGAAGTTATTGAAGTCATTGATAACGGCGAAACGCGCCGTATCGGTGTAATTGATATTCCGACCTTCTACATTGATTTCCAAGGTCGCATGGAGAATCGTCCAGACTACCGCAGCACCACCCGTGATGTACGTCGGCTAATTACCGAGCTGCAAGAAGAAAATATTGACGGTTTAATGATTGATCTTCGTAGTAATGGCGGCGGCTCGCTAGAGGAAGCAATTAATCTAACAGGTTTGTTTATTCCGACTGGCCCTGTCGTACAAGTACGCGGCGCCCGAGGCAACGTTGAAGTGTTGCAAGACCTTGACCCTGAAGTGCTTTACAGCGGCCCTATGACAGTGGTGGTAAATCGATTGAGCGCGTCTGCTTCGGAGATCTTTGCCGGTGCAATTCAAGACTATGGCCGTGGCTTAGTGATTGGCGGACAAACGTTCGGTAAGGGCACAGTGCAGTCACTGCGTCCACTGACCGAAGGTCAACTGAAAATCACCCAAGCCAAGTTCTATCGCGTATCTGGTGAAAGTACCCAGCACCAAGGCGTGATTCCAGACATTATGTTCCCCTCATTATTTGATAAAGAAAAGATTGGTGAAAGCGCACTGACCTTAGCCCTACCGTGGGACACCATTAAGCCAGCACGCGATATGAAAAATAACCCGATCACGAGCAAAATTCCGCAACTGCGCGACCTCCACAACGTTCGTATTGAGGACAACCCTGACTTCATATTTATGCGCGAGCAAAAGGATTTAGTCACTGAGATGCGTGGTAAGACAGAGGTCTCTTTAAATGAAAAAGTGCGTCGTTCTGAACGTGAAGTCAATGATGAACGCCGCTTGGCACTTGAGAATAAACGCCGTTTAGCCAAAGGCATGCCGGTACTCGATTCCATTGATGACGATACTGACAAGACAGAAGACAAGCAGAATTCAAGCAAAAAAAGTGAGTCTTCAGACGATGAGATTGAAGGCGTTGCGGATGCAGATACTAAGAACGCTGACGATGAAAAAGAGCCTGACGCGATGCTTCAGGAGGCAGGCCATATCTTGCTCGATTATATGAAGTTGTCATCCCCTGCTCCGGGAATGACAGCATTGCGCTAAATTGTCACATCACAGGTAAGCGGTCGACCGACCTCTTATCTGTGATATTAAATTAACGACCAATTACCGAACCACTGAACTCGCTACCAACCCATCTCAGCTTTAACGAACGGAATGGTTAATTTACGCTTTGCCGTCAGTGACGCTTGATCTAGGCGATCCAACACGCCACTCAGGCCGGCCATATCACGCGGCCCTCTGGTTAAGATAAAGCTAGCAACCTCATCCAACAGATCAAAGCCACGCTGACGCGCTCTAAGAATAAGCGCTTCTATTTTTTCATCGTCACTTAAGTGGGACAGTTGAAAGACCACCCCCCAGGTTAATCGTGATTCCAGATCATTCAGGTCAACACCTAACTGCTTTGGGCTGTCGTTTGCTCCAAGCAGAAGATGCCCTTGACGATCACGAACTCGATTAAACAGGTGGAATAAGGCTATTTCCCAAGCATCATCCCCGACCACTGCATCGACACCATCAATGGCAACCAGCGGGAGCTTTTCAACCCCCTCCAGAACGTCTGGACCATAGTCTTTTAGTTCGTTCAACGGCAGATAAATACTTTGGTGCCCTAAGCCTTCAGCGTAGTGACAGGCCGCTTGCAATAAGTGGCTCGTCCCAACACCCCGGGTACCGCAAAGATAAATGTACGGCTCGCCTTTGACAGTCCACTGACCTTGCAGGGCATCGATCACTTGCTGATTAGGGCCAGCGTAATAGTTGGCAAAACGTGCGTCGTCCCGGATGGATACCGGCAGCGTCATTTGAAGAGGTGTATTCATATCTATCGCCACTATTCTATCGCCACTATTCTATCGCCACTATTCTATCGCCACTATTCTATCGCCACTTTCTGTAGCCACTTTCTGTAGCCACTATGGCTGCCAGGCGTAAAGGCCTGGGGTGTCCGATCGGATAAGCTTTTGATCAAGTGCAAGCACATCCCACACCTGTTGCCAGCTCCCAGTCAGCTCTAGAGCAAGTGTCAGTGTATCGCCTTCAGCTTTAACCAAACGAGCTTCACGTACTCCCACATGAGCACTAAGGTAGTCCATCAGTGCTCTGTAAGATGAAAACCCCTGTACACCACTAACGCGCAATACATAGCCGCTATCAACACCCTTTAGCGCCACTACGGCATACCGATCAGACAAACTCTCTGCGATACTTCCAGCAATCTGATTAGCAAGTAAAGGAATTGAGGCGGCCGAAACATCGATAATTTCTCGGCTCTTGCTGTAAGTTAAGTAGCCACTGAAGTTGAATTCGTTCCCTATTTGAATAATACGACCAGCGGCGTATCCATCACTGGCGTAACGATCTACCGCACGCTCAATATCCTGTTCGAACAATCCCCACAAGCTGGCCACTGGAAGTGCCATTTCGTCTTCGAGGTCCCACGTTGGAAAAATGACAGGAAGGCCTCTGGCATCCATTGCCATTTGCAACTCGTGATACCAGAGCTTGTTATCAACACCGACAACCGCTCTCTCTTCGCCCGTGTTCTCGGCAATCCATAGTTGAGTCAAAGGCCGTGACGCTCCCCAGATAGGCGCGTCAGCACTTTCAAGCAGCACTTGTAGCGGAGCTGACATAAAGGTCACGCTTAACTGCAGCTGGTTAGTGGCATCACGTTCGTAACGTAAACTGCTAATGTAGCTTTTTGCCTTAGCTTGTTCGCCCATAAGAACTGCGTTATCCAGAACATCTCTTGTGCCTGATACCTTGATCAAGACTTGTTGAAATGCGCCTCCGATAGCATCTGTACGGCTGGCTTCAGATTGATCCAACACAGGCACACGAACATTATGAAGATCACGAACCGTGGCCGCTGACGTAAAAACAGAACAACAAAATAGCGTGAATAATAGTAAAAGACGCACCCAATACTTCCTCAGGAACTATGAATCTTTAGATTGCGGCAATCCAGAACGCTTAATTTAGGTGTTAATTAAGTATCAGCGTTCTAGCAACCCTCTCTTAATTTATAACCGGCAAGGCATTAAGAGGGCGCATTATCTTGGCCGCAACCTGCAATAGTGACGATCCGCGTATTGTGCCATGAACGCCAAAGATAACCAGCGAACGGGGGCTTTTATTTATTTGATCGAAGGAGTTTTTATTTGTTTGATGCAGGATGGACCACAAATCGTTAGAATACGCGCCTTTCATAAGCCACCAATCTGTGACTGACGGCATGAGCGAACAAAAATCTCTGAGTTATAAAGACGCAGGCGTCGACATCGACGCTGGCAATGCACTTGTAGAGCGAATTAAGGGCGTTGCAAAACGCACTCGCCGCCCAGAGGTCATGGCTGGCCTTGGCGGTTTCGGCGCGCTATTTGAACTACCACAAGGCTACCGCCAGCCTGTACTGGTCTCTGGTACTGATGGCGTAGGTACAAAATTGCGTTTAGCAATGGACCTGAACAAACACGACACCATTGGTATCGATTTGGTCGCTATGTGCGTCAACGACTTAGTGGTTGCCGGTGCTGAGCCTCTGTTTTTCCTTGATTACTACGCCACTGGCAAGCTAAACGTTGACGTTGCTGCGGATGTAGTGACAGGCATCGGCGAAGGCTGCTTACAAGCGGGCGCCTCTCTGGTGGGTGGCGAGACGGCAGAAATGCCTGGCATGTACGAAGGCGAAGATTACGATCTTGCTGGCTTCTGTGTCGGCATTGCTGAAAAAGAAGACCTCATCGATGGCACCAAGGTAAAAGCAGGCGACAAGTTGATTGCCTTAGCATCAAGCGGCCCGCACTCAAACGGGTACTCTTTGATTCGTAAGATCATTGAAGTGTCTGGCGCTGACTTAGACGCCGACCTTGATGGTCAGCCAGTCAAAGACGCCTTGATGGCACCGACGAAGATTTACGTTAAATCGGTATTAAAGCTGATCAATGCCTCTGATATTCATGCCTTGTCTCACATTACCGGCGGTGGCTTCCAAGAGAATATCCCTCGTGTTCTGCCTGAAGGTTGCAAAGCCGTTGTTGATACCAACAGCTGGCAGTGGCCTGACGTGTTCACTTGGCTGCAAGAAAACGGCAACGTTGAAACCCACGAGATGTTCCGTACCTTCAACTGTGGCGTAGGTATGATCATCGCCCTGCCTGAAGATAAAGCGGACTCGGCGGTTGCTTTATTGAATGCTGAAGGCGAGCAGTCTTGGATCATTGGTGAAGTTCAAGAACGCAATGGCGATGAAGAAGCCGTTGAATTTTTGGGTAACCGTGCATGAACGATACGCCAGCTCCCTATCCGTTAGAAGATGCTGAGAAATCCCGTGTCGTTATTCTAATCTCGGGAACTGGCAGCAACATGGTGACCATCGCGGAGTTGATCCGCGATGAGCTTCCTGAAGCGGAAGTATCCGCCGTTATCTGCAATGAACCCGAAGCGGCTGGCATCCAAAAAGCTCGCAGCCTTGGGATTCATACAGACATCATTGATCATCGTGGGTTTACCTCGCGTGAAGAGTTTGATGTCGGCTTGATGCGTACTATTGATGCTTACGATCCTGATTTAATTGTTCTGGCCGGGTTTATGCGCATTCTGACACCGGACTTTGTACGTCGCTACGAAGGCAGGATGCTTAACATCCACCCTTCGCTGCTGCCAAAGTATCAAGGGCTGCACACCCATAAACGAGCACTGGAAGCTGGTGATAGTGAGCACGGCGTAACAGTGCACTTTGTTACCGAAGTGCTGGACGACGGCCCAAACGTCATTCAAGCGGTAGTGCCTGTGTTAGACGGCGATGACCCGCAGTCATTACAAAAACGCGTTCAACTGCAAGAACATGTGATTTATCCTATTGCCGTCAAGTGGTTTATCGAAGGGCGTCTTTCTATGCAGAAAGGCCAATCTTGCCTAGATAACAAGCCACTCCCCCCCACCGGATTGAAACTCGACACCTGAATTTAGGTCTGATAATAAGTTTCAAGGAAGACTCTTAATAAGGAGAGGTTCATGATCAAGCGCACATTGACACTGATATTTACGGTCTGCTTGGCTGTATCTGCTCAAGCTGAAGAGATTTCGGTAAAAGATGCTCTTACGCCCTTTTCTATCGATTATCGCAGCGAATACAAAGTGGGCTGGTTTAGTTTTGACATCGATGCAACACGCTCCCTCCGCAAAGTAGACGCTTCGCATTGGCGTATGGCTTTTGATGCCGAAGCCAGTATCGCAACACTCAAAGAATCTTCCGACTTCATTTTAGTTGGCGAGCAAATTATTCCCGTCAATTACAAATATCGTTCAACCGGCTTAATTGATGAAGATGACCGCACTCTGCATTTTGTGTCCGATCAAAAGGTTGTAGAAGACAGTGAGTCAAAGAAAACCATCAGTGATCAATGGCAGGATGGTATTCAAGACAACCTTACCTTTATGTTGCAGGCAAGCATTGAACTAGCAAATGGGAAGACTGAATTTGAGTTTCCAGTGTTTGAAAAAAAGAAATCAAAGACATTCAAATTTAAAGTCATCGGTGAAGAAACCGTAAAAACGCCGGCGGGTTCTTTTCTAGCAATTAAAGTTCAGCAAGTGCGTAGCAGTAAAAAACGTGAGATTTATGCTTGGTTTGGTAAGTCTGAAGGCTACCCACTGCTCAAACTCCGTGATAAAAAAGACGGAAAATTACGCTACCAAATCCAAGCAACTAAAATAAATTTATGATCCCTGCCCTAATACGGCAGCATCACTAGCAAAGGCATAAAGATGAGACTCAGCGACGGAGATATCGAGCAACGACTGGCCGAGGGTGATATTGCTATCTCTCCGCCTCCGGGTGATGACGCCATTGCAGGTATCAGTGTGGATCTCCGCCTTGATCATCGCTTCCGAGTATTTAACAACAACTCGGTGACTCACTTAGATCTTTCCGGCGATCGCGATCAACTTGAACGCGACATTGATCGGATCATGAGCAAAGAGATCGAAATCAGCGAAAGTGAAGCTTTATACATCCATCCGGGCGAGCTGGTGTTAGGCGCTACCTATGAGTCGGTAAAGATACCGGATACGTTGGTTGGCTGGTTAGACGGACGTAGTTCTCTCGCCCGCTTAGGCTTAATGGTACACGTGACCGCAGGCCGTATTGATCCCGGCTGGGAAGGTCAAATCGTTCTGGAGTTTTACAACAATGGCAAACTCCCTCTGGCACTGCGACCGGGGATGGTGATCTGCGCCCTGTCTTTTGAGACATTAAGCAGCCCAGCCACACGCCCTTACAACACACGTGAATCCGCAAAATACCGTGGCCAAACCGGTGCGGCATCTTCGAGAATCTCAAAGGATTAAAGCATGACCTCAACGATTTTAGTAACTGGCGGCGCCGGCTACATTGGCTCACATACGTGCGTGGAATTACTCAATGCAGGTTATGACGTGGTGGTTATCGACAACCTCTCGAACAGCTCACCAGAAGCACTAAAACGCGTTGAAGCCATTACCAATAAAAATGTGTCCTTCATTGAAGGGGATGTTCGTAATCGAAAACTACTTAAAAAAGTATTCGCAGAGCACAGCATCGCTGCTGCGATTCACTTTGCTGGCTTAAAGGCCGTGGGTGAATCTTGCCAAATGCCGCTCGCCTATTACGACAACAACCTAAATAGCACCCTAGCACTGTGCCAAGAAATGGAAGCAGCCGGTGTTAAAAATCTCGTATTCAGTTCTTCAGCAACTGTATATGGCGACCCAGAAACGCTCCCCCTGACAGAAGACTTACCACTTTCAGCGACTAATCCTTACGGACGTTCTAAGTTAATTATTGAAGAGATGCTGCGAGATCTACCGGAAGCAGACACACTTAATAAAGCTGAAAAGCCATGGGCGGTCATACTACTGCGCTACTTTAATCCAGTCGGGGCGCACGAATCAGGCACTATCGGTGAAGACCCCAAAGACACGCCCAACAACCTAATGCCTTATATCACACAAGTGGCGGTAGGCCGTCGTGAAAAACTGTCTGTATTTGGCAGCGACTACGACACCGTTGATGGTACTGGCGTACGTGACTACATCCATGTAGTTGACCTTGCCAAAGGCCACGTCTGCGCCGTAAACAACCTATTAGGCAACTTGTCAGGTAAAAGCCCAATCACAGGTGTAGAAGCCATTAACCTGGGAACAGGTAACGGCATCAGCGTACTAGAATTAGTTAACGCCTTTAGCACCATCAATGATGTGCCGGTGCCACATGAACTCGTTGCACGACGCCCTGGCGACGTTGCGGCTTGTTACGCCAATGCAGATAAGGCCTCTGAACTCCTCGACTGGTCAACTGAACTGGATGTTGATGCTATGGTCAAAGACTCGTGGCACTGGCAGAAAACCAACCCAAAAGGTTATGGCCAATAATTTTTGCTGTGATAAAAATATTCAGCAAAATCAAACACTTTTGAGCAAGTTGGTGTTGACAGTAATAAAACCGCTGGCATAATACGCACCACTTGCTGATGTTCCCCGATAGCTCAGTTGGTAGAGCAGTAGACTGTTAATCTATTGGTCGCTGGTTCAAGTCCAGCTCGGGGAGCCAATTCTTTTTACCAAGGTATGGACGGCATGGTTAAAGGACCTTCGATAGACAGTTCTCTACAACCAGCGTCTATTTCAAAAAAATCTCTTCTAGTACACAGCTTAACCATGATATTTGGCCTGTCTATAGCTGGCTTAATTATTTATGGATTATCAGTACCTTTCACGAACCTATCGCTCTCAGCACCTCAATTAAAAAATGTTTTGTATGGTTCACTTATCAGTTATTTACTCTCAAGTATTACGCTGCATAATTTAGGAAGATTTCCGGGTAATCGCCCTTTATCTTATTTACTACCCGTAGTAGCTGTATACATGCTCATAATGAGCGCTGTCATCATTTTCACACGATTAGATTATTCTCGGACGGCATTACTTATTTCTTGGATTGTACTGCCAGTAATCACCTATCTAGAATTTCGTTTAAGGCAAAAATTTCAAAAGGGGCGATATGCAGTAATTCCCCACGGTTTCTACAAACGCTTAATTGAATGTAACCCAAAGAAATTTATAGCACTGGATTCTCCGTCATTAGAGTATTCAGACATTATTGGTATTATCGTTGATAGCAATGAGCAGCTTCCTGCAGAATGGCAACAATTTATTGCAGAGCAGTTATCAAAAGATACTCCAGTAATAGACTCCGTTAGTGCATATGAGTCGATTACAGGAAAAAGCCCTTTAGATCACTATGGAGAGCTTGCAGGACACGACCTACTTCCCTCTCAAGCGTACCTTGGTGCTAAGCGTATTTTTGAATCGGCACTAATTATCTCTACAGCGCCACTTACCCTTCCCTTCGTCGCATTGGTTGCGGTTAGTGTAAAACTGGAATCAAAAGGGCCTGCTTTTTTTGTACAGCGCCGTGTAGGTAAGGGTGGACAAGAATTTAGCATGTACAAAATACGAAGCATGCGCACAGACTCGGAAGTTAATGGCGCTCAATTCGCTGGTGAAGATGACCCTCGAATTACTCGAATAGGTAAATTCATCCGAAAAATGCGAATCGATGAATTACCACAATTTTTAAATATTCTTAAAGGCGATATGGCGCTGATTGGCCCAAGACCGGAACAAGCGGCTTTTGTAAAAGAGTTTGAAAAAGCTATACCACTCTATAGTTTCCGTCATATAGTTCGACCTGGAATTACCGGCTGGGCACAGGTAACCCATGGTTATGCTGCAGACGAAGATGAAACTCGTGAGAAATTAGCTCATGATTTTTATTATGTGAAAAACCTGAGTATTTGGTTAGACTTAGACATCGTCTTTAAAACGATAAAGACGATGCTGACTGGCTTTGGGGCACGATAATAATTATTCACCGTAATATAAGTCAATGTATTGATCCCGGTGAACATTAAGATCGAATCTTTGACTAAATAACACCCGGGATGCTAACGACATATTTTCTATGTTCATTAGTACAAAATCAATAGATCGTGACAACTCCTCTTCGGTATTACCAAACAAAGCACCATTGTCCTGTATCAGTTCAGAGCAACCACCAACATTACTTAGAATTAGTGGTAAGCCGGCGCTCATTGCTTCCAAAGCAGACATCGGAAGACCTTCACTGTCAGATGCGAGAAGAAATACGTCATAGTCTGAATACCTGCAAAATCCTTGTTGCATCCCTTCAAAAATAACGTTATCGAGACCAGATGCCATCCTTTGAAGTTCTCTCATCTGAGGGCCATCACCAACTATATGCAGTTCGCAATTTTTTCCAGCTACGGCTCTAATGCATAAATCAAACCTCTTTGGAAAATCCAACCGACTAACACATAACAATTTGGGAGGCTCACTGAAGCCTGTACTTCTATTTCCTTGTTGTGATATTGGAAAAAGCTTATTTTCAATTAATGTAAGCTTTTTCTCAGGAATTTTAATAATATTCTGAGCCGCTTTATAATCGCTATTAGAGATGCAGAGAATAACATCTGTAAATAGTGAGAGCACTCTCTCTATAAAAGTGTAAATCAGGCCTAAGGTTTTACCCCTATATATAGATGACCAACCATGACTGACGTATATTACTTTTATATGAATAAATATTTTTAAAAGCCTAGCATAAACTCCTGCGAATGCTGAGGACGCCACAATAACTTTAACCTGGTGTTTCTTAGAAAATCTAAGTAACCGATAAAATGTATTGATTGAAAATCCTTTAGAAAAAGCTGGATCACAAAAAACATCCTGGCAAAAATCTTTAACCTCATCTACCAGCCAGCCAGCACAATCATCAGTTACCAAATATATTGGATCGGTAGTTGATATCGCTAGCATCTCAATTTGCTCCTTTGCCCATTTCTGAGCTCCACCGACCTCCGATTTAGATATAATAAAAACAACTCCGCTCACTTAAACAAACCTTTGATATAGTAGATTAGAGCTCCGATAAAGTAGTCCGCCCTCTTCGATAAAAGACTTTCTCGGAGTAAATATCCTGAGACATCAGCATAGGAACTGGAACTTCCTTTAGACTGTTCATGATGAACCCGATAAAATACTAAATTTTCCTGAATATTGTAGAACTTAAGTTGGGAATTCCTCATTAAACGGAGCCATAGGTCGTAATCTTGTGCATATCGCCCTCCCATGTATCCTGACACGGACATCAAGACCTCTTTACGAATCATAATACTTGGGTGGGCAAGTACAGATCTATAATATATCTTTCTCCGTATCGCGGCATCATGCTCAGGGAACACCAAATTTCCACCATAAACTTCACCATATTCATCAATCAATTCAAGATTACTACCAACTACATCATAATCATTCATATAAAATAGTTGACGTTCCAACCTAAAGGGCGAACAAATATCATCAGCATCCATACGGGCTATAATGTCTCCCCGACAACGATCTAAAGCAAAATTCAGATTATAATTGAGCTGACCTATTTTTGTTTCAAATACTATTAATCTCTCATCGTCATAAGTCTTTAGAATATCCAGCGTACGATCACTTGAGTCATTTACAACAACCAAGACCTCTATATCCTGGTATGTTTGCCCTAATACGCTATCAATACACTCAGATATATAACGCTCGGAATTTTTCGAACAAATTATAACTGAAATCATTAACTATCTAACCATTCAACAACATCAAAGTAGTCCGAGTATTCCATAAACAAAGGCAAAACACCTACTTGTGAATCACCCTCATATCTACGGCAAAAAATCGTGCCTGGTATTTCTTGATAATTGTTTGAAACAAAAGATAACTTTTTGTGGGCTTTTATCTTCGAAAAATTCACAATATTTTCATATGTAGTGAAATCCCGATCAGTCATTATTAGATATACACGATCAAAATTCACTTTTAAAGCCCGACGCTCCCACTTACATCGTGCCTCCTCAAATGTATCATAGTGCAAAAAATGAAGCTCAACATCGTCTATGATGCCTAAGGGATAGGAAGTCTTACCAAGCCATTTACTACACTCCCCCTCCGATACCGGTAGGGAAAGATAATATCTAAGATTTGAAGCAAATTTGACAAAATCATTACCACATATAAATAGACCGATCGTAGGGGAATTAAAGGGTAAGCCGAAGTCCTTATATATAGAGCCAGCAATACAATTGCTGGAAATTATTGTGTAAGTATCCGTCTCTAACTTGCGTCCGTTGTACTTTCTTCTACGAAGGTATAGATTTACTTCGTTTCGAACCTTCCTAAATATCTTCAATAACATAATCAGCCTTCAATAAGAGTCCACTCAGGGAGCACGATCGAATTCTCGATGCCTTTGTAATAATACTTAGGAGCAATGACATGCTTACTATTAGACAACAGAGCAGCCCAAATACTAAATGTACTATTAGCAATTATCAACTTTTCACACTTACTCATGAGAATCATATCCATGTGAGAATTATCTCCACTATTATGATCAACAAAAATAGAATCCTCAGGAAAAATTCCTATACTCTTTGACCAAGGTATATCATCCGAAAAAATATAAAATCTCCCTTCACCCACTAAAGAAATTGCTTTCAGATAATAATCTTCAGTACACTCATAAAAATAACTATTTTCAGGTAAGAGGTAGTCGCCACGTCTTATATGAATCGCTACAGATGGAGCTGATGCAATAAGGTCTAGTATCTCACTATTTTTTATATTTTGATTATCTCTTGCCGAAGTTAGCACTCCACTAAGCAAGGAAGCCAGCTCCGGGTTCTGCCAATAGCCAAGCATATAGCGGCCTGAACACGCCCTGTCATCAGCAATCAACTTCAAGTGGTTATACGTCAATCTTTTTAATAGTTTCGATAATAAAATATAAAACAGTGTAAAAAAGCTATTCGTAATCTTAATATCTGAATCAATATAGAAAAAGTTAAGACACGACTCAACAACCCTTTGCTTGAGAATATACTTTTGGAACCATTGAGTACTAACAATAGAATCATCTATTACTACAGATTCACCGGTTCTCATAATATCTAATGCTTCTGCTATCTGGAATAGCTGATTACCAGTACCACCATTTAGAATAATTCGTTTCATCTAGATTCGACTACTATTTTTTTAACGAAAGATTTAACCAAGCCTAAAGCCTTCCCCGAACCTGCGCTAGCATTCTTTACTCCCGAGTACCACGGGTATTTAGCTTTATCCCTCATACTAATAATGGGGTCCCCTATCCAGCCCTCAGGTAAAGAATAGCACGAAGGTAACATATTAACTTTTTTTTCTATTAAGTAACGATTTAAGTGTGATTCATCATGAGCACGAGCAATAATATTTGCCCTGAGATCTTGATTAATATTTCGATTACAACATTCTACCAGGTCCATATACTCATTAGAAAAACCACCATTCAAGCACCCCTGAAAATAGCAATCACCTTCAAACCTACCGACATAAGCGGTAGAGTTCCTATGTTTCCTCTCATATGGTAAGAAAATCTTACGATACTTCTGATAGCCAGGATGCACGACCCCTGTCAGCGTGTATCCAGGAGGCAAAACGTCCTTCATTGAAATGGTTTCACAGAAAAGTGCATTTGCATTAAAGAAGAAAACAGCATCATGACTTCGAAGAGTATCTCTATGACGAAGAAAATACTTAAATCGAAACATTGTATTCAATGGCCATCCTAGGTCATCAACGCTACTAACGTGTACATTAGTGCCACTTATTGTTGACGGCCGGTCTGTAAATACAAAATAGTTTTTTTCACAATCAGGTAAAAAGTTTTTCTCGCAGCTAGAATAGAAGTCAGTCCAGAAGTCCGTATAATCCCCAATTGCCAAGTACAGTATTGCAACTCTCACACCTTTCTCCAGTAGAAACTCATAATTAAAACAGTAGTCAATTTAGCAAGTGAAAAATAAAGCAAAGCATTATCAAATGGCACATCCCAATAGAAAAACAACAGTAGAAATGCAAATACCACAGCGGATAAAGTCGCTTGTATTCCGAAGTTGCCTTCTGCATTTAAGAACACACTTATAAAATCTGACAACTGAAAACATAGATAAAGTAAAGCCAAGAGTAAAATACTAATCTCAAGGCTGACTTCTATACCCATATATACTTTAACAAGCCAGTCGACAAAAAATATCATCAAAAATACCCAAAGAAAAATAGCCGATAGCAATAGTGTGAATAAATAGGAAACACCTGCTAGGTCTTGAGTACCTGCCTTGTATTGTGCGTACCTCATCCAAATCACTGGCGCCACAAAAGCAAAAATCTGAATTGGAAAAAAAAAGAATTTATAATATGTCGAGTATACACCGTATTCTTCGATGCCGAAAAATGATTCAGCGTATACTGTAAGAAGAATAATTGAAGCAACTGAGAATATTTGAAGTAATATATAGTTTCCGTTACCAGAACCCAGGTTGAAATATTTGTAAAGCCCCCTAATCCCGAAATTAATCTCTGTTACAGGCAACAGTTTTTTCGAAAAACACTTATAAAGTGCATACACTGTCCTATAGGAAATCATAACGGAAGCAACCAGCGCGACATGAACTTCAACAATACACATTGTGATCACTAAAGCTGTGATTACTACTTGACAAGCAAACTCCCCCAGTTTATATCTGATACTCTCCATACGATAATCAAAGTATGTCGCAATGACCGGTGAAAACAGAGTGAATATCGTTGCCAATACAAAAGCATAATACTCAATATCAAATTGAATATATAACAAACACAAAAATGAGAGTAAGACCAGCAGCATAACCCATGCTAAGGTCTGCTGAATAGAAAAGGATATCGTATTAGTTGCATCATCAAATTTACTTAATTTTGACAATGAATTTCTCAAAGTCGGAGTAATTCCACACTGAAATATCGATACGTAAACCATCATTGCTGTTAGGTAATTGAATGTACCATAATCAACCAGATCGTACTGCCTGGCAACTACCATCGGTAAGAAAAAAGCGACGACTACCGAAAGCAATTTAACCATAGATATACTAAAAATTTCTTTAGTCATCTCGTACTTCCCTGAACATACAAAAAGAAAGAAAGAGCCACATAGGCATATATATAATCAGACCAAGGAAAGATGATGCCAAAAGAAACCCTATGAGTAATGCTCGCTGAAACGCCCCTCCATAAAAAAACAAAAGCATTAAAAGTAGTATAAAGCATGCCATAAAAAATAGAC
The DNA here is from genome assembly GCA_002733645.1 of Oceanobacter sp. GTDB lineage: Bacteria > Pseudomonadota > Gammaproteobacteria > Pseudomonadales > Oceanobacteraceae > Thalassolituus. The sequence continues at coordinate 83,963 of NVWL01000005.1, forward strand.
CATAACTAGCCGCAACTTCAATGAAAAGATTATGGGCTCCAAACTGTTGACCATCAACTTCCACCTTCGAGCTTGAGTACCCACTTCCTAATAATGGCGCTTCAGATATCAACTCGACTTGAGATTTCAGAATTTCAACACGCTGACTGGTAGATGAACTGAGATTATCGGATCTTGAATCAAGGACTTTTATGACACCTAAAAGACATATAATACAAGCGATTACTAAGAAGAATAGTTCAAGGGGCTTAACCAGTCTCTTGGCTATTCTATATGTATACAGGTATAGGATCACGCCAAAATAAGCTAAAATAACACCCCGAGACATCGCTAACAGAAGCACTATTACTCCTGCACCCACTAGTATCAAATCAGTTTTTCTTTTACCAAAAAAAAGATAAGAAAATGTTACTGCGATCAAAAAGGGTAGAAGCGTATAACTAAAATAGTTGGGATCACCATTAAGAGGGCTAAATCTAAATTTAGATATATCCCCCCTGAAGGAAATAGAGGAACTATAATTAATACTGAAGAATTCCTCCTCAAAGACCAATATAGATATAGCCTGCAGAAGTACCAAAATAAAAAAAGTCGTTACCATAATTCGCGAAATAGCGATAAGCCTTGCTTTACTTCCAAATTCCCTGAAAATTACTGCCATACCAAATACAACAACCATTAAACGAAGGAATTCGCTATCAATAATGCCTGCTGTTGCTTGGGATATGGCAGAAATGACAATAAAAATAACCAAGAATGATAGTGATACAAGTACTAATGTATAGCTATACCTCAGCAAGGGAAGGATGAGTAGTAAAGATAAGTTTGCTACTGCTGCTATTGATAAATATGGAAGAGCATCACTAAACACTGACATTGGAAGCGAATAAACTGCTAATGATACTATATTGAAATAAAATACAAACAGGATAATCCGACTTCTAATGCTCTTCACTTCGTTTAATGCATTCACTAACACAAGCCTTGGAGAAAATTACGCTCTATTCTAGCGTTAATTAGTTTAACGTAAGACTGCTACGCTGAGAAAAGGTCTAATTTTCAACTACGGATACATTTTAAGGAAGCCATATACCAGTCATACGTACTTTCCAACCCGTCTTTCAATTCGATGCTGTAGGCCCAACCCAATTTTTTCAGGGTATCAACATTCATCAATTTACGCGGTGCGCCGTCAGGCTTGGTGGTATCAAACGACACTTGCCCCTTGTACCCTACAACCTCTGCCATGGTTAATGCCATTTCTGCAATGGTGCAATCAACCCCAGTGCCCACATTAATATGCGATAACATAGGCTCAGTGCATGACTCGTAGGTTTCTTGGCTAACATTGGCCACAAAAATAGACGCCGCGGCCATATCATCCACATGCAAAAACTCACGCATAGGCTTGCCAGTTCCCCACACAACGACTTCAGGTGTGTCATTCAGCTTGGCTTCATGGAAGCGGCGCATTAATGCCGGAATTACATGCGAGTTATCTGGGTGGAAATTATCGTTCTCACCGTACAAGTTGGTCGGCATCACGCTACGGTAGTTACGGCCATATTGGCGGTTGTAACTTTCGCATAATTTAATGCCCGCTATCTTTGCAACGGCGTATGGCTCATTGGTGCGTTCTAACGTACCAGTCAACAATGCATTTTCAGCCATTGGCTGTTCAGCTAATTTTGGGTAAATACACGAGGAACCTAAAAAGACTAAATCATTTACATCGGCCATATGAGCCGAGTGAATGATGTTGCATTCAATCATTAGGTTTTCGTATATGAAGTCAGCCGGGTAAGTATTGTTTGCCACAATGCCGCCAACTTTAGCTGCCGCGAGATACACCTGATCGATCTTTTCATTTTCAAAAAACGTCTGAACTTCCGCCTGATTCAACAGGTTGAGTTGTTTTCGATCACGCACAATCAACTCAACGTCTTTTTGTGCAGCCAGTTGACGAACAATGGCCGAGCCGACCATGCCTTTATGGCCAGCAACGAATACTCTTTTCATTGTTATTCAGGCCTCAGCTTTCAATGGCGACGTTGACGTTAAAACCGTGCTTTTTCAGCAGAGCGTGTTGCTTCGCATTTTGCAAATCGTTTTGTACCATCTCGGCACACATCTCTTCGACGGTGATTTCTGGCACCCAACCTAACTTATTCTTCGCATTGGTAGGATCACCCAGTAGAGTTTCTACTTCTGCCGGGCGGAAGTACTTAGGATCAACACGAACAATCACATCACCCACCTTCAGTGCATGAGCGTTATCACCTTCAATCGCTTCGACGATGGCAGTTTCTTCAACGCCTTCACCTTCAAAACGCAAAGTAATACCCAGTTCTTTTGCAGATAAACGTACAAATTCACGTACTGAGATTTGCTTGCCGGTTGCGATCACAAAATCTTCAGCTTGGTCTTGTTGTAACATCATCCACTGCATACGTACGTAATCTTTGGCATGACCCCAATCACGTAATGCATCCATATTACCTAGGTACAAACACTTCTCTAGACCTTGTGAGATATTGGCTAAAGCACGGGTAATTTTACGAGTAACGAAGGTTTCACCACGGCGTGGAGATTCATGGTTAAACAAAATACCGTTACACGCATACATGCCATAGGATTCACGGTAGTTTACTGTAATCCAGTAGGCGTACATCTTCGCTACGGCATAAGGCGAACGTGGATAAAACGGCGTGGTTTCTTTTTGCGGAATTTCTTGTACCAAACCATACAACTCAGAGGTAGACGCTTGGTAGAAACGAGTCTTCTTTTCTAGCCCTAAAAAACGAATCGCCTCAAGCAAACGCAGAGTGCCCATAGCATCGACATCGGCTGTGTATTCAGGAGAATCAAATGAAACGGCAACGTGCGACTGAGCACCAAGGTTGTACACCTCATCCGGCTGCACTTCTTTAAGAATACGAGTCAGGTTAGATGAATCGGTCAAATCACCGTAGTGAAGAAAGAAGCTTACGTTCTCTTCATGTAAATCTTGATAAATATGATCAACACGCTGGGTATTTAAAGATGATGCACGGCGCTTAATACCGTGAACTTCATACCCTTTTTCAAGCAATAGCTCAGCAAGGTAAGATCCGTCTTGGCCGGTTACGCCGGTAATCAAGGCTACTTTCTTAGACATTCGATTCTCTATTTAAATATTCAAATATTAAGCAATTGAAGAAACTATTTGGTTGCATGCGGCATTGGGAAGGCTACTCTGCGTCACAGGTCGACCGATAACCATATAATCCACCCCAGCCTCTACCGCCTGTTTCGGTGTCATCACACGCTTTTGATCACCAACATCACTGCCTTCAGGTCTAATACCTGGCGTTACTGTTAAAAAGTCTTTCCCACAAATTTCACGTATCAACGCGACTTCACGAGCGGAGCAGACAACACCATCCAACCCTGATAATTGCGTTAATTTTGCCAAGCGCTCGACTTGTTCCATTGGCTCGATATCTAGGCCAATACCGGCAAGATCGCTGCGTTCCATAGAGGTCAGAACGGTTACGCCAATCAGCAATGGCTTATGTGTTTTCTTTTCTAATTCGTTTCTGGCGGCTTCCATCATTTTTTGGCCGCCAGACGCATGAACATTCACCATCCACACACCTAAATCTGCAGCAACCCCCACGGCTTTTGCACAGGTGTTTGGTATGTCATGAAATTTCAAATCAAGGAAGACGTCGTAGCCACGCTTATGAAGCTGCTCAAGTATGACCGGGCCTGTTGCTGTGTAGAGTTCTTTACCGACTTTAACTCGACATAGCTTAGGATCTAGCTGGTCGGCCATCGCTAACGCTTGTTCTTGCGTTGGAAAATCGAGTGCGACAACTATGGGCGACTGGATAGGTGACTGTGTGGTCATAAATCAGGCTTCGGCTTGTTCTTCGACGTGTGCGTCGTTATTCATTTCGAGATTGGTGGCTGTGGAACATATGCTTTAACGGTTGCCCAATCCTTACAGCTTGGACAGCGCCAGTGCGGTTCCTTTGCCTTAAATCCACAGTTAGAGCATACGAATTTTGGTTCGGCTGCTACGATGCGGCGGAGAATATCATATACCTGTAACAACTGCGACTTATCGAGCGATTGGCGATGGGTAACTACCAGTTCAGCTAAAGTTAAGAAGCCTTGATTTGAAGGGCTACTTTCAAGCTCTTTCAGCAGGCGCACCGCGGCATCTGAGGAATTTTTTTCTGTCGCGAGCGTCTCAATAAATGCCGTGAGGGCGGGAATATAATGACTGTCTGACCATTGCTTCTGGAGCTGTGCAAGTAAACCTTCAGCATCATTCAATTTCGTAAATGCATCAATCATCTTATCGAGCGTACGAACTACGGCTTGCTGATCTGTCTCTGCGGCTTTTAGGTAACAACGTACAGCCTCACGATATTCTTGTTGCCCGTATGCCAAGTTTCCTGACACGACATGCGCTCGCGCACAACGACCATCAATCTTTAATGACTGCCGACACAGCTTTTGGACTTCAAGATACTCCCCCTTTTTAAGTGAGCGCTCGGCTAGCTCACAAGCCGCATGAGCAACACGACGACCAAGCTCTACACCACCGGGTAATTTTTTAGAGGTATAAAGCTCTAGAATATCTCGCCACTCACCTTCCTCTTCTAATAGCTCGATAAGCAAAGCGGCAACCCGCTCATTATTATGCCCTTTCGCTTCCAGCAGCTCTCGAAGGATACGCTCCGCTCTATCTAACAGGCCCGCTGCCGAATAATCATAGGCTAGCTCTAGCTGTATTGAATGAATAACACTTCGATCCAAGTCAGCACGAGCAAACAATCGCTGATGCAAGTGCATGGCTCGATCAATCTCGCCTTTATCACGAAGACTTTTGCCTAGCTTAAGAAATAAGTCGACGGAGTCATCGTCAATATGATCGACCTTGAGTAGCTTTTCGAGGGAGGCATCATTACTTTCTGCAAGAATGTAATCAACGCTGGGAATCCAGTCTGGATAGTCGGTTTTTTTGGCTTGGTTAGCGAATCGATAGCCCAGTGTCCAACCCAACGCTATTGCAGCGAGCAGCAATATGTAGAGAAGCGCCATATCGAACATTTCTGCGGAGGGCATAGGTACTATTAGCCGTATAAGTGAAGGATCAGTGTGTAGTCTTAATTATTATATCGCTATTGTTTCTGACTACGCAGGCATACTTTCGTTCACCTGATCCCTGAGCTCTTTTCCGGGCTTAAAATGCGGTACAAACTTGCCGAGCAAGTCGACAGTTTCGCCTGTTTTTGGATTTCTACCCGTACGCGGCGCGCGATAATGCAGCGAGAAACTCCCGAAACCTCGGATCTCTATACGCTCACCTGACGATAACGTGATCGACATATGATCAAGTAAAGTTTTTACGGCCAATTCGACATCTTTCGCTGATAATTGCGGCTGTCGACTGACAATTCTCTCGATTAACTCGGATTTGGTCACGCCTCTTCCCTCCATGAGAACAAAGCTCAGCAATATTTCTAGCTAAATCATGCAGTTAGCTCAAAGCTTTTGCAAGTGATAGAGGACAAGATTTGAACAATTATCTCCATTGATGAGAATTCAGGCACAAAAAAACCCGCCGAAGCGGGTTTTTTAGGCTCAAGACTAATTAGTCCTTGTTGCCCAGCTGTTCTTTGATTAGGTCACCAATAGTGGTAGGACCAGTAACCTCGGCTTCAGACTTAGCACGCTGTTCTTTAAGAGCTTCTTTATCAGCAACCTGATCTTTCGCTTTTACAGACAGAGTGATTGTACGGTTCTTACGATCTACAGCAGTGATAGCCGCTTCAACCGTATCGCCTTCTTTAAGCACGTTACGAGCATCTTCTACTTTATCCTGACTGATGTCAGAAGCACGTAGTGATGCTTCAACGCCTTCAGCAATCTCAATTGTTGCGCCTTTCGCGTCAACAGCGATTACTTTACCAGTAACCAGAGTGCCTTTGTCGTTTTCAGAAACGTACTCAGAGAATGGATCGCTTTCTAGCTGCTTAACACCTAGAGAAATGCGCTCACGCTCAGGGTCGATAGACAGGATAACAGTTTCTAGCTCATCGCCTTTCTTGTAGTTACGAACGGCTTCTTCGCCAGTGTCGTTCCAAGAAATATCAGACAAGTGAACCAAACCGTCGATACCGCCATCAAGACCAATAAAGATACCGAAGTCAGTGATTGACTTGATCTTACCAGAGATCTTATCGCCTTTATTAGACTGAGTACCGAATGCTTCCCATGGGTTCATGGTGCACTGCTTGATACCTAGAGAAATACGACGACGCTCTTCGTCAATATCAAGGATCATTACTTCAACTTCATCACCTACCTGAACAACTTTGCTCGGGTGGATGTTTTTGTTAGTCCAATCCATTTCAGAAACGTGAACTAGACCTTCAACGCCTTCTTCCAGCTCTGCAAAGCAGCCGTAGTCAGTTAGGTTAGTTACACGAGCCTTGACGCGTGCGTTCTCTGGGTAGCGATCATTGATGCTAACCCACGGATCATCACCCAATTGCTTCAGACCCAGTGATACGCGATTACGCTCACGATCAAATTTCAATACTTTAACGTCAATCTCGTCACCAACAGCAACGATTTCGCTTGGGTGCTTGATACGCTTCCAAGCCATATCAGTAATGTGAAGAAGACCGTCAACACCACCTAGATCTACGAACGCGCCGTAGTCAGTTAGGTTCTTAACGATACCTTTAACAGACTGACCTTCTTGCAGGTTAGCCAATAGCTCTTCACGTTCTTGGCTGTTAGCAGCTTCAAGAACAGCACGACGAGAAACAACAACGTTGTTGCGCTTCGCATCAAGCTTGATAACTTTAAATTCTAATTCTTTGCCTTCCAAGTGCGCGGTATCGCGTACTGGACGAACATCAACCAAAGAACCCGGTAGGAATGCACGGATATTCTTAAGTTCAACAGTGAAGCCACCTTTCACTTTACCGTTGATAACACCGATAACCATTTCATCAGCATCGAAAGCTTTCTCAAGCTCTTTCCAGCTTTCAGCGCGCTTAGCTTTCTCACGAGACAGTTTAGTTTCACCGAAGCCATCTTCTACTGCTTCAAGTGATACATAGGTTTCATCGCCGATTGCAACTTCCAACTCGCCTTTTTCATTTAGGAATTGTACGCGTGGAATAACGGCTTCAGACTTAAGTCCTGAGTTCACTGTTACCCAATCGCTGTCAATATCGACAACAGTACCGGTAACAATCGAACCTGGCTTCATGTCCAGTTCTTTTAGGGATTCTTCAAATAACTCAGCAAAGCTTTCGCTCATGGATATACACCTGTCTCGTTAAGCACGACCCGGGGGAATTAATTCGGATCAGCGCGCCCTGTTGGCCAGTCATCAGGGGTTAGTCAAATTAAAGTACTCAACGCTGTCTCCCGGTAATCATCGGGAGCTGGCTGACGCCAAGCACTTCATTAATATCTCAGATCAATCCAGCGTTACGTATAATTGAGAGGATTTCATCACGTACTTCGTCAATGCTTAACGTCGTACTATCAATCACTTTCGCATCGCTGGCAGGGCGTAAAGGAGCGACAGATCGGTTACTGTCTCGCTCATCTCGTGTCCGGATGTCTTCAATAAGGGCGGGTAAACTAGCATCAAATCCCTTTTGACGCAACTGTTCATAACGTCTGCGCCCTCTTTCTTCAGCACTAGCGGTTAAGAAAATTTTAACCGGCGCATCGGTAAACACGACCGTTCCCATATCTCGGCCATCAGCCACGAGACCTGGCGCTTGACGGAAGTCTCGCTGACGCTGTAATAACGCGGCTCGCACAGCAGGAAGTGCAGCGACTTGTGACGCCAAACTGCCGACCTCTTCGGTTCTGATCGTCGTTGTCACGTCATCCCCTTCGAGTAAAACAGTCACACCTTCGTTGCCCGGTTTAAAACGCACATCAAGATTTGCAGCTACGTCCGCAACGCCAGCTTCATCATCCAGATCAATGCCTTTGCGCTCCGACGCTAAGCCAGTAATACGATATAAAGCCCCACTGTCCAATAAGTGCCATTTAAGAGTGTCCGCTAAAATTGCACAGACGGTGCCTTTTCCAGCACCTGATGGGCCATCAACCGTAATCACTGTTGCTTCGGTCATATCAAGCATCTCCACCTTCAATGCCAATAGCAGCACCGGCATTTGATGCTAACTCAACAAATCCAGGGAACGATGTGGCTACGTTGGCACAATCACGAATAATAATTGGAGCTGAACCACGCAATGATGCCATTGCAAAACTCATGGCAATACGATGATCGTGCTGGCTATCAATTTCACCACCACCAAAGCTACCGTTTGCACCAAAACCTTGAATAATCGCACCGTCTTCCGTGCCTTTGGCATCAACCCCAATTGTCACCAAACCATCAACCATGGCCTGAATTCGATCACTTTCTTTTACACGTAATTCTTCAGCGCCGGTTAAAACAGTCTCGCCTTCGGCACAAGCTGCAGCTATAAAGATCGATGGAAATTCATCAATCGCTAACGGCACCTGATCTTCAGGAATATGAATACCTTTGAGTTGAGCACTTCGAATTCGAATATCCGCCACTGGCTCACCGCCCACTTCGCGCTCATTGAGTACTTCAATATTACCGCCCATGGCCTTCAGAATATTAATTACACCAACTCGTGTAGGGTTAATACCCACGTGCTCAAGAGTAATGTCAGAACCGGGCATAATGCTCGCTCCTACCATGAAGAAAGCGGCAGAAGAAATATCAGATGGCACGTCAATTTCTGTTGCCGTTAATTTTCCACCTGAGCGAACAGTCACCGTGCTACCGTTAACATCTACGTCGTAACCAAACCCCTTTAGCATACGCTCGGTATGATCACGTGTTGGCGCCGGTTCGGTAACAGAGGTTTCACCCTCAGCGTACAAGCCAGCCAAAAGCACACAGCTTTTCACCTGAGCACTGGCCATCGGCAAATCATAATGAATACCTTTTAACTGGCTTCCACCTTTCACTTTAATCGGTGGACGACCGGCCTCTGCAGTTTCAACACCCGCGCCCATTAACGCTAAAGGATCAGCAACTCGCCCCATTGGGCGCTTAGATAAAGATTCATCACCTGTCATTTCAACATCAAAGGCTTGACCCGCCATCAAACCTGCGAGCAAGCGCATTGAAGTGCCAGAATTACCCAGATACAAAGCGTTTGGCGGCGCTTGCAATCCATGTAAACCGACACCGTGAATGGTGACACGTCCGCGATGTGGACCTTCAATCACCACCCCCATATCACGGAACGCTTGCAGGGTCGCAAGACTGTCTTCTCCTTCTAAGAAACCACTAACTTCCGTGGTACCTTCGGCCAACGAGCCCAACATAATAGAACGGTGAGAAATAGATTTATCACCCGGTACACGAAAGCTGCCGCTCAGCGCACGACCAGGGTTTGCAATATAAGAAATAGAAGCTGTTTTCATAGGTTCAACATAAGCCCGACGGGCGAGTATTTTAGAGAAGTGATCACGCGCGACTTTCGCTCGAGTCAATACACCCATTACTGTGGTGCTATCGCCCTGCTCTATCGCGGTACGTAAAAACGCTAAATCGTGACTAAACAAATCCAGCGTTTTGAGAATATGGTCTTTATTGGCGGCAAAAATATCTCGCCACATAATTGGGCTGCTTGCAGCGATTCGTGTGAAATCACGGAATCCGCCTGCAGCGTAGTTAAAAATTTCTTTATTTTCGTGATTATTGGCCAAGGTATCAACGAGCGAGTATGCCAATAAATGTGGTAAATGACTCGTAGCAGCTAAGACTTCATCATGGTGACTCACCGACATATGCTCAACGTCTGCACCTACGGCACACCAAGTATCACGAACTAAGGCGAGCGCATCGTGTGCCGTATGCGGCTCGGGGGTAAGTATCACCTTATGATGTACATACAGATGCTCATCTGCAGACAACACTCCACTGCGCTCAGAACCTGCAATCGGATGGCCCAGCACAAACCTTGAAAACTCAGCGCCAAATACATGAGCCACATCTTCGGCTACTGAACCTTTGACAGAACCAACATCCGTAATGACTGCGGTGTCAGAGATATGCGGCGCAATCATTTCAAGCACGGGCCTGACTGCCAAAATCGGAACCGAAAGAATGATTAAATCAGCCCCACGTACAACGTCGCCGATATCTTCATTGTATTGATCAATAATATTTTCACGAAGCGCAAGTTCCATCGAATCAAGATTACGATCATAACCTGTGATTTTTTCGACGCATCCGCGCACACGCAAGGCTTTGACCAACGAACAGCCAATAAGCCCAAGTCCGACGACGGCAATATGCGGAATACGAAATGCGTTACTCAAAGAGCACAGCCTCTAACGCAGCAACGAACAAGCGGTTTTCAGCCATCGTACCGATAGAGACACGCAAATATTCAGGCATGCCATAATTTGCAACAGGTCGAACAATCACACCCTTGCCTAGTAAATCAGCGTACACCTTCATTGAATCAGAACCATCCGGCACTTTAAAACTAACAAAGTTACCCACAGAAGAAATATAACCTAAGTTCAAACGATCAAACTCAGATGTTAAATACGCCATGCCTTCATCATTCAGAGCAATACTGGCTTTAACGTACGCCTCATCTTGCAAGGTGGCGTTCGCTGCGGCAAGTGCAAAAGAATCAACATTAAAAGGAGGACGAACTCGATTCATTAAATCGGCCAATTCAGCACTGGAAATACCATAACCAACTCGTAAAGATGCTAACCCATAGGCCTTCGAGAAAGTGCGAGTGATTACCAAGTTAGGATAACTATTTAGCAGTTCAATTCCATTGGGATAATCAGCTTCATGCACATATTCAAAATACGCTTCGTCTAGTAACACAATCACATGAGTAGGCACTGACTTTAAAAAAGTGATCAGTTCATTTTTTGAATTCCAAGTGCCCGTTGGATTATTTGGATTGGTAACAAACACTATTTTAGTACGATCGGTGATGGCGGAGGCCATGGCTTCAAGATCGTGGCCGTAATTTTTTGCAGGAGTAACAATACAGTTAGCCCCAACCATTTTTGCAACTAGACCGTAAATAGCAAAGGCATGCTCTGAGAAAACAACGTCATCTCCATCATTCACAAAAACACGAACGATAAAATCAAGTATGTCGCTAGAGCCATTACCTAAGGTTAACTGCTCGGGTGAAGTACCTAATTTTTCACATAAGGTTTTCTTCAACTCAAAACCAGCCCCATCAGGGTATCGAGTTAGCTCATCAAATTCTTTGCGAATTGCATCAAGTGCTTTAGGACTAGGGCCAAGCGGATTTTCATTACTGGCGAGCTTAACGATGTCTTCTTCATTAAGACCCAACTCACGAGCCAGCTCATCAATGGGTTTTCCTGGCTGATAGGGTTTTAAGCTACGAACGCCTTCAACCGCCAATTCTGAATAATTTAAAGACACTGTATACCTCACCTTTTAGCTGAGGACGCATGCATAAAAGCATCATCAACCCAGCACACTGACACTATTAAAGTACGGCTCTTGGGTATGAACCTAACAATTTATAATCCACCGCCACATTTCGAAGCTTTTCCATTAAAGGAGCAATCGCTGCATCTTCACTGTGTCCTTCAAAATCAATAAAGAAAATATAATTCCAAGTACCTGAAGGATCAGGGCGTGTTTCGATACGAGTAAGACTGACCCCAGCCTCATCAAATGGCGCTAAGACATGATATAGCGCCCCAGGTTGATTCCGGCTCGATACCATAATCGAGGTTTTATCATCACCACTTGGGCCCGTTTCTTGACGGCCGATAATGATAAAGCGCGTGGTATTATCTGGACGATCTTCGATGTTCGAATGTCGTATATCCAGATCGTACAACTCCGCAGCGGCTTCACTAGCAATAGCAGCAGCGCCTACTTCTTGAGACGCTCGACGCGCAGCTTCCGCGTTCGAACTGACGGCGATACGTTCGATATTTCCAGCAAAATTTTGATCCAGCCAACGGCGACACTGCCCTAGAGACTGGGCATGTGAATATACTCGCGTAATTTTTTCTTCAATACCAGGCGTTAGAAAATGATGATGAATACGTAATGTCACTTCGCCACAAATATGCAGAGTTGAATCATAAAAGCTGTCTAGTGTGTGGGTTACCACACCTTCGGTGGAGTTTTCTACCGGCACAACACCGTAGGCCGCCGCCCCACTCGCGACTTCACGAAAGACATCCGCAATAGAAACCTGACCGTTACAGTGCACAGCATGACCAAAGTGCTTTATCGCAGCTTGCTGGGTGAAAGTTCCCTCAGGACCAAGGTACGCAACCTGCAAAGGTTCCTCCAAGGCCAAACACTGAGACATTATTTCACGGAATAAACGTGCCATAGACTCATCAGGTAATGGACCTTTATTACGTTCCATTACTTTGCGTAAGACTTGCGCTTCGCGCTCAGGGCGGTAAAAAACAACCGATTCTCCGGGCGATGCGTAACGCTGCTTCACCTCGGCAACCTGCTGAGCACAATTTGCACGCTGATTAATTAAGTCCTGTATATTTTGATCAAGACTATCAATCTGCTGGCGCAGTGACTCCAGCTCTTGTGCTTCGCTCATTATTTATTACCTATTATTCTTTGTAGTTGCAACTTACTGACCATGCTGATTAGCAAAGTTGGCCATAAAATCGATCAAGGCATCGACCGCTTCCTCTGGTACGGCGTTATAAATACTCGCGCGCATTCCGCCGACACTACGATGACCCGCAAGATTCAACAACCCTGCGGCTTCACTTTCTGCCAAGAAGGTTTTATCCAAAGATGCATCCGCCAAGGTAAACGGCACATTCATACGCGAGCGATTTTCAATTGCCACAGGGTTGGCATAAAAGTCATTCTGATCAATAAATGCATATAATTTTTCAGCTTTTCGGCGATTCAAGTCAGCCATTGCTTTTAGGCCGCCCTGATCTTTAATCCACTCAAATACCAAGCCCGCCAAATACCAGCTGTAAGTAGGAGGCGTGTTGTACATAGACGCGTTATCCGCCGCTACCTTGTAATCAAACATGGTAGGCGTTGAAGGTAGTACATCCCCAAGCAGATCTTCACGCACAATCACAACACACAAACCCGCTGGGCCAATGTTCTTTTGAGCACCCGCATAAATCAATCCAAATTTACTGACATCCACAGGTTCAGATAAAATCGAAGATGAATAATCAGCGACGAGGACTTTATCACCCACGTCAGGGATATAATTAAACTCCACACCACCAATGGTTTCATTCGGGGTGTAATGCACATACGCGGCGTCTGCGCTTAAATTAAGTTGACCCTGACTTGGTGCTGACGTGAAGTTATTTTCTTCCGTACTGGCAACCACATTCACATTACAAAAACGCTTAGCTTCGGCAATCGCCTTTTTAGACCACTGTCCGGTATTGATGTAGTCCGCTGATTGACCACCACGCAGTAGGTTCATTGGGATCATAGTGAACTGACTGCTAGCCCCGCCTTGCATAAATAGGACTTTATAGTTAGCCGGGATATCTAAAAGATCACGTAAATCTTGCTCTGCCTTCTCTGCTACACCCACAAACTCTTTGCTGCGATGGCTCATTTCCATAATGGAAAGGCCTTTGCCGTGCCAGTCGGCCAGCTCTTTTCTGGCTCGATCCATCACAGCGGTTGGTAATGCCGCAGGGCCCGCACAGAAATTAAATACTCGACTCATGAATCACTCTCTTAAATATTCTGTATAACACAGCTTCATCACACCACTCGGAAAATTGCATTATGCAACCGCTAACACACAACTGCATTAGTCTATTGCAATGCATCACAGTCACAGTCGACCCAGTAGCACTACCAGTGACCAGTTTCTTTGCGATCACGACGCAAATGGCGACTTGATGCGGCGGCTAGCAGAGCGGCCAACAAACCAAACATAAAGCCACCAACGCCACCCAGTGCCACAATCAACACCTTTCTTGGCTTAATGGGTTTAAGTGGCAATAAAGCAGGCTGATCAATTAATGCAAAGTTAACCGAGTCCCAATCTACTTTCATATTTTCTAACGTCGATATACTGCCTCGAATTGCAGACATCCCCTCAATAAATACATCTTCTGACGCTTTATTCGTGCGCTGCTTTAACTGTTCAGCTTCGCGTTTTAACGCAAGCTCACCCATCATATAAAGTGGCGGCTCACTGCTTACCACAACGTCATTGGTATTATAAAAAGGCTTCGCCTGGCCAATACTCACAGCCACCGCCGCTGCTTCATCTAAGAGAGCGATGCGTCTCGCTTTTTCCGATTCATAAGCATCTCGAAAGCTAGACGCCCACGACTGATTTAGTTGCAGCTGCGACTGAACTTTACGACCTAACTCTTGACGAATTTGGTTTTCATAACGTAACAGAGCGAAATCGACATAATCATTCAATAAATCCCGAGCCAACTCTGCATCTTCTAACTCAATATTCACTTTTAGATAAATATCTTGATCGGTTTTGCTATTTGAATCAGAAAACGTAAACAGACCTAAAAATCCAGCAAGGTTTTGTTCTTCCGTTAATTCATCGTTGTACAAAAGCGCTTTAATTTTGGAATTTTCTGAGTTCAATATTTCTTGATAAAAGGATTTACGCGCCGTCGCAGACCGAACAACCGCTCGCACCCCCATAAACGCTGTATTACTATCCAACGCAAAGACAGGCTCTCCACTCAATTCAACCGGACTACCCTTGTCAGTTTGCCCCCTAGCTGACGTTAATTTTAATGTCGTTCTTAGCGACGGCTGATTAAATGTTAATAAATCTGACTCAGGGGCATCACGCAATATCAATTCAGTACGATATAACGGCGATACTGTGAACGCATAAACCGTGGCAAGAATACTACCCACCACCAACCAGCCAACCAGCCAATACCATTTATCACGAATATCATCGACAAGATCGAACAAATCGATCTCATCGTCTTGACGGCTTTCAATGACTTTTTCCGTCATGATTATTCCTCATCCCCATTATCATTTTGATTGTCATCTAAGGTACTGTTTTCATCGCTACCGGTGCTCGTGGATGTATTTGTTGCCGAAGAAGGATCAGACGTTTCACCTTCCAACCCCTCAACTAAAGCAACGGCTTCTTCTGCATCACAAATACGCTCAACACCGACCAGTTTTTCTTTGTCAGAGACGCGGATCAAGGTAACGCCTTGAGTATTACGACCAAGGATAGAAACCTCATCAACACGAGTACGTACTAACGTGCCCTGATCACTGACAAGCATCACTTCGTCACCATCAAACACTTGAACTGCACCAACTAATGCACCATTACGCTCACTGGTCACCATAGCAATCACACCTTGGGTACCACGACCTTTCGTTGGGAACTCACTCACTAAAGTACGCTTACCGTACCCACGCTGAGAGGCCGTCAGAATAGTGCCGCCCTCTTCGGGCAAAATAAGTGATATTACTTTTTGATTATCTTGCAGCTTGATACCGCGAACACCACGAGCGGTTCGGCCCATTGCGCGTACGTCTTCTTCTTTAAAGCGAACGGCTTTACCTGCGTCACTCAGCATCAAGATATCTTGCGTGCCATCAGTAATTGTCACACCAACCAAGTGATCACCCTCATCTAGCTCACAGGCAATCAAACCGCTTGAACGAGGACGGCTGAATTGATCAAGCGTTGTCTTTTTAACTGTGCCACGAGCAGTAGCCATAAAGACGTACAAATCTTCTTTGTATTCATCTACAGGAAGAATCGCAGTAATGCGCTCACCCTCAGATGATAAATTCAGAACGTTAACAATCGGACGACCTTTAGCTCCCCGACTGGCTTGTGGAATATCGTAAACCGTCAGCCAATACACCTTACCGGCGTCAGTGAAACACAACACAGTGTCATGGCTATTAACGACTAAAAGGTGCTCAATAAAGTCTTCGTCCTTCATTGACGTCGCTGACTTGCCTTTACCACCACGACGCTGCGCCTGATACGTATCCATTGGCTGAGTTTTGGCATACCCAGTATGAGACAAGGTCAACACTAGAGTCTCTTCTGGAATCAAATCTGCCATGGTCAAATCACGTTTCTGAGCAATAATTTCAGTACGTCGCTCGTCACCGTATTCTTCACGAATGGCTTCTAATTCTTCACGGATCACCTGCATCAAGCGCTCTGAGCTACCCAAAATCTCTAGGTACTCGGCAATTTCTTCCAGCTTCACTTGATATTCAGAAATCAGTTTTTCGTGTTCAAGACCGGTTAACTTCTGCAGACGCAAATCCAAAATCGCTTGCGCTTGAGCAGGTGATAAGTGATACAAGCCATCACGGAAACCAAACTCTTCTGGCAAGTCATCCGGACGACACGCATCCTCACCCGCTCGCTCGAGCATATCGAGCACATCACCCGGCTCCCACGCGGCTGCGATTAAACTTTCTTTCGCTTCCGCTGCCGTTGGCGACTTTTTAATCAGTTCAATAACCGGATCAATATTAGCTAACGCTAACGCCAGACCTTCAAGGATATGCCCACGCTCACGCGCTTTACGCAGATCATAAATAGTACGACGGGTCACAACTTCACGACGGTGTTTAACAAACGCTTCGAGAAGTTGCTTAAGATTCAAAATTCTTGGTTGCCCATCAACAAGAGCAACCGTGTTAATACCAAACACGCCCTGCAACTGAGTTTGAGCAAATAGATTATTCAGTACGACTTCTGGCATTTCTCCGCGACGCAGCTCAACCACAATACGCATACCGTCTTTATCAGACTCATCACGCAGTTCGGTAATGCCTTCAATTTTTTTATCTTTCACCAGCTCTGCGATCTTTTCGATCAAACGAGCTTTGTTCACCATGTAAGGGATTTCGGTAAAGATAATGCTAACTTTTCCGTTTTTGTCATCTTCCTCAAAATGATGACGGGCACGTAAATAGATACGACCACGGCCGGTGCGGTAGGCTTCAACGATACCGTCACGGCCATTAATAAACGCAGCGGTTGGGAAATCTGGGCCCGGAATGTATTCCATCAAATCATCGACGGTTAAATTCGGATCATCGATGAGAGCCAAACACCCGGTTAACACTTCGGTAAGATTATGTGGCGCTATATTCGTCGCCATACCAACCGCAATACCCGAGGAGCCGTTAATCAATAAGTTCGGAACACGAGTAGGCAAGACTTCAGGAATTTGCTCAGTACCATCGTAGTTAGGCACCCAGTCGACGGTTTCTTTGTCGATATCAGCCAGCATGTCATGGCTGATTTTTTCCATACGGATTTCGGTATAACGCATCGCCGCAGCGGAATCACCATCCACCGAACCAAAGTTACCCTGACCATCCACCAGCATATAACGCATAGAGAAGTCCTGCGCCATACGAACGATCGTGTCATATACCGCAGAATCACCGTGAGGGTGATATTTACCGATCACATCACCAACAACACGAGCCGATTTTTTGTATGGTTTGTTCCAATCGTTACTCAGGACATTCATGGCGTGCAAAACGCGTCGGTGAACCGGTTTCAAACCGTCCCGCACATCTGGCAACGCACGCCCAACGATCACACTCATCGCATAATCGAGATACGACTGCTGAAGCTCGTCTTCAATATTGATCGGAAGAACTTCTTTGGCTAACTCACCCATAAAACTCTGGCCCGTGTTGTTATCCGCTTAACGCGGTATTCCTTATTATTTAAAAGGCGCCGCCACTAAAAAACGTACAACGCCAATCGAGGCCCGAATCATACCACAAAACAAGCAGATACCTAATGAGACGCCCTGAATGGCCGTATAAGGCGTTTTCGTATTTGAACGGATGTTCCCTATTGGTTAATTACTAACCACTCTTGATATGCAATGCCACCATTGCCATTCGACACATCCCAACACACATTCCGGTATACTCCGCCCAGTAAAGATGAGGACAAGAAATGAAAGCCGACCTAAGAATCGATGCTCGCTGGATACTTCCAATAAGCGATACCAGTGACATTTTGGAAAACCACAGCATATATATAAAAGACGGTGTGATCACTGCACTCATACCAACCGAAGCCACTTGCCCAGAGGCTGTCGAGCACCTCATACTTGATCAACACGCCATCTTGCCAGGCTACATCAACGCGCACGGCCATGCTGCTATGTCTTTATTTCGTGGATTGGCCGACGACCTCCCCCTTATGACTTGGCTTGAAGAGCACATCTGGCCAGCCGAAGGCCAATGGGTATCCTCAGAATTTGTCTACCAAGGCACACAGCTGGCGATGGCTGAAATGTTGAAATGTGGCACCACTACCTTCGCCGATATGTATTTTTATTCCGGCGACAGCGTGCAAGCGGCCATTGATGCTGGAATGCGTACCGTGGCCTTCACCCCAGTCCTCGACTTCCCGACCAATTTTGCCCAAAGCGCAGACGAGTACATTCGCAAAGCCATGGCCGCTCATGAGCGTTATCGTCATCAGCCACTGGCTCATATAGGTATCGGCCCTCATGCACCATACACCGTGTCGGATGAACCACTGCAAGAAATCGCCTTGCTGGCTGATCAAGTTGATATGCCAGTGCAAATACATCTACATGAAACCGCTTTCGAAGTTCAACAAAGTATCGAACTTCATGGTGTACGCCCCATCCAGCGACTGGCAAACATCGGCTTCCTTAATGAGCGAGTGAGCTGTGTTCACATGACACAAATTGATAACAGCGACATCGACGTATTAAAACAAACCGGCGCGAGCATTGTTCATTGCCCGGAATCAAACCTAAAACTCGCCAGCGGCTTTTGCCCAGTAAACACTCTACAGAAAGCCGGGATTAGAGTAGCGCTCGGCACTGACGGCGCAGCGAGCAACAACGACCTAAACATCCAAGGTGAAATGAAAACCGCGGCGATGTTAGCCAAAGCTGTCGCTGCAGACGCCGCAGCTCTTCCAGCTATCTCTGCGCTCAAAATGGCCACTATCGAAGGTGCCAAAGCCCTTGGTATTGACCATATCACCGGCTCACTAGAAGTAGGAAAATCAGCCGATATTCAAGCTGTGCGCTTAGACAACCTAGCGCAAACTCCAATGTATGATCCCGCTTCTCAATTGGTATACACAGACAGCAGTCGTCACACGGAATATACCTGGGTGGCTGGTAAGGCACTGCTCGCAAAAGGTAAACTAACGACATTAGATGAAGAGCAACTAAAAACGGCTGCCAGGAAATGGCAAGACAACATCGCTAGCACTTTATAACTTTGCCACTCATAACGCCTGACAACGACTTTTAATACACATAAACGGAAGCACCATGACAGACTCCATCCCCAGCCTGAATGTTGATCGCGCCGAAATCGCCAAATTTGAAGCTTTAGCATCCCGTTGGTGGGACCTGCACAGTGAATTCAAACCACTGCACGACATCAACCCTTTGCGCACGAACTACATCGACAGCCACGCGACGTTAGCCGGTAAAAAGGTGCTAGACGTAGGTTGTGGTGGCGGCATTCTCAGTGAAGCCATGGCGCAACGTGGTGCTAATGTCACCGGCATAGACATGGGTGAAGCACCACTGAACATCGCGCGGTTACACGCCTTAGAAAGCGGAGTAAGTGTCGATTACAAACAAATCCCCGTTGAACAACTCGCTGCTCAAATGCCCGGTGAATTCGACGTAGTGACCTGTCTTGAGATGCTGGAACACGTTCCTGACCCGGCCTCTATCATTAAGGCCTGCCACACTCTAGTAAAACCCGGCGGCATGGTGTTTTTCTCGACCATCAACCGCAACCCTAAAGCCTATGCCATGGCGATCTTAGGAGCTGAATACTTATTACGTATGTTGCCAGCTGGCACCCACGACTATGACAAATTTATAAAGCCAAGCGAACTAACACGCTGGTGTCGTGCAGCCGAACTGCAGGTGATCGACATGACCGGAATGGTCTACAACCCGCTAACCAAAGATTACCGCCTAAAAGATCAAGACGTTGATGTGAACTACTTAGTCGCCACAGTCAAAGAAGCACTATGAGTAATAAGATTACCCGCCCCCAAGCGGTGTTGTTTGATCTCGATGGTACGCTAGTGGATACCGCACCGGATTTTTACGATGTAGTTAACACTCTGCGCGCCGATGAAGGGAAAACGCCACTTCCGCACGAACGTATTCGCGAGCAAGTCAGCAATGGCGGTGTCGCCTTGGCGTGCATTACGTTTGAAGTAGAACGAGAGCATCCCGAGATACAAACATTTCGCCAGCGCGTGCTTGATCGCTACGAAACAGAGATTGGCAGACAAGCAGAGCTCTTTACTGGTTTCTCAGAGGTACTAGACGCTTTAGAGCAGCTGAATATTCCTTGGGGGATTGTCACCAACAAGCCCGCCAAATACACCCAACTATTACTGGATCGTATGACCCTCAACTCAGCCTGTGTGGTTTGCCCTGAAGACGTCAACGAGTCAAAGCCTGCGCCGGATGGTTTATTGCTCGCGGCGAAACAACTTAATGTCGATCCCAATGAGTGCTGGTATGTCGGAGACCACCGTCGTGATATTGAAGCCGCACACAACGCGCGTATGTTAAGCATTGCCGCCACCTTTGGTTACATTGAACCCACCGACGACCCGATCCACTGGAATGCACACCAAGTCATACATCACGCCAGTGAATTGATACCACTACTTAATACAACATTAAGTCGGTAATGCACGAATAACGAACACACAAGAACAACGGCAACCCGGCAACTCTTGACTGCCGCCATTGCCACCCTTGCCGCCAACATACGGCAAAGACCCAACAACAGAGCGGCAAACATGCCGGGCGACACAAAGATAACGAGAGAGATCGACTCAATGACTGAACAAAACACCAATTCTTTGCAAAATCGCGTCATATTAGTGACAGGTGGCGGATATGGAATTGGTCGCGAAGCCGCACTCACTTATGCACGTCAAGGCGCCACCGTGTTGTTACTCGGACGCACAGAGCAAGCTCTCAACGACACCTACGACATGATTGAAGCAGAAGGTTTGCCTCAAGCGGCAGTTCTGCCCTTCGATCTAGAACGTACCGACGAAGACCTCTACATAGAACTAGCCGAACTGGTGTCTCAGCACTTTGGGCACCTAGACGGCGCGCTGCTTAATGCCGGTGTTTTAGGTCAACGTACCATGCTTGAGAACTACCACTGGGACACCTGGCAAAAGGTCATGCAGATCAACGTTAATGCTCAGTTTTTGCTGATGAAACACCTGCTGCCGCTGCTGAAATCAGCCCCTGCTGACGCTTCTGTAATCCTCACTACCAGCAGCGTTGGTCGAGAAAGCCGAGCATATTGGGGGGCCTATTCCGTCTCCAAATTTGCAACAGAAGGCCTAATGCAGTTGCTCGCCGACGAGCTTGAAAACACCAGTGATATTCGTGTGAACTGCATCAACCCCGGAGCGACTCGCACGAGCATGCGAGCAGCCGCGTACCCTGCTGAAAATCCAATGACCGTCGTGGATGTCGAGGACATCATGCCTCTCTACCTGCATCTTATGAGTCCGGCTTCCATCGGTACTCACGGGCAGAGCCTAGATGCCCAACCTAAAAGAGATGCCCAACCTAAAAGAGATGCTCAAGTAAAATCAGAAAGCCCATCTAAATAAACAACCGACTGCCAATTTCCTGTTCCGCTTTAATAAAAATGAAGTCAGGAAATTGGCAAGAAAATCTTAATTTTTCCGTCAAACTATTGTTCATTTTATATTCCCCACAGGCCTAAAACTCTCAATCCTTTGTTTTTATTAGAGTTTTTAGGTATTTAACAGCTTGGCACAGAAATCGCTTATTCCTAATCAGTGAATAAACCAACTGATGAGGTAGCTCATGGTCAGCCCGATGAATGGCAGAGCAGAACTGCGAGACGACAAAGTAATTACGCCTTTTGGCGACCTTGCGCCCCGCCCAGACATACGCCCTGAAGTACTCTTGCGTTTATCCGGAAAACTACAAACAACACTCGAACTGAGCCAGTTGCTTGAAATTTTCTTGGAAGAAATTCAACAAGCAGTATTAATCGATGGGTTATCTTTCCATCACGAGCCAAGCAATACCAGCATTGCAGTTGGACGTAATAGCTTGCACACCGCAAATTATCGCCTGCAAACCCAGCAAGACTACATGGGTGATATTGCCTTTCATCGCTCCACGCGTTTTCGCGAGCACGAACTGGCAAATATCGAAGGCTTAATGACCGCCTTGGTCTACCCGATGCGCAATGCCCTGCGCTACCACGAAGCACTTGCCGCCGCATTCAGAGACCCACTGACAGGGGCAGGCAATCGTGTCGCGTTAGACAAAACGTTAAACCGAGAAATCGAACTAGCGAAACGTCATGATCAAGCCCTATCGATACTCATGCTCGACCTTGATCACTTCAAACGCGTGAACGATGAATTTGGCCACAGCATGGGTGACAAGGTTTTAAAAGAGGCCGTCAATGCAATGGCCGGATGCATTCGTCAAACCGACATGTGCTTTCGCTACGGCGGTGAAGAGTTTTTAATTATGCTAAGTAGCGCAGATCAAGCTGGCGCATTACGAATCGCAGAACGCGTTCGCATGGGAATTGGGCAAATGCTGTTCAGTAATAGCAAAGGCTCTCTGCAAGTAACAACCAGTGTAGGCTGTGCGACTTTGCAAATGTCGGACTCACTCGAAGACATTGTGTCTCGCGCAGATGCAGCCTTGTATGTCGCCAAAGATCAAGGAAGAAACCGAGTAATTTGTGATCTCGACATGCCATTTATCGAGAAAGAAGAAAGCCAGCATACGCAAGAATAACTCTTGCGCCGCTGGCTTATGGGATGAGCTGTCTCTCATAGAGGAACGAGCTAAACGCCTGAAATAACCTTAAGCCTTCGGGCGGCGACGTCCCACCGTTTGACGGATCTTTTGCTTGCCCGCCTGACGATCCATCTGTTCTTTTTCTTTACCGATAAAGCGCTTCGCTTGCTTAGGTCGAACACCCACTAAGTCGTAAAGCTCGTTCACGTCTTTTTGTCCCATCTCAACCCAAGTTCCTACCGGCACATTACCCGGTAAGAAAATACAGCCATAACGAACACGTTTAAGACGGCTCACAGTAATACCTTGGCTCTCCCAAAGACGACGAACTTCGCGGTTACGTCCTTCCATCACCACCACGTGATACCACTTATTCTGGCCATCACCATCAAAGAAACGTACGTCAGTAAAACGCGCAATGCCGTCTTCCAACATAACGCCTTCTTTTAAGCGTTTGATCATTTCTTCATCAACGTCACCACGAACACGCACCGCGTATTCACGGTCAATTTCGCTCGACGGGTGCATCAGCTTATTCGCCATTTCACCGTCCGTGGTGAATAACAACAAACCACTGGTATTGATATCCAGACGACCGACGTTGATCCAACGTTCATTTTTTGTTTTTGGTAAGTGATCAAACACCGTTGCGCGACCTTCAGGATCATTACGCGTACATACTTCACCGATCGGTTTGTTGTAGGCGATAACGCGGCAAGATTTACCGGCATCCGATACATCAATCGAGCGACCATCAACCCTTACCTCATCATGACGACCAGCACGATCACCCAAGGTAGCAATCACACCATTGACCGTGACACGGCCATCGGCAATCCAACGCTCCGCTTCACGACGAGACGCCACACCGGCGATGGCTAGTAGTTTTTGAATGCGTTCATTCATTGTTCTGTTCTTTATCCATAGTGTCCTCGGGGAGCGCATCTGCGTCCTGAGGATCTGATTGTTCTGCAGCAGCAGATTCCGCCTGCTGTCCGTGTTTTTCTTCCAAGCGCTCGAGTATCTGACTTAAATCCCGCACTCGTCGGCCTTCGCCTTTATTCTTGCCGTCGGCCGGCTCAAATACGTTATCTTCAACCTGATCAATCAGGGCCTCCGCATTGGCTATATCGTCGGCGGTGTCGCTCAATACTTCTGCACCACGCTCTTCGCGCTCATCATCACTGACAAAGTCATAACGCTCCGGCGTTGCCTGACGCGCGTCAGCATCATCGCCCAAAGCTAACCGTCGGTTGGCATCGTCCATCTCACGAATTTCCATCAAGGACGGTAAATCTTCGAGGGAGGCCAACCCAAAATAATCGAGAAACTCTTTTGTGGTGGCATACATAGCCGGGCGACCAGGGACATCTCGGTAACCGACAACTCGCACCCACTCTCGCTCTAGCAGGGTTTTCATGGTACTAGAACTGACCACCACACCACGTACATCTTCGATGTCGCCACGGGTAATGGGCTGACGATACGCGATGAGCGACAATGTCTCCAGTAAGGCACGCGAATAGCGCTGCGGTTTTTCTTCCCACAAGCGTGCCACGTAGGGTGCGGCGTCAGCGCGCACCTGCAAACGAAACCCCGAAGCAACTTCGCTGACTTCTACACCACGGCCTAATAAATCCTTGCGCAATTCAACAATCGCATCATATATCGCCGTCGACGAGGGTGCATTGTCTTCGTCAAATAAGGTTTTAATACGTTCAACCGATAACGGCGTTCCTGCTGCCATCATGGCAGCTTCAAGAATGTGCTTCAGCGCTGGCTGCGTCATCTGCCCCTCTCAATTTTACGTGAATCGCCTGCAGTGGTTCGTGCTGCACAATATCAATCAATGATTCTTTGATCAGCTCAAGTATCGCCAAGAAGCTCACCACCACACCCAAACGACCCTCCTCTGGCTCAAACAAGTTGCGGAAAGGCACAAAGTGACCACCTTTCAGTTGTTCCAATATAGCGCTCATTCTTTCTCGCGTTGAGAGCTGCTCGCGGGCGACTTCGTGATGTTCAAAACGCTCAGTTCGACGCATTACCATCGCCATTGCAATCATCAGCTCTCGCATATCGACATCCGGATGAATACGCTCCTGAATGCGGTCTGGCGCATCAATTTGTGCAACGTGAATATCTCGTTCTAAACGCGGCAACTCATCAAGTTGCTCCGCCGCATTGCGAAAGCGTTCATATTCTTGCAACCGGCGGATCAACTCCGCCCGAGGGTCTTCTTCCCCGTCTTCACCTTCTACCGTATTACGCGGCAATAACATGCGACTTTTAATTTCCGCTAACATCGCCGCCATGACCATATATTCGGCGGCGAGTTCTAAATGCAGCGCTTGCATCAAATCAATGTATTGAATGTATTGATCAACAATCTCAGAAACATGCACTTCAAGAATATCGAGGTTCTGCTTACGAATCAGGTACAGCAATAAATCCAACGGCCCTTCAAATTGCTCAAGTATTACTTCAAGGGCATCGGGTGGAATGTACAAATCAAGTGGCAGCTGCGTCATTGGCAGCCCTTGCACTAACGCAAACGGCATTTCATTTTGCCGAGCGTGACCTTTTTGGTCACCGCTTTTAGCGTCAGCAGCTTGATTGTTTGTAGAGTGCTTATTGCTGGTTTCCACTGCCATCGTTGCTTCTCAAGTCAAACGTTCAATCAACGATACGCGAGGCCCATGGCATCACGAACTTCTTCTAATGTTGCTCTCGCCGCGTCACGCGCTTTTTCAGTGCCTTCGGCAACGATGCTATGAACCAAATCTTGATTCTCTTCAAAATGCTTAGCGCGTTCGCGCACTGGCGCTTGCTCAGTCACAATGCGGTCAACCACACACTGTTTACACTCAATACAGCCCCACCCCGCCGAGCGGCATTTCTCACTTACTGCAACTTGCTCGTTTTCAGGGGTAAACACGAGATGAAACTGCCACACTGGGCAGTCATCAGGGTTTCCTGGATCAGACAAGCGTACACGTTTTGGATCGGTCGGCATGTTGCGTAAACTGCGCGCTACGTCATCCGGCTCAGCTCGCAGCGGAATAATATTGCCATAAGCATTCGACATTTTACGACCATCAAGGCCCGGCATTTTGGCCGCGCTTGCTGACAACACAGCATGAGGCTCGGGTAAGATGGCCACGCTATCGCCTTCAAGATACCCCAGTAAACGCTCTTTATCCGCAAGGGTTAAACTACCTTGTTCTCTGATCAAAGCCTGTGCAGTAGCCAGAGCGTCAGCGTCACCATAACGAGTAAACGCCAATCGTAGTTCACTGTATAACTTGCCGGTTTTCTTACCTAGCTTACGCACCGCGGCTTCGGCGTTGCTGGCAAAATCTTGCTCGGTGCCGTAAAGATGGTTAAAGCGTCGGGATATTTCACGAGCCAGCTCAACATGCGGTGCTTGATCGGCTCCGACCGGGACTAAGCCTGCTCGATAAGCCAATACATCGGCGGTTTGCAATAAGGGATAACCAAGCACACCAAAACTCGCATTATCGCCATCTCGGTGCTGATCAAGATACTCTTTATAGGCCGGTGCGCGTTCAAGCCAGCTCAGTGGCGTGATCATTGAAAGCAGTAAATGTAGTTCTGCTTGTTCCGGTACTCGGCTTTGAATAAATAAGTTAGCTGAGCCGGGGTTCACCCCAGCAGCCAACCAATCGATGACCAAATCCCACGTCGCAGGAAGAATTTTATCCGGCGATTGGTATTTGGTCGTCAGTGCATGCCAATCAGCAACAAAGAAGAAGCACTCGTACTCATGCTGCAGCTTTACCCAGTTTTTTAACACACCATGATAGTGCCCTAAATGTACTGGGCCGGTAGGTCTCATTCCTGATACTACCCGCCTCTGCGGATCAACTGTGCTCAAGCCGACGTCCTCTTCTATCGATCATATAAGTCTGTCCATCATACTGGCAGTGTACTCCAGATCACTTAAATGTATATCAGCCAAGGCCGTAAATACCTACCGCCTTTCGCGCCTCAGCCAGCATTGGTACGCTGACTGCGCGAGCCTTCTCGGCCCCTTGTTGCAAAATGGCTTCAATATCAGCTGGGCGAGACATCAAATCTTCATAGCGCTCACGTGCTTCAGCGATTTCTTCGTTAACAAGTGCACACAGCTGTTTCTTAGCATCACCCCAGCCAATGCCATCAGCAAAGGCTTGACGCATCTCTGCGGTTTGCTGTTCGTTAGCAAAAGCTTTCCACAATTGAAATACCGTAGAAGTATCGGGATCTTTCGCTTCACCCGGCTCAAGCAGGTTAGTTTTGATTTTATTTATGTGTTTTTGCAGTTTTTTCTCAGGCAAAAACAACGGAATGGTATTGCCGTAGCTCTTACTCATTTTACGACCATCAAGCCCCTGTAGTACCGCTACGTTGTCGTCTACTTGATAGTTTGGCAGCGTCATCAACGGCGTCTTTTTACAGTAAATATGGTTAAAACGCTGCGCCATATCGCGGGCCATTTCAACGTGCTGAATTTGATCTTTACCCACCGGCACTTGATGTGCACCAAACATTAATATGTCCGCAGCCATCAATACTGGGTAACTGAACAATCCCATGGTGATGGCTTTATCAGCATCTTCGCCTTCGGCAATGTTCGCATCCACCGCGCCTTTATAGGCATGTGCTCGGTTCATTAAGCCTTTTGAGCAAACACAGCTTAATAGCCAAGTCAGCTGAGGAATCTCCGGGATATCAGACTGACGATAAAACACGGCGTTGTCGGTATCTAAGCCTAACGCCAGCCAAGTCGCGGCAATCTCAGTGGTCGATTGGTGAACAGCGGCAGGGTCCTGACATTTAATCAGGGCGTGAAAGTCCGCAAGAAAATAAAAGGATTCGTTGTTCGTATCACGGCTGGCTTCAATCGCTGGACGAATAGCCCCCACATAGTTACCAAGATGCGGTGTGCCTGTGGTGGTAATACCGGTTAAAACGCGCTGTTTGCTCATCTGCGGACCCGTTACTTCTGTAGAATCATAAAAGGCGCAATGATAGCGTTTTAACCGGGCTGTGCCTACGTAGGTTGACGACAGCCTTAATCAGCCGAAGACGAAATTGTTATTGGCTTTACAGAAACGCACTCGCATCACCAACGCCCTGACGAGCAACTTCTGGCACCTCGCCCGTCATATCAATCACGGTGGTGGCTTCAAAGCCGCAAAAACCGCCGTCGATAACAAGATCTAACTGATGCTCGAGCGTGGCACGAATGTCGTAAGGATCAGATAGCGGCATATCGTCACCAGGCATAATTAATGAACTGGTCATTAATGGCTCGCCCATTTCTTCAAGCAAGGCCATCGCGATGGGATTATTCGGCACACGAATGCCAATCGTACGCTTCTTAGGGTGCATAAGTAGACGTGGCACATCACGAGTCGCTTCAAGAATAAAAGTAAAGGCTCCCGGAGTGTGCGCTTTCAATAAACGGTATTCCGTATTTGCGACCTTAGCAAATGTCGACAATTCAGACAGATCCCGACACAGCAATGTAAAATTATGGCGGTTATCAAGCTGCCGTAAACGCTGCACACGCTCAGTCGCTTTTTTATCCCCTAAACGACACGCCAAGGCATAGGCACAGTCGGTAGGGATAACCGCTAACCCACCATCACGAAGTATGTCTGCGGCTTGTTTTATCAAGCGGGCTTGAGGGTTATCTGGATGGATCTGGAAAAACTGACTCACGATACGTCCTTCGGCCAATGGCCATAACAATACGATAAATAACGGATTTGAAAAAATTACGCCTGCGCCGCAGACATCTCAGACCATTCTGACCACACCGGAATTAAATCTGTCGGAAATGTCGGCATCACACCTAGATCTAAGCCAAAACGATTCGGCCCATGAAAATCACTGCCACAAGAACCTAGCAGCTCAAGCTCTTTCGCTAGTGCGGTCATTTGGCCTCGCTGGTTCGCGTCCATCTTGCCGTAAGCGACTTCTAAGCCTTTGCCGCCATAATCAATAAAATCATGCAAGCAGGCTTTCAGTTTAGTGCGTGTCATTTTATATAAATGTGCGTGGGCCATCACAGCGACACCGCCGGCATCAACAATCCAGCTCACCACCTCTTCCATCTCAGGCCAGCTGGCTTTGACATCACCCGGTTTGCCTGCACCTAAGTACTTATTAAAGGCAACAGCCATATTCGGCACCCAGCCTTGATCAATCATATACTTCGCAAAATGCGGCCGCCCAAGAGCATCTCCATTGGCGTATTCACGCACGGCATCAAGATCGATTGTCTGCTTTAAACGTTTACCCACTCGCTCAGCAATCAGTTTTGAGCGCTGTGAACGAGCAATCACCTGTCGTTTTTCTGCTTCCTGCATCACTGCACTGTTCACATCCATATTTAACCCCACAATATGAATGGTAATCCCCCCCCACACACAAGACAGCTCAATGCCAGATATCAACTCGATTCCCAATTCGTCGGCCCGAATTTTCGCACTACGGAACCCTGCCAAAGTATCGTGGTCAGTAATAGCCAAGGTTTTGATGCCGCGTTCAGCTGCGCGCTCCACCAACATCTCTGGCGATAAAGTGCCATCAGAGGCAGTGGTGTGGCAGTGTAAATCAATGGTGGATATCAATTTGAAGACCCCAACGTTGAATACTCCATAATGACGCTCCATCATTTAATACAGAAAACTGTGCATACAAGAACCGTACTGCGATTGGACGGTACCAGTGGCTTAAGACATAATGCCAACCATTGTAAATCTACCGAAGCCCTATAGCGAATGAAGTTACTCCTAGATTATCTCCCCATTGCCATCTTTTTTATCGTTTTTAAGATGGCCGCCTCTATTATTGATGGCTTAGCACCCTACCTTAGCAGCGAGCATATCGATCTTTTACGTGCGACCGAACCATTAATTCTGGCGACAGCAGTGCTTATTCCAGCCACCATTATTCAGATATTGGTCACTCGAATGGTTTGGGGCAAAGTCGAGAAAATGCACCTAATTACTTTGGCCATTGTTGTTTTGCTTGGAGGCTTAACGGTTGCTCTCCAAGACAAAACCTTTATCCAGTGGAAACCAAGCATCGTTAACTGGGCCTTTGCCCTAGGGTTTATCGGCTATCAGATGTTTACTGGCACCACCCTACTTGAGCGCATGATGAGTGCCAACTTAGAGCTGCCTAAAGCGGTTTGGACCAAGCTCTCCCATGCGTGGGTGTTATTTTTCGTGTTAAGTGGTGTGCTCAATTTATTTGTGGCTTATAACTTCAGTGAAGATTTTTGGGTTAACTTCAAACTATTTGGCTTACTGGGTTTAACCATCATTTTCATCATTGCCCAAGGTGTGTATTTATCGCGCTACATCAAAGAGGAACCTAAGTAATGTGGTACGCCATTATCAGTGAAGACATTCAAAACAGCTTGCCATTGCGTAAGGAAGCTCGCCCTGCGCACCTGGAACGCCTAGAACAATTGAAAAATGAAGGCCGTTTATTGATAGCAGGCCCTCATCCGGCATTAGATAATGAAGATCCCGGCGAAGCAGGTTTTACCGGGAGCTTAGTCGTTGCAGAGTTCACATCACTTGAAGACGCTCAAGCTTGGGCTGACGCCGATCCTTATGTTGATGCCGGTGTCTACGCAAAGGTCCTGGTTAAACCATTTAAAAAAGTGCTTCCTTAATAAGCACGCCCATTAATAACAATAAGGAGCTAATAGTGAAGTATTTTATAACACTCATGATCGGACTCGTATTGATGTCTGAAGCCGCTCATGCTGTTGAAAAACGCTACGTCAGCGACCAGCTATTTATCCAACTACGCTCAGGTGCATCGAACGCACACCGTATATTGAAGGTGCTTCAAAGTGGTGAGCACTTGATCTTTCTCGGTGAAGAAGGCGACTTCACTCACGTAAAAACCAGCAAAGGCATTGAAGGTTGGGTTCGCACTCAATACTTAGTTAATCAGCCAGTAGCCAAAGAAAATCTGATTTTTGCCAAACGCGAACTTGAGAACCTAAAAGCTGAATTGACCACAACAAAAGAACAACGTGATCAATTACGCTCTGATTTAGAGAACACAAAGTCTGAACGTGCCGACGCCAGCCGTAGCAATACAGAATTAGAGCGTGAATTAGAACGTATTAAAAACGTCTCTGAAAACGCATTAGCTTTAGACGATAAAGCCCGAAAGTTAACGGTTCGTAATCAAGAGTTGGA
Organism: Oceanobacter sp.; assembly: GCA_002733645.1. Taxonomy (GTDB): domain Bacteria; phylum Pseudomonadota; class Gammaproteobacteria; order Pseudomonadales; family Oceanobacteraceae; genus Thalassolituus. The sequence goes on from NVWL01000005.1 coordinate 115,123, forward strand.
ATTGCAAGTAGAAACTTTGTCCGCTGAAAACCAACAGCTACGAAAAGACAGCACCCAAGCATATCTAATTTATGGTGGTGGACTCGTTTTTGCCGGTATTTTCGCTGGCCTTGTATTACCAAATTTACGCAGCCGCCGTAGTAACAGTGGCTGGAGCTGATCGACTTTCATCATTAATAATAAGGAAACAACACTATGCGTATTATTGCCATTGCACTACTGAGCATGTTCACTGCACTGAGCAGCTCATTAACACACGCTCTCGACGAGACCGTTAACATCGGCTTAAACACCAGTGAAGGTTACATTGAATTTGAACTGAACAAGACAAAAGCCCCACTGTCTGTTGAGAACTTTATTGCATACGTTGAAAGCGACCACTACGACGGTACGATTTTTCACCGTGTTATTAAAAACTTTATGGTGCAAGGTGGCGGTTTCAATGTTGATATGACTCAACGAGCTACTCAACCAGCGATCAAAAATGAAGCTAAAAACGGCCTTAAAAATAAGCGTGGCAGTATTGCAATGGCACGTACGTCATCGGTTGATAGCGCCACTAGCCAGTTTTTTGTTAACGTAAAAGACAACAGCTTTCTTGATCATGGCGTACGTGATTACGGTTACGCTGTATTTGGTCGTGTTGTACAAGGCATGGAAATTATTGATCGAATTTCGCAAGTACCCACTGGTGCCCGTGACATTCCGCGCAACCCAATCACCATTTACGATGCCAAAGTGATTGATAAAGCGGCCCAAGAATCTGGCAACTTACTGCCAAACTAAATCAGCCAACTAAGTAGTATCGGCAACGAAACAAACGACAGTAACGTCGATACTACAACCAGCCCGGCCACAGCGTCGGGCTGACGATCAAATCTCACCGCAAACAAATAATTAAATACCGCCACTGGCATAGAGCTTTGAATTAAGACGACGCTTCGTGCAACCCCCTCAATATCAAGCCACCACACCACCAACAACCCTGCACTTAAACCGCCAAGTATACGAAATAAACTATAGAGCAACGCCTTCCCCCAGCCTGATACTTTCAAGCTGTACAACGACACCCCCAACGTAATTAACATCAGCGGAATCGTCATCGCGCCAATTAAAGAGACCGCGTTATTCAAGAAGTCGGGTAATACAGCTCCGCTCATCATCAAGAGCACAGCCAGTGCAATGGCGTAGAGAATCGGCATTTTTATGATGCCCATCAAGCCACCGGCCTCACGTCCACCCGCCATCAGTATTCCGACGGGAAAATGCGCCACAGAAAGCACCATGAAAAAAATCAACGCAAGCGCTAACCCCTGTTCGCCAAACGCAAACATGCATACGGGCAGCCCCATATTCCCAACATTTGGAAATACAAATGATGGTAAGTAGGTTCGAACGTCATCTCCCAACAACCGAGGAATAACAAAACCTAATAACGCCATGGTGAATGAGACCAGAACGCAAGCGATGGCGATATCAGCAAATAAGGATGGATCAATAGCCACTTGACTTAAGGTCGATAAAATTAACGCGGGCGCACCGATGTTCAGCACCAGCCGAGAGACAAAGTCGCTATCATAACGCTGGCCTGAGCGGGCCCAGAGCGCCCCAAGAAAAGCACACAAAATGACAGGAAAGAGGACGGTAAATATCTGAAAATACATAATCGCGAGTTTACGCCCTTCGCTCTAAGCTGTCTTCTTCATTACAATGGGCGCTATTAACTCAACGTCGGATCAACACAGTGGCATACAAGTCTTCAGGCTCTTCAAGTCATCCCCCCAAGCCAGCGCCCTCACGTGATGCATTATCGCCACCCGAGTTACGCTGGAATGAAGACGGCCAGCCAGTTGCTACTGACTTTGACGACCCCTACTTCTCAGCGAGCCATGGTTTAGAAGAAACTCGCCATGTATTTTTACAAAATAACGGCATTCCAGAGCGCTGGAATACGCACCAAGGGCCGTTTCATATTGTGGAAACAGGCTTTGGTACGGGGCTTAATTTTCTCGCAACTTGGCAGGCGTTCAAACAATTCAACACCAAGCAACTATCGACAAAGCAGCCATCGACAAAGCAAAATTCTCTTTGGTTGCACTTCACCAGCATTGAAAAATATCCGCTCAGTAAAGAACAACTCAGCCGTGCATTATCGATATGGCCGGAACTTTCAGACCTAGCGAAAACATTGGTGAAACGCTACCCGCCCATCACTCCGGGCTTTCATACCTTGTCCTGGCCCGAAGAAAAAGTCACCCTGACCCTGATATTTGCAGATATAAAAGACGCGGCAAAGCAACTCAGCGCGCCGGTACATGCTTGGTATCTTGATGGTTTTGCCCCCTACAAAAATCCAGATATGTGGGCGGATGAATTATTTACAGATATACGCCGCGTTAGCCGCGAGTCACACTATCGTGGAGTAACATCCACCTTTGCCACCTATACCGTCGCGGGTGTCGCACGACGCGGTATGAGGGGGGCAGGATTTAACGTAGAGCGACGCATCGGTTTTGGCAAAAAATACGAGATGCAGGCTGGCCATTACATGGCTTTTTCCGGGCCTGAGATAAACCCTCTTAACTATCAAACGCCTTGGTCATCCGAAGCGCCAACATTAAAGCCTGCCGCAAAGATTTTGATTGCAGGTGCTGGCCTTGCCGGTTGCACCACCGCCCGAGCGCTGGCCGAACGAGGTTATCAAATACACGTATTTGACCCCGACGGTATCGCGAATGGAGCCTCAGGAAATGTTCAGGGTGGACTGTACGTTAAGCTCGCAGCAGGCGACTCTGCAACTCATACGGACTTCTACCGCCAAGCCTATTTACATGCGGTAGAACGCGTTGCTGAAATATTAACCGACGACAGTAAAGGCAAAAGTTGGGACGATTGTGGCGTGCTGCAAATATCATGGAGCGAGAAAGAAACTCAGCGCCAGCAAAACTTTATGGCTCGCCAACAACCACCAGAATCCTTGATATACCCAACCACCGTTGAGCAAAACCAAGCGGCCAGTGGTAATGCACTCAGCAATAGCAGCTTATACTTCCCCAAAGCTGGTTGGGTTGCGCCTGCCGATTTCTGCCATGCATTGCTTGATCACCCAAACATCACTTTTTATACTCAAGCGATTGAACGTTTTGAAGCAGACAACGACGGTGTAACAGCCATTGTAAACAAAACCAACCTGCACGCGGACGGCCTAATTATAGCGACGGCATTCAAAGCTAAAGAGCTGCTCGGCGAACAAGTACACCTGCCAACAAAGCGCATACGTGGGCAAATGAGCTACTTAGATCCATCGAACCTACCTAACGCTCAATCGGTATTATGTGCGCGTAGCTACTTAGCACCGGCCTTAAATGGTCGGCTCTGCCTAGGTGCTACATACAACCTCAATGATGACAACACCGAACTACGCGATAGCGATCATCAAACGAACATTGACCATCTAGAAGAATTTGGGCCTGAATGGGCGACTGCCGCAGAGGCCGTTAAAGTTATTGGCGGCCGCGTCAGTTTTCGCTGCACCACCCCTGATTATTTGCCATTAATTGGCCCCGTCGTCGACAGCAAACTATTCGTCGAGCGGTTTAAACAAATAACACGTAATGCGAAACAAATTCCCTCTACCACCATGCCTTGGCTGCCACGAGTCTGGCTAAATATTGGCCATGGTTCACGGGGGCTAGCGTCTTCGCCTTTGTGTGCTGAGATACTGGCGGCACAAATAAGTGGCGACGCGCCACCGGTCAGCAACATTGTAAAAGATGCCCTGTCACCGTCACGATTTATTATACGCGCGCTCATTAGAAGTAAATTGCCAGAAGAATTACAAGAGCTTGTGGAGAAGACGTAACCTCAATAAACATCAACGACTAAAAATTAACATTCGCTAGGTTATGCGCTGTGCACTAACCTGACCGAATAAGCCGATTGATGATTAATATCTTATTTTTTGAATTTCTTGTTGTTGCTTCAGCAGATTAATCTGCTTCGCCACCTTCGCTTCTTCAATACTTAATAGTTTTTTCTGCTCTAAGCTAGAGGCTGGTATCGCCTCACTCAGCATCGTCTTACGCTCACTTTGCATCTCAATCACATTCGCATAAGCCGCAGTTAACTCTTTTTCAGAAGTTTCAACTTGAGACACTATTTTACGTTTTTCACGCTCAGGAATATTGGCTGTATCAGTTAATTTCAGAAGATCATTTTTTAGCGTAGCGTTTTCACTACTCAGCTTTTCATTAATAGAAAACAGCTCACTCTCTAATCGCTCACTGGATTCGCGACCAAATGCCGCGCCCAGTGAATCAATTTGCTCGGGCGACAACATGACAGTCGCGACCGTAATGCATCCGCATACAACAAGTACCGAGAATGATCCTTGCCATGTGGTAGGGTATGAGAATTTTTGACCTAGAAGTTCAATCGAATGCTCTGGCATATTTCAGCTCCTTAGAAATAACGAGGTCCGCCGAAAAGACTATCCATAAGCAGCACTCACTAACCTAGCAATAACCGATATACAGCACGGTATCTATTGATTCAACGCAACAGACAAGCCAATCAGCTGTGGATTTCCATCATCTAAGTTCACTACTGCCGCGAGGAGTAGAAGCGTCTTATTATGTCTAACTAAGATAGGCGGAAATCGAAAAGTTATAAACCGCTGGGAACTTGATCGGCCAAAACCAAATGGCAGGTTTCGGCAAACGGGTCGAATAATACAACGACTTTGCCTTTGCGAATTTGAGCCATGACCTGAGATTTTTTATCGTCGAAGGAATACTCTTCCATTCCGTAATCAGTACCTTCACGAGACACGAAATCTTCAATAATGCCTTCAAGCGCATCCGCCGACAATCTGTCGTATGGCACACGGATCACCCCTTCTTCAGGGGCGTCTTCACATGACAAAAGCCGCTTCCCTTTCCCACTCGCAGGACATACGAAGGTCGGCATCTGAAGGCATGTGTGCCTTACCTTCATCGGCTTGCCAATTAAACGTGTGCTTACCTGAAAGCTCGGTTTCAAGATGAACCGTGGCAGATACCCAATACATGCTTTTGAGTAACGCTTCAAACTGACGCAGCCAGTTCTCCCACTCATACTCAACCGCTCGATACGACCCGGCAAAATGTACGATTTGCGTTTGATAAGCGCCGCTGAACGCGTCTTCGCCAGATAGAGAGAACATTTCACGCTTCAATAGCGAACATTCATCATCAAAGCCTAATGGTAGGTCCTGTACTGCCGCCCAATTGTTTCGGCGTTCACGTCGGGCAGACAACTCTTCAGTAGACGGCAAATGACGAATCACGCCGTATACAATAGATTCCTGATCAAACTGCGACACAACTTATTCCTACTAAAAACTCGTGTGTTGATCATACCCAAAAGCAATGAAAACAGGAACGTCGAATCCTTGATAAAACCACCTAACGAAGATCACAGACTGATTTTATTTATTGGTGTCGCTTAATGAAACTAGCGAAGATAAGGCCAGCTCGAAGGTTTGAACACGCCATACAAGAAGGTAACCAATATCCATTGCTGCCCAATAGACTGGAGTGAAATTTCGTCGATTTTAACTGCTTAATTCATTCAATTGCGCTGCTTTAAGCTCAACTCGCAAACTCAGACCTCAAACTCAACTCCCTTTCGGGGCTCCGCCCCCGGCCCCATGCAAGGAGAGGTTTCTCCTTACGATCCTCTCTTCTCGGCGCATCCGGCTTCATCCAGCCAACGCATGCCGATTAAAGGAAAGTCCGCGAAGCCGCATTTCAAATTAAGCAGTACTAGGAATATGAAATAGCAAACTAGGAATATGATCTGAAAAGCGATATAGCAGCGACCATGCATTAGCGACTCTGGGGCCGTCGCATAAACAGAAGATATGTCTGGTTATGCCCACCGGTAAGGGGATAAGTTCCCCTTGTGAGGCATTGGGCCTAGATATTAAAACAACCGTTCAGTGTCAGCTACAGCGCTGCTTAAAACTGTGGAACAGTAGTTATGAAGCAACGATGGCCAAGTAGCCGTTTTTTATTGTCATTGAGTCACTCACGAGAAAATCACATCAGCGTCCGAAGTACACATCCACACGGTTTTTATCACTTCCTCTCGCCACATCGGCATAGCTCTGTGTCGTCATGACGATTTTGTTCGAGGGCACGCCACGTTTAATCAAGTAACGCGCTACGGCGTCATTTCTTCGGAATTCGATAGGCTGTTCATCCCGCCTCGCACTCCCCTCACCGATGCCAATTAAGACGATACGAACATTCGGGCATTTAAAGAAGCGATCAGCAATTTGATTTAAACGACCTAGGTAGCCCTTAGTTACTAAATAAGAGCCTGAAGAAAATACGACTGTTTCTTCCTGTTTGGTGAACTGACACATATTGTTGGCTTCACCTTTAGCGATAGATTTAGCCACCTGAAAAGGCACGTACACAGGTACGTCGTCTTCCGTGATTCGCCCTCGTCGTTCGCCCCGCCCTTCAGGTGCAAATGGGTACCACATTAAAGATAAGCCAAAAGTAAGGACGTCGCCGGATACGCGATCAATGGACCCACGCAATTGCAGTTTTGAATCAAAGCCGTAAGTCACACCGGCTCCAACCATGACATTGACGTTATTTTCTAACTCGGTATTCGCAGACCCTGAAACAAATAAACGGCTTAAGCCACCAGACAAGTACCAATTAATTTTATTTGGCCAATCATCATCGTAACGGCGGTTGGCATACCATAAATCTGGAAACCAATTGGCCGTCACTGTGGTGTAGTTATAACCCGTATTTACAAACCCTGAATCACTCGTGGCGAGTAACTCACCCTTATTGGAGTAGTCCCACTCTATGGCGAGTTGATCGAGTAAATCATAACCAACGCCTACGCCAAATCCCCAATCATGAACATCTTCGGCGGTAAATTCTGATCCTTGAGTCTCAGGCGTAAACCGGGAAAATTCTGTTCCCGCGGTTACGTATAAACGCTCTTTAGTTAAGCCATCAAACTCTGCTGCATTGGCTGTTGTTGCCAACGCGATACTTAAGCTGATTGTTGCAATACAGGTGATGGCCTTCGCCAACCGCCTTGTAAAGGTCATCGGGCTATCCTTTTGTTTTACGTCGATATGATAATAGCATCATCATTCCTAGCACCCACACCCAAGTCAATGCACCAATGCCCGTCGATGCCGTCATATGGTCCGACTTGCTATCCCCTGTGAGGTTATCACCAGTGGCTGTGCCCGGTGCTTGATTTTTATCACTATCGTTATCAATGTAATCTGGAATGCCATCGCCATCTGAATCGGGGCAATCATTCACTGAAGGGCATTCCACGCTGTCGTCGATACCATCACCATCACTGTCTGTACTCATGTAATTAGGTGTGCCGTTAAAATCTGAATCTTTACAGAATGGATATCCCGCAGCGCACTCAAATAGATCCGATAGGCCATCCCCATCACTGTCGCCACCATCCATTCCACCATCGACGCCACTTGCAACATCGGCCTGTGCAGGAATGCCGTCGTTATCTTCGTCTATATTGAAGTCACTGGCGGATAACGTTTCGTCAAAGTCACTTATGCCATCATTGTCTGAATCCGTGTCACGGTAATCCGCAAAGCCATCACCATCCGTATCAAGCACGACCCAGGTATCTCGAATACCATCTCCATTGTCATCTGGGCCATTATCAATGATGCCATCGAAGTTGATGTCTGCATCGTAAAAATCATCGTAGCCATCAACGTCGTCGTCGTTTCCAATAAGACCGGCTTCTTGGCGATCCGATAATCCATCTCGATCAGAATCTAGCTGCGTGTAATCTGGTTGGCCATCTAGGTCGGTGTCGCTGCAGCACTCAACCACATCCGGGATACCATCCGCATCACTGTCTCCACCACCGAGCGCAATAAAAGGATCGAGCACATCAATAATTCCATCCTTATCTGTATCGGCGAGTGCTTCATTCACATCGTCAATGCCGTCGGCATCACTGTCGAAATCTAGTAGGTCTGGCGTTCCATCGCCATCGGTATCACGTAATGCGAAATCAACAATGCCATCACCATTCATATCGGGAGCGCTAATCATGCTTGCATCAATGGCGTCATCAATTCCGTTACCATTAGTATCTTCACCTAAAAGCGGAACCGCGAGCTCTTCGTTATCACGCAAGTCATCGCCGTCGCTATCACGCAAGTTAGGGTTGGAGCCAATAATTTGAGACTCGATAAAATTAGTTAGTCCATCTAAGTCTGAATCGTTAAATTCGTCCTTAACATCTGGAATGCCATCACCGTTGGTGTCGGTTGGCATGCTCGCATCCGTACCGACTTCCCGACCATCGTTAACACCATCCCCATCGCTATCGGCATTGAATGGATCGATACCAATGGCTACTTCATCAATATCACTCACACCGTCGTTATCATCGTCGGTATCGGTGACGTCGGAAATAGAATCGCCATCGTTATCCAGCGGCGTGTCGCCGCTATCGAGCGGGTCAGACCCTGACGCTACTTCGTCATCATCAGTATAAGTGTCATTATCATCATCAGTATCTGCATTATTCCCCGTACCGTCGGAATCGGTGTCTACAGATTCAGTAGGATCATTTGGAAAGGCATCTTCGGTATCAAGGACGCCATCACCATCAGTATCGCGCGTTATTGCTAGCGTAAAATAATCGCCATCGTTCAATTGAATATTTTCAATAATACCCGTGCTCGAATCCACTTCCCCTAACGATTCTGAGCCATCAAAAAAATCAGAATTCGAGTTTTTACGCACTAAATACACCCGAGTATTCGCTGGCAGCGTTGGCAGTTCAAATTTTAACGAGACGGGCTGATTAAACGATGTGCTTTGCACCAGCCACTCACGAGATAAGCGTAGCGAGTATGGTGTCTCTAATTCAGTGTCTTGAGTTGCAACAGCCGCAGCATTATCACCAACGATGAAATATTGTTGATCACCAGAAATTTCGGTAACACGGCTGATACTGCCATTATCGCTGCTAAAATCTGCATCAATAGATAAGATGAGCTCACTTGAGTCTACCGAGCGCGAGACCTTTTGATGCAAGCCGCTAATGTCATCTCGCGCAAGACCAAATACTGAATGGTTAAATGAGGCGCTTTCAGCAGCCGACCACACAACTTGGTCATTGCTGCCGACGTAATCCCCCTCTAACGCGATGCCGTACTTAATGGCTAAGTAGGTATTAGCTTTTCTTAACTGTTCTGGTGTGAGTGCCTCGGCATACCAAATAACCTCCATGATATCGCCGTTAAATGCTTCGCTCATCAAAACAGCGCCATAACCTACACTCAACACATTTCCTCGTGTAATAACGGGATCATCCATTACGTTTAAGGTGTCGACGCCATTAAAACCGAAAGTCACTTGATCGTTATTCACACCACCGATCACAGAGTGGCTTAACAAGTTTTGAGATAACGGAATTGAATTAGAGTATCGGTATTCCGAGATACCAAAAAAGTCATCTGATTCTAAACTGATTTGTAACTGCCCCGGGTTCTCAGTGTCCATTCCCATTAGCGAGATACCTGGCTCTCGTGCGGGGCTGGAACTGCCATAATTGAGGTTATCTAACCCTGTGATTCGAGCCGTCACATCATCAGCCAACACAGATTCATTACGAGTGACCGTTAATATAGTTAGCGGGGTTGGACTTTTTTCGTCAACAACAAAAGAAGCATCCGGCTCTAAAAAAAGTCGGTTAGAACTATACCCTGTGGTGTAAGGGTGAAAGTTATGATCTGAGTCTGCAGCAGTTAATTCCCAGGGCGCCTCACCAGAATCTGCCACAGCTTCGACGGGGTTGTTGTTATCTGAGTGATCTTTCCAAGCGGTACTGATATCTCCCGCGTCATCTGATTTCAGCCACAGGCCCGGGCTAGAAACACCACCAGGAGCGGCAAGCGACGAAAAAGCAACGAATGATATCGACACTAATACAGCGTGATTAAACTTTGAAGAGATCTTCATACCGAGTGCTCCATCCCAAGTCAGGGTTGGCTAACGACCGAGTAAAGCACAATCCATTGTTCTTATGTTGCCGTAATTATTGTTATTGGCCTCTCAGTAACCGGTTAGGTTACTCAGGAAATACTCATGACAATCCGAGGTTGTTTCTAATATTAGAGACCAGACGTTAAATTTACAACACGCCTCTGGCTCTCTTACTCCCTACTGACATTATTGTAGGTAAGAAAAAACCGGCCTAAGCCGGTTCATTCTAGTTTTCATGTGTCGAGCAGAGCAGTACTACTCTTCAACGCACTGGCTCTCAGTCTTTCTCAGAGTGATCACCGAAGTACAATTCTACACGACGTTTTTCAGACTCTTCCAAACCACGTGAATCATCAATACCACGTGAAATCTTCACAATTCTATTGGAAGGTACACCTCGCTCCATCAAATATTGAGCCACCGAATCTGAGCGACGTAAAGCAAGACGTTCATTATAACGCTGGCTACCACGGCTATCCGTAAAACCGATCAAGGTAATCGTCATGTTCGGACATTTAAAGAAGTCTTTGGCAGCAAAATCTAAGCTATCAAAAAACTGATCTTGCAAACGGTACGAATCATAACCAAATAGTACGTCGGCACGTGAACGCTCAACCTGACAGACCTCTGCAACCGGAGGCACAGGCACAATGCTGACTGTTGGTTTCGCTCGCGGAACAACGATATCTACCGGCACATATACTGGTGCAACTGCTTCCTCAACAACCACTGGCGCTTGATATTTACCACGATTCTCAGGGGCAAATGGATACCACACTAAGCTAAGGCCAAAAGTCAAAACATCACCAGATACGCGATCCACTGAACCACGTAATTGCAGTTTGGAAGTTAAGCCGTAAGTGACACCCGCGCCATAAGTGATATTTACACTGTTTTCACTATTTTCAAGTGCCGAGCCATCAGTTAATAAATGGCTCATCCCACCAGAAAGGAACCAGTTAAATTTTTCTGGCCAGTCATCATCATAACGACGATTACCGTACCAAAAGCCCGGAAACCAGCGAGCGTTTAATGTCATCGCGCTGTAGTCGATATTGACATCATCGCCTGCAGTGGCAGCGACTAGCTCACCTTTTTGAGCATAGTTAAACTCAATTGCTAGCTCATCCAACACGTCATACCCGACACCTACGCCATATCCCCAATCGTGACGATCAGTGATCTGAATACCACCACCTTCTGTCACTGGTGCAAACCGTGAATACTCAAGAGCACCAGAGAAGTACAAACGTTCAGTTTCGGCAGCCATCACTGAGCTAGGCAATACGATCATGGCAGCTATCACCGCCGCGAGGTGGCGACGACGAATCAATAGTCCCGCCAACGCTAGCCATAAGAAGTGCATAGACCCTGTACCAGTTGATGTTTTCAAATACCCCTCTTGAGTATCCACGACACCATTACTGTTGCTGTCTGTGTTTTCTTTGCCATCGCTAATACCGTCACCATCTGAATCTGCATTTTTAGGATCAGAGCCAGCGGTGACTTCGTCACCATCAGAGATGCCGTCGTTATCGGTATCCGCATTATTAGGGTCTGTACCTAAATCCGCTTCCTCCTCATCCGTCAGGCCATCGCCATCGGTATCAGGGTTACCCGGTGCTTGATCGATACTTTCATCAACGTTATCCATGTAATCCGGAGTACCGTCTCCATCAGTATCTGCACAGTATGGGTAGCCTGTTGGACACTCATCAGCATCAGTTATGCCGTCAGCATCGCTATCACCACCTCCGGCTAAACCTGGCTCAGACACCACATCGATTCGATCAGGGATGCCATCACCATCTGAATCTTGATTTGGATACGCGCCGTAACCAGATTCAACTTCATCAGTGACGCCATCGTTATCACTATCGGTATCACGGTAATCCGGTAAGCCGTCGCCATCACTGTCGATCGGCAGCCAATCATCATTAATACCATCAGCGTTAGCATCCGGGCCGTTATCTACAACACCATCATCATTAATATCTGCGTCATAAATATCGTCGTAGCCATCTAGATCAGTGTCAGTACCGCTAATGCCAGCTTCAAAGATGTCATCGATACGGTCATTGTCTGAATCATCCTGCATATAATCAGGCTGACCATTCAAATCAGTATCGTGGCAACACTCAAGCGCATCAGGGATAAAGTCACCATCACTGTCGCCACCACCTAATACATTGAGTGGATCGACCAAATCCGGAATACCATCTGAATCACCATCAGCTAACGTTTCATCGATGTCATTAATGCCGTCGTTATCGCTGTCGGTATCAGTAAGGTTAGGCTCACCATCACCATCAACATCGATAATTGCAAAGTCAGCAACACCATCACCATTTTCGTCTGGCATACCTAGCTCACTAGCATCTAACGCATCGTCGATACCGTCGTTATCAACGTCGTTACCACTTAGAACAACACCAATCTCTTCGTTATCACGGTAGTCATCACCATCGCTATCACGGCTTTCAGGTTCAGAGCCAATCAAGCTTTCTAGGTAGTTCGACAAGCCATCTTGGTCAGTATCGTTATTAGGATCATTCACATCCGGAATGCCGTCACCGTCTGAATCTGTTGGGTTAGATGGATCATTACCAATTTCAGTACCATCATCTACACCATCACCATCACTGTCGCTGTTGTTAGGATCGGTACCAATGGCATCTTCATCATCATCAGAAATGCCGTCGTTATCATCGTCATCGTCATTAACATCAGAGATGCCATCGCCGTCGTTATCTGCTGGGGTATCTGTGCCATCTAATGGATCAGTACCGGCATCAACTTCGTCTTCGTCAGAGTAACCGTCACCATCATCGTCAGTATCAGCATTGTTACCCGTGCCGTCGCCGTCCGTGTCAGTGGTTTCTGAGTCATCGTTCGGGAACGCATCGTCTTCGTCGTTAACGCCATCGTTGTCGTCGTCATTGTCGTTCACATCCGATACGCCATCGCCATCGTTATCTGCTGGCGTGTCATTCTCATCCAGCGGATCAGTGCCGTTGTCGATTTCGTCTTCGTCGGTGTAACCGTCGTTGTCGTCGTCAGTATCGGCATTGTTACCCGTACCGTCGTTGTCGGTATCTACAGACTCGTTCGGATCATTCGGGAACGCATCGTCTTCGTCGTTAACGCCATCGTTGTCGTCGTCGTTGTCATTTACGTCTGATACGCCGTCACCGTCGTTATCTGCAGGCGTATCTGTACCATCTAATGGATCAGTGCCCGCATCAACTTCGTCTTGATCGGTGTAACCGTCGTTGTCGTCGTCAGTATCCGCGTTGTTACCCGTACCGTCGCTGTCGGTATCTACAGACTCGTTCGGATCGTACTGGAACGCATCGTCTTCGTCGTTAACGCCATCGTTGTCATCGTCGTTGTCGATATTGTCTGGAATTCCGTCACCGTCAGTATCTGTACCTGCATCGTTCGGATTCAGTGGATCAGTACCCGCCGTCACTTCGGTTGCGTTACCAATGCCATCACCGTCAGTATCGTTGTTTGGATTGTTGTTCTCAGCATCCAATTCATCCGATACACCGTCGTTGTCGGTATCTGTCGTACTGCTTTCTACGGCATCAATAATGCCGTCTGAATCAGTATCTGTTGTACCTTCAGCGCCGTCGTTTTCGCCGTCGCCATCAGTGTCAGCATTTAGCGGATCGGTGCCATTGGTCGCTTCATCAGTATCAGAGACGCCGTCGTTATCATCATCGTTGTCGATGTTATCTGGG
>NVWL01000006.1 GCA_002733645.1 Oceanobacter sp.
GGGCCTGAATGTTGTCTTGCAGGCCCGGCAGGTGTATCGGCGGCGGACCACCCAGAGAGTGACCCGCTTGCCGTGGATGGGCAGATCACGATAGGGAACATCACGCTTGCCGAACCGCACGAACTCACCCTGCACGCCGCATTCCTCGCAGGCAATGGGAGCGGGCACGTCCACCTGAAAGTGCATTTCGTCGTCGGTGGATTTGCAGCCCAGCACCTGGTACTTAGGCAGGTGCAGGATGTTGTCGGGCATTTCGGTCATGCGGTGTTCTCCTCATGGTGGAAGCTCCATAGCTATTGCGACAGATTCCCATTAATCATCAGTGTGGCGCAGTACGGGTTTGGCAGACTGCGCCGTAAAGGGAAGAAGAACCGGTCAATGCAAGGGACTATCGCCAAGTGTGGAAACCTGTCCTTTCCTGGCGTTGACAAGTACGGCCACGATGATGGCTGCGATGCCAAGAGCAACCCCGCTCGCCGCAAGTCCCAAGCCATAACCCTGAATCAGCGCATCACCGGCTGACTGCACCAGTTCGGCATCGCCGACTTCCCGACCGCGATACAGAGAAGCAAATGCCTCGGGCATCCGACTGGCCGTGACGGAGACAGAAATGCTCGAAAGGATAGCCAGCCCCAACGCAACACCAATCTGTTGCGACGCGTTGAACAACGCCGATGCGATGCCGGTCTCCTGTGCTTGCACACCCTTCACGGCCGTCAATGCCAGCGCAATGACCGCTCCCACGAAACCGAAGGCGGTGAGGAAGGCGGCTGGCATGAAGTGCCAGCTATAGTCGAGTTGTTGCCCGATGGTCGAAAGCCAGAACAATGCAGCGCTAGCGACCAGCGCAGCCGGAGCTGAGACCTCGCGCGGCGTAAAGCGCATGACAAGCTTTGAACTGACAACAGCACCAATGATGATACCCACCCCAAAGGGCAGAAACGCCATGGCGGTCAGGGTCGGGCTATAGCTGAGGATGTGCTGCAAATAGAGCGTCAGCAAATAGATCATGCCCATGGGGCCGAAGCCCAGCAGCAGCATGGCCAGGTACGAACCGGATCGGTTGCGATCCTTGAACAAGCGGAGCGGCAAAAGTGGATCACTGCTGCGCGACTGTAAAACCAAGAACAGCGGCAGCAGGATAGCCGTAGTGGCGAATGCAATGAGCGTAATGCCATCGGTCCAGCCATGTTCACCACCACGGGTAATTCCATAGACGAGTGCTGCCATGCCGATGATGCTGGAAAGCGCTCCCGTCAGGTCGGGGCGTCCCTTGTGCAATTCCGCTTCGACAAGTGTTCTCGAACCAGCGAGCACCGCCAAACCGATGGGTACATTGATGAAGAACGCCCAACGCCAGCCAAGCAGGCCTGTCAGAAATCCTCCAAGAATCAATCCAGCAATAATGCCAAGGCCAGACCGAGTGGGCGCTCTGGTCTGCCTGAGTGAGAAGGGGATTCTGTGGACATCGATTAACTCCTTTGTGTTTAGTGCGATTACCGAACACCGGTTGCGCTGACTTTTCACAAAAGGGTAATCGTTCCAATGGTTGGAAGGTCAAGGCTGCGTTTGCATGCCTTGCACAGAGAGACTGTCGGCATCGGCCAGGTCTTATCAATAGCCGTGCATTTGGCAGCCCGTCGGCACAGAGCACTCGACAAATCAAAGTCTGAGGCTCCGCAGTTGACCTTACCAGCGTTGGAAAGACTAGATTGGTCGCTGGGACGATCAGGTTCCTCAATTCTCTGATTCTGTGAAGGAGTTCGATATGTATCGATTCAACGTTAACGGCATGACCTGTGGCCACTGCACATCCGCCGTCGAAAAAGCCATTAAAAGTATCGACCCACAGGCGGAAGTATCTACAGATATAGAACACGCCGAGGTCACCGTGCGCAGCCAGGTCAATGAGGCGCGTATCAGTGATGCCATCCGCGAGGCTGGGTACGATAATCAGCACCTTGCCGGGTAATCATTCAGGTCAGGGCAAGGACGCCGCTTCTGAAGTAGACGCGTCAGCGCTTCTCTTTCCCGCGACGTTGCGTGCAATTGGGTTCAATCCCGATAGCCCCGAAGCGCGTGGAATTAAGTTCTCGCTCACCCTTAGGCGTTCCTTTCACTACGCCATCCCCGGCCAGACCGCTGATAATCGGGCAGTCCGGCCGAGCGTCGCCCTGGCAGTTTTCCGCCAGGTGCTTGAGTGCACGGCTCATTTCCTGGAGTTCGCGCGCCTTGAGCTCAAGCTCCGCGACATGCTCAAGCGCAAGACGTTTGACGTCGGCGCTCGCACGACCCCGGTCGCGCCAGAGCGCAACCAGTTCATTCATCTGCGCCACCGAAAACCCGAGATCCCGTGCGCGCCGGATGAAGCGCAGGGTTTGCACATCCTTGTCCGAGTAATCCCTGTATCCAGCTTCGGTTCGCAACGCTTCCGGAATCAAGCCGATCGATTCGTAGTAGCGGATCATCTTCGCCGATACACCCGATGCCTCCGCTGCCTTTCCAATATTCATAGCCATGCCTCTCCAGATAACATCAAGCCTGCACTGTGGCAGGCTCGGTTGTCCTTATTTCGCTTGTGCAAATTCCACCTGTCTCTGCGACACGTCGTTGTCGTCCGTCCCCATGGGTGAGCGGAAATGACGCAACCTCAGTGCATTGCCGAGTACAAACACCGACGACAGTGCCATGGCGCCGGCAGCGAAGACGGGCGAAAGCAGGATGTCGTAGGCCGGATAGAGCACACCTGCCGCGACCGGAATCAAAGCCGTGTTGTAGGCAAACGCCCAGAACAGATTTTGTCGGATGTTGTCGATGGTTGCCTTCGACAAGGCGATCGCCTTTGGCACACCTTGCAGGTTACCCGACATCAGCACCACATCAGCCGCTTCAATGGCAATGTCCGTACCTGTGCCAATGGCAAGACCTACATCCGCTTCGGCCAGAGCGGGAGCGTCGTTGATGCCATCACCGACGAACGCCACCTTGCCGTGCTCTCCCTTAAGGCGGCGCACCGCGTCGACCTTGCCGTCCGGTAGCACTTCCGCCACCACCTCGTCGATCCCGAGTCGCGCCGCGATGGCCTTGGCCGTGTGGACGTTGTCGCCGGTGATCATCGCGACCTTGAGCCCGAGATCGTGCAGGGCCTTGATGGCAGCAGGCGTCGTTTCCTTGATCGGGTCGGCAACGGCGATAATCGCCGCAAGCTTGCCCTCTATCGCAGCATAGAGCGGAGACTTACCCTCGTCGCCGAGGCGTTTGGCGACCTTGGAGAACGCCGCCACGTCGTGACCGAGTTCGCTCATGTAGCGGTCAGCACCTATCTCGACCCGCTTGCCACCGGCCTCAGCCTTCACGCCAAAACCCGTCACCGATTCGAAGTTCGACACGTCCGGCAGTGAGATGTTCTCCGCGGCGGCGGCGTTCACGATCGCACGGGCGATCGGGTGTTCGGATTTGGCCTCGATGGCCGCGACCAGAGCCAACACGTCTACGTGCTCGAATCCGGTGGCCAATTCCAGATCGGTGAGAGCCGGTTTGCCTTCCGTCAACGTGCCCGTCTTGTCAACGGCAACGACCTTGGCATCTTTCAACAACTGGAGTGCTTCACCCTTGCGGAAGAGCACGCCCAGCTCGGCACCGCGGCCAGTGCCGACCATGATCGAGGTCGGTGTGGCCAGCCCCATGGCGCAAGGGCAGGCGATGATCAGCACCGCGACGGCGTTGACCAGCGCGAAAGTGAGCGCGGGCGACGGGCCGAACCACATCCATGTCCCGAAGGTGAGAATCGCTGCCACAAACACCGCAGGCACGAAATACATCGTCACCTTGTCGACCAGCGCCTGGATTGGCAGCTTCGACCCCTGCGCTTCTTCCACCATGCGGATGATCTGCGACAGAACGGTGTTGCCGCCGACAGCCGTCGCACGGATGGCGAATGCGCCTTTCTGGTTCACCGTTCCGGCCACGACCTCGCTGCCGTGCTTCTTGGAGACGGGGATCGGTTCTCCCGTGATCATCGATTCATCGACATAGCTTTCGCCTTCGATGAGTTCGCCATCCACCGGAATGCGATCGCCGGGACGAACCTCGACGATATCTCCCGACAAGACGGAGTCGATCGGCAGTTCGATCGACTTATCGTCCCGACGCACCCGTGCCATTTTGGCCTGAAGCCCGACAAGACGCTTGATCGCCTCGGAGGTGCGTCCCTTGGCGCGAGCCTCCAGCAACCGGCCGAGCAGGATGAGAGTGACGATAACAGCGGCGGCCTCAAAGTAGACGTTGACGGCTCCGTCGGGCAGGAGCCCCGGCGCGAAGGTCGCCACGAGCGAATAGCCATAGGCTGCCATGGTGCCGACCGCGACCAGGGAGTTCATGTCGGGGGCAAGCCGCCCGAGGGCCGGAAACCCCTTGTGGTAAAAGCGGATGCCCGGCACGAACAGAACGATGGTTGTCAACACGAACTGGAGATACCAATTCGTCTCCATGCCGATCGTTGAGGCAATCAGGTCGTGCATGCCAGGAATGAGGTGTGAGCCCATCTCCAGAATGAAGACAGGCACGGTCAACACCGCTGCAATCGTGAAATCACGTGTCAGTCCACGGCGTTCCGCGTCCTTCTTCTCGGTGCGCTCATCGGTCTCGCCCCGACGGCTACCCGTAGCAGCCGCGATTACCCTGGCATCATATCCCGCGTTCTCGATAGCCGTCACCAAGGCGGTCGCATCGGCGCTGCCCTGGATCGTGGCTCTTTCAGTCGCAAGGTTGACAACGGCACTGGTGACGCCGGGCACAGCCTTGAGCGCCTTTTCGACGCGACCGACACAGGACGCGCAGGTCATACCTTCGATGGAAAGCTCTGTGGTCTCAGCTGGCACCGAATAGCCAGCTTTCTCGATAGCGTTGATGAGTGATCCGCGGTCGAGTGGCGAAGCGGACTGGATATCGGCACGTTCGGTCACCAGGTTCACCGTAACAGTGTCAACGCCCTCGACCTTCTTGAGTTCAGCCTCCACGCGCCCGACGCAGGAAGCGCAACTCATACCTTCGATGGGAAAGCTTGTCACCGTCACAGCCGACGGATTCAATTTGTCTTGAGTATGCATCATTCGTCTTCTCCACAAGCATCTCCTGATGATATTCCAGAAAGATAAACCTTCCTATTGTGGGAAGGTCAAGCGCTAAATTTCCTGATGCATAGTTACCACACCCAGTACTTACGGGAACATCGAATCCGGGTTTAGGTTGAAAACTCCATACGAGTGTTGTCAGCAGTCAGTGGCACATCGGACAAATTCGCGCTAAGGGAGCGTTCGAGGTAGACAGAAGGATGCGCGATGAATTCTCTAGTACCACAATCCTTACGCATTTGTTCCAGGCCTCGCCAACCAGTTTTTCCGTTGGGAAAGTGTAATCTGTGATTGCACGCCAAAGAGAAAATCAACCAGCTAATCCGAATACCCAAAAAATGAAAAAGAGAGCGATACCCTAATGAACAAACCTGCCACCGATCATAAAGAGCGTTTACTCAACGCACTGACCGCTTGCCTAAAGAACAAACTGTACCGGGATATCACACTTGCAGACATTACCCGTGCAGCACAAGTTTCTCGTCGCTCTTTTTATCAGCACTTTGAAAATAAAGACGCATGCTTGTTGGCGCTATCCTCTGACACCAGCTTAAAAATTATGGCCTGTATCATGAGTGCATATTCCCCCGCGGATGATTGGCCATCTCTGACAGCAAAGGTGACACACGCGTACTTATCTTTTATTCAAGAACACCCAGCATTAATGAATGCTCTGTACCTTGAAACAGCTGCGATGGGGCACAAAGGATTAGCCGCAAGAAGAAAGGTAGCCGAGCTGTTTGCTCAGTTTTTATGCCAGCAAGTCAGTGTGCGCATCAATGTTGGAGAAAAAATTCAGGCCATCGACCACGCAAGTGCAATCGCTGTTATTGCCGGCATTAATGAATTAATTTTATACGAACTCATGGATGGTAACTCAGCGTCACTGATTCAACTGAGTGACACAGCAGAAAAACTCATTAACCGCATGGTAGGCTTATAAAAAAACGTCTTTATCAAAGGCACCTCTGATTAAAGCCGTCGTGCCCTAAGGGTTATTCTGGTGAGTGACAAACGGCTTCGGCGTTATTACCGTCCGGGTCAATCACGAAGGCACCGTAAAAATGTTCATGATATTGCGGACGTAAACCCGGCTCACCATTACCCTCCGCGCCTAGTGCCAATGCCGCTTTATAAAAAGCATCGACTTCTGCACGACTACTTGCAGTAAACGCCACATGGCGCGGCGTATACGCTTCTTTCACTTCTATTACCCAAAATACGGGTTTACTTTCAGGACCAAAAGCACACATACGCTGCGTAGGAAAATACTTGTTCCACGTAGCAATCATTTCAGTCTGTAAGCCAAACCCCAACTCGGAGAATACCGCTGCGTAAAAGTTCTTAGTTTTTAAATAATCTCGCGCGTAGGTACTCAGATGATCAATCATTTTCATATTCTCTAGGTAGGGGTTCCAGCTTAAAGACAGCCCACCGAGTTATCGACTTTTCGCATAACCAAAAGTATTTGACCAACGTGCAAACCAAACTTACTCATTTTAGTTTCATTGACCACCACACCGTCGGCAACCTGATACATCCAATCGTCCATATTTAAGTCGATGGTATCCCCAGGATCACCATAACGCAGCATATAGCTCATATGAATGGCATTACCCGCCCAATACATGGTTGTGGCTTCTGGTACATCAGACGCTTCCGCGGTTAATGCCGCTCCACGTTCTGTCATCGTTGGTGTTAGTGTCCATACGCGTGTCTCTTCTTTGGCGGCCGCGCCAGGTTCATCATAAAAGTAAAAGACTTCATCTAACGTACCTACCCCAAGGTCGTTCCAGCTGCCAATGATCTCTGCATTAAACGAACGTATTTCAGCACCAGAGCGATCTCTCACCACACCATCTGCACAAATTTTTCCACTGAAAAAATCCTGTGGCACTAACGATGGAGTACGTCCTTCAGCATGTTCAACCGTGACGCTGGAACACGCACTGATCCCAACGGTCGCCGTTAAAACGACAGCGGCTAATTTCAGAGTCATAGATCACCTAACCTTGTTAAGACTTTAAAGTTATTCAATAGTTATACAAAACCTAAGTTTAAGCAAGAAGGTCACCTCAATGACTTCAACAAATAAGCAGTCTAAGCGCCGGTGACATTCATAATCCAACCAATCATCAGCACTTGAGGTACTGTAATCAAAGGAAGGAAAAGTGCAATTTTCCAGCTCTTTGTGGTTTCTTTCACCGCCATGATTTCTGTGTAGTCCGTGGCAGCACCCGCCATAAGGAAAGTAAAAGCATTCCCCGGCGCACCTGCTCGGTTAAATAGATCTGCCGCAATTGGGCTAGAGCCTTCTGAGCAGACTTCGATCAAAGTGGTGGCTAATAGGGTCAATAGCAACCCAGTGATACTCGCTCCGAACCATAATTCAAAGCTGTCTTCAGGAACAAAAGCGCGTATCAAGGCCACCAGCACTACACCAAATACAACCCAACGAAGTACCATTTTTGATTCCTTCAAACCGCCCCAAAACATGCGTAACAATGATGCTGGACGCCAATCGTGTTCAGCCCATGTTTCTTTAAGTGTTGGCATGAATGCGACCTGTTCAAAATCGCCACCGTTTGGGTTTGCTGGCAAAGTGCCGCGATCAACCAAGCGATCGAATACCCAACCGCTGATCCAAGCAATCACCATGGAAGCCACAATAAACAACAGTGTCCACTTAAGGCCAATTAGCCCCACAAGAATCAAGGTTAATGTCAGCGAATTCCATGGACTGGCCACTAAGAAGGCGATAACTTGGCCAATACTCGCACCACGTTCATACAACTTCATTCCAACCATCAAGATGCCATGATTACAGAGATCGAGCATTAAACCAGCCATCGTCGCACGGAAGATTCCACGCTTACTGCCGCCCTTACCTAATACAGACATCACCAGTTCTCGTGGAATCCGCCCAAGTAATCCCACAAAAAACGCCGCAGAGAGAACCCCCCACCACATGGCATTGACCATTTCATAACTGGTATGGAACATAGTCCCTAGCCACTCAGGCAGGGCCTCTGTATGACCAAACCATAAAAAACCGGCATACCCCAAAAGTACAGCAGGAAGGCACGTCCACATGATCCAATCAATGGATGACTTATCTGATGGCGGGCAGCAGCTATCAGCTTCATTACCTTTTCCTCCGTGATTATGGCCGGCATGACCATCACTCTGGTTAGACGAGGAACCACAACAACTTGATGCCGCAGCTACATTTTGAGGGGCAGGTTTAGACTCAGAGCCACAACAAGAAGACGTTTTTTCTATATCACTCATGATGGGTTCCTTCAATTAGATGACAAATATGTTGGCCGCAGGGTTCACAGTCAGGGATTGACTGCCAACTGGCTGTGGCCTGCTCCATACGCTCCACAAGGGCTTGTAAAGAGGCGAGCTTGGTCTAAGCGTAACTCGATCAGCTCGCGAGCATGAGGACAGGGGGACTCGCCACGTGACGCGTCATCAAGCAGTTGTTGAATATCTTCTAACGTAAAGCCTAGTTCTCGCGCGTTAAGAATAAACCTGAGCGTTTGCGCTTCGTTTTTGCCAAAGCGGTGATAACCAGACTCATCTTTCGGCGGATTGATCAAACCGATACGCACGTAATGTCGCACTGTGTTTGCATTCACACCAAACTGTTTGGCAACCTCATTGACCTTTAACCCAACTGACATGGTTTATTCCGCCTCAATGTCTTGAACTACCAACAGAATAAACCTTCGAGTCGCTCACAGGTCAACCCTACTCCCTAAATTAAAATCTCACTTAGGGTTTATCCCTCGACTACGGGCTAATAACACAATGAAAACACCACCCAAGATCAATGCCGCAGTGATTACAAACTGAAGCGTGATAGCTTCGGAAATAAACAACAAACCACCCAATGCCGTTAGAAGTGGCGCGGTTAATTGCACCACCCCAGCTTGTAACGAACTAAGACCACGAAGCGCAACATACCAAATGGCATATCCGCACGCCGAAGCCAACGCACCTGAAGCGCAAGCCAATAGAATTCCGTGCAAAGAAATAATGGTTGGTAGCGCGAGAACAAGAAGCAACAATAAAGGGAATCCAAGTATCGTACCGCGTAAAAAATTACCCGAGGTTGCTAGCAAGGGGTTAGTAACCCCCTTACCTGCTAACGTATAAAACCCCCAAGCAACACCCGACACTATCATTAAAGTGGCAGCTTCATAGGTGTATGCCACCGAATCAATATCCTCTGGCAGCATCAAATAGATAAAACCACCAAACGCCAGTAATGTGCCCAGCCACTCCAATCTGTTAAGTGCTTGACCCCGAAAGTAACTCACCAAAATCATGGTTATTTGCACAGCACCAAAGAGAATCAAAGCACCAAGCCCAGTATCAATACCTAAATAACCATAAGAAATTGTAATTGCGTAAAGAAAGAGATAAACCGACGAGCGCCAATTGCCGTGATTCCAACCCGTTTCTTTTTTAGATGATAGAAATACTGAAAGAAACAAGAGCGTAACAGCACCGGAGAAAATACGAACCAAGGTATAACTGCCCGCATCAATCGCACCGTCAACTAATGCCAAGCGGCAGAGTACAGAATTAGCGGCAAAGGCGATCATCGCCAGAGATACAATCAGGCATTGTTTTAGAAACACTCGAAGAGCTCCAAAAAGGAAATACGTATACAGGTCACACAGTTGCGTCCTTGAACTGCTCATAGCGCAATGATACCTTTCCTAGCCATTACTTTAACGGAAATTATCAAGGAAGGATTAATGCCGTACCTCCCGCATTTTATCGCAACAGGCGTAGCTATTTTTTGTGTAAGCCATGCGTCTGCGTTTACCGTAACAACATTAACAAACACCGACAGTGACTCAGAATGCTCACTGCAAGAAGCGATCACAGCGGCCAATAACAATTCTGCCACTGGAGTCTGTGGTGGAACCGAGTTCGATACCATTGATTTTCATGCCGATTTATTTGCCAGTGATGATGTCAGCAAACTGACCTTGGATCTAACCATCACGGATTTACCGCTTTTAATTTCAGACGACCTTGAGATAACCATCCCTGATGAGATAACGATCGACGGCAACGCATTTAGCCATGAAGTGAATGTCACACTAGACAACGACTTAAGCACCAATGGTGTCCTATTCAGCGTCGGGAGTAATGTGTCTTTTGAACTAAGTCGCTGGAATATTGATGGCAGCAGCTCAACGGATGCTACGATTGCCTCGCTAAGCAATAACACCAACTTGACGTTTAACTCAGTACGCATTGAGAACTTCGCCAATGAAAGTACCTCTCTTATC
The DNA here is from genome assembly GCA_002733645.1 of Oceanobacter sp. GTDB lineage: Bacteria > Pseudomonadota > Gammaproteobacteria > Pseudomonadales > Oceanobacteraceae > Thalassolituus. The sequence goes on from NVWL01000006.1 coordinate 10,448, forward strand.
AATACCGATGGCTTAATCCATACCGGCGACTCTCTTGTCGCCGGCACAGTCATTATTAACGACTCGTTATTTCGCAACAATCAAACCACTGGCAGCGGCGCGACAATCAATATTGAAGCCAGCTCTCTGCAAATCACCAGTACTTTTTTCTCAAACAATCAAGCTCTTGATGACTCAACACCAAGCTCCGGTGGTGCGATCTCGATTTATGGAGCGACCGAAGCGGTTATCAAAAATTCATCTTTCTTCGGTAATTCTGCAACCACTAATGGTGGCGCTATTGCCAATATGGGCACACTAAGCAGCCTGAAAATTGAAAACACCAATTTTATGTTGAATGGAACCATAGGCCACGGTGGTGCCATTTACACACTGGGCAATATTTACTTGTTCAATAATTCATTCTTAATCAATTCTGCAGATACCAGCACAGAGGATGAAGATACACACCAAGGGGGCGCGTTATATATCGATGCTGGCGTTACAGAAGCAGAAATATATAACTCCCTCTTTCATCTAAACCGCCTTATTGCCGCCGAACTTAATGACTGCTCAGGCCCCATAAGCGCTTTAGAGTATTCAATTCTTCTACCAAACGGTGATTGCTCTTTTCCAGAAACAGCAACCTCAGTGAACTCACAAGCTGAAAACCTTCCAATTTCAGCGATTTTAACGGACATGTCTGAATTCATTGGATACAACACCAGCAGTAGCCAAATTATTGATCAAGGTGACCCGGATGGCTGTTTAGGGATTGATGGTACTGACATTCAATTTGATGTGACTGGGAGCAGCCGCCACGTTGACGCGACCAACGGTGACGAAGGTATCTGCGATATAGGCTCAACAGAGATAAAGCCATTAACCCTTGTACTCAGCACGGATCAAGAATCCTATAAAGCGACCTATGACTCAAGTGTAGAAGAACAAGAGAGAATACCCGTCACTCTCACCATTGAAAATACCGGTAACGTAGACCTTACTGACTTAGACATTAGGGTCACGACCCCTTCAGTTTATTCGCTGATCATCAATGACGAAAGAGCCAGTAGCCCCTTTATACTGGCAGAACAATTCTCACTCGCTGCGGGACAACAAACGACGTTAGATTTGGAGTTTGTCTCTAACACGAGCACCTTGTCAGGTCTCGCTATTTTTAGCATCACCGCTAGAGACCCAAACTACGTCAACTTAGGCCCAGCTCAAAATACCCTGCTCAGTATTCTACTCGAAGGACCACCACTCGATCTGACGCTTCCTGATAGCGGGCAAATAATAACGGCGAATACCACGGAAACAGATGAAAGTAGCAGTTCAGGCGGCGGTGCCTTATTGTGGTTAACACCTCTTATTGCCCTACTCTTAACCCAAAGAAAGCGGAGACGATCGCTAATCGCAGTCTAAGTTCGGTTGCCATTTTCTGTCATCAATGTGTACTTTGTATAGCGTTGATTTCTACCACAATGAAGTGTGCGTCAAGTCAAAGCAGGTGAAGCAATCTTGCTCTATAGTTAACTCATGAAAATTAACGATAGCTAACCAATGCCCAAGATTGCTCTGCTACTCACACTGCTACTCACCCTGAGTGCACACGCTCTGAACGTAAGTGTGGATGACGGCTTTCAACAGCAGCAGCTGGCCGCAGGTTTGAAGTATTGGTTGACGGATGACCACGAAGCAAAACCACCCTCTATCGAGGCGTCAGAATGGCAAACGAGCCCAGATACATTAACGTTTGGCTTTGACAAAAGAGTACTCTGGACACACTTCACGCTCTCTAACAGCTCATCCAAAGATCAAGCACTGTTATTGGAAATTAAATACCCGTTGCTGGATGTTATTGATATTACGATCACTAGCGAAATGTCGCCCCCCATACTCTACGAACTGGGGGATACTCGCCCGCTGACGCAAAGCTCTATCCAACATCCGCATATTTTAGCCCCCTTGACCGTACCTAAAGCATCCAGCGTGAATGTCATGATGCGCATTCACACTGCCGCCTCTCTCAATGTTCCCATGACCATATGGAACAGCCATGAATTCTTAGAGCAGTCACAACTGAGCATTGCTTATTATGTGTTTGTATACGGAATATTAATTGGTATTGCGCTTTATCACTTTGTGCTTTTTATTCAAATGCGCGAGTTTGGCTTCTTGTGGTTCTCACTCTTCATTGTTGGCTTAGTAGCTATATTTGCCTATTTCCAAGGTTTTCTAACAAGCTATGTATGGCCACAATTTAGAGATTATAGTAATCAAATATTGGTGTGGTTATATGCCTTCACTGCGATTACCTGCAATGCTTACATTTTAAGAACTCTGAACGTTAAGCGTTATCGGCCCAGCTACGCTATGTCTCAGTATGCATTAATGGCAGTCGCTTTTATATTAATCGCTTTGTCGTTTTTATTACCCTATGACACCATGATTCGATTGCTCACACTTTATGCAGCGATCAGTGTAGTCGTAGTCATTTCGGTGCAGATTAGGCGAGGCCTCGATCGATATACCCCGGCATATTATGCAATCGGCGCGGGAATATTTTGCGCAGCAGGCATGATCATCACTATTCTAGAAAAAACAGGCGCTGTTACATCAACCGTATTCACCAGATCAGCAGGTGATGTTGGCTTTACTATCATGGCCATTTTATATGCGCTTTCATTATCTTATCGAATGAAATGGGAGCAAGTACAACGAAAAATTGCACAGCAAGAAACGGTCGATGTTCAAGCTGATCTACTTAAAGCACAAACGCAACTCAATATCGAACTGGAATCTCTCGTTAAAGATAGAACCCTTGATTTAGAGAAAGCGAATAATAAACTAAAAATAATGAGCGTTACCGATGCGTTAACCGGCTTATTTAATCGAAGATATTTTGATCAGTATTTTAATGACCAATATAAAATATCAATCGAATCTAAAAACCCAATCGGATTATTGCTGATTGACATTGATCACTTCAAAAATATAAACGACACCTATGGCCACACCTTTGGTGATTATTGCTTAGCAAGTGCGGCCAAGCGGATGCAAACAGCAATCAATACAGAACTGAATATTCTGGCACGCTATGGTGGCGAAGAGTTTATTATCGTATTACCCAATTCAAATCTAGATGCAACATTGGACACTGCGAACAAGATATTAAGCGCATTGAAGAATGAGCCGATTACTCAAGGAAGTACAACCGTCACAATGACCGCCAGTATTGGTGCTGTGTCCGAAACTCCAGGACCACACTCTGATCCTGAGCATATCATCAAGAAAGCTGACGATTACTTGTATGAAGCAAAACGCGCTGGGCGAGACCAAACTATCAGTGAACGCTCGGCCTCGCGCACCTGAGCAACTTCACCTGAAACTAAAGGCATCATGACCTTGATGCCTTAGCTTTCAGTATTCAACCATCAAGACCCAAAGCGATCTATACCTAATGCTCGCTCACTGTATTCCCACAACTGCTTAGTTAACGGCTCACTTTTTGCCGACGGACTACGGAAGTCTGGATTTCTACGACACCAATGCCCACCGGTTGCTTTGAGATTCGGATCGGTTGCCAGATATATTTGAGTATCGGCTCCCTTTTCTTCCGACACTAAAAACGGAAAAACCACCTTAGTGACCATATCAGGGAACTGACGATAAAACTCTGACTTTACGCCACCAGGGTGATAAGCGAACACTTGAATGGTATCAACACCTTCATCTTTGAAGTATTTCACCAAGCCATTAACAAATAATATATTTGCTAATTTTGAGCGACCATATAACAAGAACTGCTTAAGCATTCCTTTGTCACCTTTAGGCGGGTTTTCAATAGTATCCATAAAATTAAGTACATTACCCACCCAGTGCGCAACCGAGCTAGTCACCACAATACGTGCATTGTCTGATGCCTTAAGTAACGGCATAAGCTCATGCGTCATCAAAAAATGGCCCATATGCGTTGCGGCAAACATATACTCATGACCCGCCTCATTTTTACGAATACGAGAGGTAAACAAACCCGCATTTAAAATCAAACGATCGATATGATCAAAACGTGCTTTGATGTCTTCGCACAGGGCACGAACATCATCGTAAGACGACATATCAACCGCCACGAATTCAGCACTGGCATCAGGGAAGTCTGCTTTAATTTGAGCAACAACAGAATCGCCTTTGACCTGATCACGTGCTGCAATGAGTACATGATATCCCTGCTTAGCGAGTTCGCGTGATGTGATCTTACCTATCCCAGCGCTACCGCCTGTGACCAGTGCTACTTTCATGAACCTCTCCTTAAATTGCCGATGCTGTTTTTTATTACGCCTTAAATATCGATTCTAACTGGATATCAGTACGGTGTATCAACTATTGAATTGAACAGGCGTACTCTAGGGCACGCTATGCCATTCCAGTGGTCATCAGCGTCGTGATTCTCGACGTACCGCCGCAGGTGAAAAATCACGCTCTTTTAATTCTCGGCTAAAGTCCATCGTGCCACCACGCTCATTATCTAAACCCTCGACATAGTAACGCGAGTTTTGAAGGTCGTAAGTCACTTCAAGCGTTGAATACACCAGCGGCACTTCGTAATAGTTAATCACATGTGCTTCTGAGACTTGCCACAATTGACCATTTTCATCGAACTCTTCGGCGTAAATAATGGCCCACGAATCTTCATCAAAATAATAGCGGCGCTTGTGATAGCGGTGTCGGTAGCCAACGCGAATATTTGCTTCTACCACCCACACTCTATGCGCTTCATAACGAAGTAGTTCGGGATTTAAATGCTTAGGCCCGACAATATCATCAATGGTTAACTCACCACTGTCTAAGAGATAGGCATTGTATGGAATGTATATTTCTCGTTTCGCCAGTAACGTCCAATCGTAAAAATCCGGCGCGCCATTAAACATATCAACCTGATCGATGGTTCTAATTGAGTTAGTATTTGGGTCTGCCGTGTCATAGCCCAAATCAGGGGTTCGCCTTAAGCGACGCTGCCCTGGGGTGTACACCCAAGACTTACGAGGCGAGCGAATTTGATCCAATGTCTCATGCACCAGAGACATTGCTCCAGCGACTTTTGCCGGTGCTAAGGTCCGATATTTCAACAAAAAAATGCGGTTATCAATATCGTCTTGTGTGGCATTTAAAATGCTGTATTTAAAAAAATACTGATAATTACGAAGTGTGTCCATCCGCTGCCCATCCTCATTGACTGCGGAGGCCACCGCTTGATAAGCACTGGAATGCCCACGAAATCGTAAGGTGTGATTCCATAAGACCTCAAGCCCATTTTGCGGCTGAGGAAATGGGGAAGACATCGTGGCATTACGCACACCCGATCCGTATTTAATCAACTCAGCGTTGGATGCGTTATTCGATACTGCGTCATAGACATAAGGAGGGTAAGAAGCAGATCGACGTGTTGGGTATACGGCCAAATACATATCAGGATTGGCTTTCAGCAGCGCTATCTGACCTTCCGTCAAACGCGTTTGATGTTGCGCGAAATTCGCAGCCGATATTCGCAGTAGAGGCGCATCGTTGGCAAAAGGATTTGAGTGAAATTGACCAGACTGATGATCATTTCGGACAGCCAAGCCACCTGTCCACGCCGGAATATCAAAACCATTACCCGCAACTTCAGCACCGATAGGTGTTAACCCAGTCCCAAGTACTGCTGACGTATTAGATGTAGGCGACTCAGCCCAAACTTGAAAGGTTAGTAAAAATAAAAATACAGCAATAAAACGATTCATGTTTGGCCCTGCCGGAAAATTAACCCGGCAGATTAAAGAGGCTGACTAGATTGGACAATAGAGAATTACAAAAGTAATACAAAGAGCCGAGTATAGAAATTTGAACCAGACAATCAGAAAAATAACGAGGAAATTATTGGGCCTAAAAGGTGACTTTTAGGCCCAGTGTTTAGAATACGTTTTTTAGAAGCGATGTCTAAAAGCTATCGTCAGAAGCAATGTGTTATAACGACACCGTAATATCCGCAATCACAGCGTTGGCAATCTCGCGTGCCGCGTCGGTACTCTCAGCACGAGAGAGCGCTACTCCTAAGCGGCGTTTGCCAGCCACTTCAGGCTTACCAAATAAGCGAAGCTGAGTATCCACACGATTCAACGCCGCGCTTAAATTACCGTATTGCATTTGTACCGAATTGCCCGCCACCAGCAACACCGCCGATGCCGATGCACCGGTTTGGACGATGTTAGGAATTGGCAAACCAAGAATCGCACGAGCATGTAATGCAAATTCAGAAAGGTCCTGAGAAATCAGCGTCACTAAACCTGTGTCATGAGGGCGCGGAGACACTTCACTGAAGATCACCTCATCCCCTTTCACAAATAACTCAACACCAAACAAGCCACGACCACCAAGTTCATCGGTGACTGTTTTAGCAATCTCTTGAGATCGAGCTAATGCCGCATCTGTCATCGCTTGTGGCTGCCATGACTCTTGGTAATCACCGTCTTCTTGGCGATGGCCAATCGGCTCACAGAAACTCGTCACGATATTACCATCTGCGTCGTTATGACGAATGGTGAGTAACGTGATCTCAAAATCAAAATCCACAAAGCCTTCAACAATCACTTTGCCTTTTCCAGCACGACCACCTTCTTGAGCGTAAGCCCAAGCCGCATCAATAGCCTCTGCGGTTTTCACAAAGCTTTGACCTTTGCCAGAAGAGCTCATGATAGGTTTTACCAAACACGGCAGACCAATCTCTTTTACCGCCGCTTTAAATTCATCTTCACTGGCGGCAAATTTATACGTTGAGGTCGGCACCTTTAAGGTTTCTGCAGCTAAGCGACGAATGCCTTCACGGTTCATCGTTAATTGCGTCGCGCGCGCTGTCGGCACAACATTAAAGCCTTCGCTCTCAAGCTCAGCCAGAGTATCGGTAGCTATGGCTTCAATTTCAGGCACGATGTAATGAGGTTTTTCACTCTCAATTACTCGGCGTAATGCATCGCCATCCAACATAGAAATAACGTGACTACGATCCGCCACTTGCATAGCAGGCGCATTGTCATAACGATCTACCGCAATCACTTCACAACCTAAGCGTTGCAGTTCAATAGCAACTTCTTTGCCGAGTTCGCCAGCACCGCATAACAATACGCGGGTCGCTGTTGGAGAAAAGGGAGTACCAAGAGTGGTCATATTCATTCCGCTAATTATTTATTTTGAACGAGACACTTGCACGACTGCTGCACTCGCCAATACTGTGTTAAAAATAGACTCAAAATGCTCATTTATAACTCATAAACTCTGCTTTTTCGTCTATTTTTGCCTTGTCTTGGCTTTCCTCGTTTCTTCGTGCGAAGGTCTCGGAACTTGAAAGAAGTTCATGTCCGCGCGTTCGCGTTCACCAACCTTTTGCATGACCGCACGACGTTGATCTTCCGTCATCGCGCCCCATTGAGTTATTTCTTCGCCACTGCGATAGCAGCCCATGCACACATTATCGTCATTGAGTGCGCAAATACTGACACAAGGAGAACGAACAGGGGTAACGTCAGACATATGGGCCTCAGAGCTCGCTTTCATCAAGTTGTTCTAACTGCTCAAGGTAACGCTTGGCGTTATGAACATAATGGGCTGCGCTGCCTTCCAACATCTTCTTTTGCATGTCGTTCAGCTCGCGCTTGATCACTGCCGGTGAACCCACCACCAAAGAACCATCAGGAATGACCATATTCTCAGGAACTAAAGCATTCGCGCCGATGATGCAGTGCTTGCCAATTTTTGCGCCATTGAGCACTACCGCCTGAATTCCAATCAACGAATAATCACCAACATCACAACCGTGCAACATGACTTGATGACCCACCGTCACACCTTGCCCTAGCGTCAATTTAATACCCGGGTCAGTATGCAAAACGGAGCCATCTTGTACGTTGGTTTGCTTGCCAATCGTGATGGTGTCGTTGTCACCACGTAGCGTGACACCAAACCAAACGCTGGATTCATCTTCAAGAATCACATCACCAATGACTTTAGCGTTGTCAGCAACAAAGACATTATCGCCTTTCTTTGGGGTACGTTCACCCAGCTTATAAAACATACATGGTCCTCAATACTTCAAGCTAATGTCACAATCCCAAAGATTGTTCATCATTTCGGCAATCATCATGGCGGTAAGGCCCCATATATGAAAGTCGTCGTAGTCGTAACTTGGAATGCGAATATTACCACGCTCAAAATACTTACTCGGGGATTGGCGAAATAAATCGAGCGGTACTTCAAACACCGCATCCAGCTCATCAGGGCTAGCAATATGATCAAGCCCCGGTTTAATGATTCCTAGCACAGGGGTCACTAAATACCCAAAACGTGAAACCACCTGATCCATGACGCCCAATACTTCTACTTGATGGGGTTCTAAACCCACTTCCTCTTGAGCTTCACGCAATGCGGTATGAATAATATCGTGATCTTCAGGGTCACGCTTACCACCAGGAAACGCCACCTCACCTTGGTGTGACGATAAATGTGCCGCACGGAGCGTCAGTAGCAACTTAGGATTCGCTTCTGCAGTAATTGCCACCAGTACACCCGCCTCAGCCAAGTCCGGCTGAGGAATACGTCTTGGCTGGCGCTCAGCCAAGCGTTGTTCAAGATAAGTGGTCAGTTCATGTTCAATCATGCCCCATTGTAAGGGGTGACGGCCAACTGAGCCATAGCGATTAATACTTACTCATTCAGTCTAAGTTTGTCGCATAACGACTAAGACATAGAACACTTCATTATTTAGATTGGTCGTTTGATTCCTAACTTGTATAAAAACCAAACAGAGAGCATTCCTGAACAGCCGGTTAACCATCTGTTTTTAAACAAGTTTTTTGTTAACACAAAGTTACAGTAAAGACTTTTGTTAAGCATTTCAGTTAGTTAGACAGGTTAAACAATTGAGCGTTGGATGTTTGACGCACTCTTCATGGGGTAGACTAGATTTCGAACTTTGCAAATATTGCCCTGATCCATCCGTCCTTTTACACACGCTTAAATGAAAGCATGGGCGATAAAGGGCCTAGATAGAGGTACTTAGCCGTGGAAATGCCAACATTTGATGAAATGGTTCGCCTGGCGAAAACAGATCCAGAAACTCTGGAGCGCCTGCGTATGACACTGATTGAAGAGACCATCGCCGAAGCGCCTGAATCTTGTCAACGTCGTTTGCGCGGCTTGCAGTTTCAAATTGATATGGAGCGCCGTAAAGCCGGTAATCCACTCGGTGCCTGTGTACGCATATCCAAGATGATGCATGACTCGCTATACACCATGCGCCAAACGCTAAACGCTGCGATTGGTGAGCCGCTAGACGATGAATTACTGTCATTGAGTTCCGCTGAAAGCGCCACCGTACTGCCTTTTAATATGCAGGCAACGAGCTGATTCTTTATACTGGCCCCCGGAATTAACATTGAAGTAACACAGACTTAATCGTGGGGCCATTTATGAAATACTGCAGCCAATGTCGCGCTGACATTACGTGGGCCATTCCCGCCGGTGACAACAGACACCGCAATATGTGCACCGCCTGCGATATTATCTTTTATGACAACCCTCGCATTGTCGCCGGAACTCTTCCGGTTTACCAAAGCAAAATACTGCTCTGTAAACGTGCAATTTCTCCACGCAAAGGTTACTGGACGCTTCCGGCAGGCTTTATGGAAAATGGCGAGTCTACGGAACACGCCGCCTTACGAGAAACACAAGAAGAAGCCAACGCTACCGTTAAGTTAAACGGCCTATACAGCGTCATTACCGTGCCGCATATCAGCCAGGTACATATGTTCTTTTTGGCGGAGTTGCCAACACCTGAGTATTCATCTGGGGAAGAGAGTTTAGAGGTTGAGTTATTCAGCCCTGAAGATATTCCATGGGATGAGATAGCCTTTCCTACAGTAACCGAGACGTTACGCTTGTTTCTGGCCAACCAACCTGGCCCGCATGTCTTTAACATCACCCCTGATATGGCGATAGACGCCGGGCATGATTAAATTAAAGCAGCGCAGTTAAAATACCTCTAATCGCCACACATCATAAGCAGGCTCTTCATAAGGGTGGGCTTGTTTCATCGCGGACACTGCATCTCTGATCAAATCGTCTGTACATACCAGCTCCACTCGGTACTCAGCGACGGTTTCTAATGTCCCGATCTCACCCAGGTGAGGATCGGCTCCCGGCAAAGGACAAAATTGCCCTTCTCCCAGCACTTGCCAGCAGCAATGTTCATAATCGCCGATGCGCCCTGCCCCTGAGGCAAATACCGCATTCTTAACTTCAGTTAGGTGCGATTCTGGAACAAAGAAAACCAGTTTATACATGGGTGATGTCTTCTAGGTAAACCAAGTTGCTAAAAGCCGTTGCGTTATCTTTCCCACAAGTACCTTCATCCGCTTGAAAGTTCAGACACACTTGCGGACGTTCCGGCTGACCAAAAATCAAACATAAATTATCGTCCCCTAATTGCACGCAGCGCTGTCCTGCGGCCTTACCATTAGGCATACCTGGGATGGGAGACGTAATCGATGGTGCAATGCAGCAAGCACCACAACCCATTCGGCATTCCATACAAACCACTGAATCGTTAGTTTAATTGAGAGAGTTTACCTCCTCGTTTTCAAGGAGGCAGCTATTCTCTGCGTGATTAACAGTATTACGTAATTCTTTAAGCTTACTTTCAAGACTCTTGCCAGTTAACTGGCAGTGGGATAGCCTTCCCGCAATTCACTCAGGACATTCAATGATGCGCGCCATAATTCCTGCATTTTTGCTGTTACTTACTGCTTCCGTTTTCGCACCAGTCTCGGCTGCTGAAACAGCATCATCCGAGCCGACCAACTTTCGTTTGGGTATTGGTATGTTGCGTTATGACGTCCACCCTGCCCCGGACTATATGCCCGATGGTCGTCATACCGGCGTCACCCTGATGGCCGAGTTTCCACAGAATAACTATCACGGCTCGCGATTTATAATCTACAACCAAGATGATGACGACGTTTCCTTCTGGGGCTATGAGACGCAACTGCTTATGGGCTACGGCCTAGCGAACCCCGGCTTCCGTATCTACACCGGCCCAGCATGGCACCGCGAAGTCATCAAGGTCGAGCGTGATGGTCGTAAAAATCCGCAAATATTCAACGGTTGGGGCTGGCAGCTCGGGACAGGCTGGCAATACCGCGCCATCACGATTGATGTTGCAGCAACCTATCGTGATACTCGTGATTACCGCATGGAAAACCGCATTGCGACAGGAACAAACACCCCGCCCGCTCCGATTCTTGGCAACCTATTATTAAGCTACCGTTTCTGATTCAAAAGAGTAAAAGGAACCCATAATGACCAATCCCGTCACGGTGAAATATATGTCACGCTCTGAAATCGAAAGTTTGATGTATAGCCTGCGCGCCGAAACCGGTAATGAACAAGCCGAACTGTTTGAAGCCCTTGTCCGCCGCTTACTGACATTGATGGAGCAAGAGCCTCGCTAATGAGCGACTTTGACGCTGTAGCTCACACCACCAACCACGCAAATGAGCCGACAATTATTGCGCAAGGTGGTGGCTGGATCGCCCTCAACAAACCCAGCGGTGCCAGCATACACAGTGAAAATAACATCACCGGCTTTATCGCCAACGCTGAGCGCCAGCTCGACCAAAAGCTCTGGCCTGTGCACCGCCTTGATAAGGTCACCTCGGGCATTCTATTAGTCGCCACCTCAGCAGAAGCCGCCGCGCACCTTAGTGCCCAATTCGCCGACCGCACCGTCGGTAAATATTACCTCGCTGTATCAGCTCGAAAGCCCATCAAAAAACAGGGCTGGATCAAAGGCGACATGGAAAAAGCCCGAAACGGCTGTTGGAAACTCGCACGCACACTCACCAACCCAGCCATTACTCAGTTTGTGAGCCATTACGATGACAGCGAAAAGACTCGCTTCTATTTGCTCAAACCATCCACAGGCAAAACGCATCAACTGCGGGTTGCCATGAAAAGCATCAGCGCCCCGATTCATGGCGACACTCGCTATGGTGGAACCGACGCCGACAGAGCTTACTTGCATGCCTACTATTTAAGCTTTGAGATGAATGGCCAACGCATTGAAGTGTCTTGCCTACCTAGTTCAACAGATTGCGCAGATTCCAGCTGGCCTGCACTTCCAGACGCTTGGTTAACGCCAATGGACTTACTTTCTTAGGGTTCCTTAACAAAGGCGTAGCCCACACTCTAGACCCACATCAACTCGCGATTTCAGAAAAGCGCTACTCTTACCCTTAATTAACATCAATTTGTGAACACCTCCTTCGCCAATGAATCCTTGGTAAAGCCAAGGTTAAAAAAGTAGCGTTGCAGAAATCGAATTCCTACATTAGAATATTACCAATTGGTTATATCATAGATGAAACTTCCTTCAGTACAGCACTTATCTGAGTCATGACAAACAGGGGTCAATATGCGCACTCAACAACGATTTCAAATTCTCGTTCTAAACACCTTAGCTTTAGGACTTCTGTTGAACGCACAACCCAGTTTAGCGGATGAGCTGACTATCACGACAACAGCGATCCCGCAAACCTATACCCTAGATGCAACAATTGAAGCACTGAACGCAGGGACAATTTCCGCCCAAACCAACGGGGTAATCAAAGCCATTTACGGCGATGTTAATCAGGCGGTAACAGAAGGAGTTCTGCTTGTTGAAATTGATAACATCCAGCAAAAAGCCGCCGTCGCCCAAGCAGAAGCTTCATTAGCCCAAGCCAAAGCGCTTAACGATGATGCGCAAGCGACATTAACAAGAAACACCCGCCTCCATAAGCAAGGCACTTTATCGAAGGGCGAATATGATCGTGCGCTTGCTCAAGCCAAAAGCGCTGCTGCAAACGTTCAAGCTGTGAGTGCGGTACTCGCTCAGGCACACGCTCAACTGTCTTACACCCAAGTCACTGCGCCCTACGCTGGTGTCGTAACGGAACGTTTTGTTGAGGTCGGGGAGTTGGTCTCCCAAGGACAACCGTTAATGAGTGGTTACCAGCCCAGCGCCATGAGAGCCGTGGTCAATTTGCCACAGTACCTAGCCAGTCAATATACATCCGAAAGCAGCCTTGACCTGACGATTAACGGAGCAACCTACTCCCCAACAGAAACCACCCTATTTCCGTTCGCCGATCCTCAGGTGCATAGTGTTCGTTTACGCGCGACGCTGCCCTCCGGCGCCGCCACTAAAGTGATCCCAGGGCAATGGATAAAAGTAACTATGACAACAGGTACCCGTGAAGGAATCGCACTGCCTGCTAAAGCGGTCATGCGTCGAGGTGAGCTCACTGCGGTTTATGTTCACACGAACGACCGTGTTTTTTTACGACAAGTAAGACTTGGCAATACTTTTGTTCGCGATAACCAAACGTGGCATGAAGTTCTATCTGGGTTACACACAGGTGATAGGGTCAATACCAACGCGTTAGAGCAATTAGCTAATATCGCTGCTGAGCAAGGAGAATAACGATGACTCAACCTAGCTCTTCCATGCCACCTTCTAACCCTTCCACTTCTGAGCAGACATCAAAACAAGGCATTGCAGGGCACACCGCGCGAGCGTTTCAAAATTCAGCGATCACGCCACTGCTCGCATTGCTCGGTTTATTGTTGGGTTTTTTCGCAATCATGGTGACGCCAAAAGAAGAAGAACCTCAAATCGATGTCACCTTTGCGAATGTGTTTATTGGTTTCCCCGGCGCCAGTGCACGTGAAGTCGAGCAATTAGTTGCCATACCCGCTGAGCAAGTGATGTCAGAAATTAAAGGCGTTGATGATATTTTCTCGATCAGTCAGCCCGGCCAAGCCATTTTAACGGTCGCCTTTGAGGTGGGCGTTCCACGCCAAGACGCTCTACTTAATCTATACAACCAAATCTACAGTAATAATGATTGGTTTCCTGCCAACCTTGGGGTGATGTCACCGGTGATTAAACCGATGGGTATTGATGATGTACCTATTATGAGTATTACCCTTCACAGTGATGACCCCCTAGTATCTGCCAACGACCTCACGGCCATTGCGCACACCTTAGAAACCGACTTAAAGAAAATACCAGGAACTCGAGACATCTATAGCATCGGGGCTCAGTCTGATGTACTAAATGTAGAGATTGATCCTGCGCGAATGAATGCACATGGTTTAGTCTTTAGCGACGTTCGCAATGCGCTATTAAGTGCAAACGTCGGTGGTAATCAACAGTCATTAATACAAAATAACGAGGTTATTCAAATTCAAACGGGGGCGTTTTTACACTCCGAGGAAGAAGTCGGCCTGTTAGTGGTTGGACAGAATAATAATGGCCTTGTCTACTTAGACAACGTGGCAAATATATCGCTATCAGCTGATATACCAGAGCAATATGTTTACCACCGTACAATTGATATGCAGCACAGCCAAGCGGCCATTACGTTGGCTATTGCAAAACAGCCCGGCATGAACGCCGTCGATATTACCCAAAGTATTGAGCAGCGATTAATCGCACTAAAAAACCGCCTAATTCCTGCGAATATCAGCGTCGACATCACCCGAGATTATGGCATCACCGCCAAAGATAAATCAGATAAATTAATTGCAAAATTATTGTTCGCAACAGCTGCTGTTGTTGTTTTAGTTCTGGCTGCGATGGGTTGGCGCGAAGCTGTTATCGTCGGGGGTGCTATTTTTATTACCTTAGCAATCACATTATTCGCCAGCTGGGTATGGGGCTTTACCCTTAACCGCGTTTCTCTTTTTGCGTTGATATTTTCAATCGGCATACTTGTAGATGATGCCATTGTCGTGGTCGAAAATATTCATCGCCACCTGCAAAAAAGAAATAAAAAAGACGATACGCAACTCGAAGATGTGATTCCTGCGGCGGTCGATGAAGTGGGCGGCCCGACTATTCTTGCGACATTCACCGTGATCGCTGCGCTGATGCCGATGGCATTTGTGACCGGGTTAATGGGCCCATACATGAGCCCTATTCCCATTAATGCTTCCATGGGAATGGTGATATCACTCGTGGTTGCGTTTGTCGTCACGCCTTGGTTGTCATACAAACTGCTTAGTAAAACGGCAACGCATCACCACGAAGTGAACGCCACAGAGCATCAAAGCGATGATAAATTACAGCGGTTATTTGAAGCTATCATGCGCCCGTTTATTGAAGGTAAAAACGCTGTTAAAAAACGTATTTTGTTGTTTGCTGGAATCACTATCCTCATTCTATTAGCCGTATCTCTTCCTGCATTTACGGCGGTTGTTATGAAAATGCTGCCCTTCGATAATAAGTCTGAATTTCAAATCATTGTCGATATGCCAGAAGGAACACCGGTAGAACAAACCTTAGCCGTATTGGAGGTGCTGTCTGAAGAGCTTATGCAAGTGCCTGAGATTCGCGACGTACAAATGTACGCAGGCACAGCAGCACCCATCAACTTTAACGGACTGGTTCGCCAATATTATTTACGCAGCTTACCTCATCAAGGCGATATTCAAGTCAACCTAGTTGATAAAGACGAACGCGATCGTCAAAGCCACATTATTGCGCTCTCGGTGCGTGACCCATTACAAGCGATTGGCGAACGCATGAATGCCAACGTGAAAATTGTTGAAGTCCCGCCCGGCCCTCCGGTCATGGCACCTATCGTCGCTGAAATTTATGGCCCTGATTACGCACAACAAATTGAAGCGGCTAAATTGCTGCGTGCTCAATTTAGCAACACAGATGATATTGTCGATGTAGACGATATGATCGAGACAGATCAAGAAAAGTGGATCGTTCGAGTCGACCGCCAGCGAGCGGCACACCTAGGTGTCACTCAAGCCAGTGTCGTGCAAGCAATTAACACGGCCCTTGGCGGCGAAGATGTTAGCTACCTGCATACGGGTCAGCATAAATACCCCTTGCCAATTCGGCTTGAATTGCCCGAAGGAGATAAAACCAGCCTCGCTAATTTGTTAACAATCAGAGTACAAGCAAATAATGGGCGTGATATTGCCATTGCTGACCTTGTTTCATTAGAAGAAACGATTACCGAAAAGACGATTTATCATAAGAATCTTAAGCCTGTGGTATTTGTCACCGCGGATATGGCGGGTGATCTTGATAGCCCACTCTACGGCTTATTCGATATGTCGTTCAATCTTGCCGATAACGGCCTCGACTGGACACAATGGTTTATTCAATCACCTCCTATGGCCGATACTATTGAGATGAAGTGGGATGGCGAATGGCAAATCACCTATGAAACTTTTCGCGACATGGGCATCGCTTATGGTGTAGGTATGATCCTGATTTACTTACTTGTTGTCGGGCAGTTTCGATCATATCTTGTGCCATTAATCATCATGGCGCCAATCCCACTTACTATTATTGGGGTGATGCCGGGCCATGCATTATTTGGGGCACAATTTACCGCGACATCCATGATTGGCATGATCGCTTTGGCTGGCATCATTGTGCGTAACTCGATCTTGTTAGTCGATTTTATTAATCAACAAGTGAACGAAGGCGTACGATTTGAAGATGCGGTTATTAATTCTGCGGCGGTGCGCTCTAAGCCCATAGTATTAACCGGCGTTGCGGCAATGATTGGTGCTTTCTTCATACTTGATGATCCGATATTCAATGGCCTCGCTATTTCATTGATCTTCGGTATTTTAGTCTCTACATTGCTGACATTGATCGTTATTCCGGTGCTGTATTACAGCGCCATGAAGTCTCGCTTTGCTTCAGTGGGTTAATAGTAGACGGCGGGCTGCTGACAGTGTGTCGCGGTTCAAACAATACTTAGGCACCTCTGATTAATTCAATCATCAGAGGTGGCCTAATAATCGTCCATGTCAATACGCCTGTCTGAACTCAAGTAATAAGACACACTTCTCTGTATTCATTCAAAAGATCACCTATACTTTATAGTGTTTACGATAATTCGTTATATTCTCATTCTAAAGAGCTAGGGTCTGATAATACGAGCCTGATAGTACGAACCCGAGAATAAGAAGCTGAGAGCAGAATAACAAAGTTCATACCCTGTTCTATGGCCAACTCGACTAAAGTTTCGATAACAAGAGAGCACTGTGTTTATAAAATTTCGTGCGTTAACACTGAAATACAACAACTCAGTTGTGCGCCGCATATTTATCCACTTTATTATTACGTCGTTATTTGTCGGCGGCATTGCGGGTGCCCTACTATTTACTTGGACTTACCAACAGCAGAGCCAACGCCACCAAGAAAGATCGGATGATATTCGTAACAGCTACATTGGCCCTGTTGCTCACGCGGTATGGCAATACGACCGCGAACAGCTCAAGTACATTCTTACCGGTATTCAAGCACGCGGCGATGTAAACTATGCCCGTGCTAGCGACCATTCGTCACTCAGTGTTGAAGTCGGCGTACGCCCTTACCACACGAAAGTCACTCTGATTCCTCTTGATTACGAAGGCAATAGTATTGGTACGTTAGAACTCAGTATTGATGAATCCGTTGTGCTTAGAAATTCCGTGGTTAATGCCATTCCGTATTTGACCTCCCTACTCATCGTTCTGTTTTCACTCGCTGTCACACTAGCCTTGGTGGTTTACCGTATTGTTACCCAGCGAGTAACGACGCTGGCGCGCGGCATTGAATCACAATTGAAACTCGGGATTCATGACTCGATTCCAGTACAAGTAAGCCAACACGGTGACGAGATCGATCAATTGCAGATCGCCTTTAATAACTTAAACGAGCAACTGTTAGACGAATTACTGCGCAATAAACGCACACAGCAACAGCTAAGCGTATTCAATGCCGAGCTTGAAGAGCGCGTAGAGGAGCGCACCCAACATTTATCCGAAACGATTCAGCGCTTAAACCAAACTCTCGATGATCTTAACGCCACTCAAGGGCAGTTAATTGAATCAGAAAAACTGTCTGCACTCGGCGGGATGATTGCTGCCATCGGCCATGAAATTGAAACCCCTTTCGGCCTCTGTTTAACTATGGAATCTTGCCTGCGTAACGACCTTAAAGATCTGAAGCAAAGTCTAGGCGCAGATCTCAGTGAAGAATCCACTCAGCAGATTCATGCCGTCAGTGAAAGCCTAGATATGCTGAAGCAGAATCTTCGTCGCGCCAGTGAACTCATGAAAAGCTTTAAAGAAGTGTCCGCTGGGCAGATTGGCAACGACAGTGAGTGGATTAACATTAAGGATACGATTTCAGAGTTGGTGTATAGCCTCACCCCGACCCTACGCCACACTCAACATCAAGTAACGATTGATTGCCCTGAAAGTATTTCAATACAAGCATCAGCGTCGGCCATTAACCAAATTCTAACCAACCTGATCATGAACTCGTTAAATCATGGTTTTGTGAATATAGAAGAAGGCGTCATTACTATCAAAGTGGGCGAAGACCGCGACAACATCGTCATGCTCTACACTGATAATGGCGTTGGTTTAAGCGAAGAAGCTCAAATTAAAATATTTGAGCCCCTGTTTACAACCAAGCGCGGCAAAGGCGGAACAGGGCTAGGTATGCACCTTGTTTATAATATCGTCCATCACCGTATGAAGGGCGATATTACACTCGAAGAAACCAAGACAGGCGTTGCATTTCGCGTCGCCATTCCTAAGCGTAAAGCACAACGCCGCAACAAAAGCCGCGACGCTATCTACTAACCCAATCCCAACGACTAACCCAATCTACTTTAAGAGTGAGCGCTGGCCTCTTCTGCTGCCTCGGCAGGGTTCGCACTCTCACCGATGCCTAGCTTCTCCTGAATACTGACCAAAATCACATACAGCGCTGGCAGTACCAATAAGCAAATAAAGGTCGTAAATAAAATACCAAAGCCTAAAGACACTGCCATTGGCGTAATAAATTGCGCCTGGCGTGACGTTTCAAACACCATTGGAGCAAGGCCACCAAACGTGGTTAAAGTGGTCAGTAGAATGGGGCGAAAACGCCTTACTCCAGCAAGCACAATCGCTTCTTTACCATGTAAGCCATCACGGCGACGCAATCGGTTGGCGTAATCTACAAGTATTAAACTGTCATTCACAACCACGCCCGCCAACGCCACAATGCCCATAATGCTCATGATACTTAAGCCATAACCCAGCAACATATGACCCAGCATGGCTCCACCTGCACCAAAGGGAATCACAATCATAATGAGCAAAGGCTGAGAGTAACTACGGAACGGAATCGCCAGCAGCACATAAATCAACAAGAGCGCAAAGATGCCATACAACTGCAGCGACGACATGGTATCCGCCGTCTCTGCTTGCCTACCTTGGAAACCCAAATCTATACCGGGATAACGCGCAGAAAGCTCTGGAAATACCTCTGTGCGCAATAAATTCATGACGGCGGTATTTTGCTCTCGCGGTTCAATGTTGGCGGTGACATTAACAATCTGACGACCATCACGCCTAGAAATGGTTGACGGCGAAGTGCCTTTACGCAACGTCGCTATTTCAGAGAGTGGCACATAACTGCCCGAAGGTGTCAGTATCAGTAAGCGCTCAATATCCGCCGCACGACTTCGTTCATCCTCGGGTAAACGAACAAGCACCGTCACTTCACTGGTATTACGTTGCTGACGTAATGCACGAGCACCATAAATCGACGCACGTATTTGTGCTGCAACAGCCGATGACTCAAGGCCAAGGCTGCGCCCCATTTCTGTTAACTCAACATCCCACTCGGGCTTACCACTGTTAAAGCCATTGGCAATATCTTGAACACCACTAATTTCAGCCATGGCTGCTGCCATGTCGGCACTGGCTTGTTCCAATATTTCAGTGCGGCTGCCTCGTAATTCGACCGTTAAGCCAGCCCCTCCTGACGGGCCGCCACCACGTTCAGAATCAAAGGTTAAACTACGAACCCCCGACAATTCTCCAATGTCTGCTCGCCATAAATCAACCAATGCGCTGGCTGGCATTGGGCGCAAATCGGAATCCACCATGCGGCCTTCAATTTCAACACTGCTGCCGTTAATGTCACCTTCAATGCTTAATAAAAATTGCGCGCCGTCTTGTTCATAAGGGGCGACGACTTTGACTAAGCTTTGCTCAACTTTTTCACGAATATCCAACGCTTGAGACATAGGCGCATTGGATGGCAACTCAACCGTCGCCACCACAAACTCACCTTCAATACGAGGAAACATGCTAAAGCCCATACGGCCACTGGCAGGCCATGCTAAGGCAATCATTAAAAAGAATACTGCAATAGCCACCGTAATCGTTGGGTACTTGACCGACCAATCCAACGCGGGTTTGTATTGAGTATGAATAAAATGCCCTAAACGTTTATCCGCAGCACGTTGAATTCTTTCAAGAATATTCAACGGAGCATCTTTCGATTTCTTCTTTAAGTTCGCCAAGTGCGTTGGCAAAATAAAGAGTGCTTCAATCCAAGAAATAATAAAGCAGCTTATCACCACAATCGGGATGGCAATAAACAATTTACCCATCATGCCGGGTAACGCTAATAAAGGAAGGAAGGCAGCCACGTTGGTCAAAATAGCAAACGCTAATGGCACGGCGACTTCACGAGCACCAGCCACGGCAGCGTCTTCAAACGCCATCCCCTGCTGCATGTGTTCAAAAATATTTTCACCGGCAATAATGGCGTCATCAACAACAATCCCCAGTGCCACAATAAAAGCAAACATGGAGATCATATTGATCGATACATCCGCTGCCGGAATTAATAAGAGCGAACCAAGAAACGCAGTAGGAATACCCATCGTCACCCAAAATGCGAGACGATATTCTAAAAATAAACTGAGCAGCACGAGCACTAAAATTAAACCAATAGCCGCGTTTTTAAGCAGTAAGCCGACCCGCTCGTTGTAGGTTTTTCCATCGTCGTCAGTGACGATCATCTCAACTTGAGGCGGCAAGGTTGGATAAATTAATTCAAGTTGACGATACGCCGCTTCAGTTACCGTTAGCGG
Source organism: Oceanobacter sp. (assembly GCA_002733645.1). Taxonomy (GTDB): domain Bacteria; phylum Pseudomonadota; class Gammaproteobacteria; order Pseudomonadales; family Oceanobacteraceae; genus Thalassolituus. Next base: position 31,456 of record NVWL01000006.1, read on the forward strand.
CGTTTGATTCTCGGTACGATAAATATCAAACCCTAACGATGTTTGACCGTTGTACGTCACCAGCCGATTTGAATCACTAAAACCTTCAGTAATGGTCGCGACATCACCTAAACGCACCAACACACCACTTTCACCTGAGACGACCGGTACATCACGGAAATCTTCAGCCCAGTAAGCGCGGTTATCTAAGGTTAATAAAATATCACCACCGCTGGTACGAACGGTACCCGCGCTTTGCTCGATGGCATCACTACCAATGACGCTCGCCACGTCTTGCAAGGTTAAGCCCAATGCTTCGAGTGAAGCTTGCTTAATTTCAATATGAATTTCTTCGGCCGGGATACCCTTTAATTCAACCTTTGAAATCTCGGGGGCATCAAGAAAAGTCTCTCGAATTTGCTCACCCAGTTTTTTCATTTCAAATTTATTGAGTGGCCCCAGTAAGACCAATTCCATTACTTCACGGCTGTGGCTAGCAATACTGACCACAGGCCGCTCAATACCCGCCGGAAAGGTGGTGATGTTATTCACCGCTTGCTGAATATCCTGATACGCTTGCTGCCGGTCAGCGCCATTCTCTAATTCAACGCGAACGATTGCAGAGCTTTCTGCCGCGGTTGAAGTAATCTCCGCAAAACCATCCAACGAACTTAATTCGTTTTCTACTGGCAGAACAACGCCCTGTTCCATTTCTGATGGAGTAGCACCAGGGTAAGCAACTTGTACGATCACCATGTCGGCATCGGTGTTGGGAATGAATTCTTTACGAATAACCATCGACATCAAAAAACCGCCGATAATTAAAAAAGCCATCAACAAATTAGGAGCCACGCCATGCCGTGCCATCCACGCAATCGGGCCACCTTTTCCTCTGCTGTATTGACTCATTGAGCAGCTCCTTCACTGTCAGCAATGCGTACTAACAATCCTGGCACTGCAGCATCGACTTTACTGACTAATAATTTATCGCCAGCCTTAAGTCCTGCACTTATCCATGCTTTATTACGTCCCGCGTAATCAACCTCAACCTCGCGTAACGCCAGTTTATTATCGACCACAACCCAGACGGTATTATTGTCATTTAAATGCTGACGAGCAATCACGTACGAAGAGTCTGAAGCGCGTCCATACAAGGTGACATTGAGGTAATCATTCACCAGTACTTTTGGCCCTGAGGATGAACCAAGTGGATCCTTAAGTGACAGCATCACTCTGGCTTGTCGGTCACCGCTATCCACCGCAGGCAATACATTTAACACATCCGCAAGACGCGTTTTATTGTGCCAAGACGTATGCGATAAGGTCACAGGATATTGAGTGTCCAGCTGTTCTAAAAAGCTGCGTGGCACTTTGGTTTCAATCCAATATTCCGTTGTCGACACGACAGAGAATAAAACGCTGCTGGCAGTCGCATAACTGCCTGTACTTAAACTACGAGATTGAACTTGGCCATCAAATGGCATGCGAATATCGGTACGTTTTAAGTTCGCTTTTGCTTGATCAACAGCGGCATGTGCGGCGGCAATATCGGCTTCTGCTGCTTGTAATTGTGGCTTTCGTAATACCAGTGATTTATCAGAGTCACTAAGCTCAACGCCAGATAAATCATATTCAGCTTGTGCCAGTGATACTTGCCCTTGCTCTATGGCTAATGCGGCTTTTGCTTGGGCTAACGCGGCTTCGGCTTCCCGTAACGCTAACTGATAATTCGTTTTATCTAACTGCGCCAGCAAGGTGCCTTTTTTAAGCACGGCACCGGGAACCGCTTCTGGTGCTAATAACTCAATCTCGCCGCTTACTTGTGCGACTAAATCAACGCTTTGGGCCGCCATGACACTGCCACCAGCACTCCAGCTCGGGCGTGAAGATTCTTTCTGTAAATCAATGGCATCCACTAATCGAGCAACCTGCTCTGGTTTTACTTTCTGGGGTTTTGGCGCGGTTTCATTAATGATTTTAAAAGCGTATACCCCAGCCACTAAGATAAGCAGAGTGATTAACGCTAGTATCATATTTTTATTGCCTGCGTTCATTATTCTGTTTCTCCAAACTGACCATGACTAACGGCTTTGTATAACTGAATGCGAGCCTGAATTAGGCTCCAACGAGCGGTAAGATACTGTTTTTCTAATGCGAGTAATTCTTGCTGCGCATTAAGTAGGTCAAGAAAATCAATTTGACCGCGCGCGTAGTACATATCCTGTAACTGCAAAGTTTTGCGGGCGAGGTCTAATTGATCTTTCAGGCTTTGTGCGGTGTGGACATAACGGTCTTCCACCACCAAGGCTTCCTGAACTTCTTGCGCGGCTTCCAATACAGTTTGCGTGTAATTAGCGACGGCTTCAGCTTCTAGCGCTTTTTGTCGTGACACTTCAGCACGACGCTGAGCACCATCAATCAAAGGCAATACCAAAGAGCCAGCAAGGTTAGCCACCCAGTTATCAAACACTTGGCTTAACTCACTGTCTTCGCCAGTGTAAGACGCCGACAAGGTAAATCGCGGATAACGATTCGCAACCGCAGCAGCCACACCAGCACCTGCCGCTTGGAGCTGATAGAAAGCTTGTTGAACATCTGGCCGTGCCTTTAATGCCTCTAGAGAGACGCCTGATTGATTGTCAGGTAATTGAGGTAAGGTCGTCAGGCTATTAAGCGTATCGTCTGAAACAACAGCATCGGCTTGTCCACTCCACAAATTAATTTGTTGTAAATAAATAGCCTGTTCAGCCTTGGCAGATTGAAGGTCGACATTGATCGATTCAACCAATTTTTGCTGTTGCCATACGTCCGTTAACGCTGCCTGACCGCTGCGCTTACGACCTTCTATGACTGTTAACGCCGTGGTCAAACGATCACGCTGTCGCTCAAGTAAAATAAGATTTTCACTTTGCATTCGTAAACCAAGCCAGGAGGTGGTCATCTGCCCAGCCACGGTATTCGCCAGCGTTCGATAAGCGGCCACAGTCGCATCGGCGGTAAATTCTGACTGGCGAGCATTCGCTCGAATACTGCCCCATAAATCCAGCTCATAGCTGGCGGTTAAACCACCAGACCATTGCGATGTGGTGGTGTCATCTTCATTCCAGCGACGTGACTTCCCCAACTCGGCGTTTACCGTTGGGTAATAGTCACTTCGACTTCCTCGTAGCGAGGCTAAACTTTGCTCAACACGCGCACTTGCTGCTTTAAGACTGTAGTTATTCGCCAGTGCCTTCTCGACCAAAGCATCTAAGGTTGAATCATTAAAGCTTACCCACCAATTCACCGAGGGAAGCTCACCGCTAGCTTCGGTGAAGGTTGCAGGCATGGTCGGTAAATCGGGCACAGAGGTGTGTTGCGTTCCTGTGAAAGTAGAACAACTTGCCAGCATGACAGGCAGTGCTATGGCTGCCCATGCACGGTGATTGAACCTAAAAGAGGATGAAGCAGACAAGCGAATCAAAATAGTAGCTCCGCGTGATGATAGAAACCCAGAGGCAATTTTTACGCTGTTAGCATCAAAATACGCATGAATTAGTTAATCGCGGGCAGCTCTATAAAGGATAAACACTGACCACACTTGAATGATAATCAGTCTTGACTCGATAGAACATAGACCCTAACCCTTCTTTACTGCAATCGACAAATTGTTAGGAATCGACAAATAGTCAGTAAAGTGCCCCAACTTATGTCTCACACATTGAGTTGAGGCAGGGGTCAATCAATAGTCAGTAGCTTTAACTCAACCTAAGCATCGTCGTTTAGGTCGTTAGAAGTAGAAATTAAGACCAACCTCAACGCTGTCATCCCGTCGGAAAGCCGACAAAGGATCGTCAGTGCCCGCCTCTACGGCAAACAAGGTAACGTCCATAGTGGTTGATGGATTAAGGCGCGTCGTCCCTTCCAGCAAAAAGAAATAGCTTGCGGTGTCATCAAGGTCTTGAGTAATCCCAGCCAAAATTTCACTTGAGGCCATATCGTTAAACGCAAAGCGTGTTCCTAAAAACACATCATTCTGAGCAAGTGCATCGGTACCACGGCTGTCGTATTGATACTCAAGCAGTAAGCCTAAATCAATCGCGGTATCCATAGGCCCAACAACAGTGTATTCAAACCCAGTGACCGCGGCAGTTTGATCTTTTACTTCAGTGCCACCCAGTTCTTCAATCTGAATATCACGATGCAAAAGCTCAGCTTTCAGCAGCCAGCCTTCTGGAGCGAATTGCACCGTTGCACCGATTTGATTTTGCATGGGATAAAAAGCCGTCAAACCGGTCACCACCGGCTCAGTACCGACGATGGCAAGGTTCGGAACATAGAGTGGCTCACGCGATGTGCCACGAAATACAGAGGTCGAGAGATCAAGCGAATAACCGCTTAACTCAAAGGTGTTAGACCAACGTAACGCAAGATCGGTGTGTCGCTCTTCCGCATTGGCTTGGTATAACGCTTCCTCTTCGACAACATAAGGAAACCGCATCCGGCCTTCTTCCCCCGGAAACGTACGCTCACGGAATCCCGGCAACACAAACGCTTCCCACGTACCTGAGTCGCCATACCACATAGCCTGAACCATGGGCTGACCTAACTTTTCTTCTCCGTCAGACGATTCCACTAAGTCGGTTTGATTGATCACATCCACTAAGTGCAACGATTCTGTGACACCCCAAAAAACGCGCCCTATACCTGCACGCACCTCCCATTGGCCATCCCAGGTCATGTACATGGCTTCACGAATGTCCGCATGAGTACGTTCGGAATCTGCATGGTCATAACGATAAAACGGTGTCAGTGTGAATCGGCCATTACCACCTTCAGAATCCCATACCATTTCAGGCTGCAAACTTAATGACCATTGATCATCCACCTGCTTGGGGTACGCCGCCTCTTCGATAAAACGACGCCCTTCAATTCCAGCTTCCAATGACCAATCAAGTGCGATGCTCGGCGCACTTGATAAAGCCCCTAACAGCGCACATGGAAATACGGTCAGTGATAATGACTTTTTCATAACAGCTCTCTCAATCTTTTAACGTATTAACGCGCGCGCTTAAGCGCGGCTTTACTAAAGTCTGAGTCCTTCAAACCATTATCGAATGTAATTTCATGAGTGATAATCGTCGTGCTTTTACCATTTTGATGATTTTGCATGGTCATCAAAGCAGCGCGCCAATACTTATCTTTGTACTCATGCCATTCACTCATTGTTAACGTTTTTAGTAGTGAGTTTTTGCGATCATAATATTCAGTTTTTACCGGGCGTAAGTGCTCAGTATCTAACCAAGTAATCTGACGTGTGTAGCCAGAAAACTGGTCCACTGGATCACTTTCAATCACATGACACGTTAAGTCTTGCGCACAAGGTTCATCGCGCAGATAGGTAAACTCATACTTTTCAGGCTCGAATGATCCCATGTCTTCATACGCAAATTCACTGCCCATGAACGGGCCAGACTTATTGCGCGAAGAGATACGCTTTACACGTTTTAAGGCGGGTAAATACAACCACTGGTCATCCGCTGTTTCAATATGTGAAAAACTCAAAAAGGTTGTGCCACTGACATCTTTTGGCTCATCAAAGATAGTTAAGCCTTTATCGCCATCGTCCAAAATTTCGAAGTTCTTCAAACGCATTTTACGTTTGGACTCTTCGCCCTGGGCATTACGCAAAATCATCGTCATATTTGCCTGTGAATCGCCCCAGCCAGTATCTCGTGTTTTACGATCTTTTGAGATTTCTAAGCCACGACCACCATCATCAGCAAAGGCTGGCTGAGTCATTAATACCGCACCAGCGAGCAGTGTCATCATAAGTTTCATGCGCTTTCTCCTGTCAGAGGTTTAGCCGCTGTTTCGGCTTTATTTTTATCGTTATCCAGCCACAGTAAGAGTGGAGGAAGAATTAAGAAGTCGATCACCAAAGCAATAAAGATAATCAATGACGTCGCAACACCCATATCCGAATTCAAGCGGAACGAGGAGAAGGCTAATAATGAGAAGCCAAGCACCAGCACCAAGGTTGTAATGATCAAGGCGCGGCCCACACTGACAAACGAATATCGAATGGCATCTTCCGTCGTCATCCCATCTTGACGAGCACGTTTATATTTACTTAAAAAATGCACGCTATCGTCAACAATAATCCCCAGTGTCATTGAGCTAACAATCGATAAGCCTAGATTAATTTCACCTGAGATAAAGGCCCAAAAACCAAAACCAACCAAGGCCGGAGTCACGTTCGGAAATAAGCTTATAATGCCAAGGCGCACTGACTTCAAAGCAAAGACCAATATCCCAGAAATAATCAAGAGAGCTATAAACATACTCATCATCATGCTCTTCATGTTGGTTTCACCAATATGAGCAAACATTAAACCTGGGCTCGCCGCCGCCATGCGAATGTCTGGTGCATTTTCTGCGAACCAAAGTTTCGCTCTATCTTCCAACGCGACGATTTCCACGCTACCAAGATTCTTCAGTACAGAAACCAAACGCGCGGATGATTTATCAACATTGAGCTGATTATTTAAATCCAGACCATAAGGCAATGACATTTCGTACAAGAGCAAATACTGCGCCGCCAACTCACGGTCATCAGGAATGCGATACCAGGTTGGATCATCACCGTGCATGTTTTTATTCAAGCGTTTAAAGGTATCGGATAACGACGACACATGATCCACTTCTGGCTGCACTTCCAACCACGCAGAAAAATCGCGCATGGTTTGTATAAATGCAGGTTCACTGACCCCGCCTTCTGTGCCGCTGTATAACGCCCAATCGATAGATTGAGAGCCAGATAAGGTGTCACTTTGCATATCCACCGACTGACGATACGGCGTTGATTTAGCAAAGTACTCCGTAGACACATCATTCACCTGATTGCGCATAGCGAGCACACTCATTATGACGACGATCAATACACCAAAAATAAGTAATGGCTTTTGCTTCATGATGACCCAGTTTGCAAAATGCTCCATCTTTGGTGACTGCGCAGATTGCTGTTTGCCTCCACCTATCGGCATGACAGTCAAAATGGCAGGGAATAAAGTCACCGAAAGCAGATAAGCCAACATCACGCCCATGGCAGATAAAATACCGAAGTCTGCAAACACTGGGGATTCAGACATCATCAGCGTACAAAAGCCGACCGCCGTTGTCGCACTGGTAATAAAAATGGGCATCCAGTTTAAATCCAAACTGTATAGCACAGCCTCTTTCCGGGATTTCCCTTGGCGCTGGGCATATTGCATAGTCGCCACTACGTGAACACAATCAGCCACGGCAATGGTTAAAATAACAATAGGTACGTTAATGGTGCCCGTTGATAAAAAGAACCCCGCCCAGCCAGCCAGGCCCATGGTTGCCATAATTGTCAGCACCAGCACAATTACCGTAGAGATCATGGCTAAGACGCTGCGCAGTAACACGGCCAATAAAATAATAATGAGCAACAACATCGCCGGCACGAGTGTCGACATATCTTTTTGGCCTTCCGTCGCAAAGCTATTATTCATTGGAATAACACCCGTGTGATAAAAACCAACATCGGGATATTGTTGTTTAAATTCAGCACTTAAATTCGTGACAAACTCAACCACCGCTGCAACGTTTTGTGTGTTGTCTTGAACGTCTGGTAATTGCAGGGTGATGTTAATCAAACTCACTTTACTGTCCGGGGATAAAATACGCCCGGCTAATGACGGTTCAGCTAATGCGGTTGATCGAATTCTTTCAAGGTCATCGGCACTTAATGCATCGGGATACATGACCATATCTTCAACGATCATGTCGTCTTCTTCAGACCACGTATTTTGATAATTCGAGAGTGAGTCTACTCGGCTCGAGAACGGGGCTTGCCACGCTTGCTCGGTATACTCCTGTATCAACGTCAGTACTTCTGTCCCGACAGCATCACCAGATTCAGGCACCAGCAAAATAGAAATATTGTCATTTTTATTAAATACCCGCTGCATTTCTTCAAAGTCATTGAGTGGCTCATAGCCGTCTTCAAAGAAAATTTTATAATCGCCACGGAAATACAGGTTTTTCCCCCCCGCCGCTGCAACCAAACACGCAATGACGAAGAAGCCGATCACAAGCCAAGGCTTTTCTGTTGCCAGGTGTTCTACAATACGCCGCATGTTAGTGCCCTCGATTCATCGGGATATTCCCGAATTAGTCATAGTTATTTTTGTATGTTTATTCGTAAAATATCTTCAGCAAAGATCTCATCCGCGATACGCTGCCACGTACGTGCGTAATCCCAGTCTTTTGATAAAGGGGTCATGCCTAAACCATCCATTAACACGTTGGCTCCTACCAAGGCGATATTGCGCTCTTCAAGATAGTCGCTAACTGAATGATCAAACCCGGTATTGGCCAGCATGTTTATGCCATACGACATCGACCAATTAAGGAAGGTGATAACAATTTCAGGAAGATCTTCCCGTAACTCCAACTCCCCTGCTTTAATCGCATCATCAATGACCTTAAACGCCATTGAGAAGAGTTCACCATCAATGGTTTTCATCTGTTGAGAACGCTCAGGGGATGTTTTTTCTGCAAAGCTGGGCGTACGTGCCGTCACTAAGGCCATGCAAACGGTTGGATTTAATTGAAGATGCAAACGGTAGGCAAAGTGAATCGCCAGTGCGATTTCTCGCGGCGTGCCATTAAACGTTAACGCACGCTGAAACAAACCTCTCAATTGGCTCATTCCGCGAACACAAAAAGCGGCGAGGCAATCTTCTTTACTGGAAAAGTGGTTGTAAATCGTCCCCTTCGATACGTCGCTAACCTTCACTAGACGATCCATATTGAAGTGAGCAAAACCGGATTCATCGATTATGGACTGAGTGAGATCCAACAGACGCGCTTCACGCAACTGCCATTTCTCTTCCTGCTTTGCCGACCGACACAAAGTAGACCCGAGACCTTTCATCAGCATAGGTTTTACCAAGCTCGTAACCGCTCCTCCGCAATCCAGCCCTTCAGAATGAGAAGAAGCGCGGCCTAGCGGCTTAGAACCTGACCCGTGCGAATCCGTATTCATCGAACCGGCGAATTGCAGCTGCTGTCTTCGCGGACATGATATGGCTGTTAAGCGCGACACTAAAGTACGAAAGCTAGCGCTTAATTCATGAAAAGATTGTTCAATAATATTCATAATATGACGATCCGTCATTTTTGACGATTCGTCATATTACATCAGATTGATGACACTGCAAGGACATTTTTTGTACAACAACAGACTGTTCCAAGCTGAAGAGAAATCGAATCACTCATGTTGCGCGAGCAATAACAATGGTGAAATCAAACTTCAGGATGAGGCTCGTTAAGGAGGGGCACGTTAAATCAAGCGTGCTCTAGTTCGGCCTTACGTAAACGGCTGCTAATCACAACCTCAATGAAAAACGAACCGGCTTTGGTACTGAAAGGAATAACCACTACAGGCCCATCAATGCCGTGCATGATGGGATCTTCACCTGTAATCATTTTTGGCGTAGACATTTCAAAGTTATAACCCTCCCCCCACAACAACTTACGCGCACCACCGGACAACATGTTAGTTAACTCACCAGTGAGGTCTTTACAGGTGTCATCCAATTCGGTGATCTCTTCCCCGAGCATGGTACTGCTGATTTTGATGATGGTGTTTTCATTGAAGCTTATCGCCAGAGAACCCCGAATAGAGTCTCCAGACATGGGGATAATACCCGTAACAACACCCAGCGGCGCTTCGCCTTCCTTGAGGTAGGGTTTTCCATGTTCACACGTCATCTGAGCCATCGTTGCCAAGATGTTGTTGATCGTTTCAATGAAGGGATTGATAAACTGAACGTTCATATATTTGGCCACCTCTTTGATAGAGTGTAGCCGATGAGAAGCAGCCTGCCGTAGAAACTTGCGAAAAATTAAGGCTTCACAAAAGGTTTACAAACAGGCTCTCACAAGCGAAACAAAAAATCGGGTACGTTAGGTTTTAAAGCCCTTTCACCGCATAGATGCCCGGCGCATTACGCCAGTAACCACGGTAGTCCATGCCGTAACCAAACACGTAGCGGTCTTCAACTTTTAACCCAGTAAAATCAACGGACATGCCCGGCGCTTTGCGGTCGTGCTCTTTATCTATTAAAACAGCGGTAAGGACCTCTTTGGCACCTTGTGCTTTGCACGCGTTGATGACCGCCTCAAGGGTGTAACCTTCATCAAAAATATCATCAATAATAAGAACCGTACGGCCATCCATCGGGACTGACGGCAGCGCTTGCCACTGTAAATCAGACTGCGCCGTAATATCACCACGATAACGTGTCGCGTGCATGTAGCCTTGCTCTAACGGAAATTTCAAACGCGTGAGCAACTGCCCTGCCACCACTAAACCACCATTCATAATGGCGTATACCACAGGCATCTCTTTAGAAAGACGAGCAGTAATTTGTTCAGCCAATGTATCGAGGGCAGCTTCAACTTCTTGCTGCGAAATTAGCAAGTCGGCTTCGTCCATTACTTTGTTCAATTGTTCTGCGCTCAGGGCTTCAGTCATAATGAAAAGTCCAATTATTCCAATAACTTAGTATGCCTCCATCTTATGGCCAGCCTGTTCACATCGCAAGCCAGCAACAGCGAGATATAAGCCCAGCGCTTAGCCCTGTGATATGATTCACGCTTTTGAAACACTTGATTTGGCTCCATAGCCCGTAACGTTCAACCCATAATCATCAAACAAGAACAGGAACTATCATGACGCCCACTCTGCAATTGGCCAGTGACCTCATTGCCCGCCACTCAGTCACGCCAGAAGACGAAGGTTGCCAACCACTCATGATGGAGCGACTCGCCGCCCTTGGCTTTAACAACGAACCACTTCGCTTTGGGGAGGTCGATAATTTTTGGTCACGCAAAGGCGCAGCTAAACCTCTGATCTGTTTTGCCGGCCACACCGACGTCGTCCCCACCGGCCCTGAAGCGAACTGGGACAACCCGCCGTTTGAGCCTAAAATCATCGACGGCATGTTGCACGGGCGTGGCGCGGCCGACATGAAAGGCTCATTAGCCTCTATGATCGTTGCCGTTGAGCGTTTTGTTGAAAAACACCCCGACCACAAAGGCTCCATTGCCTTTTTGATCACCGCCGACGAAGAAGGCCCAGCACACAACGGCACCGTCAAAGTCGTTGAAACACTTGAAGCCCGTAACGAAAAAATTGATATGTGCTTGGTGGGCGAGCCTTCCTCGACCACTCTAGTGGGCGACGTCATTAAGAATGGCCGTCGCGGTTCGCTAGGCTGTGTACTCACGGTGAAAGGAAAACAAGGTCATGTGGCTTACCCACATTTGGCAAAAAACCCGGTGCACATGGTGGCCCCAGCACTGGCCGAACTAGCCGCAGAAGAGTGGGATCAAGGGAATGACTTCTTCCCAGCCACCAGCTTTCAGATTTCAAATATCAACTCTGGCACTGGCGCGACCAACGTCATTCCCGGCGACTGCGAAGTGGTATTCAACTTCCGATTCTCGACTGAGTTAACCGCCGACATCCTCAAAGAGCGCACCGAAGCCATCTTAAAAAAGCACGGCGTCGAATACGAGATTAACTGGAACTTGAGCGGCCAGCCTTTCTTAACCGACAGTGGCGCATTAGTAGAGGCGGCGGTGAAAGCGATTAAAGATGTCACCGGCCGAGACACCGAGCTTTCCACCGCAGGCGGCACCTCGGATGGACGTTTTATTGCACCCACCGGCGCACAAGTTGTGGAGCTAGGGCCAGTGAATGCCACCATCCACCAAGTAAACGAGCACGTCAGCGCCGATGACCTCAACACTCTGAGTGACATCTACGAAAAAATGCTTGAGAACCTACTCGCCTAATGAGCAACTTTATTTGCCCTAAGTGCGAACAGCCACTGACGAAAGCTGGTAACCAATGGCAATGCCCTGACAGGCACAGCTACGATACCGCGCGTCAGGGCTACACCAATTTGCTGCTGGTGAATCAGAAGAAATCAAAAAACCCCGGTGACGACGCCGACATGGTCCGTTCACGAACCCTGTTTTTAGACGCTGGTTTTTACCAGCCAATTTCTGATGCCGTTAATGCTTTAGTCACTCGCTCAGGCAGCGTGCTCGATATTGGCTGCGGCGAAGGCTACTACACTGATCGTTTAGCAAAGCACCTAGCTAGTGCGAAATCTGAAGCACTGGTGATTGGCTTAGACATATCTCGCGACGCGGTAAAAGTGGCTTGTCGTCGTAACAAAACCATTCGTTGGCTGGTTGCTAGCGGGGCTCGCCCACCGGTTGCTCCACAGAGCATTGATACCGTCATCACCCTATTTACCCCATTAATGCCAGCAGGTTTGAAACACGCGCTGAGCGATAATGGCGAGGTTATTACCGCCTACACCGGCAAGCGCCACTTGTACGAATTACGTGCTCAAATTTATGATGACGTCAATATGGACGAATACAGCCCAATACTTGCCATGCAAGACGCAGGGTTTGAATGTGTAGAAGAAACACGAGTAAACTTTCGAATACAACCCAATACTAATGAGCAGCTGCAGGCGCTTCTGGCCATGACGCCCCACCGTTGGAAAGTGTCACCAGACAAAGCTGCGCAATTTGCCTTACTGGCGTCGCTAGATATTGAAGTCGATGTCGTATTGAATAAATTTCGTAGGCAGCAAACATCATGACTCAAGCAGATTTCTACGTACTTGGTAAACAAGCGCAACACGACCAATGGTACTTTGCTTGTCGGCTGGTTGAACAAATTCAACAAAAAGGCCACCAAGTACTGCTGCAAGTCAGTAATGAAGAAGAAGCCAAAGCACTCGACGATATGCTGTGGCAGTTTCGTCCGGATGCCTTTGTGCCACATGCCCTGCTCAATGCAAAAGATGCACCCGTCGATTGCCCAGTAAGTATCGGTTGGCATCAGGAACCTGGACACCATCATGATGTCATTATTATTCTTACGCCCGAGTTACCGGCTTTTTACGGACGGTTCCAACGTTTGGTCGAAGTAGTGGTTCAGAACGACGACGTACTAGAATACACTCGGCAACACTTTCGATTCTTAAAGGATCGGGGTTATCCTATAGATCATAAAGACATGAGAATGAGCTGATGAGTATCAAAAAGGAAGAGCCAAAAGACCTGCTCGAAGAGCTGGAAATGCTGCAACGTGTTTTGGACAACTCCGAAAAATCTGAAAGCAGCAATGCCGACGAATTCAGTGGCGACATTCCTGTTCTTGACGATATGTTTGATGCCGATATTCCAACACTCTCTACCGCCAGTGCTGGGGCGGCATTACGCGCAGTGCCTACTCTTCAGCCAATGAATGCGGTACCGCAAGAGACAAGCGCGCCCGCACCAAGCCAACTAAGCCCATTGAATCAAATACTCGATAAAATCAACAAACAGGGCGCCAACATTGATGAAATCGCTAACACAGCGACATTAATAACGAAGAAAACCGTCGAAACTGCTGCGACCACACAAACGCTCGTCAATAAGCGTGCAGAAATAGACGCGACCATGACGCAAACCAGCTCTTCGCTTACCAACCTACTTCAGCGAGAGCGTCTAGTAGATGAACTGGTCGAAGAAATGCTGCCGCTGGTAAAAGGCCGTTTGCGCTCGCGCATTCGCGAAATGATCAACCAAGAAAAAATCGACAAAAACGAATAATTTCTCCTCATCCCTGTTAGTGACTAGACAACAATTCGTGTTGCCTAGTCACGACCAACAAGCATCTGCCAACCGCCCTCAAAATCCGTTATACTTGCGCCCATTTTTAATGCACAACACGTGAGTAGCAGCGAGCAATGGATAAGACCTATAAACCCAGCGCAATTGAACAAACCTGGTACAAAGAGTGGGAAGAGAAAGGCTACTTCAAGCCTTATCAAGACGGGCTGACCGGCGAAGGTTACTCCATCATGATTCCACCACCGAATGTCACCGGCTCGCTGCACATGGGTCACGCGTTCCAGCACACCATTCAAGACGCCCTCACCCGCTACAAACGCATGCAAGGCAAAAAAGCCTTATGGCAGGTCGGTACTGACCACGCCGGTATCGCCACGCAAATGGTGGTTGAGCGCAAACTCGCTGCACAAAACAAACCTGATCGTCACGCCATGGGCCGTGAAAACTTCCTCGAAAAAGTCTGGGAATGGAAAGAAGAATCCGGCGGTACCATTACTCAACAGATGCGTCGTTTGGGTAACTCTGTCGATTGGGACACCGAACGCTTCACCATGGACGATGGCTTCTACAAAGCCGTTCAAGAAGTGTTTATTCGCCTGCACAAAGACGGCCTAATTTATCGCGGCAAGCGCCTCGTTAACTGGGACCCAAAACTGCACACCGCTATTTCGGATCTTGAAGTAGAAAACAAAGACAAAAAAGGCTCCATGTGGCACCTGCGCTACCCGCTGGCCGATGGCCTAAAAACCTCGGAAGGCAAAGACTACATCGTTGTTGCCACTACGCGCCCTGAAACCATGCTCGGTGACACCGGCGTTGCGGTAAACCCAGAAGATCCGCGTTACAAAGACCTGATCGGCAAAGACATCCTCTTGCCATTGGTCGATCGTCGTATTCCGATTGTCGGTGACGAACACGCTGATATGGAAAAAGGCACCGGTGCCGTGAAAGTTACCCCTGCCCACGACTTCAATGACTACGAAGTGGGCAAGCGCTGCCAGCTGCCGATGATCAACATTCTGACCTTCAACGCCGACATCCGCGACGTAGCCCAGGTATTCAACACCGATGGCAGCGTCAACACCGACGTTAAAGCCAGTATTCCTGAAAAATACCGTGGTATGGAACGTTTTGCGGCTCGTCGCGAAATCGTTGCCGACTTCGACGCCGCCGGCCTACTCGAAGACATCAAAGACCACGACTTAACCGTGCCCTACGGCGACCGTGGCGGCGTGGTGATCGAGCCAATGCTGACCGACCAATGGTACGTAGACGCAAAAACTATGGCCAAACCAGCGATTGATGCCGTCAACAACGGCGACATCCAGTTTGTGCCTAAATCGTACGAGAACATGTACTTCTCGTGGATGAACGACATCCAAGACTGGTGTATCTCACGCCAGCTTTGGTGGGGCCACCGCATTCCAGCATGGTACGACGAAGAAGGTAACGTCTACGTTGGCCATGATGAAGCCGAAGTACGCGCTGAAAACCACCTTGCTGCCGATGTTGAGCTAGTACAAGACAACGACGTTCTCGATACTTGGTTCTCCTCTGCCCTATGGACCTTCGGCACACTGGGCTGGCCAAATATCGACGACGCCGAAGTGGCAAAACGCCTCGCGGATTTCCACCCGACCGACGTATTGGTAACGGGCTTCGACATCATCTTCTTCTGGGTGGCGCGCATGATCATGATGACCATGCACTTCTGTAAAGATGAAGATGGCAAACCACAAGTGCCGTTTAAAACCGTCTACGTGACCGGTTTGATTCGTGATGAAATCGGCCAGAAAATGTCGAAATCGAAGGGCAACGTACTCGACCCACTCGACATGATCGACGGTATCTCGCTCGACGAACTGATGGACAAGCGCACCGGCAACATGATGCAGCCACAATTGGCAGAAAAGATCGGCAAGCGCACGAAAAAAGAATTCCCAGAAGGCATCGCGCCACACGGCACCGACGCCCTACGCTTTACCCTTGCTGCGATGGCCTCAACCGGCCGTGACATCAGCTGGGACATGAAGCGCCTCGAAGGTTACCGCAACTTCTGTAACAAGCTCTGGAACGCCTCTCGCTACGTAATGATGTCGATTGCTGGCGAAGACGCGGTTGAAAGCGCAGACGGTGGATTGATTGAAATCACCGACGCCATGAAAGCCGCCTGTGGAGCTAATGGCCAACCAGGTGCGTTATCCCTTGCCGACCGCTGGATCATCTCGCGCCTACAACACGCCGAAAGCGAAGTACGCCGCCACATGGACCAATACCGCTTCGACATGGCCGCACAAGCCCTGTACGAATTCATCTGGAACGAATACTGCGATTGGTACCTAGAGCTGTCTAAGCCCGTACTGTGGGACGACAACTCAAGCGAGGAAGCCAAACGCGGCACCCTAGGTACGCTGGTACGCGTACTCGAAGCCACCCTACGCTTGGCCCACCCAATCATGCCGTTCATCACTGAGTCTATCTGGCAGCAAGTGAAAGAACTGGCAGGCAAGAGTGGTGACACCATTATGTTGGCCGCCTACCCAGAGCCACAAGACGCCTTAGTCGACGCCGAAGCCGAAGCCGATATTGCGTGGCTACAAAATGTGATTACCGCCGTGCGTAACGTACGCGCTGAAAAGAACATTCCGCCAAGCAAAGAGCTAGAGCTACTGTTCAAAAATGGCGACGACGAAGACTTCCGCCGCGCCGAAGAAAACCAAGCCTTCTTAATGAAACTTGCCAAGCTCGAAAAACTCACTTGGCTTAACGAAGGCGATGAAGAACCTATGTCTGTGACCCAACTGGTCGGCGACATGGAAATCCTCATCCCGATGGCAGGCTTCATCGACAAAGACGCCGAAGTTGAACGCCTTGTTAAATCGGTCGAAAAACTGGAAAAAGAAATCGAGCGCGTAAACAACAAACTCGGCAACCCAGGATTTACCGACAAAGCCCCGGCTGCCGTGATTGAAAAAGAAAAAGAAAAAGCCGCAGGCTTTACGCGAGACATCGCCAAGCTGAAAGAACAGATCGAGAAGATCAAGGCGCTGTAACCAGCACATTTCATCATTACTTAACTCTCGATAGCTTGATCAAAAACCGCCCAGTTGGGCGGTTTTTTTATGCTCACTTCACGACTACAAGTAGGTTGGCGTTAGCGCGAAGCGCGTAACCCAACAAAATTAAGCCACCGCCAAGGCTAGAATCCATTCTCCCTAGCTAGACCCTTCCCTGTAGGAGAGGTTCAGCACATTTTGCTAACGGCGATATAAACACCGCCAACTTGACATAGATTAAAACCTATATAGACTAAAACCTATATACGACAAGGACTCGTCATGTGGCACATAGAAACAACAGAAACCTTTGATACTTGGTTCGATGCTCTCGATGATACCGACCGAGCTAATGTACTGGCCTCCATGTTAGTGCTACGCGAACGTGGCCCTATGCTCCCAAGGCCATACGCAGATACGGTAAAGGGGTCATCTTTTAACAACATGAAAGAGCTAAGAGTTCAAAGCAAAGGCGACCCGATACGCGCTTTCTTTGCCTTTGATCCAAAACGAAAAGGCATCCTTCTCTGTGCAGGCAACAAAACCAATGATGAAAAGCGGTTTTATGAGGTAATGATCCCCATCGCAGATCGCGAATTCACCTTGCATTTAAAACAGTTACAGCAGAGTAAATAACATGGCTAGAAAACTCGAAGACATCCTTGCCAACGAAAAACCAGCCGTTGTTGCAAAAGCCCAAAAAGCAGCAACAGAGATATTGCTCAATATCCACTTGGCTGAACTCCGAGAACGCATGAATCTAACTCAGGGGGATATAGCCGAAACTCTGGGAGTGAAACAGCCTACAGTATCGGATATGGAAAAACCGGGGCGAGATTTAAAGCTGTCGTCTTTGAAACGTTATGTTGAAGCATCTGGTGGAAAACTGAGTGTCGATATCGAACTGCCGGATGGGACACACTATGGATTTAATGTCTGATACGACCGAAGATGCACCCCTTCGCTATATTTTAAACTTGAACAACGCTTACAAACACTTGCAAATGATCTAGATGAAATTCGCGACTCTGTTATAAGTGGAACCAATAATAAATACCACCGTTTAGCTGGTGAGCAACTTGTTCAACAGCTTTGCAATATGTGCATAGGCATCGCCAAACATCGCTGCAAGCAACTCAACTTCCCTGCCCCAGAAAACGCATATAAAGCGTTTGAACGACTCGCAGAAATGGATACAGAAGCAGTCCAAACCTTTAACTGGAAACAAATCATAGGCATGAGAAATGCCTTGGTTCATGATTACCTGAATATTAATCTTGAGGTCATTGAGACCTTAATTAGAGACCAGCAATATTTGCCATTGGTTAAGTTTGCACTTGGAGGGTTGGAAAAGTTGGGCGAATGAACAAGCGATTACCGACCTATAGATAAAACCGTAGGTTGGCGTTAGCGCGAAGCGCGTAACCCAACAAAATTAAGCCACCGCCAAGGCTAGAATCCATTCTCCCTAGCTAGAACCTTCCCTGTAGGGGAGGTTCAGCGCATTTTGCTAACGGCGAGATGAATCCCTTGAAAATCATATCACTTAGTCCTATGATTAATTCCAACAAGCAAAGGAATGCTTATGCGAGTATTTAAAACCAGACATTTCTGTAAATGGGCTGACAAAGAAGGTCTGAACAATAGGATGCTACTGCTGCAATCCAAGAAATAGAATCCGGGTTGATAGATGCAGACCTTGGTGGAAACGTCTACAAAAAGCGAGTGGCGACCAATAACCGTGGTAAAAGTAGTGGGAGCAGAACTCTACTGGCCTACAAATCAGATAACACAGCTTTCTTTGTATATGGATTTACTAAAAATACGAGAGCGAATGTTACTCAAACTGAACTCAAAGCTCTAAAAGCATTGGCCAAAGAACTGCTTAGCTACAGCAATAAAGAATTAGTCAACGCCATTACCTATGGCGAAATCATAGAGGTAATACAGAATGACTGACTCCATTCTCGACAGCATCCATAAAACCGCAGAAGGCTTAAACAAAGCAGGTGTAATGAAAGACACCACCCTTCGCGAATTTGATGCCCTATGCCTGCCACCGATAAAAGAATACACGGCACCACAGATAAAAAGCATACGTACCAAAAACCATGCAAGCCAAAGTGTGTTTGCGGCCTACTTAAATACTAGCGTATCGACCGTTCAAAAATGGGAACAAGGCCAGAAAAAACCCAACGGCCCATCGTTAAAGTTACTGAACTTAGTTGCAAATAAAGGCTTACAGGTGCTGGCGTAAAGCAGCGCCAAATGAGCCCTCACAACAACCGATAATAATCCTCCAGTCCCTGGAGGATTAAAGACTTAGCCCTTGGCCTAAACGTTTCGCCCGAAATCGTCACCCGCTGCATTCGGTCGATGCGAAACACCCTTGGCGCTTCACGCAAATGATCCCACCCCAACAGATACCAAACTGGCCAGTTAAAAAATAAATACTGAGGCTCGATACGCCGTTCAGTCACCGCACCAGAGCCAGCAATGTATTTAATATCCAACATGGCCAACTCAAAAAAGCCCGTTGTTACCTGTCTGGTAATACCTTCACTAGGTTGAGAATACGTCTGCGTGACTTCTCCTGACGCCGGATCACCTACCAGAATACGTTTTCGTAATTGATTCACCACTTGTCGTTGATGCTCAGGCAGACCCAGCGTTAACTTCTGGCGAACACTGCGCACCGGCTCTGCTAATAAAGGGCTTTGCAGCGTCTCTGTGATCGCCAACGACACCAACATGCTAATCACCTCTTCGTGATTCAAACGCAGTTTATCAACGCCCCACCGGCGGCTCAGGCTCACACCGCCACCCGGCCCGCGTTCAGCTTCAATCGGATACCCTTGATCGCGAAGCTCATTGATATCCCGCAGCAAGGTACGATCACTGACCTCCAGTTGATCTGCAAGGCGCTTCATCGTCCAGATCTCGTCCTGCCGTAATAACCCGACAAGACGATCCAGACGGTTCTGCTTATTCAGCAAACTTCCTTTAGCCATGGCCATTCCTTACATACGTGAAATATAAGACAGACGAGCGATGAAACAAGCATCACACAATAACCGACATTTAATGTCGGCTATTAGATTAATCTAATCCTGTGCCCACTCACAGACCCATTGAAGCAAGCACACCCAATCAGATATATAAACAAGACGACTTTAACGACCAAAAGGAAAACAAACATGCTCAATTCAACTGTTCATACTCCCCTTAACTCAACTGCGGCCAACATCAACAACAGCTTCGAAATCATCGCACTGCAATTTCGTGATAACGTCGAATTTGCAGATCAAGAAGCCGCTATGGCAAACCTAAACACAGTGGTTAAAACCGCCGCAGGCTTCCAGTCACGTGATTATTACTACAGCGAAGAGAATGGACACTGGATTGAATTTATTGTCTGGGATAACGAAGCGTCAGCCAAAGCAGCCTCAGCAAACATGATGAAAAATGAAGACGCACTGGCCGTATTCAGCTTGGTTGAGCAAACAACCATGCTCTTCTCAAACTACCAGCACAAAGGCGGAACTGCCGCTTAAACCAAGCGTCACAAGCCTGTAGGAGCCGTTCAGCGTTTTTTGCTAACGGCGATTACGACCATTGAAATTTTCACATGCAATTTGGGCCCATACGAAGTCATTAATGTGAACAGAAACTATAACCACTCTATCGGGGAATCAACGACACTTCGCCTTGAGTCGATCAAGTAAATAAGACCGTTGACAATATAGAAATTCCTCCCCTTAAACAGCACCGGATACTATTCCAATTAATCTTTCGTATCGACTATCTCTTTTTAGGTTCGGCTGATTTTTAGCAACTTCAGAAAGAACAGTTCTCACCTCATTAAGAAAATGACCTTTAGCATTCTTCGGAATCACTCTATGCAGTATGTCTAATGCAATTTCTGGATGACTGTCAGCCATCGGCATATGCTTTTTATAGCGATGATACATCTCAAATAAGCTAAACCCATCATCCCTTACATTTTTCAATTCATCCTTAATAATCGAATACAAGCCCATCCGATCTCTATCTTCATCGATACCCATTAACAACTGAACCCAAGCCGCAGATGCTTTAGACTGTTCTCCGGTCTTATCGAACGGCCAGTAATCTCGAACAAAGTTCAAAACAGGTAGATTATCAGACTCACGGTCAAAGAATTTTCTAATACAAAAAATAAACCTGGATCTCTGTTTATCATCTAAACTAGATATAAATATCTTGAATTCCGCATGAGTAAATTCAACACCACAACCCTCACCTCGAACACCAGAGTATATCAACCATTCAAAAGGAGCATCCCAATCCTTCTTGGGTGACCATTCCGATATAACATCAGGAAGTTTAAGCAAATCATATTTCAACCGGCACCAGACACTCTCCACCGAACTTGGATGATTTCGACCAAGTAGCCCAAACCATGCAGACGGTGAAGATGGACTAATGATACTAAAATACGGCAATAGTTTATCTTCACACCATTTCAAATTTCTATCTAAAAGGTATCCAAAGTTCGAACAACAGGTATATATAGCGTGATCTCTAGCCTCGCCACCAATATTTATAATTTTTTCAACGACGCTTAGAACATCATTAATACTGCAACGATCTTCCGAAGCTGCCAACAACCTAGACACCAAACGTCCAGATATTGAATTAATTGCATATTCCACACCCTGCCGTAGGGATTCGTCCTCTGTATATCTTGTACTTTTTAATCCTTCTGCTCGGCCACTCGATAATATTTCGACAAACCAATTACAGAATAATAGTAGCTCTTTGCAATAGCTTTCACTAGAAGCATCTAAATTTTTTTCTGAATAGCTAAGAATACTGTATTGAATATCAAAAACAACGCCACTAGGTAAACTATATAAATAATCAAAAACGTTAGAAACGCAAAAATCTCTACTAACATGATCCAAAAATTCAACAATCATATAGGTAGGGGGATCATTACTCTCAACCAATGCTCTAAATGCACGTTCAGGATCATTTTTAGTAATCCCGACTAGCGGTTTATAAGTAACATCCATTGTGTTTTTTTTCTTTACATGCAGGACAATCGTATCAATCAAGAGATGATCCTCAACATCATCAAGATAATCATACGATTCATCCAGTCTCTCCATTATAGGACGTCGACTTGAACTATCGATAAAGCCATCAATATCTTCTTTTGATATCTGATTACCTTGTATTTGAAGGTCATCTACCTTATCGATAAAATTACTATTAAATCGAACTCCAATTTTCTGCATCCACCGAACTGCAATGATTGCACGATCATATTTACTACGATTGTAAGAATCATCGTCTTGCTTGTGCCAGTTAGGGCGTGGCTTAATCAACCATTCCTGTACTTCCTGCTGAATTTCTTCGGTAAGGTCGGCCCATCGTTCTGCCAAAGTATAGAAAATATCTTTTCTATACTTATACTCCCAAAACCTGTTACGACCCATTTCAACTATTAGGTCGCCCAGGATCTCTCCCGTAAAAACATCCTTACTAGTCCAAAACTTAATCGATACTTTAAAAAACAAATTGTCATCAGTAATATTTAAAGATCTAAACAGGCGCTGTAAATATTCTGTTTCAGTTACCAAGACTCTCTTCAAAATCTCATAAAATACTCGGGTTAGCTTTTCTATACCTTCATCCCAATCATTCCCAGAATCAAGATTAAAACCTTTACTAACATAGACACCGGAATAATCAGCCAACTGCTCATATTCCCGTATTGACTCAGCAACTATCGGGATAAGTTTTTTGATATCACAGTCCTCTACGGATTGTATTTCATCGAATGAACTACAGTGAGTAAAATCCACACTCAAACGAGAAACCAAGTGCAACGGTAAGCGTTCTGAAACATGAATACTATCTATCGGCGGTATTACACTCTGTTCGGCAAAGCCTCGCTCGATTTTTATTTGAGGAGCCAACAGTTGCTTCAGTCGACGTAATGCTAATATATTCCACCCACCTATACTGATGCTATTAGTCAAAGCTATATAGTCAAAAGGAAGACTAACCTCCGAAGCATTGATAGACTCGATCAATATCTCCCAAGATTTATACATCCCTTCTTCAAGCTCTGCAGATCTACTCCATAACTGACGCTTTAATTCTGTTTTAACCCAAGGAAGCAAAACACGTTGTCGTGAAAACCACCATAAAATAGTTTGTGAATTTATATGCTTCGCCAACCATTTAAGTAGGTTCTCAAAACGACCCGGGACGGGGCTCAAATCATTAAAATACCCTCCAGAGAATCTAGCTCTATCAGAAGCTGAGCCATCAAGATCCTGATAAGCCAGAATATCCAAGGCAGTATCTACCCAGTTCGGTTTATCCCGTTCAACATTGACTATACGTTGATCAGTGTCAGTGCCGTATAAAGCTAGAGGATCTATAGGCTTTGATACCTGGTCATGATGGTATGGCTCATATATGTCTCCATAGCGAACTCGAACATCAAAAACGCATATCCATTCAGGATGTGGTGAAATTTCTGCATCGGCAAATTCCTTCATTCCAACGGGATGCCGAACCACATGAAGCACTTTACCCCGCTCATGGGGCGTTAAATCCCTAGGATTCGTTTGTGCCATCGAAATAACGGATTGTCGCCACGCAGGAGGGTTCTTTTTTCTCAGAGACCAAGACCGAATCGTTTCCCATAAATGGTGACGATTTTCCGACCACTTATATGCAATGGGGGTTACTCCACGCCCTTTCCACTTTTCATGCACCTCGTCGGTCGTTCCGGAATCGAAGACAAAGAGTTTCGAGCGCTCGTGGTTCGAGCTTGAGTCTAATCCCTGAAGTAAGTACTTAACTGGCGGGTCTTCAGCTGTGTACCCAACCATAACTACATGATAATTTTTTAATAACTGACGAACATATGATGTTGCCCATCCTTCGGCGAGATAAGCCCTTCCAAAGTCTGAGCTGCTCAAAACGTAGTTTGGTTGCCTTTCATCGCTATCAACCAAACGACCGTGAAGATACGTAACACCAACAGGGGAGGTATTTCTGTGCCCTAGGTTAGGTAACAACGGTGGTTCAAAACGTACTAATTTTTTCTCCGATTTTTCGAATAAAGTATCAAAGTTTGTCGTTACTATTTGAGGTTCCCCATCCTCGTTCGCCGATAGCGATGATATTAAATCGTGTGGCCAAGTATCGGCCTCGTAGCCGCTCAGGACTTCTTTGATGTAATCATTTACTCTTTTCTCAGGTACTCGGCTGTATAACAAGTTAAATATCTGATCAAAAGATATGCGAGCAGCAGGAGGGATATCCTTGTTATTTTCAATCCACGGTTTAAGAGCAAGAGAAACTGGCGAGCTAGGGTCTGGATCAAACCTCTCAGCGACTTTCACTGTCAGTTCAAGGAAAGTTGGTAACCCACTAGGTTTAGAAACACCCGCTCCGCATAGAAATACTACATTTCCTTTATCACACTCATATAGAAGGTCATCTGGGATGTCTGGTCCGTCAGCAAAGAATCTCATACTGTGAATAGCCTGAGTAAATATCCGATTGGGTATAGGTATCAGTGTCGCGGATAAGATCCACTCCTACAAGCCCAGAAACATCTTACTCTGATCCAAGAGCTTCACATTGCAATTCAAGGTGTCAGAACACTTGAACCTCTAACGATTAACGACATTAACCCTCAACCGCCTAAACCTTGGCGTCGTCTTAATTCGTTTCACTATCGGTCTTACCCGGATAACCATCATTACCAATACCACCGCGCCGATGATCAGTGAAATAGGCTCGTCCAATGTCATTGCCGATACATCCATGATTGCAATACCTAGAACGGTAAATACAAGGCCCAGTCCACCAAGTAGATAAAAGATGCCATTAACACTGGAGAAGTTATTAGCACTGCGAGCCACCCGAGGGTTGTTATTAGAAACAAGTACCGAGGTGGTTTGGCCTATCTTGAAGGCGCTTTCTATGGGGTTGCCATCCGCTTCAAATTGCCATTTTTGGTTGTCTTCGGTGTATTCAATTGTGGGGCACCACAGAATACTGGTGCCCTGCCTAGATCTGAATTCGCGTCGGTTAACCGCAACAATATTGCCAGTCACTGATTTGGATTCACGTAGAAAGGCTCGATCCAAGCGAAGAAGAAACACGGCGAGTAACACGAGACAAAGGCCCGTTAAGGTAAAGAGTAAAGGGACTACAAACATATGACCTCCGTTGTCTGAGGTCTTACTGTACCAGATTACCGCATGGAGGCTAGCGTAACGTCAGCGATTGGGCTTTTCGCCGATAGGATCAGCTCCTACAAAAAAAAGCCGCCCAACGGCGGCTGTTTCAGTCTCTCTAAATATTACTCTCTCCTACCCGGTCACTCCTCAAGCCGCTGCATATAGAAGCGCGCACTGAAGGTCACTTGGTCAAAAGTACCGCCGGTTTTCACGCAATTTGGCGTGAAGTGATCGCCGGTGCCTTGGTTATAAAACAACGAAAGCGAAACGATGCATTGGTTCTGGCGTCCGCCGTTGGTGGTGATGGTGGCATCTACGGTAGGTAAGCTACCAGTGGCTCCGTTGCTATTAACGATGTACTGACCGAGCGTTGGCAGCGGTGAGGCATTCACGCAGGTGCTGCTCGGTGTGATATTTGCGCTGCGGTTCGTTGTAGGCGGCGATCAAGGTGGGCATGAGTGTATTTCCTGCTCCGGCGTAATAGGGAACTGTATTCGCTTGGCCTTTTAGTGAGCATCGTCATTACTTAAACTGAATTCTTGCATTCGCGCTTTCGCTATCCGCTTAGATTTTTCATCTGACTCAGGGTTCTGCAATGCTTTCTGCATATACGCCATCCCTTTTTCGATGTTTTTTTCCACTCCTAGGCCTTCAAAATAGAGATCCCCCATGTACAGCTGTGCACGAGAACTATCTTGGTCCGCTGCCTTTTTAAACCAATACGCCGCACCTTCATAGCTCGGCGCAATGCCAAAACCAAAAGCGTACATATCACCTAACATTAGCTGTGAGTCTAGATAGCCTAGCTCTCCAGCTTCTTGAAAATAAACAACCGCTGAACTCTTGTCGCTCCCCATAGCACCAGTCTCGATAATTTTCATACCTTTAAGGTGTAATGCTTCCAGCGGTTTCTTATTTTCAGTACTTGATGAACCTATTTTTTCTTTAACCTCATCAGCAATTACTGCCACCGAACACAATGAACAGATAACCAACAATGCTGTAATAAAGACTCTAAACGACATTAAATTCATAGTGGTTCTTTGGTTAAAAAACATGATGTATCTCCATAATAAATTTTCAGCTACTCAGCTCGGATCAAGCCTGCCTTCATAGGCAACGATTAATCCAATCAGCGGCGTAGATATTTCGATATTGAAACAGAACTGCCCTGCTTTCTCGGTTTCATAGCTTCGTCCCGCGGGTAGCAGTGCTTTTGGCATAGGGATCAAGAGGGTCAGAGTCGTTGATAATCCCTAGTAACTGCCAATATCGCTTTAGTCACTGCAATCGCACTTTCACTTGAGTAACCTCCTCCACCGGTTATGACCGCAGGAACATTCATATCAGCAAGTTTCTTCAATGTTAACTTTTCTCGCTCGGTCACATCATCAACAGTGAGTTTTAGCCCACCTAATTTATCTACTGCAAGTACATCAGTACCCGCTATAACAAATGCAAATTTGAACTCGCCAGTGATTTTACTTAGAGCTATCTTCAGGCACTCCAGATAGGTCTCACCATCAGTGCCCGACTTAAGCTTCATTGGTATGTCTACACGCTCCCGCGTGAATTCGCTCGCGGGGTAAATACTGGCATTGTAGATATCAAGCAAAACGACATTAGGGTTATCCATGAAGGTCTGAGCATTACCGTTACCGTGGTGTGCATCGGTATCAATAATAAGAATCCTGTCATCTTTATTAACGTGGCCATCTTTTAGCAACTGCTGGTAGCAAATACCGATGTCGTTATAAACGCAGAACCCTTCCATATTTTGCGGCATTGCATGGTGGTAACCACCAGAAAGATTCCAGATAACGCCACCTTCTTCCAAGACTTTCTTCGCACCGAACAAAGTACCTGCTACACCCCAACGCATGGGCGTCAGTATTTTTTTATCTAGGTATGAATAACTTAAAAACGGCACTTTTGGTATTTCTAGCGCTTGCATGATGCCATTCTTATTTTTTACACGGTGCCGCATAACGCTGGTCAAAAAATCATCAACGATACTTATTTCAATCGGTCCTTCAGGGGATAAAAATTCGACCTGATCCGATCCAGCCAACTCATCATGAATTTTACAAAATTTCATACCGTCAAATGGATGCAGATATTTCAGCACCCCTAGGTCGATATTAAAATTTTTATTGTAAATTACTTTCATGCAAGGGCCTTGCTGTTGTTTGCCAATTCGTTTGCATAGCGGAGCACTTCATTTGGTGTCCATATGCCACGACCCAAAACCTTACCTAAACGACCATAATCATGAGCAGAAGGCCGGAAAGTCGCCGCTTTACCACTCGCAACTTTCAAACAATCAGCAACAATATTGGAACAGTTATTTTTTGCAAGTTGATATCGAGGGGCATTTGAGACCAAATCAGATATGTGCTGTGCGAGATGTTCTTCATTTACGCATGGGATTAATACGGTTATTGGTTCCCTTCCTCCTTCAGAGTAAATATCCTCTTGGAGGGCTGCCATGAAATGACCCGGATGACTTCGCTTGATCTTCAAGTCTTTCTTTCCTGCTGCGTCTGCCGGCCAAAAACTTATGTAATCAGTACCAAAAGACAATGAGCTGTGCCCTACCATATTGCCATGAGGTGGCCATACGTGAACTTTTAACATGCGTTATCTCCCTATATTCGAAAAGCTCGCTGGTCATACTCTCAAACAGACCAGAACCAAAGTATCCATACATCTGCTTTGTTAACGTGCATATGCAATAAATGGCTGTTTCAAAAATCTGCTAAACTTAACCTTAATTTCAAGCAAAATTATTAGTTCGATAGTAACGAACTATGCTCTTCAGTGCTAACAGATCAAGCAAGAGACAATAATGCTCGTATTCTTATGTTTAGTGACCGCTTCAGCGTCAGGTAATACCCTCTAGGTTTCCCCTCGCCTGGGATCAAGATCAAGAGGGTCAGAGTCCTAGATCAAGAGGGTCAGAGTCCTTGATATTTATCACTCCCCTACCCAATCAAGGTCGAGGTGCGCGGTAAAGCCTTATCGCCATTGGCGCTGTTGTTGTGCGGACTGCACTCCCAGTCATATCTTCACTTAGGTATGTCATATTCCTTTTCTGGTATAGACATGACTACCTCGTAATTCCAAGGATAATCAGGGTACTCCGCCTTCAGAGCAGCAACGTCGTCTCCATAAGTATCAGAGATTTCGACCTTGAGAACGCTATACATATTACTTCGGACCACCTCAATTTCATGGCCAGCATTCACATAGCCGAAGTAGTTGATCTTTCCGGGCAATACCTCAACCTCGTAGGCGAACTCAGCACGTGGGCTGGCTCCTTGCCCTATCAGGAAGTAATTACCTGCTTCAACCTTAAGTAACTTCGGGCCTGAAGTGTCTATGCCCATAGCTTTTCCGCAACCAATCTTCTTTTCTGGAAACCATGAGGATGTTTTGGTACTGAGTGCCATGACTCCTACTGACTTAGCTTCACAAGACGTGTTAATCATGACGAGTCCCATTTCTGCAGGTAGTGGTTCATCCATCTTTAAAGTCGATGAACAACCAACAATCAGTCCTGTAAGAGCAATTAAAGCGATAGTTTTCACTGTAAGGAGTCCTTTCAATATATGGGTGAACGTTGAGTTTACTGCAATTGATATTTCGCTCAACTGCCGTGTGGCAACATTATTCATTAATGTAAAGCCGATTTGTTCAAAGTGAAATCAGAAGACAAGTCCTCAGAAAGGACTAACCCAGAGAGGTCTGCTTCACTAACGAGCTGCCTGAACTCTTTACTGCAATACACGCCAAAGTAATCATCAAAATCTGTCTTAAAAATTACTTCCTCAGTATCAAAAAACAAGGAAGCGACTTCTCCAAATGAATCCTTTGTACTGATCTTTTTATTGGCAGAAACGACCTTCAAGGGATTGAATATCGCCCCTTCTTTGGACGCTTCATTTTCAGAACTGTACATCACAGGTAACAGCTCACCATGAGGCTCGATAATGCCTTTTAATGACTTCAGCGCCTTCTCAGACAAAAACAGGTGACCACTATGTACCTGAAGGTCAGGGATAGGCTTATCACTCTTACCACCCAAACCAGGCTCAAAACGAACTGATAATTTTTGCCAGATCGGAGCATATTCTCTTGGGTCGCACTCAATCTGAATGAGATTTTCTTCACCCAGCTTTTCGATGACCTCTTCATCGTCATACACAAGGCTTAGGTAATCGATGTCATTGGATTTAAGGCGATACGGCATTAAAAGGCCTCGTGTTTCTGATCGGCCCGGAGCATCACTTCCTGAGGCAATGAACCAGTCTGTAAACGAAAAGACACACCTACAAGGAGCTTATCAAGATCAGCTTGGCTCTTTATACGATTAGAGCGAAGAACACTGCGGAGCCACCCGTAGTAATGATGTCGGTGGATGCGGCTGTGCGGCACAGCGTTTTTTAAACGTTCTGGCATATGAGATTTAGCTGCTGTGTTGTGAGGTAACCAACACCCATTTATAGGGTCATCGATCCGCCGACGATGTTTCGCCAGAATAAGTCTTAAAGGTGCTGCTTTTGGATGAGCGCCAGACACCACTGCGTGAGCATCACATAACTCATGCGGCCTTGGGTCTCCCATTCTAGCCATATTGCTGGCGAGATTACCTCAACTATGCCCTTCTCCCTTTACTTCAAGGAGTGACATACCAGCGGCTTCCTCTCTATAACGAGCGACACCCTCTTCAACCTGAGCGGTTATATAGACATCGTTAAGCACAGCTTCTGTCAGCTCTGCCTCATTATCGATCAGTGAGTATATTCTCCGTTCTAGGCTCGTTTGGAACACATATGGCTGGCGGTTGTGCATAGCAATTCCTTTGCTTAGGGGGATTATTCATTGATTGTCGCGGATAAGATCCGTTCTTACAAGCCCAGTAACATCAAGCTTAAGCGCTAGGTATCGCGCAAGCTCCACAATCAAAACAGCCGCCCAACGGCGGCTGTTTCAGTCTCTCTAAATATTACTCTCTCCTGCAGGATCACTCCTCAAGCCTCTGCATATAGAAGCGCGCACTGAAGGTCACTTGGTCAAAAGTGCCGCCGGTTTTCACGCAATTTGGCGTGAAGTGGTCGCCCGTGCCTTGGTTATAAAACAACGAAAGCGAAACGATGCATTGGTTCTGGCGTCCGCCGTTGGTGGTGATGGTGGCATCTACGGTAGGTAAGCTACCAGTGGCGCCGTTGCTATTAACGATGTATTGACCGTAATAACAGTCGAGCGTTGGCAGCGGTGAGTCATAGTTCAAGTCGCCTACAGAGACGGAAAAGGTACATTCGCTCAGTGTGCGCCCTGCCCGAACACTCAGTGCTGTGGCTGCGTTTACGTTCATCGATAGGCCTGTGAGCCAGATGTTGTATTTTATATCGGCTTGCCTTGGGTTGGTGCCAGACGTGAATTTTTCATAAAAGTCGGAGTTGCCGTCGCCGTCCGAATCACGCGCGTTTGGATTGGTGAAGTCGATGTATTCGGTCTGGTCGCTCAGGCCGTCATTATCGGTGTCGCTAATGCGCGGGTTAGACACGAAGATACCGATGTCGTTGCCGTTAATCGTAATGCGGCGTGCTGGGGTGCCGCTGGGCAAGCCGAGTTCTTCTCGGTCGTAGAGTGAGTCGGTATCGCTATCAACGGAGCTTGGGTTGGTGCCGTATTGGCTTTCGGCGGCGAGTGCCGTTTCGATCTGGGCGACGTTACACATGGGGGCGAGGTTACAAGCGCGCACGAAGGCGGCGTAGTCGTTGTCTTGTACCTGATTAAAGGTAATGCATGGATTGCCACGCACGATACAGACATCGCCGCCGTTGCGGTATTCATCACCGTCGTTAATGCCGTCATTGTCGGTGTCGGTACTGCGAGGATCGGTTTTAAGATAGAACTCCAGCAGATCCGGCAGGCCGTCTTCGTCGGTGTCGGTTTTGGTTGGGTCTGACGTCACCAATCGATTGCTGCCGATGAAAGCATCCGTGACCATCCAACCTGTGGTTTCAGCCGAGTTCACGAGGCCATCGCCGTCGTCATCGAGGAAGTCGGCACCGTCCACGCGGTCGTTCGGGTGTAGGCCTAATGACAGCTCAGCAAGGTCATTAACGAAATCGCCGTCGGTGTCTGGATTCAGTGGGTCGGTTGCGTATCCACCAGTGAGTTTGTCCACCAAGAACTGTTCACATTCAGCACTGACTTCATGCGCGGCCCAAATCGCTCCAGAGGCACGTGCCTGCGGGATTGGGCTCGGTTCTGCGCCCAGATATGGCGTAATGCTTATTGGCAGGACACTGGCGTCATCGACATCAATACTGACCATCGGTGTGATGATGTTACCGTCCACACGCTGACCGGTGATTTCTTCGTAATCGGTTAGGCCATCGAGGTCGGTATCGCGCAAGCGAGGGTCTAACCCACAGGCACGTTCTATGTCATCGGTTAGGCCGTCACGGTCGGAGTCGGCTTGTGCCGGGTTGGAGAATACGCGATAGCTCTGGCGTGCGCCTTTAAGCTGGACTATCCAACCTTCGTTGATTTCGCTAAAGTCGGTTAGGGTATCGCATTCGTCCGTGGTGTTGCCTTGATCGCAACCATCGGTGTTGTCACTCTGATCCGAACTGCCGTGCAGATATTCTTCTCGCGCCCAGACTCGGTCGAGGTCTTGATCTTGCACATAGGCAAAGTTGTATTGCTGCCCTGCTCTGACACGAAGGTTATCAAAATCGACGTTTTTGATGTTGTTGTTGTCGGTATATAACACCCAGAAGCGCGATTCGCCGGTGACGGCTTCCACATCACGGAAGCGCGTCAGCACAAGGTGCTCTTGTCCTGCTTCAATAAGAATGTCGTCGCCCGTCGGAACGGTATCAATCAGGTTGTTATCCCCGGTGCGCACAATCACTTGCCCCGGCTCAACCGGCGAGTTGAGTTCCGAGCTGAGGACGTCATCGCCAGAAATGTCGGTTTCTGCAATGCCATTGCCGCCATCCACAATCACGGCGGCGGTGGAGAATAATTCGGTCGCGTAATCTGGCTCAACCAGAATATCGTCGCCGCCCGGTACGGTCGCAATGTCATCGTCGTCGCCGCTTTGAACAACAACACTGCGTGGTTCAATTTGGCTGCCTGCGGCGAGGGTTTGTACGTCATCCGATGTCGGCGAGGCCACGGTTTCTGCTACACCATTGCCGCCATCAAGAATCACTGGCGTACGTTGTAAGCCTGCAATTTCTAACGCCCGCGCCATGCTGATGCCGCGCGGAATGCCGGTGTTGGCGTCGTGATCGCTGGCCGTCGCGATACGATAGCTTTCGACCACGCCATTGCCGAGGTCAAAGGTGATGCCCGCCGTGCGATCTTGTACTTGCTGTGACGAGAAGGCGAAGTTATTGCCGTTTTCATCGGTGATGTCGTAGTTGGCTAATTGCACAATCAAACCACGCGGGTTTTTCATTAGCTCTTCGATTTCCTGCGGGAAGACGTTATCCGTACGGAAAATAAAGGGGCCGCGTGCCGTTTCACCGAGCGAGCCAATGTTCACGGCATCGAGGTTTTCATTCTCAGGCACCAACGAACCAATAGGAATAATACGACGGCGATTAACCGGATCTTGTGCTTGCGCACTTAATTCAAGGTTGCTGATGGAGAACGGGACATTGCCTGCGTTGGCGACGGTCACATCGACTCGCATGGAAGCGCCCAACACTTCCCGTGTGATGCTCTCACGCGTGTCGCGAGCATTTTCGGTGGTGAGTGAGTCGTGGTAGGCCTCTTCTGCATTCTTGCTGCTTTCTTCACCAAAAGAGACGGTGCTTCCGCGCTCGGTGCCACGAGATTGTGTGCGTGTGGCGCTGGCGCTCATTTTGGTGCTGCCGCTGCCTCCACCGTCGGTGACGCCATAATTAAATTGCTGCTCTACGCTGACGGTCAGTGATCTTGAGTTTTCAACGGTCTCTTTGGTTGAGGATTCGTTCGCCGATGAATAAGTCTGATTGGTGCCCTGAGTCAGCGTCGCTTCGCTGGTATTGGATTCAGTGACCACCTGACCAGCTTCGTCGGTGTAGGTTAAGCGCGTATCCAATTGAAGATTGACCTGCCCAACATTGATATCCGGAATGGGCATATCGGCGATAAGCGGATTACGATTGGCAGACGCCACTTCGGTCGGGTCGTCCATCTGGTCGCCATCGGTGTCGGCCAGAATCGGTGACGTTTTAAAGAACAGGTATTCAAAACCATCCTGAATGCCGTCTCCGTCGGTGTCTTGTTTGGTGCCGTCGGAGTAGATGCGGTTCCACTCGGCATCGTCATCAAGGGTATCGCCATCGGTGTCGATACTGAGCGGATTGAGGCCACCGTGACGTTCGTCGCTATCGGGCACGCCATCGTTGTCTGAATCTGGGTTAAGTGGATCGGAGCTGACATGAACGCTCTCAATGCTGCCATCGGTGCGCGTAACAATAACGGGCCAGCCTTCAAGCTCAATGTAATCGGCAAGACCATCCTCATCGCTATCGATCAAGTCGTCGCTGTCTGGGCGTGTGCCGATGAACTCAGCGGTGTTTGGATTAATTTCGATTTCTTCAGAAGGCGGAGCAATGGCATTGCCCGCTAGGTCATAAGCGTTCACGACGACCAGTGTGTATTGAGTATTAATCTGCGAACCGGTTCCAAGCACAACGGCCTGCTGTCGGTCGTCTACAAAACTGGCGGATACCACCGGCAATAAGGTGCTGTTATCGACACGGGTGATATTAAAGTTAAGCGGCGAATCAATCAGGTCGGCGGCCATTGCTTCGTTAAACTGAACGATAACCAGACCATTGCCCGCGGATATGGCACCGGAAACGCGTGGCGGCTCTTCATCTGGATCTGGGTCATCTGTTTTCGCCGCAGGCGCTGCTTCCACCTCACTGAAGACAATGCTGACGGTGCAATCTTCGTTAACGCTGCTTATAAAGTACAAGTTGCTCGCTTCTGCGCCATTACAGCCACTAACCTCTGATACAGTAAAACCATCACCTGGCTGCAGCACCATTTGCACGCTATCGCCTTCGCTGACCTCTTTTGACGCAGGGGTGACGGTCCCAAGACCTGATACCTGAGTAGCGACTTGATAAGTGGTTTCACCGCTTAGGGTTGTCTCGCCACCACACCCAGCTAACATGGCTGACACTAATGTGCCTATTGTTATTCTTTTTATGGCCATGCATTTCTCCCTGATTCTTATAAAAAGGTAACTTCAGCGTTGCTAAAGAGGTATTCAATACGTTTGCATTGTCATATTAAGAATTGCTGATAGAAGTAGCAACAATGCCACATAAAACGACAGGTAAAACCGAGGGGCATTAAGAAATACTGATGAACAAAGGCGTCATAGCAAATTTAAACGAGAAGAAAAGTGGTAAATAGCGACAGGTTTAACACTTCAGCCTGACGGTTCCGCAGAGTTGCGCCTCACGGCTCAGTAGTTACTCGTAGCTTTCGTTATCTAACACGAGATTAATTAGGGCACCTCTGATTAATACAGAAGAGGTGCCTTAGATGAATTCACTAACAATTTATAAATATTAGCGTTATTGATAGTAAAAATATCAGCATACCTCTTTCGCAAGTTGATGAATCATATCTTCTTTCATATCAACGTATTGGTTTTGATCGACTCCAAAGTATTCAATCGATTTTTGTACCAACCCTCCCATGGAGTCCAGTGAATCAAAGTTCCAATAGGCCTCATACTCATGACTAATATCCTTGGCCAAGATCAATAATGCATTCGCTGCAATCACGTGCTCGTCTACTTCTGCGCGTCCCATTAGTGCGGCCTGAGCATGAGGCTGGGAGCGAAGTGCTGAACTTAACTCAATTGGCATAAACCATCGCTCTGCAAGCTCACCTGCAATGCTATAGCGATCGATTCCAAAGTGAGTTCTTTCGGCTTTAAATGTCGCGACTGCATTAAACGAATGAGCTTTAGCTAATTTTTTTTCATAGTCACTGTATGTCTCACGCATCACTCCGGTGCCGATGTCGTGCATCATTCCTAACGAATAGGCAAAATCTGAATTTGAAAAATTGAGTTCTTTTGATAATTTATAACACAAGACGGCGACCTCAGCAGCCACCTCCCAAAAGCGCTCCCAAGTACCACCCAAGTCTAAAGACGTTCGCAGAGCCACGGTTTCAATCAACGTGGCAACACGTTTAATACCCAACAGGGCAATGGCCTGCTCAACCGATTCAATTAAACATTCACGACGATATAGTGGGCTGTTCACCACGGATAATAAAATTGTATATAGGGCGACATCTCTTTTAATAAGTGCTGCTAGTTTTGAGGGGTCTTCACCTTGAGCAAGTATGTCCTTAACCTCCATTAGGAGATCGGGACGAGTAGGTATAAGTAACTCCATGCAGTACTCCATAACAATCAAACGGTTATGTATAACGATAGAACCCCACAGACAAATACTGAGATAAACGCCCTTCTATTTTGGCCTGTAAGAAATCAAAACCAAAAAATAATTGTCAAGACCGTTTAAGCATTTGTACAGCATCAATACAAACCTCTTAATCCTCTCCCAATTTATGCCAAGCACTACGCCAA
This sequence comes from Oceanobacter sp., assembly GCA_002733645.1. GTDB lineage: Bacteria > Pseudomonadota > Gammaproteobacteria > Pseudomonadales > Oceanobacteraceae > Thalassolituus. Next base: position 67,101 of record NVWL01000006.1, read on the forward strand.
TCGACGTATTGTCTCAGTATCAACTATCCTGTTAGATGGTATTTCAACCGCAGCGGACACAGCCAGATGCATAAGCAGATCATTGGAGGGGGTTTTAAGAAGGTGCTTTACACCTTAAATACGGTACGACGTATTGGGGTGAAGGACGCCGCTAAGGCGCTGACCGCTCATAATGCTTGTAAAGCCTGCGGTTTAGGTATGGGCGGCCAACGCGGTGGGATGATCAACGAGTTGGATGAGTTCCCTTCCGTTTGTAATAAGAGTGTACAAGCACAATCGACCGATATTCAGGGGCCAATTCCTCTGCCGGTGTTCGAGCATACTCTTGATGAATTCAAGAAGCTGACCTCGTATGAAATTGAACATTTAGGTCGTTTAGGAACGCCACTGTATAAGAGTAAAACGAGCGATACCTTCACGCCGTTAAGTTGGGATGACGCCATCGCTAAAGTGGTTGAGCGGTTTGCGGCATCGCCCCCTGAACGCAGTTTCTTTTATGCCTCAGGCCGTTCCTCCAACGAAGCAGCGTTTGTGTTGCAACTGATGGCGCGGTTATATGGAAGCAGCAATATTAATAATTGCTCGTACTTTTGCCATCAAGCCTCTGGAGACGGCTTGGCAACCACCATAGGCACGGGTACTTCCACCGTTGAGTTAGCCGACTTGGGGAGGTCTGATCTTATCTTTGTGCTGGGTGCAAACCCCTCTTCTAACCACCCTCGTTTTATTCACCAATTAAAAAACTGCCGCGAGCGTGGCGGCCAGGTGGTAGTCATTAATCCAGCGAAGGAACCTGGGCTAGTTAAATTTGCTGTCCCGAAAAGCGCCAAGTCATTATTGATGGGCGGTAATGAAATCGCTTCTGAATACCTTCAACCTAACATTGCTACCGACCTTTGGGTCTTTAAAGGCATTGCTAAATCCATTATTGAAAATAACCAGCACGACTTAACGTTTATAGAGGCTTACACCAATAATTTTGATGCCTACCTTGAGGACATTAATGGCACATCATGGGATGAGATTGAATCTGTAACTGGCCTTTCTCATGTTGAAATTCAGCAAGTTGCTGACGTTTATGCAGCATCAAAATGCGCCGTTTTTGCTTGGGGGATGGGAATCACACATCACTTACAAGGTGTTGAGAATGTTGAGGCGATTGCTAATTTAGCCATGCTGCGCGGTATGATAGGCAAGCCCGGCGCAGGGTTACTGCCGTTGCGCGGGCACAGTAATATTCAAGGTGTGGGAACAATGGGTGTAAAACCCATATTAGCCAATGATGTATTTAACGCCATTGAAAAGCATCTTAGTATCACGCTCTCACGAGAAAAAGGCATGGATACCATGGCCTGTTTACACTCAGCCAATGCAGGGAACATTGATAATGCATTAATGTTGGGAGGCAACTTATACGCCGCCTCACCTGATAGCAAATGGGCCGAACGTGCGCTTGATAATATTGGATTTAAGGTGTTTTTAACCACCACCCTTAACCTTGGCCATGTACATGGAAGTGATCATGGTGAGAGTTTAATTCTACCGGTAATGGCAAGGGATGAAGAGCATGAGGCCACCAGCCAGGAATCCATGTTCAATTATGTTCGGTTAAGCGACGGCGGTATTGATCGGCTTGATAATGTTCGTTCGGAGGTGGATATTCTTTCAGATATTGGCGAAGGTTTAATCGCTAAGCAGCGTTTTGATTTTTCAGTATTTAAAACGCATAAAACGATCCGCCAAGCCATCGCAAACATCATTCCGGGCATGCAGGATTTAGCCGATATTGATGTCGCCAAAAAAGAGTTCTTTATTCGTCATCGTATTAAACATATACCTGAATTTAATACACCTGATCAACGTGCGGTGTTTGTAGTGAACCAGCCGAGCAATAAGAATGAGTCGAGTCATAAATTCACTCTTATGACGGTTCGCAGTGAAGGACAGTTCAACAGTATTATTTACGAAGAGCGCGACAGCTATCGTAATACACCACACCGTCACTGTGTGCTGATGAATAAGGATGATATTGCGGACTTAGGCTTGCAAGAAAAAGACAAGGTTACCCTGCGCTCAGATACCGGCGTCATGCAGAATTTGGATGTTATAGCGTATGACTTACCGCGAGGTAATGTGATGGCCTACTACCCGGAGGCGAATGTGCTGGTTGGCCAGAACGTCGATGTGCGCAGCCGTACTCCAGCGTTTAAATCTGTGCCGGTAAGTGTTGAGCCTCAGGTGTTAATTGGAACAACCTAAGGCAGCTTAGATGATGAAAATATCTCGTATTATTCCAAGAACAACCTAATCCTTACTTACGCCCTACGGCAGGTAGTCGTTGGCTAAGTACCGCAGGAGCAAAACCTACTAGCTTAGTTCTGGCACCTTCCCAGTAAGCGGTAAGTAGCAACATAGAGCCTCCGACGATTAACCCGGTTATGCCGAGCCGTTCGTTGACGCTTCCCACATCTTCAAACAGTGTGTGCATCGCATAGAGAACATACGCCAGTGACGAGACCATGAATGCACGTCGGTCAATGAGCAACGAACATAGTGTAATGAAAGCAAACGCCCCGACCACCCCTAGCGCCATAGAAATACTGGCTTCACCAGACATGATCCCCATCGCTTGAAATAGCGGATGCATGATCATAGGGGCCGCTAAGAGATGCAGCCAGAATGCTACATCCGAACGACGGGTTACACGTCGTGTATCTGACATATCCCACGCCATGGCAAAAAGAAATATTAACCCACCCGCTGCTGCTAGCAGATACAACATATAGGCTTTGGTTTCCGGCACCCATAAAGTTAGTAAGGCTAAACTTAACCCAGCAAACGAGGCTGAGATCAAGGCAATTGTGACGGGCACGTGGAAACGAAACCAGTGCAATAACGTTCCGATTAATGCAAATAAGGGCAGTGGATAAAAACTGGTGAAATTACGTAAGTCAATATTGGTACTCACACCTTGCACCACGCCAGTGTAAAACACAGATGCCGTAAATGCGAAACTCCCGGTAAATATCAAAAGTAGAACTATCGACGGCAATGCCATTCGGCGAATACGAATGTAGTACTCAGACAGGAGCCAGCTGGTTAGCGCCACGGCACATGCGCCTACTGTAGCCCCGCCAAAGGATGAAAACAGCGCCGCCATGGAGCCAATAACCACCAGCGAGATAATCACAACGAAGATGTCGTTGAAGCCACCCACTAAGCGGAAGTTTTCTTCGTCGGCGATGGAGGATGATTGCTGTTCTTCGTAGGAATGTCGAAACTTCTCTACGGCGTCGCGAGTAAAAATGCCTTTATTGATCGCACTTTCAAGATCTGAGTCAGTGTACATAAGTCTCTTTCAATAGCGTGAGTTACTTGTCTATCGGTATGACATCTTACCCTGTTTGATCGCCAGCTAACTACCCAATCCGGGCTTACATGGGGCTTGTTTTGGGGCTTACTCTAGTTAGTCCGAGAGGTTGCCGAGAGATTCTAGTTTTTGCCCTTTCTTTTCGGTTTTAGCAGTATCTAAACGACACGCAACCAAGACCCCCTCAACAAACCAAGCAAAGTCATCATTAACGTCTACACTTATTGCAGAGATTCAAAAAACACATCTGCCTGACAGGTAGATAATTCGGCTGCCAGCACGACGTAACGCTGTTTAGCGACACACACGGAGGTAACGCCACATGACTGACCTAACTGAAAAGCCGCAGGATTCTGCTGCCCTTCACAACACAAAACTGCAAGAAGAGGTGGATCATCTAGAAGAAGAGATACATCGCATAACGAACAAGCTCCAAAATGAAGGGTTCATTTCACGAGTTCCCGCGGCCATGATTGAAAAAGAGCAAAAGAAACTCGCAGACCTAGAACAAGAACAGAAAAAAGCCAAAGAGCTGTTATTGGCCCACAGCTAAGGCCATATCATTCAATCATGATCATACAAGTTAAAGGTAAATCTAATTTCAGCCGAAAATTATTTTACTTTTAATTTGTACGTTAAAAAATGATGTCCCATGACTGAGCTCTTCGATACCTCTAGTGCCTGCCGCCGCAAGAATTTATATTCACGACGTGTTTCAAGCAGGTGTATGAGCACGACATCGTGCTTAAGCTCTTTAGCCCAGCGCATCAGTTCTCTAAATATCTGTTTACCTAAGCCCCAATGCACTTCATCTAAGATAATGGCGAGTTCATAGTCACCTCCCTCCTGCTGAATCGCACACCAACCCGCTAGCAATCTATCGATAACAATCGCCCTCACTCTACATCCAGGCAGAGTGTCTATTTGTTCCTTTGCATCAACCCATGCTTGTATTGACTCCAGATCAAAAACTGGATAATTCATTAAGTGCCTTCGAGTTTTATGCTTGTTCATCAGTGTTAATAGATCTTCAATATCAACACTATTTAACGGTAGGTACTGAATCTCACTCATTAACCTGATGCCTCCACTCTATTCTCTAACAGTTAAACCGCTTCATCGACCCATACGACTGACTAAAAAGTATCGCGATATACTTTTTAGTCGCTGATCACTCCCATTCATTACATAACGTACAAATTAGTTCATTTGGGCGACAGTGCAGTATGTGCCTTATACGCCAGTACGATATACTCGCCGAAATTGACTAGTTTTTTGACACATGTATAAATTATTAACGCGCGTACTCTTATGCAGCTATCTCTGCTCACACTCTGTTTACGCGACTGAGGTCGCAGCGAGTAATGATCCTTCTACCTGCCCTCAAGTAAGTTTTAGTGAGATATTCACCGACCCAAATAATATTGAGCTTAACTACTGCTACTTATTACAAAAGATCAAAAGCGGTGACTTAAAGTCAGCGATTCCTGTGGTGGAGCGGATATTGTTACTTGACCCTTACGAAGCACAAGCACGCGTGATCTACGCTAGCTTGCTGTATCACACAGACATGATGAGTGATGCTAAACGTGAGTTTGAAGATGTGCGCCAGCGTCGTTTACCAGTAAGCGATGAAGAGCTGGTCATGGATTATCTCCGCCGTATTGATGAACTGGGAAAACGAGCCAACCACTCCGTTGAGGTTTCTATTGGAGGGCATTTCGACAATAACCGTAACGCCGCTCCCGAAAAGGATGTGCTTTTATTTTATGGGTTTGAGTATCCTTACAAAATTGATGAAGTCGATGACTACGGCACATACACCTCTTTAACTTACGATCTCAATTATCATTTTGGCGAGTATCGTAATCATGATGTTTTGGCATCGTTAGAGTATTCACATGATAACCAAGCTTTTTACGATACTCAGGATTTCATGTCGGTGAATGGGTCTTTAGGCGCACGAATTGACATAAACGGCACCAATGTAACGACCTTAGCCTATCATTCTCTCCATCGCCTCCATGGCGAGTCATTTTTACGAAGTAGCGGCGCAAGACTAGGCCTAGACAAACATTGGAATCTTCGCGATCACGACCTCACCTTGTACGCATCCGCTACCGGGGGATATTTTAAAGATACCTATATTGATAGTGACACCAGCCCTTCTGCCTCCAGCAGCTCCGGGGAACGTACCTTTGCTCGTGCCAGCGGCTCGATTACTTTTGGCTCTTCTCACCGCTTATCATTAGCTGCTGGCTACACCTATAAAAACGCTGACCCTTTAACGTTTGAATATCGCAGCTGGAACACCAGCTTGGGTCATTTGTGGATGTTTAAAAATGGCCAACGTTTATCGACGTACATCAACGGTGGCCATTTAACCTATGCGGCAACCGATGAGTTCGTGACAGGTGACCCAACTCAAGAGCGCCAAGATACACCGGTACAAGTTATGACGACGTTCACAACGCCCGTCGGCTGGTTCTTTGATGTTGCTGGTCTCACATCAGACAACAAACCTATCTCTAAAAGTAACGCCTTTAAGAACTTTACACTGGCGCTCTCGGGTGAGTATCAAAGCAATCACTCGGACATTCCTAATTTTGATTCCAACAATGTGCGCTGGCAGGCTATGTTCCGCAAGCGCTTCGAATTTTAATGGCGGCTATGATGACTTTTACTAAATTTTCACGTCTGCATGCTCTCTTACTTTTAGCATTTTCATGCATGCCGCTTATTTCTCTAGCTGAACAGGCTACTGAGTTAAGTGATCAGTCGGCCACCCCGATGCAAACTGAACAGGTTGGTGTGCTTGGTGGGCTGTATGGAAGCGTCTCACTCAAGCGCGATGGTTCCGAGATATCGTTAACCGGGGGCAATAATATTCAAGTCGGTGATCGTATTCGCGCCCAAAGTGACCAGTTGTTTCAATTAATTTTACGCGATGAAACCACATTCACATTTGGTGGTGGCGCAGACGTGACCCTCGATGTATTTGATTACGATGAAACCACGGGCGTAGGTCAGCTTCAAATTACACAACATGCTGGTTTAATGAAGTTTGCGACTGGTCGCATAGCAAATGGTCAAGCCGGTGTATTTCGCATAAACCAACCACACACAAATATTGCCGTGCTTGGTACTATGGGGGTTTTGGGCGTACTAACACCGGAACAGGTTACTCAATATTTTCCTCAAATTAGCCTTCCTGATGCGAGTGGAGCAATTAGTTATGCTGCTCTTATGGGGCCTGGTCAGCGAGCTTCACGCGTCGCAAAGTCAGGCGCATTTGAAGTCAGTTCAAGTGGAAAAAAGGCTTTAATCAATCGCCCAGGTGGTAGTGTATTAGCCAATGCAAACTCTGGCCCTATTGTATTTGTTGCACCACCATTAGCCATCAGCCGATCACTTATTGCTAATGAAGAGGAAGATAGCTCATCAAACTCAGGGGATCACAGCATTCCCGACAGCTCAGCCAATAAGGCATCAGGCGATCTATCCAATAGCCTGCCTTCGCTAACAGCAGAGTCTATGCAGGGCATAAACAGGGACAACTCAAATAATACTCAAGAAAATCGCGCTCTACTTCGTGATGTTAGGACTTTAATTAATAAAGAGTCGATACAGGATGCACTCGATAATCTACAGCAAACATTAATTTTACCTGAAGAAAATCAAATACCTCCTAGCTCACCGGCTCCTGGCACACCGACGAGTTCGACCCAAGACTCAACCACCCCAGATGAAAACTCAGGAACCCTAAATCCGTTACCGATTGATCCATTACCGATTGATCCTATTCCTATCGACCCTAATCCCATAGATCCAATTATTGATCCCATAGATCCAGGAATAGATCCAGGAATAGATCCGGGAATAGATCCGGGAATAGATCCGGGAATAGATCCGGGCGGAATAGTATGCCCCGGAGATCCAACGTGTCCTTAAGACACAATTAGCAAATGGCGAAGCTGTCGAACGCTTCGCTCTGTGTTAACGTCCCATTTTTTATGATTATCTGAGGGTTTTATGATCTGCGGTTTTGACTACGGCACATCAAACTGTGCCATGGGCATTTTTGAGAACAACGCCGTACGTTTATTAAACGTTGATGGTGACAAACAATTTATGCCATCCGCACTCTATGCGTTAGGTCGCGAATTAATTTGTGAACAAGTCAGTCATGGCATTAAGGCCGGAATAAGCCGCGATGAATTTATTGCCTTACGTCGTGGCCAATTACAAATGGCGTTACGGGTTCGTAACGAGTTAGATCTTATTGCAGATGATAATGTGATGTTCGTTGGCCATGAGGCATTTAAGCAATACTTCGCTGATCCAGAAGAAGGCTACTTTGTAAAATCCCCAAAATCATTTTTAGGCGCTAGCGGCTTACGCACTGAGTTTATGCACTTTTTTGAAGACGTCGTCACCGCCATGATGCAAACCGTGAAGCGTCGATCTGAGGCTTCTCTAGGTTATGAATTAACACGTACCGTTATAGGCCGCCCGGTGAATTTTCAGGGTACCGATGCCGAGCAGAGCAACCAGCAAGCTTTGGCTATTCTGACCACCGCCGCCAAACGCAGTGGTTTTAATGACGTTGAATTTTTATACGAGCCCATTGCTGCGGGTTTGAGTTTTGAGCGTCAACTGACCGAAAACAAAACCGTATTAGTTGTTGATATTGGTGGCGGTACGAGTGACTGCGCTATGGTACGTATGGGGCCAGATCATATTGGGTTGGATGATCGTACGACGGATTTTCTTGGGCATACCGGTGAGCGTGTTGGCGGTAATGATTTAGATATTCGCTTGGCTGGCGAGCAATTAATGCCACTGTTTGGCATGACTGCCGAATTAAAAACTGGCAAACCTATGCCAACAAAAACCTTCTTGGATGCGGTAGCTACCAATGATGTGGGTGCCCTATCTCGTTTTAGCAGTTTAGAAACAGGCCTTTACTTAGAGCAACTACAACGCGACTGCAAAGAACCAGAACTGATTGCTCGTTTAATACACCTTCGTAAAAACAAACAAAATCAACAGCTGGTTCGCCGTGCAGAAGAAACAAAAATACAGCTTTCGGATGAACAAGAAGTTCAGGTCATGCTGGATTTTGTTGAAACCGGATTAAGCACTCAAGTGACTCGCGATGAACTTCGTGACGCTGTGGATCGCCCTCTTGAGCGTATTACTAACTTAATGAGTGACGCGATTGCGCAAGCAGGTACGCAACCCGATTTAATTTTTGTGACAGGCGGTAGCGCACGTTCACCAGTCATTAGGGAGGCTGTAGCTAATAAATTGGGGAATATTCCATTATTGGATGGTGACCACTTTGGTAGTGTGGCGTCAGGTTTAACGGAATGGGCAAACCGAATTTATCGTTAACTCCCAGCTTTAACGTCTTCACTAATATATAAAACAAAAAGGCCACTCAAATGAGTGGCCTTTTATTTGAGACCCTCCTATTGCACAGGTTCTTCCGCTGGTGGGAATAAGATTGTTATAAAATCTAAGAAGCTATCTAACTGCGACGTCGCACTAGGGTTGGCATTAGTATAAGAACGCTGTGTTCCATCTGCAAAGCTCAACAACATACCGTCCTGACTATTACCTAAATGAGCCGTAGCAACCAAGGTTTCGCCCGCATAGATGTATCCGGTCGCGCCTGATAGATAGATCTGCATGGCAGCAGTCTCAGAATTAAGTTCAGCATTATCATTCAGGTTACTCACGAATAGACTACCATCTGACGTCAACTCGACCACATACGTCTGGAATACATTACTACCAGACTCATCTACTACATTTTCCTGAATCGTGCTGGTAATAGTACCGCCATAAACGAGCCCTGCTTCCACTTCTGCAATGATCTGCTCCCACTGCTCGGCAGTAACAACCGGAGGAGCAGTTGCATCGTCTGGGTTTTCACTAAAACTCACTAATCCTAGAGCGAAATCTTTAAGTACATCGACCAAAGGACCAAGGCCTTCGATCCTAATGTTGCTTTCTGTTACGACCGGAGGTAAGCCGATATTATTTTCCACTTTCGCCGAAGTCAAAACACTGACGTCATTATTAATATCTAAGCGGAATAAATCTTTTCCACCAATAGAATTTAAGGTTTCACCTGCTGGATTTGTACGGCTTAATGTTTTCGCAAATATATTGAATATCGGCCCTACTTTAGCCCCGTTGATCACTTCACGGTCAAAGATAAAGCCCATGTCCATATTACTCATAGAGAAAGCTAGAGAACTGTCATCAGGGTCTTTAATTGTCATTACGCCAGAAATACCTACTTCTAACTTAATAACTGCAATTAAAGCATCAAGCGCAGGATCTAACTGACTACCCGCATATTCGAGCTCTGTCATATCTGCGAATGTAGCAAGAACATCTGAAGGACTCTCTGATACATCCAAAGTTAAACAGAAGTTATTCAGCTCTAACACTGAAGTGTCATTACTAATATTACCAGTAAAACAAATATCCAGAGGAGCTGCAGTAAAATCATAATTCGCTCCGAATACACGACGTTTACCGCCCAACAATCCACGAATATCAGGCACATCAGAAGTCAAATCATAAGTCTGCCCGTTAGCTTCACCAGTTATGGTCAAAAGACATTCATCATCACCTCTTCGACCTGTGCAATCACTGATCGTAGCATTCACCCCTTCATATGCAGCAGGCACATCAACAGTACAGCTCACTGAAATGATAGCGTTGATCTGCGGAACACATAATGCAGTCTGAGTACCAAACCCAATAACCGTCGTCAATGCCTCTACCATATTCGCGGTATTCGTCTGATCATCTGTTGTCACATATAGCCAACCTAGATCACGATTAACCTGATCAATTCCAGATTCAGCCGCTTTGGCAGAGTCAAGATATGCGCCTACCACATCAATTGGAGCAACTGCACGATCAAAGTTATCTTGATCAAAACCTGTGGCTTCAGCAATGGTAGTAACATTACGACATGCACTACGATCTAGATCTTCATCACCGATGATCAAACAAACACTCGGGTCAGCCAGTTCAGGCGTCCAGTCAGTAACCAGAGCATCAAAGCCGTTGATCATGGTGGTTAAAGAACCATCATTAATACTTTCACCAACCGTCTTAGCATTAGCGATAAAGGTATCGAAACCGGTATAGCTGATTTCAGTAAAGAGAATAGGATCGCCGTTTTCATCCAAACCTTGTGATTCATCCACTAGATTCAATGTGCTGACATCAATCACACCAGACTTAAGCGGCATCTGACCACCTAGCAAGCCGAAGATCAGACCAACATTATCAGCCACTGAATCAATAGATAGACCAGCAACCACAGCAGTTTCCTGCAAGCTGGCCGCAAAGATGGCGTGACGAACTCGATCTTCATCATCATTCAATGCTTGGCTGACTTCGAAGCTGTCGGTCAGATCAATAGCACGCTGGTTAACGTAGGTTTCATCATTGAAGCCAAACAACTTGGCTAAACGACGATGCCCAAGAAGCACATTATTATCATCCAGTGCTTGCGGGAAGGCTTGTAGCCAAGTCGCCGCCATATGCGTCATTGGTGTGACAGCAATAGCTCCTGCGAAATCAGAACCCGACACGATTGTATCCAAGATCATACCTTCTGCAGGCGCACCTGATTCACCAAAGATTGCAGGTGGAGACAAAAGACAACCACTTGGCGCATCACACACCATGGTCGTGCTTGCATTTGTTGTCACTCGGATTCGAACAGGTTTGGTTTGTGTTCCAAGGTCGAAACCAAAGTAACCGTTAGCGTCTGTAGTTGTTGTACCTAAAGTACTCCAGACGTGATCCCTAGTGTCTGTGTCATAGCTGTCATAAACAAAGGCTTCGACAAGTGCGTTTGCTAACACACCTTTCACCGCACGACCCGCCACCGCTGGCTCTGCCGCCACGACGATATCGAAAGTTTGCGTTCCCGTCGCCGAGCCATCGCTTACGCTAACAACTACAGTTTCAGTACCTGCCGCAGATGGAATCCAGCGAATCTCGCCCGTATTCACATCAATCTGCATACCAGATGGGCTAGTCGTCAGGGCAAACGTAAACGCATCCCCTTCCACATCGCTGGCTGCAACATCGTAGGCGTAGACTTGATTTTCAGTGGCGTCTGTTACGGCCGTTGACGTTACCGACGGCGCATCGTTCACAGCCGCAACGGTGACTGTCACGACATTAGTCACCGATACAGTGCCGTCGCTGACAGCAACGGTGAAGCTGTCACTGCCGCTAAAGTCGATGTTTGGCGTGTAGCTAAACTCAGAGCCATTGCGCGTAACAATCCCGCTTAATGCCCCTGAACTCAACGACCAAGTAAGCGAGTCGTTATCGGCATCCGTTGCATTAAACGTCAGGCTACCGGTTTCATCTTCATTGATATTCAATGTTGACGTCGCACCTTCTGTAATAACAGGTACGTCGTTCACTGGATTAATGGTCACAGAGACATCGATGGTATCCGTTAACACGCTGTCAGAAACCTGAACCGTAAAGTTATCCGTACCATTGGTGTCTAATGCTGGAACATAGGTCACCAAACCATTGGCATCGACGGCAACACCACCTTGTGAAGCACCACTACTGATAGACCAAGTTAGGCTATCGCCATCGCTATCCGTTGCAGCCAATGGCAATGTCACTTGATTATCTTCATCGGTGGTCATAGTGGCTGTCGCACCATTAGTGATAACAGGCGCTGCATTCACTGAATTCACTGTCACGTTCACTGTGATGGTGTTAGTAGACGTGCCATCGCTGAGTTCAACCACAAAGCTGTCGTTACCACTGAAGTCGGTATTTGGCGTGTAGCTGGCGCTGACGTTGGTACCTGTGCTCGTGACATTCGCAACACCATTGGTGGCAGCAGTTGTCACACTCCAGCTTAGGTTGGCTGCGTCGGTATCCACATCAACACCATTCAAGGATACCGAACCTTCGGTATTCTCGTCAGTCGTCAGGTTAATGCTGCTGCCCTGTGCAATCGCTGGGGCATCATCCACTGGGTTAACAGTCACATCGACGGTAATGATATCGGTCAATTCACCATCACTGATTTCTACGACGAAGCTATCTGCGCCATTAGTGTTGGCATTAGGTGCGTAGGTCACCAACATGCTCGCACCGGTGTTCACCGCATTCACACTTGCCGTACCACTGGATGCTTGAGTCAGAATCGTCCAAGTAATGTTGGCAGCATCAGTATCAATATCCGTTGCGTTCAGCGTGACATTACCCGCGACGTCTTCGTCAGTAACGATGGTCGCCGTGGCTTCCGTAATGGTAGGCGCGTCATTGGCTGCTTCTACCGTCACATTGACTGTGATGGTGTCAGAAGCCGTTCCGTCAGAGATGGTTACAGTGAAGCTGTCATCACCGTTGAAGTCCGTATTTGGTGTGTAATTCACAACCTTACTCGTACCGGTTCCAGACACAGTCGCTGAGCCATTCGTCGCTGCACTTGCAATTGACCAAGTCAGTTCAGAGGCGGCGTTGTCAACATCCGTTGCGTTCAGAACTAGGCTGAAGGCCTGTGGCGTTGCGTCTTCATCCATGGTGACTGTTGTGCTCTCACCTTCTGTAATCACTGGCGCGTCGTTCACCGCAGTCACATCAATCGTGAAGGTTTGGGTCACGCTTCCTGAATCATCATTAACAACAAGTGTTACAAGAGCAGATGAAACATCATTGCCTGGCGTCCAAGTTAATTCACCCGTCGTCGAGTTCACATTCATAGATGCTGGCGCAGTACCAACATTCCAAGTGAGGGTATCACCATCGACATCGGTCGCTGCTGGTACGTAGGTGTATACCTGACCTTCAGTGGCGATAGTCACTGCTTCAGAAGTAATCACAGGGAGGTCGTTAACAGCGACAACGGTCATAGTAACGGTAATGGTATCGGTTAATGCACCATCACTAACCTGCACAACAAAAGTATCATCACCGTTGAAGTCCGCTGATGGCGTGTAGTTCACCGTCTGGCTAGCACCCGTTCCTGAAACCACCACCTCACCATTGCTGGCTACAGAGGCAATTTCCCAAGTTAACGTACCACCATCAACGTCCGTTGCATTCAAGGCAAAGCTACTTACGGTATCTTCGTTGGTGCTTTGTGCCGAAGTCTCACCTTCGGTGATCACTGGTGCATCAGCAACCGCATTAACAGTAACGTTAACCACAATCGTGTCAGACAAGGTGCCGTCGCTCACTTGAACCGTGAAGCTATCAGATCCATTGAAGTTAGCATTCGGCGTGTAGTTCACCGTCTGACTTGCACCCGTTCCAGATACAATCGCTGCTCCATTCGTTGCCAGACCACTGATGCTCCAAGTGATGGCATCACCGTCAGCGTCCGTTGCGTTCAAAGTCAGGTTCGCTACGGTGTCTTCGTCCGTCGCGAGCGAAGTCGTTGCACCTTCGGTAATGACTGGCGCATCGTTCACCGCACCCACTGTGATGGTGAAGGTTTGACTGACGGTTTCAGTACCATCGAAAACATCCACTGTGACGACACCTTGATCAACACCATTGGCTGGCGTCCAAGTGATCACGCCTGAAGCTGAGTCAATCACCATGCCCGCAGGGTTCGCTGAAAGGCTGAATGTCAGGCTATCGCCATCAATGTCATTGGCTACTACGGTGTAGGTGTACTCAACTGCTTCGGTGGCACCGGTGATCGGAGAAGAAGTAATCGTCGGCGCATCGTTCACAGGCGTCACTGTAATGGTGAAGCTTTGTGTCGCTGTTTCTTGGCTATCAGACACTTGAACTGTTACAGGTTCAGTCGTCACGCCATTGGCAGGCGTCCAAGTGATTGCACCTGAGGCTGAATCAATGCTCATGCCTTCCGGTGCAACCGTTAGACTGAATTCAAGTATGTCATCATCAATATCCGAGGCCGTCACTGTGTAGCCGTAGGCTTCGTCTTCCGTTGCTGTAGTCACAGCATCAGAAGTCACTATTGGTGCATCGTTAGCAGCATTCACTGTAACGTTAACCACCAAGGTATCGGTCGCTTGGTTATCGCTCACCTGAACAGTGAAACTATCAGCACCATTAAAGTCTGCATTTGGTGTGTAGTTGATTGTCTGGCTTACACCAGTACCACTGACAACCGCAGAACCGTTTGTGCCGTTCGCAGCAATCGACCAAGTAATGGTATCGCCATCAACGTCAGTCGCATTCAGCGTCACGCTGCCTGTGTTGTCTTCGTCGGTATCAATGGTTGCCGATACTTCAGTAATCTCAGGCGCGTCATTCACTGGCGTGACAGAAATGGTGAAGGTCTGGGTATCTGTTAACTGAGTATCCGTCACTTCAACCGTGACGCTCTCTTCAACAACACCGTTGGCTGGCGTCCAAGTGATTTCACCCGTCTCTGCATTAATGTTCATACCTGCAGGTGACGTAACCAAGCTGTACTCTAAGATATCGTCGTCAATATCAGTCGCGGTCACTGTGTAGCTATAGGCTTCGTCTTCTGTCGCTACCGTCACCGGCGTTGAATCAATCACTGGTGCATCGTTGGTGGCAGTCACTGTAATAGTGAACGACTGAACCGCTGTTTCAGAAGCGTCCGAAACTTCAACAGTCACAGGCTCATTCGTCACACCATTTTCTGGCGTCCAAGTAATTGCACCTGTATTTGAATCAATATTCATGCCTTCTGGTGCCACACTTAGGCTGTATGACAGCGTATCGTCATCAACGTCAGTCGCCTTCACTGTGTAAGCATAAGCAGTATCTTCTGTCGCGGTAGTTATAGCCGTTGAAGTCACGACTGGGGCGTCGTTAACGGCATCAACAGTTACGTTAACCACGACGGTATCTGTCGCAGTACCGTCAGATACTTGCACGGTGAAGCTGTCAGAGCCGTTGAAGTCGGCGTTCGGAGTATAAGTAGCTGTCTGGCTATCGCCATTTCCACTTATAACGGCCGTACCGTTAGAGGCTGGGACAGATACAGACCAAGTCAGTTGATCGCCGTCGATGTCGTTAGCGTTTAACGTCACCGAACCTAGGGTATCTTCTAGTGTGGTCAACGTTGGCGCGACATCAGTAATTTCAGGCGCATCATTAGATGCACCAACAGTAATAGTGAAGCTTTGCGTTACGGTTAACTGGCCATCAGTTACTGCAACAACCACCGGCTCAGAGGTCACGCCATTGGCTGGTGTCCATGTAATCACCCCGGTGGATTCAGCGATTACCATGCCGTCAGGGCTAACGGTGAGGCTGTAGCTTAGGCTATCGCCATCGATGTCCGTTGCATTCACGTCGTAGGTGTACAGCGTGTCTTCCAACGCACCGGTTAGTGCAGTGGACGTAATCTCAGGCGCGTCATTCACTGCCGTGACGGCAATGGTGAAGGTCTGGGTAGCCGTTAACTGGGTATCCGTCACTTCAACCGTGACGCTTTCTTCAACAACACCGT
Source organism: Oceanobacter sp. (assembly GCA_002733645.1). Classification (GTDB taxonomy): domain Bacteria; phylum Pseudomonadota; class Gammaproteobacteria; order Pseudomonadales; family Oceanobacteraceae; genus Thalassolituus. The sequence goes on from NVWL01000006.1 coordinate 82,952, forward strand.
TAGCTGGTGTCCATGTAATCACACCGGTTGTTGGATTAATGATCATACCTTGTGGTGATTCAACTAGGCTGTACGCCAAGATATCGCCATCAACATCGGTTGCGGCCACTGTGTAGCTATAGGCTTCGTCTTCCGTCGCCACCGTCACTGGTGATGAATCAATGACTGGTGCATCGTTTTCAGCCGTCACAGTGACGTTCACCGTAATGGTGTCTGAATCAGTACCGTCGTTCACGACCACTGTGAAGCTGTCGCTACCGTTGAAGCTCGCGGCTGGCATGTAGCTGACGTTGCCGTCAGTCACGGTCGCGGTGCCGTTGCTGGCTGGTATGCCAACACCCCAAGTTAGGACATCGCCTTCAACATCGGACGCCGTCAGAGTCAAAGACCCTTCTGTATCTTCAGCGGTGCTGAGTGCCTCAGTTTCACCTTCGTTGATCACAGGTGCGTCATTCGCTGCCGTGACGGTCACGTTGATGGTAATGGTGTCGGTTTCAGTTCCGTCGGACACAGTGACGATAAAGCTATCGGTGCCGTTGAAATTCTCATTACCGAGGAAGCCAATTGACTGAATCGTGCCTGATCCAGTGCCTGCAATAGATGCTTCGCCATTAGCGGCCTGCTGGCTGATACTCCACGACAAGGTATCGCCGTCCGCATCAGTCGCATTTAAGGAGGTTACTGCGTAGCTATCCTCTGAGAGAGTCAAATCCTGAACTTCGCCTTGAGTAATGACAGGCGCATCGTTGGTAGCACCCACCGTAATGGTGAAGCTTTGCGTTACGGTTAACTGGCCATCAGTTACTGCAACAACCACCGGCTCAGAGGTCACGCCATTGGCTGGCGTCCATGTAATCACACCGGTGGATTCAGCGATTACCATACCGTCAGGACTAACTGTGAGGCTGTAATTCAGGGTATCGCCGTCGATGTCCGTTGCATTCACGTCGTAGGTGTAAAGCGTGTCTTCCAACGCACCCGTAGGTGCTGTGGAGGTAATCTCAGGCGCGTCATTTACTGGCGTGACTTCAATCGTGAAAGTCTGACTTGCAGTTAATGTTCCGTCTGATACTTGTACGGTAACGATCTCAGAAGTGACGTTGTTCGCAGGCGTCCAGCTAATTGCACCAGTGTTTGCATTAATCGTCATGCCTAAAGGCTTAGTTGTTAAGCTAAAGGTCAGGTTGTCGCCGTCGATATCTTCGGCAGTGACAGCGTAGCTATACGCTTCATCTTCGGTCGCAGCAGTGTTTGCTGTAGAAGTAATCGTTGGCGCGTCATTCACTGGCGTAACAGTAATGGTAAAGGACTGAGTATCCGTCGCTTCGCTATCACTGACTTCAACGACGACATTTTCAGAGGTCACATTATTGCCCGGCGTCCAGGTAATTTGACCTGTCGCTGGGTTAATCACCATGCCTTCCGGCGCAGTCGTCAGACTAAACGTCAGCACGGTATCAATATCAACATCGTTTGCGGTAACGGTGTAGCTATACGCTTCGTCTTCAGTGGCCGTAGTAACAGCGACAGAAGTAATTTCTGGTGCATCGTTCACAGCGGTCACGGCAATCATCCAACTTTGAGTCGCAGGTAGTGCTCCGCTCTCTCCGCCATCTGCGACTTGAACCGTGACGTCAGCAGAGAACACATTGTTTTCTGGTGTCCATTGAATCAAACCCATCGCAGAGACCGTCATGCCTTCTGGGGCTTCTACCAATGTGAACGTTAGGTCAGTTCCATTGTTAACGTCGTCAGGATCGGTCACTTGAACCTGATACTGGTATAGAACATCTTCAGTCGCGGTGGTCAGTGCAGAAGAGGTAATTACAGGCGCGTCATTTACGTCACCCACCGAAATCGTCCAGCTTTGCGAGTCAGCAATGGCGGCGTCTTCGCCACCGTCAGCCACTTGAAGTGTTACGTTCGCTTCTGGCACACCATTCGGTGGCGTCCAAGAAACAACACCCGTTGCAGAAACCGTCATACCCTCAGGGCCAGCAACCAAAATAAAGGTGAGATCCGTGCCGTTGTTAACATCGTCAACATCAGTGATAACTGGCGTGTATTGGTAAAGCGAACCTTCAACCGCAGAAGTTGATGCTGCGTTGGCAAATACCGGACTGTCGTTCACGGCGTTTACAGTGACCGTAACTTCAATGCTATCAGTGGCAACGCCATCGCTAATTTCGACAGTAAAGGTATCTACGCCATTGAAATCTGCATTTGGTGTATAGCTAACGACCTGACTTGTGCCACTGCCACTGACCGCAGCAACGCCGTTGGTCGCAAGGCCCGAAATAGACCAGTTGATGGTATCGCCATCAATGTCAGTCGCATTCAATGTAACCGAACCTTGGGTGTCTTCAGCGGTTGTGATGGATGCTGTTTCTTCGGTAATCACAGGCGCATCATTCACACCACTCACTGTGATGGTGAAGCTTTGAGTGTCCGTTGCTTGACCGTCAGTCACTTCAACAGTTACCACACCTTCATCAACATTATTAGCAGGTGTCCAAGTAATCGTACCGCTGGTTGAGTTGATAACCATACCTTCTGGGCTAGCTGTAAGGCTGAACTCAAGGGTATCGCCATCAATATCATCCGCGACTACGGTGTAAGTGTATTCAACTTCTTCGGTGGCAACCGTCACTGGCGTCGAGGTAATTTCTGGCGCGTCGTTGACTGCCGCCACTTCGATAGTAAAGGTCTGGGTATCCGTTAATTGAGCATCCGTCACTTCAACAGTAACGCTTTCAGAAGTCACACCATTTGCAGGCGTCCAAGTAATCACGCCGGTATCGGCATCAATATTCATACCTTCAACGACTGAAACCAAGCTGAATGTCAGAGTATCTTCGTCAATATCCGTCGCCGTCACGGTATAGGAATACGCTTCGTCTTCGGTCGCTGTAGTAACGGCTTCAGACGTAATGATTGGCGCATCATTCGCCGCATCCACCGTAACATTCACAGTAATCAAATCACTGTCTGTACCATCACTCACTTCAACGACAAAGGTATCAACACCGTTGAAATCGGCATTAGGTGTGTAGCTAACCGTCTGGCTTGCACCCGTACCTGATACCAATGCAACACCATCGTTCGCTACAGTGGCGACAGACCAGGTTAAGGTAGTGCTATCAATATCGGTCGCATTAAGCGTAATACTGCCTTCAGTATCTTCTGTTGTGGTCAGGTCTGCTGATTCACCTTCTGTAATTTCTGGTGCGTCGTTCACTGGTGTCACATTAATAGTGAAGCTTTGCTCTACAGTTTCGATGCTATCAGTCACTGTTACTGTGACATTTTCCGCAAGCACACCATCGACTGGCGTCCAGCTAATCACACCGTTGCTTGAATTGATCGTCATACCGATTGGAGCAACACTCAAACCATAAATAAGCGTATTGCCATCAGCATCCGTAGCAACAGCGGTGTAGCTGTAGGCTTCGTCTTCTGTTGCTGTGGTAACAGGTACGGAACTAAATACTGGAGCGTCATTCGTGGCCGACACGGCAATCGTGAATGATTGAGTCGCGGTTAATTCGCCATCAGACACAACGACTGTTACGTCTGCTTGGGTCACATTATTCTCGGGTGTCCAAGTAATCACACCACTTTGTGCGTCTATGTTCATACCTTGTGGCGCAGCACTTAGCGAGTATTCCAGCGTATCTTGATCGACATCGGTGGCAACAACTGAATAACTGTAAAGGTTGCCTTCAGTGGCCGCAGTCACAGCGTTTGAGCTCACAATAGGCGCATCGTTAACGGCTGCAATAGTTGCGGTAACTACGATGCTATCGGTAGCTATGCCATCTGTGACTTCAACAGTGAAGGTATCCACACCATTAAAATCTGCATTTGGGGTGTACGTTACTGTTTGGCTATTGCCGGTGCCTGATACTTCAGCAACACCATTGGCTGCAGCTGCAGAGATATTCCATGAAATCGTATCGCCATCAATATCGGTCGCATTCAGAGACAAGGCCTGAGCGGTATCTTCTGCGGTAGAAATAGAAGCCGTCTCACCTTCAGTAATGACTGGTGCATCGTTTACACCACCTACGGTAATGGTAAACATCTGGGTATCATTCAATTCACCATCGGAGACAACAAGCGTGATTGCTGCAGAAGTTACAGCGTTGGCTGGTGTCCAGGTAATAACCCCCGTTGTGGCATCAATATTCATGCTTTGAGGCTTTTGCGTCAGGCTCCAGCTTAAAACTTCGCTATCAATATCGGTCGCTGTTGGCGCGTAAGTGTATAGCTCGCCTTCAGTTGCAGAAGTCACCGCTACAGAGGTGATCTCGGGGGCATCGTTTACTGGCGTGACGTTGATGATAAAGGTTTGGGAAACCACTTCTGCGCCATCAGTGACTGCAACGGTTACGGTTTCACTGGTAACAGCATTACCAGGTGTCCAAGTAATAACACCTGTCGTTGTATTTACAGTCATGCCTTCAGGTTTCTCAGTCAGGCTAAACTCTAATACATCAGTATCAACATCCATCGCTTGTACTGCGTAACTGTATTCCTCACCTTCTGTCGCTATGACTTCTGCATTTGAGGTGATTACAGGCGCGTCGTTTACAGCACCTACAGAGACGGTCACTAAAATGGTATCGAAAAGTTCACCATCACTGACCTGAGCAACAAAGGTATCGGTGCCATAGAAGTTCAACGAAGGTGTATAAGTAATCGTTTGACTAGCGCCAGTACCAGATACTTCAGCAGTACCGTTTGCAGCAGGTGTTGCAATGGTCCAACTTAAGTTGGCTGGATCAGTATCTATATCGGTCGCATTAAGGGTCAGAGTGTTAGCCGTGTCTTCACTTGTAGACATTGCAGCGGCTGTACCTTCAGTAATGACTGGCGCATCGTTTACATCAGCCACGGTAACATTCACCGTGATTGAATCACTCAAATCACCATCAGTTACAGTGACAACAAAAGTGTCACTGCCGGTAAAATCAGCGCTCGGTGTATAGGTCGCAACTTGCGTCTCACCTGAACCAGAAATAGTGGCAACCCCATTCCCTGCTTGCGTTTCAATAGACCAAACCAAATTTGCTGCTGGGCTATCAATATCAGTGGCGTTTAATTCTAATGTTGTTGCAGTTTCTTCGTTGACAGACAACTCAATCGAATCACCTTCGGTGATCACTGGCGCATCATTGATAAGACTAACGGCAACCACAAAGCTTTGCTCGGTGGTATCTGTGCCGTCATCAACAACGACAGTGATCGCTTCAGAAGCATTATCACCTGCTGGCGTCCAGCTGATTTCGCCGCTGGCAGAGTCAATTGTCATACCTTCAGGGGATGCTGTCAGACTCCAAACCAATACGTCGTTTTCGACGTCAGTTGCTGTTGCTGTATACGTGTAGGTTTGTGCTTCCGTGGCGACTGTAACGGCTTCAGAGGTAATCACAGGCGCATCGTTAACGGCATTAATCGTTACGTTAACTGTAATAGAGTCTGACAAACTGCCATCAGTGACGGTGACTTCAAAACTATCTGAACCGTTAAAATCTGCGTTCGATGTATATTCAACAACGCCTTGGCTATTAACCGATGCAACACCGTTAGTTGCAGCCGTTAATACTGACCAAGCCAGAGTATCCAAATCGGCATCAGTAGCACTGAGAGTGGTAGAAACAAGCGTATCTTCGTTAGTCGTCAGCTCAAATAATTCACCTTGTGAAATCTGAGGCGCGTAATTATCAAGACGAACAGCGATATCCCACGCCACAGTAGCCACTGCGGCACTATCTTCACCACCATCGGCAACTTGTACTTCGACAGGGACAGTCACGTCACCCACCGTAGGCGTCCATTCGATCAGACCGGTGGAAGAAACCGTCATGCCTTCAGGTGCAGAAGCCAATGTAAAGGTTAGATCAGTACCATTGTTAGTATCATCATCATCTGTCACTGAAAGTTGATGTGAATAAACTTCACCAATGACAGCTGCATTAGGTAGCTCTTCTCCATCGATACTTGGCGCGTCGTTAACGGGGGTGACGTCAATGCTGAATGCTTGCTCGACAGGTTCAACGTCATTTTCGAGACCATCTGTGGCCACAACGTCAAACGTAACTGTGTATGCATCAGGACCATTCTCTTGCGGCGTCCAGGAAATTTCACCGGTACTTGCATTAATCTCCATGCCTCTAGGAGCATCAACAAGTTCAAAGCTAACCTCATCTTGCACTGGGTTACCTTCATCATCTAGGCCATCCACACCAGCAGGGTCATTTACTTCGATAACAGAGGTATAAGTTACATCTTCGATTGCATTTGGAAGTTCTGTAGTAATAAATTCGGGTGCTGTGTTTTCATCAACAACACGTAGATTCCATCTTTGATCCGGAGCCGCAGTCAAACCGAACTCATTCCAATTTTCTTCGCCATCCGTTACCGACACTATAATTCTCAAGCCGGGAGTTCGCAGAAAGTAAGTAGGATCTTCCGGCACTTGCCATTGCAACAAGCCAGTAGGAGAAATAGTGACGCCGTACTCTTCAGGTGTTACAGAAGTTACGAATGGCAATTTAACGGTGTACGTCAAATCAACACCGTTATTTGCATCGTCAGGATCATTAACTTCTAACTGATACGAAAAAGTCGATCCTTTCACAGCAGTCAACGGAGCTTCCGAAACAATTTCCGGCTTATCGTTAACATGCTCAACCTGAAGCACAAATGTCTGTTCACGGGTCAGAACGTTCGTGCCATCATCATAAGTCGCCCGAATAGTGACATTAACTTCATCACCATGCTCATCAGTCGCAGTCCACCGAACTTCAGGCTTGCCCTCGTCGTTAGTGACAATTTCCATCCCTGTGGGAGCATTAATTAACTCGAAGGTAATAAACTGAGACAACAACGCACTCGTTGATAGCTCATACGTCCACTGCAAATCTTCAATGGGGTTACCAGAAGGTTCAGAAGTAAAGTCCAAGGCAATAGGCGCTTGATCGGTTCCGCCATCACCGGGGGTTGGGTCAGGAGTTGGATCTTCCCCACCACCCGAATCACCAGATGAACATGCCACCAGCCCCATAAATAAAGGCAACAAAAAAGCTAAACGTAGATTAGACAAAGTAGGACTCCTCCTGATCGCGCAAAACTACCATCCATGGGGCAATACACGACGAACTTCAGAGAACAATTAGCTGAGCATTTTGATCCATTGACAGATCATCTAGAGGTGAGTACCTAGTAAAACGCGACAACTACTATTGTTATTATTATTTTCTTTTTGCCAGACCACTGAAACATGTCTATCTATGAAGCGACAAAAATGGCCAGACGAAAAAGATTCTTATGCTCCGATAGTAAATAATTACGGAGAGAACATCTATCTGATAAATATGTCATTACGAGCCACGCACTCAAAGTGTGACCCAAATCCTTTTCCAGACAACACAAATAAACCCAGCTATGACTAGGATTGTGGAAGATTTACACCAAGTTGAAAAGTAAGAGTAAAGATTTAAATCGCACGATGAATAACAACGAGTTCAAGGTTAAACACTCAATTCCAACTTAGGACATTTAAAGCCAATCGAGAATTAGAAAAAATATTGTAATATCAAGATAAACAGCGATCCCAGTATGGGTCCGTACCAAAGCGGGCGACTAAAAAATCAATCAATACACGAACCTTACGAGACATGTGTCGTGTTTGAGGGTACAAAACATTCAAATCCATGCCATACCAAACCACATCATTGAGCACTGAAACAAGTGCTCCAGATTCAAGAGCTTTATGGACAATAAATGTAGGTTGGCACCCTACGCCTAAGCCCTTAATAGCAGCTTCTCTTAGCGCTTCACCATTGGAGGACATCATTCTGGCATCAACTTTAACAATTTTTTCTTCCCCATCGTCTTGTCGATACGGCCAACGAGTGGGCGATTTCAAGTTGCTGTAACAAAGAGCTGGCACCTTTTCTAAGTCTTCAGGGTTTTCGAAAGGACCATACTCTTGAAGAAACTCAGGAGAACAATACGCCGCATGGCGAATCGCTGTCAGCTTTCGTGCTATCAAGGTTGAATCTTCTAAAGCGCCAATCCTTAGCGCAAGGTCGTACCCCTCTTCCACCAAATCGACACGACGATCCGAAAGGTCTAAGTTGATCACTAGCTGCGGATGAATCAGCATAAAATCTGCAATTGCTGGCGCAAGATGTGACACCCCGAAACTCAAGGGCGTTGAAATTGAGATACTGCCACTTAAACTCTCAGCAGACTGCATTACTTCTTGTTCTGCATCTTGCCAGTCATCCAGTAGTTTGCGGCACCTATGGTAATAGTGACGGCCATCGTCCGTTAGGTGCATTCGCCGAGTAGTTCGCTGCAACAAGCGAACGCCCAGCCTCTCCTCTAAGGCTTTCATTCGGCGACTGATCGCTGAGTTTGCAAGGCCCATTTTCTCAGCAGCTTTCGAAGCCGACTGAGATTCAACCAAACAAACAAAGACCCTCACCTCTTCCAGTTCACTCATACTCAATATTTCTAATTTTCAGAATAATAATTTGATTATCAGCATATTTTTCCGTTTTACAACAAGGAGTAAGCTTTCTTCATATTAAATAAACCAAGAAAGTCTACTAACAAGGTAGCGAGGAAAATCCAATGACTAACGTATTACGTGTAGACGCAAGCATGAGAACTGAAGGTTCTATCAGCCGTTCACTAGCAGACAAATTAATTACACAGCTGAATGCCGACACACTCACACACAGAGATCTCGCGAATGGGACGTCCATTATTGATCAAGAGTGGATAAATGCGAATTTTACCGATCCTGCTGATAGGACGGAACAACAAAAACAAACGCTATTAACGTCGGATGACTATGTAAACGAACTTAAAGCAGCAGATGTTTTGGTGATCGCGACACCTATCTACAACTTTCATGTCCCAGCTGCGCTGAAGGCGTGGGTCGATCTTGTTGCAAGAGCCCGTGAAACATTCCGTTATACAGAGACTGGCCCCGTTGGTTTACTTAAAAATAAGAAGGCTTATATTATTGTGACCTCTGGTGGCACAGCACTTCAATCAGAGTACGACTTTGTCACTGCTTGGTTAACTCATATTTTATCTTTTATTGGGATTGATGATGTTACTTATGTAGATGCAAGTGCATTAATGATGAATGAAGACGAGGCAATCAGTCGGGCAACGTCAGCCATTAACCAAATCTCTAACACTTAAAATATTGACTCAATGACAATATAAGCCAAATATTAGCGCATTAGATCGGAGCACTCGCATTTTAGTTCTTGGGATTGAATCTCTTCTAGTGCTGAGTGCTCCATACTTACCCAAGAAAATAGTACCGCTAGAAAAAACAAGTAAACACTTTATTTTTTACAAAACGCATCTTAAAAGTTTATATCAATAATATTTACTCTTATAAAACTCAGCCTTTGATTATTAATAAAACAGTCGTTTCAACATCAATTTTTAGTGCACAGCTGTCGCACCTATAGTAAAAAAATACTAATGTTCTACTTAGCCTTTCCTATAAATAGCCAATTAAATATGAATCGCATTTTATTCCAATACACCTACCAATCAATTACTATTCAATAATTGCAATAATAAGTTAAGACGTTTATTTGCAGAATCCAGCTCAAGAATATTCTGCTGAATATCATCGTCAAAACGTATTGAACCAAATATCTGAAAACTAAACGCTTCTACCGACATCTCCATCCAATCCTCCGATTCTATAATCTCTTGCAAAACATCATCGTCTATAGCAATCGCTTTCAGCCGGTGTAAAATTTTATCTCTTAGAATATTGTTATCGCTACGTTCATCATCCGATGGACTGGTATCAATAAATGGAGTGCACTCAAACACCTGATAAGGCAGTAGTTGAACCTCTTTTATTAAACGATATCTTTGATCAATATATACACTTAAATACATTCGACCATCGGCAGTCGTTTCATGAAGTTGACACAACCCCGCACTAACAACATCAAACGTTCGGTACGTGGCCTGATTGGTACTCAGTGCTTCTTTCACTGTGTTCGTAGATTTTCCCGCACTGACCAACTTCTTGGTATGACAGATAGCGATCGGCATATCTGAATCAATGCAGTGATGAATCATGTCACGATACCGAGGCTCAAACACATGCAGCGGGAACTCAGTACCAGGAAATGTCACACAACTTGGAATTGGAAAAATACAGACACGAGTCATCTAACACTCCCAAAATAGTTCATTATTTATCAAACCAAATAATATCCCGCGATACAAGTTGTTAAGCCCCTGCCTAACATACTAAGTCCATGTTAGTGTATCTACCCACTTTTATGATTGGTTGATACTTATGTCCAATTCAGTGCCAGCAAAAATATCCTTAGAGCAATGGCAAGCATCTGGCCATTACTTTAATCATAAATATGGAGATATTTTTTATCGTACACACCCAAGTATTTTCATAGGCTCAAAGAGTAAAGAGCAGAATCAACCAAGTGAAAAGCCAGTACTTTTATTAATACATGGCTTCCCTACATCAAGCTGGGACTGGCACAAGCTTTGGTTTCCTCTATCTGAACATTATCAGTTAGTTGCTGCGGATATGCTCGGATTTGGTTTCAGCGACAAACCTAAATCTTCCGATTACCGCATCGGCGAGCAAGCCGATATTCAAGAAGACTTACTCCAACATTTAGGCATAAGTTCTTATCATATTCTTGCACACGACTATGGCGATACAGTCACGCAAGAATTACTTGCAAGAAACATCAAGCGCCTAGGCACAATAAAAAGTGTCGCCTTACTTAATGGCGGCTTATTTCCTGAAACTCACCAGCCCTTGCTAGTACAAAAGCTTCTTCTTAGTCCAATCGGCTCTATTGTTTCTCGACTCATGACGGAAAAAAAATTCCAATCTAGTTTTGACACAATCTGCAAACAACCTATAGGGGTTGATGAGCTAGCAGGGTTTTGGCAACAAGTTCAGTACAATCAAGGCCAAAAAATATTTCATAAACTGATTCGCTATATAAGCGAGCGCCGATTGCACCGAGAGCGCTGGGTATCTGCGTTACAACACTTATCACCCCCTATCGCACTCATCAACGGCAGTGCCGATCCTATTTCTGGTGCACATATGGTATCCCGTTATCGTGAATTAGTACGTAACGAATACATCTATGAAATCCCTGATGCTGGCCACTACCCTCAAATGGAAACGCCCAGCCGAGTACTGGATGCCTTTTTGGCATTTGAGAAAGACTGTTCCGAATAAAATAAAAAAAAGATACACGGGATGAGACATTACTGAACAATACAGTCACTGCAGTATTAAGTGGACAGCACCAGAAAAACGAATGAACGAACCGCTATCGCGACAGAGTGTTCTATTTTTGCTTCTGATGTCAGGTTATTAAATAGAATAGCCTGAGGGCTAAAGATAACGGGATTAAAGCTCATGAAACAACATCAATACGAATTTAAAATCACTCACCTGTGTGACAAGGATGGCCACCCGTCGGAATATACTAAACCATTAGTTTTCAACACAGGAAATCACGATGACTTATTTTCTATTTTAGCGCTCATGAAAAATAGAAACGACCTATCTCCAGCTCATGCGACTGCGCTCACAGTTGGGCTTAAACTCTTTAGTGAAGTGATGTTAGAAAATCGAGGTCATCCATTATTTCAAGATTTTCAGCCGCACTTCCTCACGTTCATGAAACTACTCAAAAGCAGTGGTAAAGCTCAAGCAAATATGTGACCGCCAGAGCGACACCAAGCTAGCTGTTAGTTAGGACGGCAGGCAAGCTTCATTGCGCGCAGTTCGACTCGTCACAATGACAGCAATTTACGTAAGTGGTTTGCGTTAAAGGTCTGGGGGTTTAGAATTACCGCCAACAACTTTTAATTTTTAGCGTCTCACTGTTCCTGAGCACTATTTTGGCCCAATCTTCACCTTGGCCAAGGGTATTTGACTCATGACCAATGCGTGAAAAGAGCGTTCAACTCCCTCCTTCACACTGTAAGACGCCAAACCCCTGACAGTGATGCCTATGCCGACTAACAGCCCAACCACTGAAGATTTCTTATTGGCCGCCAAACGAGCTGAAATTAGCTCATTGCACCAGCTACTTGTCAGCTGTGGACTGGTCACAAAGGTGACCGAACTAATTCACGAGCTACAGCGTGAACGCGGCTTATCTAATACCTACCTCGTTTCTGACGGCCAGCGCTTTGCTGAACAGCGTAATGAAGAGCTAAAAGCCACAGGTATTGCTGAAGCGAACTTCCGCTCAGCCCTCAGCCAGCTTGACCTTAATAACAGCGCACCAAGCTCGACACGCCTTTACAGCAGCATTGCTTTTGTTCTTCATTGCCTCGATGACCTGCCAGCCTTACGCTTGCAAATAACAGCAAAAAGCATTGATGCTAACGATAATACAACGCTATTCAGCCGCCTGATTGCGGGCTTGCTCGCCGTGGTATTCGAAGCCGCAGATATCTCTACCGACCCCGATATCACTCGTGCTCTGGTTGCCATGTTCAACTTTGTTCAAGGCAAAGAGTACGCAGGGCAAGAGCGCGCTTGGGGGCTGATTGGCTACACCGCAGGTGACTTCACCTCAGACACTCAGAGCCGTCTTAAAGCACTGCAAGATGCACAGGCTCGCTGCATTGATATCTTTAACGATTTCAGCCAGACCGTCCCTGCAGCGCAATGGCGTCAAATTGAGTGCAATGAAGCCTCTAGCGAGCTTGATCGATTACGACAAATGATCAATCGTTACCGTAAAGGCGATGCTCTCCCCACCGCCATTAGCGAAGTATGGTACGAAGTGGCAACTCGACGCATCGATTCGATGCAAGAAATAGAGCAAGAACTAGCAACAGAACTTCTCGTGCTATGTGAGACTAAGATTAAACAAGCAGAAGAAGATCTACGCCTTCACCACGAGCATTTAAAAGAATTAGCAACCATTGATGAACCCCCTATGTCGCCGCTCTCTGTACTGCCTGAAGATTCAGCCAAATCAGCGATGAACGTTGCTCCTGGAGTCAACATCAAACTAGCCCGATCTATCTATGAACTCGTTCAAGGCCAGGCCGAACGCTTACAACGCATCAGCGAAGAGTTAATTGAAGCACGCCAAGCATTAGACGAGCGTAAGCTCATTGATAAAGCCAAAGGGTTGCTGATTCAATCTAAAGGGATCACCGAAGACGAGGCATACCGTCAGCTTCGCCAAGCTGCTATGGATAACAATAAACGTATTGCCGATGTTGCTGCCAACGTAATTAGCGTGGCCGAAATGCTTACTTCTCGCTAATGAAAGTCACCTAACGACCAATAAATTTACGCACCTCTGAGTCCTCAGAGGTTGCTAACAAGACTTTCCCCGGCGGGGCAGTGAAATAGCCCCACACTTCGTACTAACGTGACTATATGAAGCTGTAATGAGACTTACAGCTTCATTGCTGCGTGATCGATGTACGGACTAAGAAGCTGTTTCGCGAGTAATAGCGGTTATCAGCTTAGGCTTTGTTCTGCTGTATGAGCTCAAAACATCTAAACAGAGGTGGAAGCTCAGGAGGATTGGCCTCTCCCTTTTTCTGTACTCAAATTTCTGCCCTCGAACCACCCTAGCCTAGCTGATTTCGCCCAAGTGGAACTTCAATTACATTACTCCCAACTCTAACAGGCTGGTTAATCATCTCGTCGTAACAACTCTCGTGCCTGAGCACCAACTCAGTGACTGGTAAGTGCTCAAACAAGGTCTGTAACGCCAAACTGCTCCGCTCCCGCAGCGGACGTCCTGACTTGTCCGTGATGACGCTCTCCGAACCATTGATAATGGCAGACGCTTGATACAAAGACATATCCAATGAATGGATAATGATTTTACCGATAGACGATAATTTACTCAGCTCTGAGAGAGTTACCATAACGACCCCACATTCTTATACCAACTCGATTATCTATACAAGATAGCATCAAAAACACCCAATCCGTATAGTTAATGTATAACTAATCACCTTGCCGAGTACGTTTAATAAAACGAGCATTACAGTCGATATCAACCAAAGTAAAGATACTGTAGTACTTATCCCTCACGCTCACGTAACTCGCCACCTCCTTATGACGACTTGTATGGTGCCGTTTGAACACACGCGCGGGATGAAATATTTCGCCCTGCTTTCTAAATAAGCCCAACGCGTAATCATCTGACGCCACTTTTGAATCACGATCAGAACATACCGGCAAAGCCTGAACAGGCACGACCGTAAGAAGGAAAACAAGAGGAAGATAAGCTATGAATCTCATACCTACAGCATAGCTCATAGACGGTACGGGTAAATATAAAACAAAAAAGCCGCAGGTCTTTCGATCTGCGGCTTCTTATCAATAGCGAGTAATGTCAGGTTCGTTATTTAGCCACGAACGCTAGCAGCACCCTTATTTAGTCGTCAGAATCGTTGTCATCAGAACCTTAGTCATCAGAACCAAAGATACCTAAGATTTGAAGCAAGCTCAGGAACAGGTTGTAGATAGAAACATAAAGGCTAACAGCCGCTGATATGTAGTTAGTTTCGCCACCATGAATGATCGCACTCGTTTGATAAGCAATCATTGCCGTCATCAGCATAATCAAGATGCCAGAGAATGCGAGAGACAACATAGGTAACTGGAAGAAAAGGTTAGCAACCATCATCACAATCGCCACAATCATACCAGCCATAAGGGTTTTACCCATACCTGATAGATCTTTCTTGGTTGTTAACACCCAACCAGACATGGTCAAGAAGATCAAACCTGTCGCACCCAAAGCCGTGGCAATAAGGCCAGTACCATTTGGAATTTGTGTATACATATTCAGAATCGGGCCTAAGGTGTAACCCATAAAACCCGTCAACGCGAACGTCAACACAAGACCCATACCGCTATTTTTGGTCTTTTCGATGCCAAACAATAGGCCATAAAAACCTACCAAGGTAATAATAATACCCGGATGAGGCGCATTCATTGCCATAGCAACACCAGCAACAATGGCACTAAACACCAATGTCATGGCCAGCAATGCGTACGTATTACGCAGCACTTTCATGGCATCGGTTGAAATCTCTTGGCCCGTAGCGCGGTAGTGTTCAGCTGGAATACTCTTCGCAACTGGCTCTTTATTTTCTGAGTTTAAATAATCAGGACGGTTCATAATTAACTCCTTTTTCAATTGCTAGCTATTGTAGACAGGTCTTAACAGAAATATTATTCGAATAATATACCACTAACTCTTCGGTTTATACGAGCAATGAGACGTCTTAACTACAAACACCTACAATATTTCTATACTGTGGCTGAACTCTCCGGAATTCAAGCGGCTGCTGACCGTCTGTCTGTCACACCGCAAACCATCAGTGGCCAATTAAAGTTACTCGAAGATGAGCTGGGTGAACCCCTCTTCCGCAAACAAGGTCGTGGTATTCAATTAACAGACGCCGGACATCTCGCACTGGAATATTGCCGAGATATTTTTCGTTTAGGAGATGAACTTCAAGAGGTACTTCAGCAAGGCTTAGCCACACGTCCAGAAGAGTTGAGAGTGGGGATTGTCGATGCTCTGCCCAAATCAATTGCACACCAGCTTCTAGCACCGGTTATTCGTGACGCTTCACACATGAAGCTAGTCTGTAGAGAGGAGCAAATTAACGCCTTGTTGGGTGAGCTCGCCGTACACCGCCTCGACTTAGTACTATCTGACAGCCCAATGCCTGCTGGTATGAACATTCGCTGTTTCAATCATTTGTTAGGCCACAGCCAAGTCGCTTGTTTTGCAAAGAAAACCCTAATAACGAACGAACTTACCTTTCCTGAGTGCCTGCGCGATGCGCCGGTATTACTTCCTACTGATTCCTCTTCTGCCACGCGCACCAACATTTTAAGCTGGCTTCAACGCCTTAACATTCCCGTAAGAATTGCCGGAGAATTTGAGGATTCAGCCTTACTAAAAGCGTTTGGTAGCGGAGGTCATGGGTTTTTCTTTGCGCCAAAAATGATTGCCACAGAAATTTGTGAGCGTTATGGCGTCGAGTTGGTCGGGGTCATTGAAGAATTAGAGCAAGAATTTTACGCGATTGTTGCAGAACGTCGTATCAATCATAGTGCCGTTAAAGAACTAACAGAGCGTGCCGAACAAGGCACGCTTCTGTCTTAAGCTGCATGTTGTTAACACAGCTATTATTCTTTCGGGTTGGTACATTCGCTACGAGCTGGTTCAAATTTACAGCGAATTTTACGTTGCAAACGCAGCATGGCCGGATCGTAGTAACCCTCTTCGCGTAATTTCAAGCGCACATCTAACGCAATCTGTTCCATTTTCTGAACATCCGACTTCGTGTCTTTCATCCAGAACTCACCTGGAATCAACGCCATTTCGTTATCAACGCGACGAGCGTAGTTATCAAATTTAAAGAGAAAGTCTTCTCGTAATATCTGAGCTAAACCCGGAGGAAATTTTTCCGTATGACCAATTAGCTGAATCGTTGACTGTGCGACCGGAGTATCAAATATGCCAACATCACGACTAATTTGACCTGTCCCCATCACAAGGTAAGCAATAATCGGAGAGATCATCCCCTTCACTTTGCCGTCCGCATAACTTTGAACATTCGACATCATACTCCCATTTGCTGGGTTCGCACCGATGGCCGATACGAACTCTGAGCGCGAAGGGTCAATCGATTCGACAGCCATTAGCTGATTTTTGAAATCAGCTAAACTACGTTTGCTTCTATCACTGGTAAAACGATAGGAAGCGCCCATGGTAGCAACACCCAATACGGTATATTTGTCATCCGTTAAACGGGACGCCATACGCGGATTCGCAAGAACCTGCATAAGTAGATGCACCTGTTCACGCTGACGCATTCCACCAATGGCTTCGATGGTTCCAGCAAATTTGTTGAACTCCATAGCAACCGAGCCACGAATCAAAGCGGCGTCACAGCGATCATCAGTTCGTAAGGCATCGAGAAGCTCAACTTCATCCTGGAAAGTAATAACCGTGAGGTCCATCCCGTAATGAAGCGAGCGAAGTTTTTGATCATCAACTGTCGAGGAGATAGGGCCAGCCTTACCCAGTGGGTCCCACACACAAAACGTGCGTAAGATACGGCCACCGACCATTTCATCAACCTGCAATTTCTTTAAAGCGCGAATGCGCTTTTCAAGTGGTAAGTTAGGATTCATCACCGTCGCTTCAAGTTTTGAATTACGACGAGACTCTAAGTCACCAGATGTATCAGCAAACACTGCTGATGATAGAAACAAAAGACCAAATATAGAGGCGAGAAGTGTTTTGGCTTTCATTCTGCTTCCTTCGTTATTGTTGTAATACCTACGAAAAAACTAGATAGAATCACCTGAAGGCGAAAAGACTAAATAGTAATAAAGCAGGATACCGCGTTAATTATTGTTATAAAGACCCATTACGACAAATGTCCTATATTGGTACATTCTCGGCTGAATGCGACCCCTAAGAACAAACATTTTCGGCAGTCCCTCCTCGAACTATTGCGCTTGTTAAAATCAAACCACTTACATATTGATACCACTCTGATGGCTCAATATGCAACAACAGAAGGATTAGTGGCGTGTGTCCACACAGTAAGGTGTTTTAAACAAACGTCTGAATAGTATGCCTACAAACGCTCAGGTGAAAGGACTCCATGAGCCGCATTCACCTCAACTTACGCCATAAATTTAATCGGGAAATTTATGGCGTTTGATCTTCTTCTTCCACTTCAGGAGGCAATAAATCTTCACGACTGATATTAAACGCCAGCAATAAGTTAGCGGCAATATAGATAGAAGAATAAGTACCTACAGCAACACCAATAGTCAGTGCTAGCGCGAAGTTATGAATGATATCGCCACCTAAGAACAATAAGGCCAACAACACCAACACCGTGGTTAAGGAGGTCATCAGAGTACGGCCAAGCGTTTGCGTCAGCGATTCATTGATAATTTCAATCGCGGCCCCCACACGCATGGTTCTGAAGTTTTCACGAATACGGTCAGAAACAACAATGGTATCGTTCAGGGAGTACCCGATCACCGCCAGCAAGGCCGCCAGTACGTTCAGGTCAAACTCCCATTGGAATAACGCAAACATACCTATGATGATCACAACATCATGAAACAAGGCCAGCACCGCACCCAACGAAAATTTCCACTGAAAACGGAAAGCAACGTAGGCCATCACCACAAACAAGGCGACAAGCATGGCGATACCACCTTCATCGCGAAGCTCTTCACCAACACTCGCGCCCACAAACTCACTGCGCAACAAGATCAGTTCGTTACTGCCTGCTTCTTCTTGCAGGAGTGTTAACACTTCATTACCAAGATCATCACGAAACGCTTCCGACATACGTACCAGCACGTCAGTTTCAGAACCAAAATTCTGGACGACGACATCTCGGTAGCCTGCGCCTTCGAGCACCGTTTTAATACCGTTCAATGGCTCAGGGGTCTGGTATTCAACCTCTAGCAAGGTGCCGCCAGTGAAGTCGAGACCAAAGTTCAAACCACGAACTGCCAAAGCAACAACAGCAACGATCAATAACACCAGTGAAATACCCGCCGTTACATGGCGGAAACGCATAAAGTTAATCGAGTTCATACTTTTCCTCCTATCGACAGGCTACTCACATTGCGGCCACCGTAGATAAAGTTGGTCATCGCGCGAGTCACCATTACAGCGGTAAACATCGAGGTGAGAATCCCGAATGATAGTGTCACAGCAAAGCCTTTCACTGGCCCTGTGCCCACAGCAAACAAAATAACCGCCACAATTAAGGTGGTAATATTGGCATCAAAGATGGTTAAGAACGCACGATCATAACCTTCATGAATTGCTTGTTGGGGTGAGCGTCCATTTCTTAGTTCTTCACGAATACGCGAGAAGATCAGCACGTTGGCGTCGACCGCCATACCCACCGTCAAAACAATACCGGCAATACCCGGCAAGGTAAGCGTCGCGCCAATCAAAGACATTAACGCCACAAGTAACGTCAAGTTAATAGCCAAGGCAATATTCGCCACCACACCAAATACACGATAAAAAACGATCATCGCAACCAGTACCAGCAGTAAACCAGCAGCCACTGAAAGCGCGCCTTTTTCGATGTTTTCTGCACCAAGGCTTGGGCCGACGGTTCGCTCTTCAACGAAGTCCATTGGCGCTGCAAGCGCACCAGCACGAAGCAACAACGCCAGTTCAGGCGCTTCAGCCGCTCCTAAGCCCGTAATACGGAAGCTATTGCCTAGTACGCTTTGAATCGTGGCCAAGGAGATAATTGATTTTTCAACCACTTGAATCGTTTTTGGCTGCTCAACACCATCAACCATTTCATAGGTTGTTTTGGGCTTGCGCTCAACAAACAATACGGCCATGCGACGCTGAACCGCGCGTTTGGTGACCTGAGTCATCATCGCGCCGCCCTTAGAGTCCAAGCTGATATTTACCTGAGGGAAGCTATTTTCATCAAAACTGGAGCTAGCATTGGTCACGCTATCCCCTGTCGTGATTACTTTCTTTTCAAGGCGCGCCGTACGACCACCTTCACTACGGAAAGTGTACTCTTCAGTAGCAAAGCGGCTTGCACCTGATTCTGCTTCTAAACGAAACTCTAGGTTCGCTGCCTTACCCAAAATTTTCTTCGCTTCGGCAGTGTCCTGTACACCTGGCAACTCAACCACAATCCGGTTACGGCCTTGGCGCTGAACCAATGGTTCGGCAACACCCAGCTCGTTTACACGATTGCGCAGTGTCATTAAGTTTTGCTTCACGGCGTAATCTTCAAACTCTTTGACTTGCTGCTCAGTCACAGAAAGAAGTAGATCAAAGTTTCCATCCACCTCTTCTTCCTGAATCAAAAACTCGCCAGGGTAGCTGCGATTTACAAAAGCACGTGCTTCGGTGCGCAATTCTTCCTTACGAAAGCTCAAACGCAACTTAGTATCGTCAGCAACAATGATGCGGTACTTAATGTCTTCTTCACGCAGGCTATTGCGAAGGTCTTCACGGTAGTTGGTCATACGGCCTTTGACATACTCTGCCATATCCACTTCCATCAAGAAGTGCACACCACCACTTAAATCAAGGCCCAATGTCATAGGGCCAGCACCCAAATCCACCAGCCATTGTGGGGTTGTTGGTGCTAAGTTCAAGGCGACAATGTAGTCATCCCCTAAACGACGCTGAATGGCCGCTTTCGCAGGCAACTGAGCATCGGTCGATGCAAGACGAAATAACGCCGTTGAGCCTGTGACTTCTTCGCCAAAGTATTCTATGTCAGCGGCATCAAGTGCTTTACGGACGTCTTCGAGTGTACGTTCTGACATTTCAGCGCCAGCACGTGATGGCGTAACTTGTATTGCAGAGTCAGGTGGATATAGGTTGGGAGCCGCATAAATAAAGGCCAGCACAACCACCGCCAGTATCAGCAGGTTTTTCCAAATTGGGTATTTATTGAGCATACTACTGCCCTTTTTCCTTCAGAATAAAAAACGGCCTCCGAAGAGACCGTAACGATGCGTATAACTTACGCTTTCACTTCTTTGATCGTGCCCTTTGGCAGAACCGCTGTAACAGCAACTTTCTGCACAGGGAACTGAACGCCATCAGCGACCTCAACAACAACAAACTCGTCCGTTACTTTAGTGACTTTACCCAACATGCCACCCGCAGTTACCACTTCGTCGTTTTTAGCCAATTCAGCAATCAAGTTCTTGTGTTCTTTCTGACGCTTTGACTGTGGACGCCACAACAAAAAGTAGAAAATCAGTAGGAAACCGCCTAGAAAAACAAAAGACTCGATACCACCGCCCATTGGCTGGTCTAAACCACCTTCAGCCATAGCCGCCGCTGGGGCGATTAGTGCCAGTGTTGCTAGTAATGCTTTCATTAAATGTACTCTCCCAATGTGCAGGCAATGCCTGCTAAATATAAAATCGTTTACGTAAGACCTGATTCATCAGGGCTTTCATCCAACGGCGGCGTTGTGCGACCGCGACGGGCGTAGAAATCGTCAACAAAGGCGGCAAATGTACCTTCTTCCAGCGCACGGCGCAAACCAGCCATCAGCGTCTGGTAATAATGCAAGTTGTGGATTGTATTCAGGCTAGGTCCGAGTATTTCGCCACATTTGTCCAAGTGATGCAGATACGCGCGGCTGTGATTCTTACAGGTATAGCAATCACATTCCGCATCAATCGGCCCAGTGTCTACTTTATTGGCGGCATTCCTGAGTTTTACAACCCCATTGTGCGTAAAAAGATGGCCGTTACGTGCATTTCGGGTCGGCATGACACAATCGAACATATCAATGCCACGGCGGACGCCTTCCACCAAGTCTTCTGGTTTACCCACGCCCATCAAATACCGCGGCTTATCTTTTGGCATTTTCGGGGCGGTATGACGCAGCACTCGCATCATGTCGTCTTTAGGTTCACCAACACTCAAGCCGCCGACGGCGTAACCATCAAAACCAATATCAACTAAGCCTGCCAATGACTCATCACGAAGACTTTCGTGCATCCCCCCCTGAATAATGCCAAATAAGGCCGCAGGGTTGTCACCATGAGCGTCTTTGGAACGTTGCGCCCAGCGCATCGACAAACGCATCGATGTCGCCGCTTCTTCATGGGTCGCTGGATAAGGAGTACATTCGTCAAAAATCATCACAACATCAGACCCCAGATCTTTTTGCACCTGCATGGAGCTTTCAGGGGTCATCAATACCTTGTCGCCATTCACCGGCGAAGCAAAGGTCACCCCTTCCTCGGTGATTTTGCGCATTTTGCCAAGGCTAAATACTTGAAAACCGCCTGAATCGGTCAGGATAGGTTTCTCCCAACCAATAAAATCGTGCAAATCACCATGGGCTTTCACGATTTCAGTGCCGGGACGCAGCATCAGGTGAAAAGTATTACCTAGAATGATGTCCGCCCCCAACGCCTTGATCTGATCAACGTTTAAGCCCTTTACCGAGCCGTACGTGCCGACCGGCATAAATGCCGGGGTTTCCACCTTGCCACGCGGAAAAGTAATGGTTCCTCGACGAGCGAAGCTGCCCTCGTTATCTTCTGTGTGCAGATCAAACTGCATAAAACATTCACGACTCATGACGGGCTCGCTTCGTTTGAAATTTTATTAGGTAAGAACATGGCATCGCCATAGCTGTAAAAACGGTAGCCCTCTGTCACCGCATGATCGTAGGCCGCCAATGTACCATCTCGGCCTGCGAAGGCAGAAATCAACATAATCAGCGTCGATTCGGGTAGGTGAAAATTGGTGATAATGGCATCGACACTCCGAAACTGATAACCCGGATAAATAAAAATTTGGCTATCTCCGTAAAAACTCTCTATTTGCCCAGACTGACTAGCACTCTCTAAGCTGCGCACCGAGGTTGTACCTACGGCCACCACACGGTTGCCGTGAGCTCGCGTATCTTTCACAGCCTTAACTACGTCATCACTGACTTCGATGTACTCAGAGTGCATCACGTGCTCATTGACGTTATCGACCTTCACGGGCTTAAACGTGCCCGCGCCGACATGTAAAGTGACAAACGCAAAGCGTATACCTTTCGCTTTTAAACGTTCGAGCAGTGGCTCATCGAAATGCAAGCCTGCGGTGGGGGCGGCTACAGCTCCGGGCTTTTCCGCATACACAGTTTGATAGCGTTCCCTATCTTCTTCCGCATCATCACGCTCCATGTAATGCGGAAGAGGCATGTGTCCAATCTCTTCAAGTACATCAAGTACTGGTTTATCACTAGGAAACCGCAAGTGAAACAAGGCGTCTTCACGCCCGACAACCTCAACCAAAGCATTACCGAGACGAATTTGTTGACCCGGTTTAGGTGAGCGAGAACAACGTACATGCGCTAACACGTCATGTTCACCAATAACTCGCTCAACTAAGGCTTCAAGCTTGCCGCCTGATAGCTTCTCGCCAAACAAACGCGCAGGAATCACACGTGTGTTGTTGAACACCAAAAGATCCCCCGGCACGAGTAACTCTTCGATATCTCGAAAAATACGATCTTGGATTTGATCTTGCTCAGTATCAAATACGAGTAATCGAGACGAGCTACGTTCAGGCATCGGGTAGCGGGCAATTAGCTCATCGGGAAGTTCAAAACTGAAGTCGCTGGTTTTCATGAAGGTAATGACGTTTCTCTGGCTTTACTGACCAAAATAGTGGCTAAAATTTACTGCAAAAGTGGGCGCAAGATTACCGGAGATATCACGCTAAGTTAAGGAAATACTTAAAAAAATTGTTGACTGATATTTTTTCCTGAGTAATATACGCGGCCACTGACCGATACTGATTTGCCAGAGTGGCGAAATTGGTAGACGCAGGGGATTCAAAATCCCCCGCCTTCGGGTGTGCCGGTTCGAGTCCGGCCTCTGGTACCATTGGTTCTCCTGAATCAGTACCGAAATCAATACGGTCAGTCCGCAAGAGTAAGTCGCTAGTCTTAGCCAGAATTACTGTCTTGTCGCCCAGGTGGTGGAATTGGTAGACACGCAGCGTTCAGGTCGCTGTGAGCTTACGCTCGTGAGAGTTCGAGTCTCTCCCTGGGCACCACAACTCCCGATATCTCCTCTTTTTGTTTACCAGACAGCGTCAAAGTGAAGTTATCTCCTGAACTCACTTATCCATTTCTGATCATAAATATCCGTTGAAATCATCAAGTCCGCAGGTAAGTCACGCAATTTATTTAACTATATTTGCTCAGAGGCTTATTTAATCAAGCCAAACAGGCCAAGTTTACTATGCTTTCTTTATAAAATAAGGAGAGCATCCATGCACAACCTCTACCGACTTAGCATTATCCCCATGGTCGCAGGTCTTCTGGCCGCCGCTCTAACATCGTACGTTATCTCTCTTAATCAGGCCGAGTCATTTATACTAACAATGATTCCGCCTATTTCAGCCGTTATCGTTACGGTCATATGCTTCTTGATGATGGTACTTCGTCCTTTGCGTCAATTTTTAGATTCCGTGAATGGCATTCTAAAAATGCGAGATACAACCATCAAAACAGAAGCAGCATGGTTGCAACCCTCAATCACTGCGATCAATAGATATTTTGAATCGACAAGGAGCATACAAAAAGATCTTTCCGATAATGGTTCACACATTGCCATTTCTGCCGCTGAAATGTCCTACGCTGCCGACCAGCTAAAAATAAAATTAAATGAAGAAAGCAAAGATAGCGCCCAAATTGTAAGCAGTACAGAAAGCATTTCAGGCACGATGGCAACCATGCTGCAACAGACAATTGAAGCAGCGAACGCCACCAACGAAGCTATGAAGATTAATAAGAAAGGCTCTGACGCCATTGCTGAAACCATTCCAGAAATGGAAGGCACTCGCGATATGATTCAAAAGAACGCAGAAATTATTGCAGAACTAGAAGCCAAGTCTGAGAAAATCATACAAGTCACCAGCATCATCAGCGATATTGCCGAGCAGACGAATCTACTGGCGTTAAACGCCGCCATCGAGGCTGCCCGCGCAGGTGAACAAGGCCGCGGATTTGCCGTTGTGGCCGATGAGGTACGTGCATTAGCAGCAAAAACCTCCGGAGCCACCAGTCAGATAGGCGCGACAGTCAATGAAATCAATAGCGAAATTAAGCTCGCCGTATCCAACACTCAATCGCTACTCTCTACGATTGATCACGGTGTTAAAATGACCCAATCGATTGGGCAACACCTCTCTGACATTAATATCCAGTCAGAAGCCATTCAGCAGTCAGTGAATCATCTCGCCAATAGTATGAATGAGAACAATAATGACATTAAAAATATCTCATCGGTCATCAGCCAAACCAGTGAACGTTTAAGCAAAACTGAAGCTGACGTTGCTTCTATTGCAGACCGTTCACAAGGACTATCTGAAACTTCCGAAAAAATCTACGAATCATTTGGTGAGTCAAGCCTTGGCGAACCTCATGATCATGTATTACTTGAAGCACGTAATGCCGCCGCCGACATTGCAGACCGCTTTACCTCCGCCATTGCTGACGGAAGAATTAGCGAACAAAAGCTCTTTGATAGAAACTATCGTGAAATTCTCAAAACCTCACCAGTGAAATACTCTACTGACTTTGATGGGTTTACCGATGAAGTATTACCCATGATTCAAGAACCAATTTTAGAGCGCCATGCATTTATCGCGTACGCCGGAGCTGTAGATAATAACGGCTACTTTCCGACTCACAACAAACGTTACTCCCAGCCTTTAACTGGCGACTACAAGGCTGATCTAGTGAATAACCGCACCAAACGTATCTTTAGTGATAGAACAGGCCTGCGCTGTGGAAACAACACACGTCCTTTCTTGCTACAAACTTACAAGCGTGACACCGGCGAAGTTATGCATGATCTCTCTGTACCTATCATTGTGCATGGCAAGCACTGGGGTGGGTTTCGAATTGGCTATCAGAGTTAAATTCCAAACAAAGCGCCTATGAATAATTATGATGAATAAAGACACGTAGCACGTGAGTACTGTCATACTTCAGATGGGCAATTAGAAGGGCTGATAGCCGCCCTATGCTCAAACATAAAACGTAAGATAATCGCCAGCCGAGCCACTATTATCCCATCGTTTGGAGTGACGTTAGACACTCCAAACTGATTTATTAATTCAATCGTATTTCTTTAAAACTCAGCTCTCTAGCTCAACTGTCTTTCGGGCTTCGCTCTGATCCGATGCAAGGAGAGGTTTCTCCTTACGACTCTCTTTCTTTGGCGTGTTCGTCACTGTAATAATCATGCATTAATCATTCACAAATAAAAGGTGCCTTAGTTCTATTAAGCACCTATGGATAATAAAAAATCTCACTCTATTGACGAACAGTCACTTGATTGCGTCCATTTTCTTTAGACTCATAAAGAGCTTGGTCAGCCTCATTGATCCATTCATCCGATGTATTAGATGACTTTGGTATTCCTGCTTTTACACCAATACTAATCGTCACACGCAGTGACGGATCAATTCGATCAAAATTCAGTTGCTCTACTCGCTCACGGATAGATTCTGCGATACTCACAGCGTGCTCAAGTTTCATTCCTGCCAATACAACAGCAAACTCTTCGCCACCGTAGCGCGCGAGTTGATCTTCATTCGTTAGCGATTCAGAAATAGCACCGGATACACAACGTAGAATTTCATCTCCCGCCTGATGACCATACTTATCATTCACTATTTTAAAATGATCAATATCCAAAAGTAGAACGGCCAAGTCACCGCTATCATGTATTGCTAATGCAAACTCATTAGCAACAAACTCATCGAAATAACGGCGGTTACGAATATTCGTAAGAGCATCTGTCGTACTCATTTTTTCAAGCTGACGGTTTACACTCTCCAATTCAACGGTACGTTCTTTCACTCGCTCTTCGAGGGTCTCTGTGGCACGTTTTTGAATATCGAGTGCTTTCGCTTGGGCTTCACGTGCCTCTCGCTCATGCTCTAACGCTTTCTCTTGCGCTTTACGTGCATTACGTTCCTGATCAAGTGCTTCGGTCTGCGCTTTTCGCGCTAGCTTCTCATGCTCTAATGCATTTATCTGCGCATCATAACGCTCACGTTTTTCTTGATTCAAACGATCAGCCAATGCAAACGACAAAAGAATAACCTCCATCGCCGAACCTATTTGAAGCGTATTTTCAGTAAAGAAATTTCGAGGAATAACATTGAATTTATTGAGGGCAAGAATCATCCCTCCAAGCAGAAAGCTAGTCCATGCAATGGCATAGTATCGAGCAGCTACAAAACCTTCCGACCACCGTTTGAAGCCCAAATATATCGCACCAAGCATGGCGATCATAGCAACGACAATCAACAAACGGATTAAAGCATGATAAGCAACGATATTGCTTAAAAAGACAATAGAAACACAAGTAACAATCACACCGATAAGTAATCGATTAAAAAAAGGCGCATCGTCTTTCAGATACAAAAACTTCTGAGTAAACAGCGAAGCGAAAATAATGACCCCCGAGAGCAAGACAATAATACTCTGATCATTCCAGTTAGTGGCTTCTGGCCACAGATATTGAAAATTAATCCCTTGTAAGCTGCCTAGAAACCCAGCCATGCAACCAACATAAATCACGTAATAAAGGTAATTACCTTCACGCACAGAGAAAAACACAAATAAATTATAAAACACCATGATCAGCATAACGCCGTAATACAAACCTAAACCCAACAGCTGATTTTGATCATGAACGAAGAAATCCCGCTCTTCCCATATGTTGATGGGAAACTGCATTGCACTGGATGTATCGACTCGAAAAATCCATTCCTGCGTTTCACCCTTAGCGATATCCATAGGAATCACAAAGTGTCGGTGTGAAATCAGTCGATCGTCAAATACTTGCTTGTCACCTAAACTGGTTTGAGTCCAAGGCGAATTACCATCACGTCGATACACATCGATGTAATCCAGCACCGGATACGACAAGCTAACAAAGCGCTGTATCTCTTTTTCGCTGTGGTTGGAAAATACTAGACGGTACCAGTACACGGAATCGGTATAACCAAACGACAAACCCTTTTCACTGTATTGCCAAGCAACATCGGCCATTGTATCAATGGTGAGTTCATGTGAAGGGTCTTCAATATAGCCAGCTAATGGATCTAGGCTCTTGCCGGATGCTAGCTCAGTAACCTCTAATATTTCGCCTGGTTTATCGGCCTTAAAATCAGCGCCATGACTCGACCAAGCAACGCTTGCTGTCAAACACAGCCATAATGACATCAACTGTCGTATCGTTTTCATCCATAGCCCCTTGGCAATAACTGAATTCAGTGTAGCCAAGACCAGAAATTCTGCCTGCGTTGTCTTTCTCATTAGAAGCCCGCAGAATGAGGGCCGAGTCTCAGATTTGGAAAACATAATGAAAAAGCTAGTTGTCTTGCTCTCAATCCTGCTAGGAATGACCGCTAACGCCGCGAATAACACTGAACATTCAGAGCATAAGGGCACCACCAAGGCCCCTGCTTTTGCACTCCCGTTGTTGGCTAATGGCCAAACATCAAGTTTGACCAAAAAAGTCACACTGGCGTCTTATCATGGCAAAGTTATCTATTTAGATTTTTGGGCCTCATGGTGTACGCCTTGCAGAAAATCACTACCGGCACTCAACCTATTGCGGAATGAGCTAGCGGATCAAGGCTTCGAAGTATTAGCCATTAACCTTGATGAGAGCCCAGAAGAAGGGCTGGAGTTTCTTGAGGAAATTCCCGTCGATTATCCAACATTATTTGATGATTCAGGCACCGCCGCTGCCTACCAGCTACGAGGGATGCCGACAGCGTATCTGATTGATCGCGACGGAAACCTGCAAGCACAGCACGTTGGCTTTAATCCTAAAGAGTTACCCAGCATTCGTGCCGCTATCGTAGACTTACTCGAACACTAATATCCGATCACTGATCAAATAATTTTCAACATCAACACATCACAGGAATTTGTATGTCGTCTCGTATTGTACTCATTACAGGATGCTCAACCGGTATTGGTCGCGCACTGACGGAAGCTTGCGTCGCACGAGGTGACACCGTCATTGCAACGGCAAGACGACTTGAATCCCTCAGTGATTTACAACATGAACGTATCAAGCGTTTTGCGTTAGATGTGAACGACGCATCCGCCATTGTAAGCCTTGTTCGCGAACTTGAACAGCAGATCGATCATATAGATCTACTGATCAATAACGCTGGCTACGCGGCAATGGGCCCCGTGGTTGAGCTATCCCGCGAGACCCTGCTACGCCAATTTGACACCAACGTCTTTGCTCCTGTTGAAGTTACCCGCCAACTGCTGCCTTTGCTGGAAAGATCAACCAAGGCTCAAGTCGTGAATGTAGGATCAGTATCTGGGATATTAACCACGCCATTTTCTGGTGCTTACTGCGCAACAAAAGCCGCGTTGCATTCATTGTCTGATGCTATGCGCATGGAGCTTGCACCATTTGGCATTGAAGTGGTGGTCGTTCAACCCGGTGCTATACGTTCCAGCTTTGGTGATACGTCATTAGCCGGTGTGAGTGATTTGCTGGCAGATGATTCGAGATATAAAAAAGTAGAGAAGAATATTCAGGATCGCGCGGTGGCCTCACAGCAAAACCCAACCACCGCTGAAGACTTTTCCACACAGTTGTTGGATTCTCTGGCAGGGAAACACGGGCCGGTTATTCGTGTTGGTAATGGCAGTACAGCCCTTCCTATGATGAAACGATGGTTGCCTTTGAGCCTGCTGGATAAAATTTTGTCGAAGAAGTTTGGACTTAAAGCGTTAAAACAAACAAGACGCTAAAAGGCGCCTTGTTTGTAGAACTATATACAGATAAGCAGCAATTAATCCGGACGATGTTCGCGTGTCAGATACTCATGCGATTGCATCTCTAGCATACGAGAGGTTGTTCGCTGGAATTCAAACTCCAGCTTACCGCCTTCGTAAATATCAGGAATGGCTGCATCTGCCGACATAATCACTTTGACACCACGATCATAAAACTCATCGATCAGGTTAATAAAGCGGCGAGCGAGGTCATCGTTTTTAATGCTCATGCTCGGTACGTTAGCAATAATCACCGCATGAAATAGCTTACCCAGCTCGATGTAATCGTTTTGCGAGCGAGGGCCATCACACAAAGCGTAAAAATCAAACCAACCAATATCATCACACACCGCCTTCGCAGGAATGTAACGCCCTAAAATCTCTACCTTGGCATTGGCTTCAACATGACGAGGATCAGCAATCAAACCTTGAAAGCTTTTCTCTAAACTATGGTTGGCTCCATCGTCTAACGGGAAGTGGTATAGCTCAGCTTGCTCAAGGGTACGTAAACGGTAATCAACGCCGCTATCAACGTTTACAACATCCGTAAACTGGTTGAGTAACTTAATAGCGGGCATAAAGCGATCACGCTGAAGACCGTTTTTATACAGGCCATCTGGCACAATATTAGAGGTGGCGACCAACGTAACTCCACGATCAAACAGCTCTTGCATCAAGCCGCCCAAGATCATGGCATCACCGATATCTGACACAAAAAACTCATCAAAGCAGATGACGACTGCTTCACTAGATATACGATCAGCCACAATCGTCAGAGGGTTCTTCTCCCCCGTAAGCGCGGTAAGATCTTTATGCACTCGCTGCATGAAACGGTGGAAGTGCGTACGCATTTTACGCTCAAACGGTAACGCGTCGTAAAAGGTATCAACGAGGTACGTTTTCCCGCGACCGACGCCACCCCAAAAGTAAATGCCTTGCTCTGGCAACGCTTTCTTTTTTCGGATCTTAGACGATAACTTTGTGAACACACCCTTGGCGCTTTGGCGTTCATGTGCAGCCACAAGATCATCATAAAGACGCTGCAAATGCTTAACGGCCATTTCCTGAGCTGCGTCGTATGAAAAGTCATCACGCAATAAATCGGCTTGGTAAAGATCCCACGGGGTAGACACAGACTCGCTCCATCATCGGAATTTGGGGTGCGCAATTTATCGGACAGGCCGACAAAGTGCAATGCGTAAGGCAAGACTAGGCCTGCCTTACCGAACAATGTAGAGACAAACTAGCGCCCTTCGAACTGGGCCAGTTCCTCTTTTAATGTAGTTCGCAAATCCGTTAAGCGACCGTGGAAGTAATGACCCGCACCTTCAAACACAAACCAATGCGGTTGAGGGACAACCAGCTCAGTCCATGTTTCAACCTCATCAAAAGGAACCACTTCGTCTTCATTTCCCATTAACACCCAAGTTTCAAACTCTTGGGGCAATACTGAAGGCGCATCAAAATGATGAACGGCCGGTGCAATCAAAAACAACCCAGCTAGCCCTTCAGGGTGCTCACTTGCGTACAAACAGGCCATGCCCGCACCAAACGAAAAGCCAGCGAGAATGATTTTTTTCCAGCCTAAACTGTCACGAGCATACGCCACCGCTGCCGCGACATCGTCGCGCTCGCCGACGCCATTGTCATGGCTTCCTGTGCTATTGCCTACACCACGAAAGTTGAACCGTAAGGTATTCAACCCTAAATCACGGGCGCTTCGCATGACAGTAGTGACCACTTTGTTATCCATAGTGCCGCTAAATAGCGGGTGCGGGTGACACATAATCAAGCCGACAGAAGCGCCTTGATCAAGGAC
Source organism: Oceanobacter sp. (assembly GCA_002733645.1). Lineage (GTDB taxonomy): Bacteria > Pseudomonadota > Gammaproteobacteria > Pseudomonadales > Oceanobacteraceae > Thalassolituus. The sequence goes on from NVWL01000006.1 coordinate 114,219, forward strand.
TCTGGCATCCAACTGAATGTCGTCATCCCCTAAAATAGAAAGGCTGACGATTGATTCTGTACTCATAAAATTCCTCACAGGGTTAAGAGTTAGCAGGAGACGGTCTCGAACACCATATTGATATAGCAAAATGTTATTAATAGCATCTTTTTATATACCCTAAGCCTTGGTATATTCCACCCAACTTAATTTGCCGGTTTACACGTTCGGGAGCAACAGCTGACTATGACCGACTACAACCTGACCCACCTAAAACAGCTAGAAGCGGAAAGTATCCACATCATCCGCGAAGTAGCCGCAGAATTCGACAACCCGGTAATGCTTTACTCTATCGGTAAAGACTCTGCCGTGATGCTGCACCTAACGCTCAAAGCGTTTTACCCAGGAAAGCCACCGTTCCCTTTGATGCACGTAGACACCACGTGGAAATTCAAAGAAATGATCGAATTCCGCGACAAAATGGTCGATAAAATTGGTATGGATCTCATCGTTCATACCAACCAGGAAGGCGTTGATCAGGGCATTGGGCCGTTCACACACGGCTCTTCAAAGCACACCGATGTTATGAAGACCCAAGGCCTCAAACAAGCGTTGGATAAATACGGCTTTGATGCCGCTTTTGGTGGTGCACGTCGTGATGAAGAGAAATCACGTGCCAAAGAGCGTGTTTACTCATTCCGTGATGCTAAGCACCGCTGGGACCCAAAAAATCAGCGTCCTGAGTTGTGGAACATCTACAACGGCAAAGTAAACAAAGGCGAAAGCATCCGTGTATTCCCTCTGTCGAACTGGACAGAACTAGACATCTGGCAGTACATCTACCTAGAGAGCATTCCACTAGTACCATTGTACCTAGCGGCTGAGCGCCCAGTAGTAGAGCGCGATGGCATGCTCATTATGGTCGATGACGACCGTATGCCTCTAGAAGAAGGCGAAGTGCCTGAAATGAAATCCGTACGTTTCCGTACTCTGGGTTGTTACCCATTGACTGGTGCCGTTGAATCGACAGCAGCTACATTGCCAGAAATTATTCAAGAAATGCTGCTTACCACTACATCTGAACGTCAGGGCCGTGCTATTGACCACGATTCATCCGGCTCGATGGAGAAGAAAAAACAGGAGGGTTACTTCTAATGTCTAACCAATCTGATCTGATTGCTTCCGATATCCTTGGGTACTTAAAGCAACACGAAAACAAGCAAATGCTGCGATTCCTGACGTGTGGCAACGTGGACGATGGTAAATCGACGTTGATCGGTCGTTTGCTGTATGACTCAAAGATGATCTACGAAGATCAACTGGCATCCATCGAAAAAGACAGCGCTAAATCAGGCACTACCGGCAACAAAGTCGACCTAGCATTGCTGATGGACGGTTTGGCGGCAGAGCGTGAGCAAGGTATTACGATTGACGTCGCTTACCGCTACTTCAGCACCACTAAGCGTAAGTTCATCATCGCCGACACCCCTGGACACGAGCAATACACTCGTAACATGGCCACTGGCGCATCGACCTGTGATCTTGCCATCATCCTGATTGACGCGCGTTACGGTGTACAAACGCAAACCAAACGTCACAGCTTTATTGCCTCATTATTAGGTATTAAGCACGTCGTGGTTGCGGTCAACAAAATGGATTTGATGGATTTCGACGAAGCCCGCTTCCTCGAAATTCAAAAAGACTACCAAGCGTTCACTGAAAAGCTGAACCTGCCAAACGTTCATTACGTACCTATGTCAGCCCTTGATGGCGACAACGTGGTTGATCGCTCAACGCGCTCACCTTGGTACACTGGCCAGACCTTGATGGAAGTTCTGGAAACCGTTGAAGTATCCAAAGATAAAAACCTTGAGAACTTCCGCTTACCAGTACAGTACGTCAACCGTCCTAACCTCGACTTCCGTGGATTCTGTGGCACCATCGCATCGGGAACCGTTCATCCAGGCGATACTGTGATGGCACTGCCTTCACAGAAGACCAGCAAAGTTGAGCGCATCGTTACCTTTGACGGCGACCTCGAAGAAGGGTTTGCAGGCCAAGCGGTTACATTGACTCTTGAAGACGAAATCGACATCAGCCGTGGCGACATCATCGTAAAAGTGGATGACCAGCCCATTGTGAGCAACAAGCTGAATGCCAACATCGTATGGATGACTGAGAACTCAATGGTTCCGGGTAAGCCTTATGACCTGAAATTTGCCTCAAGCTCAACCGCCGGTACCTTCACTCATGTACACCACTTGATTGATGTGAATACCCTTGAGCATCGCGAAGCAAACGAAGTTAAGCTCAACGAAATCGGCCTAGTTCAAGTTAGCCTTGATAAAGCCGTACCGTTTGACAGCTACGCACGCATTCCAGGCACTGGCTCGTTCATCATTATTGACCGCCTAACCAACGTCACCATTGGTGCCGGCATGATTGTTGGCGAAGCAACCGGTGACAACAGCGCCAGCGGCCCAGTCACTGCAGATGAAAAAGCACGTCGCTTCAACCAGAAGCCAGCCATCGTTGCTATTAACGCATCGAATGCTGACGAACTGGTTTCAGCACTTGATCGTCGCTTGTTTGAAATGGGCCGTGTTGCCGGTATCGCCACCAGCGAAACCGCACAAGTTCTGAAAGACAACGGCATCGTTGCCTTGGTAGCAGGCGGAGCCGATGGCGCTGACCTAAGCCTCGCAGCAGATCAGGAAAGCATTGATAGCCTCATTGCTGACCTGCAAGAGCAAGGCATTATCTAAACGCCCTGCTCGCGCCTAGCGCACTAAAAATAACCCCGACAACCTCGTGTTCTCGGGGTTATTTTTTGCCTGCTCGCTGACCACCGAAGAATCAACAAAGAAAGACCCTCAGTACGTTTTAAAAAAATCCCTAACTTGTTGAAAGTAATGGCTAAAAACGGTTGACAGTTTTTTCCGCAGTGGCATAATACGCGCCACTTAAGAGACGCAACGCATCTCGTTAAGTGTGTGAAGTGGCTATGTAGCTCAGCTGGTTAGAGCACAGCATTCATAATGCTGGGGTCGGCAGTTCAAGTCTGCCCATAGCTACCACTTATTCCAAAGGCCCCGACGGTTAGTAATCGTTTCGGGGCTTTTTATTGGGTTTAAAAACCCCGCTTCGCCAGCATTGTTAATGCTGAGGCCTACATTGGACTCAAATCCAATCATAGCTACCATTTATCCTAAAGCCCTGCCCTGTTAGGTACTCTCAATGAGGTACATTAACTCGGCGGGGCTTTTAGTTTTCTGAAGTTCGAAATAACCACTCCACATTTGAATACTCGTACTTTAAAAAATCATAAACTAAAACGACTAACAGTAACGAGGCTGGAAAGCTATAATAAACAACCGTGACCGGATATGCTTTCTGGCTAGCAACAGGTGACGAAATACCTGAGGTCTATAAAATAAGCCCAATGACAAAGAAAATACAAAATAAATTAAAGACTCAGCCCAAGGTAGACTAATTGCGGAACGAGTGGCGGAAAGTTGGAAGCTATGACCACTCAAGAACAGGGAGAAAGCACTATGTTACTTATAGCTGCATCAGTTGCATTGATACCAAACGACAGTGAAAGAAGATCAAATGATAAACGAGGCTAAAGTAGGAATTACAATTGCAATTACACTATCAATAACAACACTAACAGTGTTGCTATCCGGCATAATTATTACAGAATTAAACAACTCTAACGAAATATACAAAGCAATACGAGAATCAACACAAGTAATTGCAAATATATCGACAGTTGTGGCAGTAGCTGTTGGGATAGTGGCATATAAAAACTGGAAAATGCAGTTAATTACTGAAAGATCAATTAAATCAATTGAGTTAGCAACGCATGCTATTTCAAAAGTTCAAATGGCATTTATACAAGCAAGCAATGCAATTTCATATAGCGATTGTAGAAAAACTGAGGAAATACTAAAGGTTGTCGAAATGCTAAAACAGAGCAAAAAAGACATTAATGAGGTATATCATGATCAAGAGTTAAAATATAGCAAACCATTGATTAACAAAGAAATAAGGCGCGAACTAATGACTTTAAACGCCTTTTGTATAAATAAAAGATTAACTATAGAACTATTTATATTACAACTAAAACCTATATTTGAAAACATTAAAAGAAATAGTTACTCTCTCGAATATGCAGGAGCGATATCGAACATAGAAACAACAAGAAATGAATGCATAACAAGCTATGACGATGATATGAAAGTATTGAGTTCAATACGTAAAAAGTTAATAGAAATTGGAATGAAAATTTAACCCCCATCAAAGCAACCGTCTCAACATAGATATAAACGGTGAATCCTTTGGAGCATCTGAACCAATTTCTAATGACAAATCATGGGGCCATAGAAAGTAATAGGAGTACTTTCCCTTCCTGAATTTTGCGCCCAGTGACTTAGACTTATTAGTCAGATACTTGTTAGTACCTTTCAATTCAAGATACCCCATATCTAAAAATGCACCCTCAAGGTCTGAGGTGGACATACCAATTTTTTTAGCAAGGTTTGCCGTGGTCAACAAATCATAAGCAGCCGCTTCAGGGGTAAGGTTAGGCGAGTGCTCAATTCTTTCAGAGGATTTCACTATACTAGACACATTGGTAAAACAATCCGCAAAGGCTTGCTCATCATCATTTCGAGATAATAACACCCCCATCTCATGGTTATTAACCTGACTGTATTCATAAAGATTAAGGCTGCAAACAATGGCATACGAATCTGTCATATAGCACTTAGCGTGTAAGTTATGCGAATAGTGCAACGCAATATCGGGATATTCCGCAAACCAAGACAGCTCAGAGTCAGCCATCTCTTTCTTGCCGTACACTACACGGACGGTCACGCCTGAATCCATCTTAGAGAGCAACATCTCTTTGATACGAGCGTTCAACTTCAGGTATGGGCTTACGAGAATGAGGTTTTTTTTCGACTTCTTGATGATTTCTTCAAGTACATAACTAATTGAAGTGGTAGTGAGGAACTTAGCCATGTGTCTTCCGTGATGTCATGTATGGCCTGATTTTACACTATAAATAGATGCCATATAGGCAGCCTAAATCTCACTATTTTGTAAGATTACGACAATACATAGACAGGTACATTGTACATGGAGAGAATATGTTCACATTTATTGAGCTAACGGACTTCAGCAAGCGACGAGCAGAGCTGATCAAGTAAAAGGATGCGATCATGAAAGATGAACTGTTTAACGATTTGTTGGCTAGCGCCAAAGAAATGGTCGCTATCGAGGATGGTGATAGCACTCAAAAGGCGGAACACACTCACAACTACAACGTTGTAAACGTTAAGGCCATAAGAAAAGCCACAGGGAAAAGCAGAGACGAATTTGCTCTGATACTAGGAACCAGCACAGAGACAATCAAGAGCTGGGAGAACAAACGCCGCAACCCAACAGGCCCTGCCCAGAAACTTTTACGCCTTATACAATCGAATCCTACTCAGATGGTATCTGTCTTAGAGCATGAGGATGACTCCGCGCAACAGGCCTGAACTGTTTCCTTCGTGCTGGCTCAGCAGTTCAAGCCTGTCCATAGCATTCAAGAAGCTCACGGTCTGAACGTTTTACAGAATCGAGCTTTTTCTTTACGAGCCGCTTTCTGACGCTTACCTTGGGTATTGCGGATTTTCTTTTTGGCATCTTTGCAACGCGTCTTAAACACCTTCACGGCGGCCATTCGGCAACGTCGATATTTCCAGTGGCCATAACCATAGTTGTGGCACACGTCATATATCGAGGTGCCCTTCGTGCTCCATGTGACCTTGGGCGTAAAGTTGGGCATGACCATGCGATCTTTTGCCGCGGCGGGCGACTCTGCTGAATATAAAACGATCAAGCAAAAAAATAATAATGACTTAAACATGCAAATCCTTATGCAAGAGGTTAGATCGTTAGAGTAACAAGGAATGCCGTTCTTTTCACATCGCCAGCAGAGGGCAACAAAGACAACAGCGGAGCCTGGCTGCCGACGCCGAGCAGCGAACCTGAACTGAACGAACTTACGAGACGATTCAAACTAAGAGTTTCTTTTCCTTCACCCGCCTTCTCTTCATCGTGCTTCTAAACCGCTCTGTTACAACAAACGCCTGCCCCCGATACAAAACTCAAACGCAAACACACGATTGTTACGCTAAGCTGAGAACTGGTGATCAAAAAACACGCATTTAACGATCTATTATTTATCAATCGTTCACTAATAAGGCTCGGCTCATGTCGCTTACTCAAATCAATAACTTCAACGACCCCGAGTTCATCATTACTGGTTTGATCGCAGACGCGATTGATCAAAAAAAGTTACCTCCTCAAGCCTGCGATATCATTAGCTACAGTCAGCATCTTAATAATGACTTGCAGCAGCAATATATGGTGAAGACCGCTGGCGGTGATTATTTTTTAAAGCGTCAGCCGGATGCTGCAAGCTCGATTGCGCAATATGAAGCCGAATCATCTGGCTTACTTACCATCATGGCCTCACATAGCATTGCTGCAGCACTGCCTTATGCGACTGGATCTGTACGCAATCATAGTTACATCATTATTAGCCATATACCGCTGGCCGTTCATGGTGATTGGGCCGATGCCGGTCGTCAGATCGCGGCGATGCATAACTGGCATTCGGTTCAAGGATACGGATTCGAGAGAAGTACGTACTGTGGTGCCACCGCGATGAATAACAAGTGGAACAAAAGCTGGGCTGATTTTTATACTGACCAACGTATCCGCCCAATGATTGAAGCGCTCGAAGAAAAAGGCGAATTATTTGCGGATCACGAACGGGCGTTAGATAGATGCAGAGCACGCTTGGCTGGGCATCAGCCTGAAGCATCTTTACTGCATGGGGATTTATGGTCTGGCAATATTGGCTTTTTGCCAATAAATGGCCAGTCAAAACCTGTGGTGTTTGATCCTGCCTGTTACTTTGGCGATGCGGAAACTGATTTGGCCATGACTGAGCTGTTTGGCCGCTTCCCTGAGGCTTTCTACCAAGGCTACAACGTCATTCGACCAATATCGCCGGATTATGAAGAGCGCCGAGAGATCTATCAGTTATTTCACTTACTGAATCACGCACTGCTATTTGGTGGGCATTACGTTAATCAGAGCCGCGAAGTTTTGAAGCGACTCTAATCTCTAAACCTCTGCTGCGCATAGCCTGATATACTTAGCATCAGGTAACAAGAGCTATGGATTAAGACGCACCTTAGTCCAACCTCCCTCCTCATGTATGTATTCTAAGCGATCATGTAAGCGTGCTGCGCCGCCCTGCCAAAACTCCAAACGCGTTGGCGATAAACGATACCCACCCCAATGATCTGGTACTGGGATCTCTGCCCCTTCGTATTGCTCGCTAAATTCCGCCACGATACTTTCTAGCACCGCGCGGTTTTCCAGCGGCTGACTTTGCTTTGATGCACAGGCACCAATCTGGCTTTCTCGAGGGCGGGAGTGGAAATACGCTTCTGTTTCTTCTCTCGATATCTTGCTCACTGTGCCTTGTACTTGCACCTGGCGCTCTTGAGCCAACCATGAGAAATGCAACGAAGCTTTGGGGTTTTCCGCAAAGTGCTGACCTTTATTACTGGCATAATTAGTAAAAAAGATAAAACCATCTTCGTCGTACGATTTAAGTAAAACGATGCGCTGCCAAGGTTGACCGACACTATCGCATGACGCCAACGTCATCACCGTCGGCTCGTCTGGAGATAATGATTTTTGCGCTTCGAACCAAGCATGAAACTGTGTCAGAGCATTGTTTGCTGCGGTTGTTTCATCCAAACGGCCTTGGGTATATTCACGACGTATATCAAACAGATCAACCATTGTTCAGCTCCTGAGAAAACCAATGAGGATATGATAACATTGCCACTCAGCAGCGTCGTGACTCAGAGCATGATGCAGCGTGCTTAATATTTATTTATCTACTATTTTTACCACTTTTCTACCGAGGTTTGACTGATGGCACTAACGAATTACCCCACCGCTGGTTTGCTCCACCGTTTATTGGCGATGGCGTACGATGGTTTGGTGTTAATTGGGTTTTGCTTTATGGTCTATGCAGTAGTTATTTCTGCAATTGCCGGATTGATGGGGACATTCCCAGAAATGCCGGTACTTGGACTAGCGCCAGTATTGTCGATCTTTTATTCAACAATCTTCCTGTATTACATGCACTCGTGGCGTCGCGGCGGACAAACCATTGGAATGAAGGCGTGGCGTTTGTATTTAACCACTGAAGATAATTCACCTGTACGTTTAAGCCACTGCATTCTACGCAGCGGCGCAGGGTTCTTTTCATTGGGTATCGTCGGTTTGGGGTTTTTCTGGATGCTCATCGATAAGCGCCAACGCACGTGGCACGACATTGCGTCGGTTACACGAATTGTTCATAAACCCAAAGGCGTGGAGTAATCTAGAGCCCACTGCAGTCCCACGCTTTGGAGTGATATGCGTCACTCCAGACTGCTCAATTTATCTAATCGCGTTCATTTAAAGCTCAACTTTCCAATTCAACTCTTAAACTCAGTTTTCAAACTTAACTCCCTTTCGGGGCTCCGCCCCCGGCCCCATGCAAGGAGAGGTTTCTCCTTACGATCCTCTCTTCTCGGCGCATCCGGCTTCCTCCCGCCAACGGCAGTCATTATGCGGCACGCAAAACAATCCGCCCCGGAGCGACCTCTTAAAGTATCCGTATTTCTTGCATCGCTCCGGGGCAAGGTTTTGCTCTAAAGACCGCAGAATGACTTTGTTGTCTGGCGCCGTACGCACGCCGATTAAAGGAAACTCCGCGAAGCCGCATTTCAAATCAAACGGTGCTAATTTTAAAGTAAAAGGTTCTAGGGACATGAGATAGAAAATAAGATATTTATCTAAAAGGGAATAGCAGCAACCATGCTTTAGCGCCTATGGGCCGTCGCAGAAACTGATGTGATGTCTGGCTCTCCCCTTGGGCCTAGATATTAAAACCACTGTTTGGTACCAGCAACAGTACAGCTTAAAACTGTGGGACAGCAGTAATCTCGAGCCTGTATTTTCGGTGCATCTGGCTTCATCCAGCCAACGGCATTCATTATGCCGCATGCATGCCGAATAAAGAAAAAGCCGCTCAGCTGCATTTCAAATCAAACGATGCTGATTGTCTGCAACAGTGTTCCTTAAAAACGACAGTGTTCCTTAAAAAACATAGAACAGCAGTGGCTTCAACCTGCCTTTCGCAGTAAATAGATTCCGAGTGAAGCGCTCAACCCGATAGGAATAATGCTCGCGAGTATAGGCTCAAAACCTAATACGATACTCGCCGGTGCAAGCATCTCTTCTAAGTACTTATACACTAAGCCAACTAAAATACCGGAGAATATACGTGAGCCGGCGGTCACTTGTCGGAGTGGCCCAAATATAAACGCCGCCCCTAATATAACGAGGGCAAACGTTCCTAGTGGCTGTGTTACTTTTTTCCAGAAGGACAACAAATAATTATCCGCATTGAGATCTTGCGCTTCTAGGTATTTCGCATACCCATACAAATTAGTGATCGACATATCACGAGGTTCAATCATAACGACACTCAAGCTTTGTGGCGTTAATCCCGAATCCCAAACACGAGATTCGTACGTCTGCTCTTGAGTAATATCCTCCGAAATCAGCAACTCACTGACATTTTGCATTTGCCAATAATCACGCTGATAAATCGCTCTTTTCGCGCGAATCACACGCTTCAAATTACGTTCATCATCAAAATAAAATAATGAAATTCCGTGCAGAACCCCATTTGGTTCAACAGCGGTAAAGCGCATAAACTGATTGCCCTCACGATGCCAATACCCTTTGCCCTTATTCGACATCAGTTCATCTTTGCCTTGCGCAACAGCCTTTTGTGATTGCGCAATACGCTCAAGGGTTGGTATCGCATACTCCGCGATAGCAAGACTCAACACCATTAATAAAGCAACGGGCTTAATCACAGACCAGATAATCCGAGTCACTGATAATCCAGCGGCACGCATCACGGTTAATTCGCTATTGGCGGCCATGCCACCTAAGCCTGCTAAACAACCAATTAAGCAGGCCATTGGCATGTATTCATAGGCACGACGTGGCAAGCGCAGCCCCATAAACTCTAACGCCTCGACCAAACCATATCCGCCTTTAAGCTGGTCAAGCTCGTCTACTAGGGTAAATACTGCATCTAGGCCAACAATCACCATGATGACGACAAACGTCGCCATAAGTACGGTTCTGCTAACGTAGCGATCTAGCTTGGTCATATTAGAGTCTCCTAGCTCGATGACGACGCAAGACTTCAGGGCCGTATAACAAAGAGAGCGCAATCAAGAAATAGATAATATGCAAAGACCAAATACCAAAGTCAGCGGACAGCTTCTGTTTTTCGACCATCCCGCGCATCGCGATCAATACCGAGATGTACACCATAAATAAGATAATCGCCGGAAACATGCGCGCAAAACGTCCTTGGCGCGGATTCACTTTGGATAATGGAAAAGCGATCAGCACCAAAATTGGCACCATAATAATAAGCGAGATACGCCATTGTAATTGCGCTTGGTATTTGGCGTTATCAGATCCAATCAATTCCACAGTAGGAATGGCGTCTTTTTTGGTTTTACGACGGTCTTCGGTCTCTTCCGCAATTTTCACTCCGTAGCGCTCAAACTCAAGTACTTGAAATTCAAGTGATCCCGGCGTGACATCAAACCGCTTGCCACCATGTAACTCCAGAAAGCGCGAGCCTGTTTCAGGGCTAATGTACTGACTACCATTTTCAGCCAACATGAGCGTATTGCCATCCGCGATAAAAACGTTATTCATCACGGTTTTGTCTGATGAAAGAGATTCGGTATAAGTGACTCGGCTGCCTTTTTCTGTACTCTGGAAGCGCCCCGGCACCAGCAGCTCAAATTCAGTCATCTCAGATTGCTTTTGATACAAGGCTTCCATTTTCTGGGCACCTAACGGGCTGAGATACAAAGAAAACGTACCGACAACCAGCATCACAACCATGCCCGGAATCAGGGTATAGCCCAAAAGGCGCCGTTCAGAAAAACCCGTGGCGGTTAGAACGGTCATTTCATTTTCAGAATACATCCGCCCATAAGCCAGTAAGATAGAGATAAATAATGCCATTGGCAGAATCATTTCTAGAAACGATGGCATACGCAGAAGCAAGGTAAAGAACACAACCTCAAGCGACACTTCCCCCGCCGCCGCCGAAGCAAGCTGGTTGATTAAACGTCCGCTCATCATGATCAACATCAGGACTAAGGTAACCGCCCCCATGGTGGTAATTAGCTCTCGGGCGAGATAACGAAACAGAATCAAGTGCGACTAACCTCAGAGGTTCGCACCTCGGCATGCGCCAAGGTTTGTATGGTGGTTATAAACTGGGCCTTATTGTACTGATTTTTTAGGCTTCCGTGACCCGCCTACTTGTATTTTACTCATCTGACCTCAAACTAAAGGTTACGAACACTCTTTTTCTTCATCGCGCCTTTACCCGCATCCGCAGGAGCTTCCATGGAATTTCAGATTTTCTCAGGCAATGTCAGCGAATTGAACACTGACTGCCTTGTTGTGACACTTGACCAATCAAACACTCTATCGACTTCCGCCAAGGCTGTTGATGAAGCCAGCAATGGGTTTCTAAGCGCACGTGTGACTGATGGCGACATCAGCGGCAGCGCAGGCAAAACACTGTTGCTACCGGGCGTTAGCGGTGTTGCTGCTCGTCGTGTATTACTCGCCGGTGGCAGCCCAACGTTGAGTGTATTTGAAGCTGGCAAGATTGCCTCTTCAGTCGGATCAACCGTTGCTAAAATAGAAGGCAGTGTTGCCGTTGATTTTTCAGCGCTGTTTTCTGAATCGCTTCCTCAGGAGTGGTGGGCTGAGCAACTAGTGTTAGCGATCCATGCCGCGCAGTACCGCTTTACTGCAACCAAACCCGCGAAAGAAGAAAGTAAGCAAGCCAGTACTCTGATCTGGATTGGCGACGATATCACCAATGCACTTAACGTGGCGGACGCAAAAGGCCTAGGCACCTCTTACTGCAAAGATTTGGGCAATATGCCGCCAAACATTTGTACCCCTGCGTACCTCGCGGCTGAAGCTGAAGCACTGAGTAAAGAAGCCGGATTTACATGCAAGGTTTACGACGAAGCAGACATGGAAGCCATGGGCGCTGGTGCATTTTACTCCGTATCTAAAGGCTCAACCGAGCCGGGTAAAGTGATCATTATGGAATACAAAGGGGCAGGTGACGCTCAACCGCATATGATTGTGGGTAAAGGCATCACCTTTGATACCGGTGGCATTAGTTTAAAACCGGGCGCAAAAATGGACGAGATGAAGTACGACATGTGTGGTGCTGCCTCCGTACTCGGTACCATGAAAACCATTGCCGCCATTAAGCCAGCCGTTAACATCGTGGCCATTATTACCAGTGCTGAAAACATGCCTGCTGGTAACGCGAGTAAACCGGGTGATGTGGTTACCTCGCTTGCGGGCTTAACCATTGAGATTTTGAATACCGATGCTGAAGGCCGCTTGGTGCTTTGCGATGCATTAACTCTGGGCATTCGTGATTACAAACCTGCGACTTGTGTTGATGTTGCTACACTAACGGGCGCTTGCATGGCTGCATTAGGCAAGGTTAATTCGGGTTTATTTACCACCGACGAAGACCTTGCGGGCGAACTACTCGCAGCCGGTCAAACCTCGGGTGACCGTGTATGGCGCTTACCTCTTGAAGAAGACTATAAGTCCGGCTTGGATAGTAATTTTGCTGACATGGCCAACATTGGTGGCCCGCTAGCAGGAGCAACAACAGCCGCTTGTTTCTTATCGCGCTTTACTGAAGACACTCGCTGGGCACACGTCGATATTGCAGGGCCTGCTTGGGATGGCGCTGGCATGACAAAAGGCTCGACTGGTCGCCCGGTACCGTTACTAACGACTTACCTTTTGAACAAGGCTGTTTGAATAAAGCCGTTAATTAAACCGTTTTCAAATAGTACCCAATAAAAAACTGGCGATGGCCACTGCGTCTCATAGTTTGGAGTGACATGCGTCACTCCAAACTGCCTGATTTATTTCATCGTGTTTCTTTAAAACTCAACTCTTAAACTAAGTTCTTAAACTAAGTTCTCAAACTCAACTCCCTTTCGGGGCTCCGCCCCCGGCCCCATGCAAGGAGAGGTTTCTCCTTACGATCCTCTCTTCTCGGCGCATCCGGCTTCATCC
>NVWL01000028.1 GCA_002733645.1 Oceanobacter sp.
GAGCCGGTTGCCGGAAAATCCAGTAAATATCGGACTTTCGGCCCAGAAAAGCGCGAAGCAGGGGGATGGGCCGTCCGCCCGGGGGACGCAGTCCACCAAGCAGGACAACCAATTCAATATAACTAAACAAGCTAATCCACCCAAGGTGGCTATAAGCTTTTGGGAATTAGAAAAACAGTTTCGCCAACTCATCACCCGGCTCTTCTGCCCGCATAAACGTCTCACCCACCAAAAACGCATTCACATTACGCGCACGCATGGCGTCCACATCATCTCGACCTAATATCCCACTTTCTGTCACCAATAAGCGATCATCAGGGACGTAAGGCAGCAGTCCATAGGTGGTTTCAAGGGTGAGATCAAAGGTGTGCAAATTACGATTATTAATACCCACCAAAGGCGTATTCATCGTCAGTGCAGTTTCCAGCTCTTCACCGTCATGCACTTCCACCAGCACGTCCATACCCAACTCGTGGGCAATACCTTCAAGATCTTGCAGTTGCATTTTGCTTAATGCCGAGACGATCAATAAAACGCAATCAGCATTGATGCTTCGCGCTTCGTAAATCTGATAAGGGTCAACCAAAAAATCTTTACGAATAACCGGCAGTCCACAAGCTTTTCGTGCCGCTTGTAAGTAATCTTCATGACCTTGAAAATAGTCTCGGTCGGTCAGTACTGACAAGCATGCCGCCCCGCCCTTCTCATATGAAACAGCAATTTCTTCCGGAACAAAATGTTCACGCAGTACGCCTTTTGATGGCGATGCTTTTTTAATCTCGGCAATTACCGCCGGTAATCCCGCATCAACCTTGGCTTTCATTGCTTGATAAAATCCGCGCAGCTCAGCGTTGTCCATATCCGATGCACGCGCTTTTATTTCATTTAACGGCAGTGTTTTACTGCGCTGTGCAACTTCAACCGCTTTGGTGTCGATGATTTTTTTAAGAATTGTAGGGGTATTCATTATTTATCCCGCACTCACTGAGCACTGTCTTCGGCAAGCAGTCCGGAGAAGCTTACTAGTTCATTCAATTTCTCTAACGCTAGGCCAGAACAAATAGCATCGTCTGCCATGGCCACGCCAGATTTTAAGGTGTCGGTTAAGTTCGCTGCGTAAATTGCGGCACCCGCATTAAGCGCTAATATATCCGCCGCTTTACGGCCCGCTTCTGTTTCGCGTTTACCTAGCGCATCTTTTATTAAAGCTAAGCTCGCTTGCGGGCTGTCCACATCCAAACCATTGAGGGATTGAGCTTCGATGCCTAGTTCGTCCGGAGTTATAACGTAATCGGTAATCTCGCCGTTTTTTAGTTCAGATACCGTGGTAGGGCCAGCTAAGCTAATTTCATCCAACCCTTCATTGCCATGAACCACTAATATGTGGCCAGCACCAAGGCGCTGTAACACTTCAGCAATAGGACGAACAAGTGCCGCCGTAAAGACACCGATCACTTGGTTTTCAACGCCCGCCGGATTGGTCATAGGGCCAAGAATATTAAAGATAGTGCGTAGCCCTAACGATTTACGCGGGCCTATCGCGTGCTTCATCGCGCTATGATGAGAAGGCGCAAACATAAAGCCCACCCCTAACTCTTTAATACAACGCGCGACTTGCTCAGGCGTTAACGATAAATTCACCCCTGCCGCTTCTAAAAGGTCAGCACTGCCCGAACTGGACGAGACACCACGGTTACCATGTTTTGCGACGGTTCCGCCCGCCGCTGCAACCACAAAAGACGACGCCGTAGATACGTTAAATAAATTCGCGCCATCGCCGCCCGTACCAACGATATCCACCGCATGTTCTGAATCGATTTTCACACCCGAGGCTAGCTCACGCATCACAGTAACTGCACCAACGATTTCATCAATGGTTTCGCTTTTCATACGCATCGCAATCAGAAACGCGCCGATTTGAGCATCGTCACACTGCCCCGTCATGATTTGCTGCATCACGTCTTTCATTTCGTCCGTCGTGAGATGACCACCGTCTACAATGCGAGTAAGTGCTGCTTTAATATCCATGTGTTTTACCTCAATCTCGATTTAAAGGCGTGTCTAAAAAGTTCTTAAGCAAGGCATGACCGTGCTCAGTTAGAATCGATTCAGGATGAAATTGCACCCCTTCAATCGCTAAGGTTTTATGACGTAAGCCCATGATTTCTTCAACACTGCCATCGGGGTTTTCCGTCCATGCCGTCATTTCTAGGCAATCCGGCAAGTGTTGTTTATCAACGACCAAGGAGTGGTAACGCGTCGCCTTGTAAGGATCGGGAAGATCTTTAAATACACCCACATCAGCGTGATGTATGTCTGACGTTTTTCCGTGCATGACTTGCCCAGCACGTACTATTTTTCCACCAAATACTTGGCCAATACTTTGATGCCCTAAACAAATACCCAGTATTGGTAATTTACCTGAGAAGTGTCGAATAGCATCCATTGAGATACCCGCTTCGTTCGGTGTACACGGCCCCGGAGAAATCACTAAACGCTCAGGGTTTAAGGCTTCAATCTCTTCTAGGGTTATTTCGTCGTTACGAACCACTTTGACTTCAGCGCCAAGTTCAGTGAAGTACTGAACCACGTTGTAGGTAAAGGAGTCATAATTATCAATCATTAATAGCATAATATACTCCTCAGTGGTCTAGCCCGGCGGCAGCCATTGCTACAGCGCGGAACATGGCTCGGCCTTTATTCATGGTTTCTTTCCATTCAAGTCTTGGCACTGAATCAGCGACCACCCCAGCGCCCGCCTGTATATTTAAAATACCGTCTTTAATGACTGCGGTACGGATCGCTATCGCGGTATCCATATTGCCATTCCAACTTAAATACCCCACTGCACCGCCGTAAACACCACGTTTGGTGGATTCGAATTCGTCAATGATTTCCATGGCACGGATTTTCGGTGCGCCACTTAATGTTCCGGCCGGATGAACCGCACGCAGTACGTCCATGGCGGTGGTGCCGTCTTTCACTTTACCGGTGACGTTTGAAACGATATGCATCACATGACTATAACGTTCAACCACCATTTGATCGGTGAGTTTTACTTCGCCGGACTTAGCAATTCGGCCCACGTCATTACGGCCTAAATCAATCAACATTAAATGCTCGGCAATTTCTTTGGGATCAGATAAAAGCTCTTCTTCAAGGGCTTTATCTTCTTCTGGCGTTTTTCCGCGATAGCGTGTACCCGCAATCGGGCGTACAGTCACTTCACCATCTTCCAAACGCGCTAAAATTTCAGGCGACGAACCGACAATATGAAAATCACCTAAATTCATACAGTACATATACGGCGAAGGATTTAATGTTCGCAATGCACGATAAACATCCACGGGATTACCGTCATAAGGTACCTGCATACGCTGAGAAATTACGCATTGCATAACATCACCAGACAGCACGTATTCTTTTATTTGGCTAACGGCATCCATAAATTTTTCTTCGCCATAGCACGAGCGAAAGTCTTCTTCTTGAATTTCTTTGCCACCATGAGGACGGCCAATTTCACCTTGGTAAGGTGCACGTAACTGCTCGCGTAATTCATCCAAGCGTGCTTCCGCTTTATTGAGCGCATTATCCACCTCAGGGTTTGCCATGACGATCAAATGCAACTTGCCACTGAGGTTATCGAATACCACCACCTCTTCAGACACCATTAACAAAATATCCGGCGTGCCAATCTCATCAGGGGGGCAGGAGTCTTTTAATTTCGGCTCAATATAACGCACGGTGTCATAGCCAAAATACCCAACTAAACCACCATCAAATTTTGGGAGATGCTCAAACTCCGGGACTTTAAAGCTCTGCTGGTAGTTTTCAACATACGCAAGAGGATCTTCAACGTCCTGGGTACTCACTACTTCACCGTTAATCAGGTGCGATACGGTGTGGCCGGAAATTGAAATAACTTCACGGGCGGGTAAGCCGATCATAGAGTATCGGCCCCATTTCTCTCCGCCTTGAACTGATTCAAATAAGTAGGTGTACGGCTGATCAGCGAGCTTCAGGTACGTCGTTAACGGGGTGTCGAGGTCGGCGAGCACTTGGCGAGCGACCGGAATACGGTTGTAACCTTGCTGATGCAAAGCAGCAAATTCTTGCGGAGTCATAAGGAACCTTCAGATTGTTAGACGCAATGATACCAGAACGGTGAGTTAAGCTGCGTTAACACCATCGACAGGCCAGAAGCTGACCTTTTTGTTGCGGGCGGTTGTATTGAAAAAACACCGCGGACTCCGTAGGGAAAACTAGTAGAAACTGAAATATAACCAGAACTGACGCTGTCAGCAAGTCAGAAGAGAAAGTTGTGTGCGCAATTACACCTCGCGCCAGTCGAGCACTGGCCAGCCACGTTGTGAAGCCGCTGCTGTTAGTTGTGGATTGGGGTTCAGTACTACGGGCTGGCCAACGGCTTCGAGCAAAGGAAGATCAGCGTGGCTGTCAGAGTAAAAAGCGCTGTCCGTTAAAGTTAATCCGGACGCAGCCAAATACTCGGTCGCTAAACTAACTTTTCCTGAGCCGTAACACAGAGGCTTAGCTAAACCTTGAATGCGCTCACCTTCAACAATAAACGTATTACTAATCACGTCGTCGATGCCTAATTCCCGGCTGTAAGCACGGGCAACTACTTCATCTGCGCCAGTAATCATTACAATACGTGACCCTTGACGTTGATAGGCAAATAATAAGGACGCCGCCTGAGGGTATATATGCAACTGCCCGCGATCAGCAAAGAAGTGCTCCACCGAAGTTTGGTACTCAGCTAACGTCATTCCCCGAGTACGAGTGCGGTAATAATTAGAGAGCCGAGCATGCGTCACTCGCCCTTTTTTATAAGCACGATAGAGTGACAATATGGCCAGCGCACCTTCGACCATCGCCCAACGATCACGACGTATGCGCCAGCGCAGCCATAAGCTATTGGCGTCTTTATTGATCAGACTGTCGTCTAAATCAAAAAACACCACAGGGACGTCGTAAACTCTCATGTGCTCTCCAGAGGCCAGTTGTTAGCAGGCTACCACACTCCTCTACCGATACCGATTGAAACACCCATCAATAGAGAATCTGCCTGACAATTGTTACCTATGACAAACACCGATCATTGATCGCTCAACATGCAGCCCTCCGCCCAGACAGAAACTAACTACCTGATTTATAAGCATAATTTAAATTCAACACCAAAAATCTCATTACATTGATAAAGAATAAAAAGTTTAAATTTGCGAACCATTACATATAACAACCGATTTTTAATTGACCTCAGAATTAGCGAGCGTAACGTAAATAGTCCACCCTGATAGTGTGCAACAGCCTAAACGCATCAAGACAGCTGAAGCACATTCGGATTTGATTGAGGAGTAGATATGAAAGGTTTAGAAATTAGTTTTCGCGACATCGAACATTCTGACGCTATCGAATTCCAGATTCGCGAGAAAGCTCAAAAGCTAACCTCCATGTACGAAGAGATCACAGGCATTCGTGCCGTTGTTGGTTTACCGCATAATCACAGTCAAAAAGGACACGTCGCGCATGTATCACTAGAAGTAGGCATGCCGGGAGAAACCGTCGCCATTACTCATGACCAACACGATAATCACGAACGAGAGAATATGTACGTAGCGCTACGAGATGCGTTTGATAAAGCGCAACGTAAGGTCGGGAAGATTCACAAAAAGCGCATTGATACTAAGCGCCGAGTTCACTAAACAGTATTCATAAATTGAATCACAAAAATGGGAGCCACTGGCTCCCATTTTCGTAGGTACAATATTGATTACACTGCATTATTCAAAGGGGCTTTACAGTTTGCCACTCAGTAACACTTGCAATAATCCCGGACGAGAAAGATCCGCGTAAAGGCTAGCTAACTCTTCCGGAGATTCATTAAAATCTTCACGAATCCATCGAACGATCACGGCAAATGAAGCACCTGCCAAGTAATCTATCACGTAGTGAATGCGGCTATTGCTGCTAATCGTCAGCTTATGCGCTTCAATATAACGTTCAATGGTACGGCCTACGTAGGTTTTAAATTCGTTCAACAAAATCGCTTCTACGTCAGGCGCCACCAACAAGCGTGCAACATCCGCGTGTAACTGCCACTGACGGAACATGAGCACAGCAATCTCAGGATCAACGTTCGGCGAGCGCGTGAGAATAGGATCAATTTGCTCGGCAAACTCAAGAAACATCTGCTCAATGTAGTAACGCAACAGATCATCTTTTGACCGAAAATGCAGATAGAAGGTTGGGCGTGCGACACCTGAGTGCTCGCAGATGTGCGCCACTGACAACTTACCGTATGGCTGTTCAGCCATCAGCTTAAGCAGCGTATTTACTAATAGACGACGCGAACGCTCTACACGTTTATCTAGCTCTT
Source organism: Oceanobacter sp. (assembly GCA_002733645.1). Lineage (GTDB taxonomy): Bacteria > Pseudomonadota > Gammaproteobacteria > Pseudomonadales > Oceanobacteraceae > Thalassolituus. The sequence continues at coordinate 6,398 of NVWL01000028.1, forward strand.
TAGCAGCAGCCACAGTATCTCCCTGAATTCGCTCAAATATACAAATCGGCCTAAGTGTACATGAACTATTTAAAACAAAGAATGCCTAGTTAACCCAATATCACCGATAAACGACACTTTAAGAATCATAAGCACAAAAAAGCCGCCCGAAGGCGGCTTTTTATAACAAGTACTCTCTAACGACTTACGCCGTTTCGAACAGATCTTGATCCAGTTCAAACAGTGGATCTGCACCACCTTTCACGGCAGCCGTCAAACCAATGTAACGCGGCAAGATACGCTTAGTGTAGAAGCGTGCTGTAGCGACTTTGGCGCGGTAGAAGTCATCAGACGTTTTTGGCAATGCAACCACCGCCATTTTTGCCCACATGTAAGCAAACGCGGTGTAGCCGAATACGTGCAAGTACTCAAGCGATGCAGCACCAATTTCATTCGGGTTAGATTGCGCACTGTCAATCACCCACTGGGTCAGATCGTTTAGGTTTTCTAACGCGGCTTTCAAAGGTTCGATGAACTCAGCAGCGGCTTCGTTATCTGCCTGTGAGGCGATAAAGTCGTTGATGTCTTGCTCAAATACGCGGAAGAATGCACCGTTAGTACCGGCAATCTTACGTCCCATCAAATCAAGTGCTTGAATACCGTTGGTACCTTCATAAATCTGGGTAATACGGATATCACGTACGTGCTGCTCTTGGCCCCACTCACGAACAAAACCATGACCGCCAAATACCTGCTGACCTGCAATCGTACACTCAAGGCCTACGTCGCTCATGAAAGCTTTAGCCACTGGTGTTAGCAAAGCCACCATAGTTTCAGCGTGCTTACGCTCTTCTTCGTTATCGCTGAACTTAGACTTATCTAACCAGGTAGCAACGTAAGTAGAAAACGCACGACCACCTTCATTGAATGAACGCATTGTCATCAGCATACGACGCACGTCGGGGTGCACGATGATTGGATCAGCTTCTTTCTCTTTCGCCACGGCCCCCGTTGGAGCACGGCTCTGTGTACGATCCAGTGCGTAGGCAACCGCATTCTGGTAAGAATTTTCAGAGATACCTAAGCCCTGAATACCCACACCCAGACGTTCGTAGTTCATCATAGTGAACATGCACGCAAGGCCTTTATTTTCTTCACCTACTAGCCAGCCTTTCGCGCCATCGAAATTCATTACACAGGTCGCTGAACCTTTGATACCCATTTTGTGTTCGATAGAACCACACGTTACTGGGTTACGCTCGCCCAGAGAACCATCGTCATTCACAATGAACTTAGGTACTAGGAACAGTGAAATACCTTTCGGGCCAGCCGGTGCATCAGGAAGCTTCGCCAACACGAGGTGAATAATGTTATCCGCCATGTCGTGGTCGCCCCAAGTGATAAAGATCTTGGTGCCTGATACGTCGTATGAACCATCAGCGTTAGGGACCGCCTTAGTGCGAATAATACCCAGATCAGTACCGGCATGAGGCTCAGTCAAATCCATTGCACCAGACCATTCGCCGGAGTACATATTCGGCAGGTATTTTTCTTTCAATTCTTGTGAGCCGTGAGCGTTCAAAGACAAACACGCACCTGCAGTCAGCATAGGGGCAAGACCAAACGCCATGTTCGCGCCTTGAACCATTTCTTCAACTTGGGCTACCAGTGTTTTAGGCATACCCATACCACCAAAATCAGGGTGACCACCCAGACCATTCAAGCCCGCTTCAACGTATGTTTTGTAGGCGTCTTTGAAGCCCGGAGCCGCAGTTACTTCACCGTCTTTCCATGTTGAGGAGTGCTCATCGCCATCGCGGTTAATTGGCGCTAATACTTGGCTCGCAATTTTTCCACACTCATCCAAAATGGCTTCAGCAGTTTCCATGTCGACAGCGCCCTCAAGACCGGCAAGTGACGACCACAATTTGTCTGCTTCAAAAACTTCGTTTAAAACAAAACGCATATCTCGCAGCGGAGCTTTGTACTCTGGCATAGTTCACCTCGTAATTAGGGGCAGTGCTAACTGATTGGTAAATCAGTAGCTGAATTTGTTCGTCGGGATCGTCCGACGATTAAGTAAGATTGTTTTAACGCAGAAAAACCGCGCTAGGCGCGGTTTTTCTTTTTAACAGTCAGAATCAGAATGCGAAGTGTTCTTCGGCTAGATCCATCACTGTATCGGCACCTGCAAGCATCGATGCTGCATGGCCTTTAGTACGAGGCAAAATGCGGCCAAAGTAGAACTTCGCCGTGGTCATTTTCGCTTTGTAGAAGTCTTCTTCAGTCGTGCCGTTCGCCAATGCGTCTTGAGACACTTTAGCCATACGAGCCCACAAGAAGGCTAGCACTGCATAACCTGAGTACATCAAGTAATCAACCGAAGCAGAACCTACTTCTTCACGATCCTTCATTGCCGCCATACCGACTTTCATCGTCAAGTCAGCCCACTCTTTATTGATTTCAGCCAATGGCTTGATCAAATGAGTCAGTTCTTCGTTGCCTTCTTCAGCCTGACAGAACTTGTGAACGATCTTGGTGAAGTTACGCAGTGATGCGCCTTGAGTCATCAGTACTTTACGACCCAGTAGATCAAGTGCCTGAATGCCGGTAGTGCCTTCATAGATACAAGCAATCTTGGTATCACGTACCATTTGCTCCATACCCCATTCAGCGATAAAGCCGTGACCACCAAATACCTGAACACCTAGGTTGGTCGCTTCGTAACCGCTTTCAGTTAGGAATGCTTTTGCGATTGGCGTTAAGAAACCTAATAGTTCATCAGCTTCTTTACGCGCTTCTTCAGTTTCGCCTTTGTGAACGATATCGTTCTGCTGTGCCGCTAGGTATACCAGTGCACGGCCACCTTCAGCGAAAGATTTCTGAGTCAGCAACATACGACGAACATCAGGGTGAACGATGATTGGATCAGCCGCTTTTTCTGGTGCTTTAGGGCCAGTCAACGAACGCATCGCAAGACGGTCTTTCGCGTAGGCTAGTGCGCCCTGGAAAGAACCTTCTGCAGCAGACGCACCCTGAAGCGCAGTACCGATACGAGCCGTGTTCATAAAGGTGAACATGCAGTTCAGGCCTTTATTTTCAGGGCCGATCAACCAACCTTTGGCGCCATCAAAATTCATAACGCAAGTAGAGTTACCGTGAATACCCATTTTGTGTTCGATAGAACCACAAATTAGCGTGTTCTTTTCGCCTGGAGTACCGTCTTCATTTGGCAAAAACTTAGGAACGATAAACAGTGAGATACCTTTCGTACCCGCTGGAGCGCCCGGAAGACGTGCAAGAACGATGTGTACGATGTTCTCTGACATGTCGTGCTCGCCAGCAGAGATAAAGATCTTAGAACCTGTGATCGCGTAAGAACCGTCAGCATTCGCTTCCGCCTTAGACTTCAAAGTACCAAGATCAGAACCACAATGTGACTCAGTCAGACACATAGTGCCGGTCCACTCACCTGATACCAGCTTGCTTAGGTAAACGTGCTTTTGCTCGTCTGTCCCGTGAATGTCTAGCGTGTTCATCGCACCGTGTGACAAGCCTGGGTACATACCCCAAGACCAGTTTGCAGTACCAACCATTTCAGAAACAACCGTACCCAGTGACTCAGGTAAACCTTGGCCGCCGTGTGCTTCGTCATGCGCCAGTGAAGGCCAGCCGCCTTCAACATACTTAGCGTACGCTTCTTTAAAACCTGTTGGCGTGGTAACAGAACCGTCATCATGACGAGTACAACCTTCAATATCACCCACACGATTCAGCGGAGAAAGCTCTTGTTCACAGAACTTTGCGCCTTCAGCAATGATGGCATCAACCATGTCAGGGGTAGCAATCTCTGCGTATGCAGGCAGGCTGGCGTAGTGGCCTGGCATGTCTAGCAATTCGTCCATTACGAACTTAATGTCACGAAGGGGAGCTTTATACTCTGGCATTGGGATGACCTCGTTGCCGTTATTTATTTTCTGCAGCTAATGCCGCGTTTAATGGTTCGGCGCATGTTTATGTCGACCGAACATAGTTTTTGAACCGAGGATAAAAGCCCGATTCAAACAAGTGTTTGAAACATACGTTCGCCTAAGCTTAATGTCAAGTCTTGGCGGCCCGTGACACGGCGTATTTACTGAGTAAAGAAGGGGAGTTCATACGGGTAAGCGAACAAAGGTAAAAACGAGCCAATCAGGCAATATCGTCGAGTATACTGCCCGCTGAAGGCGTTTGCGGAGCACTAATCCTGAGTAGCGTCTCATTGATTTGCCGTAGCCGTGCATTGTATTCGGCAAATTCTTCCGCCACCGAAATAAAGACGTCGTTGTCTTCATCAGAGTCGCTACCCTTTTTGTTCGCGTCTTCTTGTCTTCGAGCCTCTTCAAGCTCGATGCTAAATCTCTCACGCTGGTCTTCGCTCGATTTAGCGTCTGCCAACAAGGCATCACGTTGCTGATTGGCTAAGTCCGCTTGAGCTTCTGTCATTTTTTGCGTGGCCATGGCGGCTACCTGGCGATCTTGAGCTGAAGGCTCCGCCGGAGCAAGGGCTGCACGACGCACTCTGGCCATCTTATCAATGGTTGCCTGTGGATCACCGGGTACGTCACTGACATCGATACTCACTTCACCAGAGACGGCATAACGAGCACCATCGGGGCCTTGTGTAAAGCTGTAGGATGCAGCACCAGCAAGCTCGCCACCCACGGAAGCGTGTGCTTGCTCGTGAGTACGAACTTCTAAGTCCCGAGCTGCTAACTCTCGAAGCAACTCATCATCTTTCACTTCGGAAGTATCAGCCAGCGACTTAGAACGCCCTTCCTCGCTAATAAAGACATCATCGGTATTATCAACCAACGCGCTTGATGAAGGCTTAACAATGTCTGTAGAGCGAGAAGGAGTAGGTACTGAGTTAAGTTCAAGTGCGGTGGCTTTCGAGCCTGATGACACAGCACGCGAATCCACTGAAGACGTGAGGGATGAGCTACTTAACGAGCTATTTGATGAACTCGCATGGGCAACATGGACGGACGTAGACGGCACTTGCATAAAGGTTCCACAAACACCGTCATTAAGCTTCTATGTCTATCAGGCTACCGAGTTGCTTATCCTCGGTCTGAATGACTTTAGCGTTAGCATCAACGGCTTGTTGACCTTGCTTCATATCTGTCATGGAAGAAGCAAGACTCGCCGCTCCTTCAACCGGACGTTCGGTCGATGCGCCTGCAACATCTTGCGCTGCACGCTGCACTTGTTCAGTACCTTGCGACACGCCATAACTGGCTGTGGTAAATGCCGAACCCGCAGTTGATCCTATATTCATAGCAACCTCGATTGATTCACGCGAATCTGTTTAATATTTAACCAATTAATATTTAAACAACATAGAAACAAAAACGCCATCCTGATTGGGATGGCGTTTAGACTGATTCGCTATAAAAAGATTCTTACTGAGCAGCCTGCGCAGAAGCGTCATAAAACATAGCATCAGATGCCATTGGTTGCGCCAGAATCTCGTCTAACTCACGAGGGGCTTTAGTGACGTGATGATCAGAGTTAATACCGAGTTTACGGAATAAGTCTTGGTCTTTATTTGCCGCTGGGTTTGGCGTCGTCAGCAAACATTCACCGTAGAAGATCGAATTGGCACCAGCAAAGAAGCACATGGCTTGCATTTCTTCTGACATCTCTTCACGACCCGCACTCAAACGCACGTGAGATTTCGGCATCATGATACGTGCAACCGCAATGGTACGTATGAAATCAAGCGGATCAAGATCACCTTCACTCTCAAGCGGAGTACCTTCTACTTTAACCAACTGATTAATCGGGACAGAATCCGGATGCGCAGGAAGGTTTGCCAATTGTACCAACAAACCGGCACGGTCTTTTTGGGATTCGCCCATGCCTAAAATACCACCGGAACACACTTTCATGCCCGCATTACGCACATTAGCCAAGGTATTCAAGCGGTCAGAATAGGTACGTGTAGTAATGATGTCACCATAGTACTCTGGCGACGTATCTAAGTTGTGATTGTAGTAATCCAAACCCGCTTCAGCCAAAGCATCTGCTTTTTCATCATCCAGCATGCCTAAGGTCATGCACGTCTCGAGGCCAATCTCTTTTACGCCTTTGACCATCGCTAACACGTACGGCATGTCTTTCGCGCGTGGTGAACGCCATGCAGCGCCCATGCAAAAACGATCTGAGCCTGCTGCTTTAGCCGCCTTTGCCTTTTCGATCACGGCTTCGACTTCCATCAGCTTTTCTTTTTCAAGCTTAGTGTCGTAACGAGCTGACTGAGGGCAGTAAGCGCAATCTTCTGGGCAAGCGCCTGTTTTAATCGATAATAAGGTACTGACTTGAACGGCATTTGGATCGAAGTTTTCACGATGAACTGTCTGTGCGCGAAATAACAAATCATTGAACGGCATATTTAGAAGGCTGGCGACTTCTTCAACGGTCCAATCGTGGCGCATGTCACTAGGGTTGTGAGCGGCAGACATCATGGTTTAACCTCAGTAAAAGAATGTTAATAGCTACTTAATCTAACTACAGGATCATAAGGATGCCCATGGACTGGTCAACCTTCAGTAAACTCAAAGACAACTACAGTATGTTTTTTGATCACATGTATACCTGTGAGTTATGCCTTGAGGCAACATCAGACAAAATAGGGATCTGTACCTCGTGCCAGTACGATTTGCCCTATTCCGGCTTGAGCTGCCCTCAATGCAGCGAACCATGTACAAGTGAGGGTCGTTGTGGCGACTGTCAGAAGAAGCCACCCAGTTTTGATTACAGCCATTGCAGCTTACTTTATTACCATCCAGTACCGCATTGGCTGCATCGCTGCAAAGACAAGCCCGACCTACGCCTCGCCAAACGCTTTGCTCAGCTAATGTTTGACGCTGCGCCTATATTCACCGTACCACCTGATTTCCTGACCTACATCCCAACAACGCGACGACGCTTATTCACAAGGGGGTTTAACCTCAGTGAAGAGTTATGCCAGCAATTAGGGACTCAATTAAATATTCCTATTCTTCGTAACGCCCTCCACAAATCGCGTCATACCGAACAACGACGAGCAACGGCTCAAGAGCGCCGACGTCGGGATACCGGCCTACGGTCAACGAACAAAGATTTATCTGGGCAGCACATACTGATCATTGATGATGTCATGACCACGGGAGGGACGTTGCAACAAGCCGCAGCGCTTCTTAAATCACAAGGAGCAAGCACCGTTGGAGCATGGTGTTTAGCTCGCACACCCAAACCTATCTGAGGCTGTGGAATACAGGCATAATGTAAAAAAATTCGAGAACATTATGTCTACTCATCCCTACTCGGCGTTAACACACGAAGTCATCATGGATGCGATTGAATCCATCGGCTTTCTTTGTGACGCACGTATCCTTGCTTTAAACAGTTACGAAAACCGCGTTTATCAGGTGGGCATTGAAGACAAAGACCCACTGATTGCAAAGTTCTATCGCCCTGCTCGTTGGAGTCGCGACGCCATTTTGGAAGAACATGCTTTTCTGCTTGAGTTAGAGCAAGAAGACGTTCCTGTCATCGCCCCAATGACGATAAATAACGAAACCTTGTTTACCTATGAAGGTTTTTATTTTGCGCTCTTCCCTCGCAGAGGGGGGCATGCTCCCGAATTAAGCAGCGATGATGACTTAGAATTAATCGGGCGTTGGCTGGGCAGGCTGCACAATATAGGCGCCTCGAAACCTTTTAAGCACCGTCCAGTTTTAACTGGCAATGACGATATTTTAATCGCGTCAGAAACGGTGTTGCGCAGCGGACAATTACCGGACGATTATAAAAACGTCTACGAGTCATTAATCAGAGACATTACCGCACACACTTCCAGGGTCGATATATCTCAGCATCCAGATCTTCGTTTGCATGGCGACCTCCACATCGGAAATTTAATTCTTCGCGACGACAATTTATACATAGTGGACTTCGATGATTGCGTTCAAGGGCCAGCCATGCAAGACATCTGGATGTTACTTAGCGGCAGTAAAGAGGAACATCGGCAACAATTAATGGTCATAGCAGAAGGTTATGAAATGTTTAGGCCATTCCCTGCAAATGAATTATCACTTGTGGAAACCTTATGTACGCGTCGCATTGTGCGTCATGCCGCTTGGTTAGCTCAGCGCTGGGAAGATCCAGCATTCCCTGAAGCTTTCCCTTGGTTTGGTAGTCACAACTACTGGTCTGAACATATTTTGGCATTGCGCGAACAACTTGGTTCTCTGCAAGAAGAGCCGGTAACCTTACCCCGATTTTAAATACAGGAGTTTGATATGAAGAAGTACTTACTACCCGTCATTTTAACGGCCGCGACCGCAAGCGCGATGGCAGACGACTCTCCTTTAAAAGACAGGCTGTATGTTGGTGCTAACTTAAGCCATAACACCATTGACTCACCGTTTGGTGGTGATGATGTCGATGCTGGCGGCTACTCGATCTTTACAGGTCTTAAATTTGATAACTCTATTGAAGGGCTCACTACGTCCGCAGAATTAGGTTACAGCGATACCAAAGACTTTTTTGATAGCAATGGCGACGCTGATATTAATGGCGTTTGGGTCGCAGGGGTTGCAGAAAAAACACTGCCAGAAATTGATCCACGAGTATCCGCATTAGCACGAATTGGTTTAGATCTGGGTGATGATGACGGTATTTTGTTAGGGGCAGGCTTAGGGTTTCATGCAACAGAGATGTTGTCGCTACGTGCCGAATTTATTAATAAAGATGCGTCCAGTGTGTATCAAATCGGTGCCGTTTTAAATTTCTAAATATCGTCTAATTAAATTTAAAACGTACTTACCGTTTTATTGATTAAAAAAATGCCCAGCAAGTGCTGGGCATTTTTTATCAGATCTCAAATAACAATCGATAACTGACGCTAAAGAAATCAACATCGCTGGATAAGCGGTTGAACATTAATTCTATGCGCTCAGCGTCGTTAACTTGATAGTCAGCACCTAAGCCAAAGCCCATTACTATCTCATCTGAATCATCAACTTGAAGCCCTTTCTCTGATGACATATCAATATCGCCGCCCAGTGCTTCAACCTGCAATGCCCAGCCGCCCGCGCGCGCAAATGACGGGCGATACTGTAACGCCAAAGACGTCGCGCGATAACTGATACGCGCTGTATTAATGCTAGCGTCACCAAGATTAAAGTAAGACAACGTCAAACCTAGCTCGTCATTAAAATGCGCCCCAACACCGATAGATGCGCCAGCATCTAGGGTGTCACTTTCACTCGGTGTAATTTGTAGATCAGGATCGAAGCGGGCAAAGCCCACTCCGCCTTCTACACTCAACGCTCCCGCATTGGCTTGGGCTACTAGCCCGAACATCATGACGAACGCCACGAGGGTTCGACGAGCGCGAGCAGTAAACGCCAGTATCGTCAGGATCAACATATAGAATGCTGTACTGATAGCCCCACCCGCTTTGACATCTGCACCTGAGTTAACAGATACATCTTCAGAATCCAGAACGCCATCACCATCAGCATCTAGAACAGGCGCTTGAGAAGGGCCTTCCTCAACGAACAGTTCGATTAAGTCATCTAGATCATCACGAATGCCATCACCGTCGGCATCAATATCAAGGTAATCCGCGATACCGTCACCGTCGAGGTCGGCAAGTTCACGATCATCCAGAACACCATTGTTGTTGGTATCCAGCCCCTGAATAATGCCGTTGATTAGGGCGTCGATACCATCATCAATGCCATCACCATCCGCGTCTTCTCCAGTGAAAAAGCTGAATTGGTCATTCTCTTCACGATCAGGAATGCCATCACCATCGTCATCGTCGTCGAGGTGGTTAGGAATGCCATCGCCATCAAAGTCTTCTAACGAGCCAAAGAATCCAATCGCGTTATCAATCACATCCATCAAACCATCCAGATCAACATCGGTTAGGCTATCAATGCGACCATCGTTGTTACCATCTAGGCTTGAAAGAATACCGGCTTTAATAAGATCGAAAGTAACACCGTCACTCTTAAGCTGCAGGAAGTCAGGAATACCATCAGCATCGGAATCTACCAGTGCCTCAGCGTCCTCAATGAGGTCAGTCCCTTCATCAAGTAGGCCATTAGTATCATCATCACTGTGACCCGCTTCAATCAGATCAATAACGCCGTCGTTATCCGCATCCAGATCCAGCGAGTTGATCAAGCCATCGCTATCGACATCGGCCGTGACGTTATATACGACACGAATAGGGAGAAACGCTGCTGGCGAAATAATACGTGACTCATCCTCGACCGAGGTAACAATCAGTGCATCAAGTGCTGCAATGAACTCCTCTTTGGAATCACGGTCATCGCGAACACCATCCAGATTTTCATCAACAGCCTCTGCTTCTAGCGTTCCAACAAAAGCAGCGCTTCGTACCTTGCCATCGCCATAAGGGGATATATCGAAAAAGTCGATGATGCCATCACGGTCCGAATCACCCAGTAAGCTACAAGTACTGACGGGATCATCAACCGCAGAGGTTAGCTCGCTTGAATCGCGATCGACAACAATGGCAGCATCCAGCCTTATGGATGAGGTCATTAGGGAGCCATATTCAAGGTGATCTCGAATTCCGTCGTTATCAGCATCAGTATCATTACGATCAATAATCCCGTCTCCATCGGTATCCGCTATACCCTCAAGCATATTCGGCAAACCATCACAGTCATCGTCCTGACCTTCCATAATCGTTGCGATCAAGGCTTCAATCTCTGCCGCAGAATCCACATCGCCCGCGTCTTCTTGCTGGCCAACCGCCGCGTTCAGAATGGGGAGAATACGATCCAGAGTTTGAGCATCAACACTCGTAACACCCGCCGCGAGGTAATCATCCGTATCGGCTCTTCCAGGACGGCTACCAACCTGATCGGCGATATTATTAAAGGCATTTTCTTCGGCACCAATGATGATGTCGGAAATAGAATTCAGTGTCTCTAACGTTGTATCCGCATCCGTGTAGGTCACCTGCAATGCAATCAGATTTCCTAAATCACTTGCTTGCACGACATAACTCTGTGCCTGCGACACCTCAGTAGCCTCGGACATCCAGGAATAAGAGATCGTTGAGTCAATATTATTTGCATCATACAAACTTGCGCTAAGTGTCTGACCAACCGCAGCTTCACCGCTAATCGACAACTGACCCGGTGCATTCACAATCACAGTAACTAACTGAGTGCCGGAATTACCAAAGCCATCCTCAGCCACCAAAGTCACTTGATACGTGCCGTAATCAGACGTACTAGGCGCCGCGATCAATGACGCCGAGGTTTTGTCTGAAATAGGCAGCGGAACAAGCGCCGGAATTGAGCTTGGCTCTCCCACCGTAAAACCGGCAGGCAATGGAGAAATGCGATAAGCCAAATTCAACCAGCTTGGTAGTACCGAGCCTTCCGCAAGAGAAAAGGTCACTTCATCATCACCAGCATCTACCGCAGACAATACCAATTCAGCACGCTCTCCAGTATTTACTCGTAAAGTGCCCTCTGAAACAAACTGCGGAACCGAATTCACGCTATTAACCAAGGTTTGAATTTCAGCAGCGCTGTCTAAGTCTTCTGACGTCAGAGCCGCAATCGCTGCTTGGTATTTAGCGTTGTTTTCACTAAGCGCGCCTGTTACACCCTCAACTGCATTCAGCTCAGTCGCCGTAATACCATTAGTAACACCAGCTACGCTGGCAACGGCATTAATTTCGGCATCCAACACTGTGATTGCTAAAGTCTGCTCAACGGTATTGCCAAAGCCATCTGACACTTCAACGGTAATATTATGCAGGCCCACATCAGCATCTAGCGGAGTTCCAGTCAGAACACCAGCGGCTGACAGTGTCATCCACGCCGAAGGGGTAGTACCCGTTTTCACAGCAAAGATCAGTGCGTCATTTGCGCTGTCGGTCGCAACAAAGCTCCAGGAAAAGGCATCGCCTTCCAGTGCTGTTGTTGACGTACCAGAAGTAAACACCGGTACTGAATTCACGCTATTAACCAAGGCCTGAATTTCAGCCGCGGTATCGAGATCTTCAGCGGTCGAACCAGCAATCACAGCCTGATACTGACCTTCGTTTACGACAAGCGCACCCGACACGCCATCCACCGCATTCAACTGCGCAGCGGTGGTTGCGTTATCGGTGCCAGCAACCGTGCTGATAGTGTTAATTTCAGCGTCGAGTACCGTGATGGTCAGCGTCTGCTCGACGGTGTTACCAAAACTGTCCGAGACTTCCACTGAAATGACGGTCTCGCCAACATCGGAGTTGGTTGGAGTTCCAGTTAAAATACCAACTTCAGAAAGCGCCAACCATGCTGGCAATCGAGTCGCTGTTGTAAAGGTTAACGCATCACCAGCACTGTCTGTCGCAACAAAATCCCACGAGAAGGCATCGCCTTCCAAGGCTGTTGTTGACGTACCAGAAGTAAACACCGGTACTGAATTCACGCTATTAACCAAGGCCTGAATTTCAGCCGCGGTATCGAGATCTTCAGCGGTCGAACCAGCAATCACAGCCTGATACTGACCTTCATTTGCGACAAGCGCACCCGACACGCCATCCACCGCATTCAATTGCGCAGCGGTGGTTGCGTTATCGGTGCCTGCCACACTGGATACGGCATTAATTTCAGCGTCGAGTACCGTGATGGTCAGCGTCTGCTCGGCGGTGTTACCAAACCCGTCAGACACCTCCACTGAGATAACAGTCTGACCAACATCAGAGTTGGTTGGCGTACCTGCCAGAACACCGGCCTCAGAAAGCGACAACCATTCTGGTAATTGAGTCGCTGCTGTAAAGGTTAACGCATCACCCGCGCTGTCTGTCGCAGTAACAGTAAAGCTCAATGACTGACCTTCTACCGCTGTTGTAGAGGTAACCGAATTGAACACAGGCGCAGAGTTCACACTGTCGACCAAAGCTTGAATCTCTTCAGGACTATCGACATCTGCTGCAGCCAGAGACGCGAGCGAAGCGCGATATTTACTCTGGTTTTCAGCAATCGCTCTACTGACGCCATCAACCGCATTCAGCTGCACATCTGTCACCTGATTAAATCTATCCCCAGCAGCATTTGTAATGACATCAAGCTCCGCATCTAACACGGTTACATTTAATGTATGTACTGTGGTATTTCCAAATCCGTCGTCGATATTAATTAATGCTTGGAAGCTTTCAGACGCACCGGTTGGGTCTGGTGCAATGCCCGATAGACCAAGATTATCTTTAAGACTTAAATGACGAATACGACCGCTATTTTTATCAGTGATGATTAGATCACCAGTTGCCGTCATCAATAAGCCTGCAGGGTTGTTGAACTTAGCATCCAGACCATCGTCTGTGCCCGACGCGCGTGCCGTACCAGCAATGGTACTGAGCGTACCGTCAGTAGCCACTTTCCTAATAATGTGGTTGATCGCGTCAGTGACGTATAGCTCACCTGTATTCTGGTCGAGTGCAACATCCGTTGGAGAACGGAATGTCCCGGGAATACCATCCTCAAAACCCGACCTCCCTTCGGTCCCAGCATAAACACTGACGTCGCCAGCGGCTGTCACCTTGTAGACAACTCGCTTACTTTCACTGGCAACGTAAATATTGCCGCTACTGTCGACGTCGAGGCCGTATGGATCAGGAATATTTGAGAATGTCTGCTCAACTACACCCGCGGTGTTAACTTTTAAAACCTGACTGGAACTCGATACGTACAGGTAGCCATCGCCAGCAAAGACCAATCCTTTTGAAGAGACATTTGTTAAAAACTCGGTAACAGACCCACCGGAAATTTTGAATACTTTATCCAACGAAACGTCAGCGGCATAAACATTTCCATTACCATCCACCGCAACCGAGTATATGTACTCAAAGTTGGTTGTAATGGTTGGATTAAACAAGGCAGAACCTGCAAGGATGGATACACTGCCATCCGTTGCTATTTTCGCAACCGCGCCGTTATAGCCTGAACGGAAGTCAGTGACAGCAAAATAAATATTACCCAGACTATCTCTGGCCACGCCTCGGGCCGACGACTGTTCGGCTGCATTATCAGGGTTAACCTCAAAGTCACCGGTATCAGCTAATGTTGTGGTGTAGCTCGCAAAGTTATCAATCGATAACCAAGCTGGAGAACCGGCCTGCAGGCTGTAAGATAATGGATCGTTATTGGAGTCCGTTGCTGTCACAGCAACAGCTACTTCGTCCCCTTCAACAACAGAGAAAGAGGCAGGTATATCTGCAACGGGCACAGAAGCAACACTGCGATTGACACCATCGACCAATGTCTGGATTTCTGCCGCGGTATCAAGGTCATCGACCGACAGACGCGCAACTTCTTCACGGTAAAAAGGTTCATTCGCTGCCAGTGCACCGGATACGCCATCAATCGCATTTAACTGTTCTGCAGTAATCGTATTCGCGGCATCGCCAGCACCATCGAGAATAACGACAATTTCAGGCGGGACTGCAATGAGCTGATAATCCAGCGATTCGATAAAAAAGAAAACATCACTGCTGGTTTCATCCGCAACATCGCCGGTTATTTTTAACTCATCAATATTATTAAAACCGGTAAGAGAAACCGTCGTGGCACCAGAACCGTCTGTCCACAACGAATCGGCTTCGGCATAAGCTACCTGCTGGCCTTTCGAAAGACCAATAAACTTAACACCAGGAACCGGCATCTGAAAAAGATCCGTCAGCGTAATTGCCGACACATTCAAGCGATCCCATTGACTGGCTGGGGAAATCGTCACAGAGGTAGCAACGCGCGTCGGATCATAACCAATTTGAATGGCCGCAGGTACGGTAACGCCTTTCATGCTAGCGCCCGATGGCACAGCAATATTAAGATCATTGATAACAACCTCGGTACCGAGGTCTTGGTGATTCGTCCACGTAGCGGACGAAAAGTCTTCTGTGGCTGCAAGGGCTGACAACGGCAATGCCATCAGTACCAGCAACGCTCTGTCAGCGACAGTACGTATCATTTTAAACATGGTATTTACCTGTAAAGCAGTGAATCGGGTATCAATTACGCGAAGGGAAAATACCCGTCGTGGCAATACAGGCTTTTAATGCAATTGTTGGCTGACGAACATCAACCGAGCTTAAACCAGTGGAGTCGGTCGAGCCAGACACAACCACAGATGCGGCATTCATATCAGCCACATCGGCAGGGAGCGCAGGTGCAGGCGCATAGATAGCAGCACGCTGCCCATTGGCCAGCATATTGCCAGTAGGAGCAGCAACGTTATTTTCGAGAGATGCTGTACTGCCGTTGGCTTTCAGTGTCGCTGCGGCAGATGAACCCAAGGTATGTGTATGCGCAGGCACCTGATTGATTGTTTCCTGACCAAGTTTAGTACCCTGTCGATAATTACTGAGACCAGGGCCTTGGCCCGAGCTGACCGATACACGTCCACGCATATCAGGCAGTCCGAACGTAGTTCTGCCATCACCGCCATACATGGTACCCAACAAAGAAAACAACGCCGAGTTCTGAGCAATAGGCAATAGCTGTCCTTCTGCAGGCATAGTGCCCCGCGGACAGAAGTTAAACCCTACCCACATGATTTCACCGATGTATAAGTCAGAACCCGCGTTGGCAACAGGTGCCGACAGGCCTAATGCCAAGAGTGAACCACACAGAAGTTTTGAGAATTGCTTTTTCATAAGACACCCATAAATCAGAACGCCGCGTTAACAGCCTTGTTAAATAATTTCGTCGCGGCACACCACGGTGAGCCTCGCTAAAAGGAAATACTGTCCTAAGGTGACAAGATCAACTTTAGAGAACAGTCATTCTGTATATTTTATATACAAATAATTACATTTAATAGACACAATAACAACAAGTCGCAAATTGTCTCAATTTGATACAGGGCGGTTTCATGGGTTTGCTACGAGGCTATTTATCTGAATTGAAGAGATTTTAGTACTAAGAAGCTCGCCATCGCCCGGTTGGGTTAACTTGGAAATAATACGCCTCTTAGCTGTATGAAAGGATGATAGATAACTAATCCACAATGAATAAAAAGCAGGCAAAAAAAATCCCCGACCTTAGGTCGAGGATCTTTAAACAGGTAAACTAAATAACAGTTTCCCGCCCAGTGCTTAGCTAATACGAATCAACGAACACCACCACGGCGTAACGCCGCTGGGGTGTAATCAGAGTAAGTACGTTCAAAGTTGTACTCGTATCCACCTTTTTCTTCGTTATCCAAACCCAATGCCAAGTATCGGCCTGAGTTCAAATCATAAAGCGTTTCAATGGCGTACCAAGGCACTTTCTGATCGTAGTAATACACATTGTGAGACTCCGCGACACGCCATAACTCACCACGACCATCGTAATGATCGATCTCAGTTGCCTGCCATGTATCTTCATCAATGTAAAATACACGTTTAGCGTATACATGACGGCTGCCTTCTTTCAAGGTGCCAGTTACCTTCCACACACGGTGAAGCTCATAACGAGTTAGATCTTGGTTAATATGACCGGCTTTGATGATGTCATCGTATTTAAGGTCATTATCTTTAAGCTTGTAAGAGTTGTATGGAATGTAAATTTCCATTTTACCATCAAGCTCCCAATCGTAGCGATCAGGCGAGCCATTAAACATATCGAAGTTATCGGCAGTACGTAAACCGTCAGATGCTGTACCAGGACCGTCATAAGCAACCTGCGGTGCACGACGCACACGACGCTGACCCGCATTATAAACCCACGCTTTACGAGGCTCTTTTACTTGATCCAATGTTTCGTGAACCAAGAGTACATTACCTGCTAAACGTGCAGGCGACAGGACATCTTGTTTAAAGTAAAAAAGCACGTTGTTGTCTTTTTCCGAATCGTAATCCGTTAACTTATTACGGAACGTGAACTCATCTTTAAAACGGACAACGGTATAATCGCCATTGACTTGCGGAGTCACCTGACCAATCACACGGTTCACCGAACCACCACGGTAGCGTGTCACGTGATTCCAAATAACTTCAACCCCTGTTTGAGGAAAAGGAAACGCAACCCCTTGCTCAAAATTTGAAATACCATTTCCGTTATTCAACAACTCAGACTCAACCGCATTTTTCTTCGTCGCG
This sequence comes from Oceanobacter sp., assembly GCA_002733645.1. Classification (GTDB taxonomy): domain Bacteria; phylum Pseudomonadota; class Gammaproteobacteria; order Pseudomonadales; family Oceanobacteraceae; genus Thalassolituus. The sequence goes on from NVWL01000028.1 coordinate 23,532, forward strand.
TCGTAAACTTCCTGAGGATACGCAGCACTTCGGCGGGTCTCATACACAGGCATACGATAAGTATCAGGATACTTAGCAAACATGGCTTTCTGACCATCGGTCAAATTCGCTGCGTATTCTTTGTAGTTTGCACCGGTAATCACAAACTTGGGTTTATCAGCTGCAAACGGATCAGCCATTTTACCGTTTGCATCAACGCTTCCAGAACCCTCTGGGATTCCACCCAACCATGCAGGAATATTCCCCTGCGCTTCTTTTACCGCACCAACTGGGGTGAATTCAGTCCCCAGTTTTGCAGCTTGCTCAGGTGAAACACCAGCCTGAGCTGAACTCATCATCGCAGAGAGTGCAAACGCGGCACTCCACACTTTGTATTGTTTATTCAACATATTCGAACCTCTATAAATCTATTCTGACCACTAGGCTCAGAAGGAATATTTAGCTGACAGACTGATATTGTCGCGATCTTTCAACTGGTTGTATTTACCGCCAGAGAAGTTGGTGTACGCGATATCTACGGACGTCTGGTTCAGATACAAGAACGACACACCCAGACCAACAGTTAAGCGATCATCAACAAACTGAGTTCCTGGCTCTGCACCATTCCCCTTGTCATAAGCTAGAGACAAGGTCGGTGTCATATTTACGCCCGAAAAAGCGTCATTATATGTAAGGCCTGCACGCATACGTACGCCACCAGCCAGTTTGGTGGTGTAGCCATCGTCAGTACAGTAGTCGGTATTAGCATTGGCAGCTGAGCCTCCGTCAACACAGAAATTGGTGTCACCACCATTTGCCCATACACCGTCGTTATTACCAATACCGTAAGCACCAGAACGACCGTAACGAGCGTCATCCGTGTCCGGTAAGTCAGGGATGTAAGAAACACCCACCTCACCAACAACCGCTAAGCGATCCGCACCAAGGATACGATCAAAGAACATAATGTAGGTCGATTGAGCCTGCCAGATATCAAAGTTGTCATACCCTTTACCTAGCTCACCATACAAATTACTCGCACCACCCTCTTCTTCAGAACGCTGTTGATACAAGCGACTGTAGGGCGCGCCGTTACCGGCAAGAATGAGTTCGAATGCGTTCCATTGAACTGGAGCATCGGGTTTGTAACTTAACTCACCCGAGAAAGACGCACCGGATTCCGTGCTACGAGCAAATGAGATACCGGCAATCTGAATATCTTCAGGGTAGGAGATTTGATACAGCGGACGATACGTGTCGTACGTCGCATCAGCATTCACTTGCATGTTTGGTGTACCAGTTAACACCCCACTGCGATCTTGGTTGGTAATCACACCGTTAATGTACGGCAAACGGCTGTGAATATTCATGTAGTAGAAACCAAATTCGGTATCACCCAGAGATTCCGCATACCAACGCACAGCAGCACCGTACTGACCAGAGTCAGAAGGATCGTCATCCGCAATACGCTCAGTGACTGGAGCAACCCGGCTTGATAACGGCACACCTGCATCTAATTCGAGATCCCGGAACTCTAGAATAGCGCGCTCATCGGCCGTACCGCCAAGAATCACCGGGCCACAACCATCAGCAACAAAATCTACGGTAGAGAAGAAAGTACCGCATGGATCACTGCGCGTGTTCTCCCACTCCAGCTGATAGAAGGCTTCCAAGGTGACAGAACCCGTTAAACCAATAGAGGTATAAAACATATTGACGGGAAGTAGGCCTTCTTTTAGCTCTGCACCCGGCTTACGGAACGCAGAAGCATCAACAGGGTTCACACTGTTTACACCACCTTGGATAAAGGTGCTTTCACCCCAACTCAATACTTGGCGACCTAAGCGCAAACTTACCGGAATATTTTGAATGTCGTAGTCAGCCCAGACAAACGCATCCAGTAACTCGGCACCGGCACCCGCGGCATCCTTAGTCGCATCATTCAGCGGTTTAAAGTCTGTCTCTTGATCCATAATGGCGTGATCATAGTAAGCACGAGCACGGAAGAAACCACCATAATTACGGTAGCTAATTTCCATATCACCACTCCACTTAAAGACGTTGGTATACACATCTCCAGAGCTGTAATTTAGCGTACCGTCATCGTAGTTATACGAACCTGCGTCACCCGTAAGGCCTGCAGCGGGACCATTTCCGCCCATAATTTGGCCGGAATCACGATCGTCAACACGCCAGCCAATACCATAACCAATGGTATTAGCGAGCTGAACATTAACGTCACCAAAATTGTATTCAAGAGCATTAGCCGCTGATACAGAGCCGGCTAAAGCCAGCGCCAGCGGAGTTTTCTTAAATAGCTGATAAATTGCTTTATTCATGATTATTATTCTCCGCAGAATCAGTTAGTTGTTTCAAGAACCGACGTATCTTCAACAATAAAACCTTGCTGATCGCCCGGCAGTGACTGCAGCTGGGTAGCTCCGTAAGGGTCAAAGAACGTCACAACTTGCTGGAATATTTCTGCAAACACTTCTTGTGGATCAGCCGATGAGAATGTTGAGTGAGTGCCTAAAGCAACGCGCACATTCGCTCGAACAATTTCGTCATTGGCAGCATTCGGGAAGTAGTACTTAGGATCAGCGTTAATAGCGCCACCTAGCTCCGCAGTCTCTTTCGTGACTAGGTCTGTAATCCCCATTTCAGCAACCAAAGGATCAGTACCTGCGAGGAACGACACGGAAGTGTCCAACGTAGCTGTCTCAGCATTATTAGGAACAACCTGATCCGAAGTCTCGTCGTCATTACCATCGACACCAACGTCTTCATAGACGAGCACCGGAAGATCCGTAGTATTCGCCGCAAAGTTAATCGGATCAGCAGAATCTAGCATCGCTTGAAATACAGAGAAGAACTTCTCCATGCTATCAGAGCCTTGAGTAACACCCTTAGCTGCTAAGCCAGCAATGATTCTAGGGCCGATTGATGGGCTATTTTCGAGCAACTTAACCACGCCACCACCTGGATTACCCAGAGCAGCTGCTTGTACTGTATTTAGGTTAGAGTTGTAAGCCTGCACAGAAGCATTGTTATTGACCGCCAAGAACGTGGTTCCCACAATGCCACCCAGAGAGTGACCAATGAAATACACTTTCGCAGGATCTAGATCGTCCGCTGTACCGTCTGCATTGATGTCCATGTCGCCGATAGAAGCGTTCAGGTTCAACATATCCAATACTGTCTGACGAATCGCATCACGAGTACGAGCAAACTCACTGAGGTTAATGTAAAGATCACCCGACTCACCTACAGACGATGCGGTCACCGCATTACTGTCGGCATCAAGCGCACCTTGGAACACCATCGCTACGTTTGATCCGTCAGCCGCTTTACCCACGTTATTGTGACGTTCAGCCAACGTTGCTAATGGATAACTTTCACCCACAACTCCAGTAACACCAGCAACGGCTGCTGCAAATGGGCTATTCGTTGCTACATCGGCTGCTGCCACTTGCTCAACGTTCAAGAAACGCAAACTATTTGCTTCGCCACCACTTAATGGGGCAATACCATGCATAGCGTGGTCGATCGCGACCATAGCAATACAACCTTGCGCTAATGCGTTACCTACCAAAATACCGGCACTTCGATCAACCGTAATACCATGTTGATAGATCACTACAGGCCAACCATCGGCAGGTTTACCTGACGCAGGGCCTGCACCATCTGGATCGCAATCTGATTTAGGGATAGTCGCCATCACAGGAACAACGACATCACCTAACTTATTTGCAAACGGGAAGCGCCAAGTTACGTTAATTGTCTCTTTATCGGCATCCAGTGGTGCAGCGGCTAAACCAAGCGCCAAAGCTGCGTTATTACTGCCTCCCCAGCTGCCTAAGTCAGAATCTGCAACGCCCGCTTCAGACAGCGGTAAGAAGTTTGGAATGCTTAGGCCACCTTGATAGATCGCACCACCAGATGACAACTCGGCAACTTTTGCTGCCACAGCAGCATCAATCGTTCCTGATGGCGTACCTTCTGGAAAAGCAGCCTCAACATCAGGACGAACGGCAGAAGCCAAAAAGGTGTCGTAAGGCACAGCAACGGCCGTTGTTGCACCATCTGATGTGATCGGTGTATAGGTACGTGACTGTGGTTTATCGACCACTGTATCAATACCAGCTCCGCTACCATCAGAGATTGCGGTTATTAAGCCTTGATAATAAAACGGGCTTAATGACTCCGTCGATTTCAATACAGGACGAATAGTTGCCCCATCTGTCGTCGGTAACGTACCTGGCGCGTTTGTATTTATTGATACCGCGACCTGACCAGCGATGGTGTCTAAGGTACCTGAAGCTGTTGCATCAGCGACTGCCTGACTTCCATCAGCAGCCAATACTTGCGCAACGACTTTAGCCGAAATAGCGGCTTCAGCAGCTGCGACACTGGTAATTTGTGTTTTAACAAACGTCCCCGGAGCAGCCATGGCATGAAGAACATCCGTCGTACCGGTCGTGGTAAAGGCATAACTCAGAATAATATTATCTTGAGTAACAGAGCCTTGGGTGGCTCCATTCAAGAAGGCACCAGCTAACGACTCCCAACCTTGAACTGCATCACGAACCGGTTGCAGTGTTGGCGCTGGTAACTCTAAATCACCAGACACTAAGTCATACTCAGCCGATGGGCCGACGTCAATTCCGCTGGCACTCTCAAGTCCATCCGTTAACACAACCAAGTACTTAGTTTTAGGATCTAGAGGTGTTTTAGGTAAAATCTGAATAGCATGAGTAGCACCATCATCCAACGTCACGTACTTAGCGACATATCCAGAAGTAGGAACAGGCTGAACACTCGCAAATGGCGATGAGCCGCCGTTAGCTATGATGGTCGTAATATCCAATGCATCAATAGCAGCGTTATCTTCCGAGTTTTTCAACTTCACAAGAAACACAGTCTGACCAGCAACAACAGTATCGCTATCAAGCGCACCGTTGAACTTAATATAAGTCGCAGCAGACGTAGAGAAACCATCTAGTTTATTGATAGCTGTCGTTACTGGCGGCGTCGTGTCGCTCGTATTCGCCGTACCATCGGTTGCTGAAGCGTCAGCAAATAGCAGATCAATAGCGACAGGTAGATTAGCACTACCTGCAGAAAAAATAGGGGCTATGCGAGAAGGCGTAGAACCAGTTGAGCCAGCAGTGACTGCTGAAGTGTCAACGGAATAATCGCCACCAGTGTTACAGCCTGCTAAACCCGCCGCTGTTGCAGCAATGGCCAGACTGAGTAGGGTCTTCTTCACCATACATGTACCTGTTTATGAGTTTTTATGGTTATCAGATAGTCCTGAGGAAGTTAGGACTTCCACTAAGATAACCTGACTATAATCCCGCCGACCCATACCCTCATCACTCGAAAGTATGATTCCGTGATCCATACGACGACATTTTGTATCTGATCGTAATCAAACATAGTCCAATTTTTGAGACCTACCAAACCCTTGACCTGTGATTTACACAGGGCTTGGCATAGAATAGGCGACCTTTTTAAACAAACTCACTGCAGGAGATTCCTATGTCGAACCAGGATTCCGTCGTAATCGTTGCTGGCGCCCGTACACCTATGGGTGGTTTTATGGGCAGCTTGAGCACTGTCTCAGCGCCAGAACTTGGCGCTATCGCTATCGCCGAGGCGGTTAAACGCGCCGGTCTACAGCCAGCCGATGTTCAAGAAGTCATCATGGGTAATGTTCTGTCTGCAGGCCTACGCCAAGGCCCTGCTCGTCAAGCAATGCGCCAGGCTGGTTTACCCGATTCAACGGGTGCGACCACGATTAACAAACTGTGCGGTTCAGGCATGAAAGCCACTATGATGGCCCATGACGCCATCAAAGCGGGCTCTGTTGATGTGGCCGTCGCTGGAGGCATGGAGTCTATGTCAAAAGCCCCTTACCTTCTTGAGAACGCACGCGGTGGTTACCGCATGGGTCATGGCGATCAAGCGAAAGATCACATGTTTTTTGACGGCCTTGAAGATGCTGAAACCGGCAAACTCATGGGTGCCTTCGCCCAAGAAATGGCGGACAGCAAAAGCTACACTCGTGAGCAAATGGACAACTACGCGATTCGCTCACTGAATCGTGCAAAAGACGCTATTGATAAAGGTTTGAACACCGCAGAGATCGTTGCCGTTACGGTAAAATCTCGTCGTGGCGAAACTCTCGTGGAACAAGACGAACAACCTCACAACGCCAATATCGAGAAAATTCCGTCACTGCGCCCTGCATTCAGTAAAACGGGAACCATTACCGCCGCTAACGCTTCTTCAATTTCTGATGGCGCATCTGCTCTCGTATTGATGAGCGAATCAGCCGCGAAAGCAAAAGGCGCTCAGCCCATTGCTCGTATCGTTGCTCATAGCACGCAATCACAGCACCCGTCTGAGTTTACTGTGGCACCGTGTGGCGCGATTGAAACCTTGTTAGCTAAAGCAGGCTGGAGCAAAGATGACGTTGACCTGTTCGAAATCAACGAAGCCTTCGCCATGGTTGCCATGATGCCTATAGATGCTCTTGGTCTTGATGCTGAGAAAGTGAACATCTACGGCGGCGCATGTGCACAAGGCCACCCGGTAGGTTCTACAGGTTCGCGTTTGATCGTGACCCTAATGAACGCACTGAAAAACACCGGCGGTAAGAAAGGTATTGCTGCTTTGTGTATTGGTGGTGGTGAAGCCACAGCCGTTGCGATTGAAATGATCTAATCATTCTATAGCGCACAAAAAAGTCGGTGACTAAGCACTGCTGTCGCACAGTTTGGAGTGATGTACGTTACTCCAAACTGTTTAATTTATTTAAGGTTCAGTTCTTAAATTAAGTTCTCAAATTCAACTCCCTTTCGGGGCTTCGCCCACGGCCCCATGCAAGGAGAGGTATCTCCTTACGATCCTCTCTTCTCGGCGCATCCGGCTTCATCCAGCCAACGGCAGTCATTGTTTTGCGTGCCGCAGAATAACTTTGTTGTCTGGCGCCGTATGCATGCCGATTAAAAGAAAATCCGCTCAACCGTATTTCAAAGCAAAAAGCCATAAAGACGTAAAATAAAAAATCAGGAAATTGATCTGAAGCTAGTTTGCCTACTCATTAAAGGACTGCCCTGCACGACTTCTCAAAATAACGGTATCGCGGGGAGGTTATGCGCCTCTGGGGCCGCCAGGATTTACGTTAGATTTGCAGGTAACGTGAGGCAGGATGCCGAACGAGGCTCCATACGGACATGGATGTCCGCCGGAGCCGGTTRCCGRAAAATCCAGTAAATACCGGACGTTCGGCCCAGAAAAGCGCGAAGCAGGGGGATGGGCCGTCCGCCCGGGGGACGCAGTCCACCAAAGAGGGCAACAGTCATAGGGATTAAGTTAAAACCTGCCCACAAGTGTGGCTGCGTCTTCATAAACCACAAACAAGACCAAAAACTAAATGCCGATACAAGCACGGCTGCTCGTAGTTTAAAGCGACAATGCGTGGCTCTTAGCTGCTTAATTTAATTAAATTAAAACTCAGCTCTCAAACTCAAGTCCCTTTCGGGGCTCCGCCCCCGGCCCCATGCAAGGAGAGGTTTCTCCTTACGATCCTCTCTTCTCGGCGCATCCCGCTTCATCCAGCCAACGGCAGTCATTATGCGGCACGCAAAACAATCCGCCCCGGAGCGATCTTTTACAGTATCTATTTTCTACATCGCTCCGGGGCAAG
>NVWL01000007.1 GCA_002733645.1 Oceanobacter sp.
CAATACAGCCCACGCCCATCACTACCAATAAACAGGGGCTTTCAGGAAAATACCATTTCGGTGTTGCTACTTTTCGACGTGACCCGCCATGCCATCTAAGTAGCGCCTTGAACTGTTACTTTCCTGAAAGCCGCAGCCTCTTCTGCATTAATCAGAGGTGCCCTAGATTAAAAGACTATTGGCTGTAGGCATATAGGTAAAAAGACTGACATTGTTAACCACAGGCAAAGAAAATCCCGGTATCCTTGGTTATACAATCACATGTAACGACGAAGGCTAAATAGGAGAACAAGTATGTTCCGCCCGCAGTTATTAGCTATGCTGATACTAGGCGCCTTACAAACAAGCTGTGTCATTGAGCTGGGGCCAAATAATCGTGATATTGGAGAGCCACAAGACGTGATTACCGATAATCAAAAGTGCGAAGAGAACGAGGACAGCGTGAAAGAAAACAAGTCCACTAAATTAGTCATGGCTGCCTCTCTCGCTTTAGCCCTGAACGGCTGTACCTCGGGTGACTCTGGTGAAGGCATTACCGTCAGTGGTAATTTATTTACCACCGCAAACGTGATGACCGACAGCGATATCAATGACATCAGCGCTATCTACCAAAGCAATAACGACCCTTCTGCCCCCCAAGCCTTGCCCAACATTGTGACAGTGCAAGGCTTCGCATCCGCAACGCCTACCGGCGCTCCGGAAAGTGGCGACGCTAGCTTTGAACGCTTTGCTGACACCATAGATAACGAAGACTATTTCTCGGTGTCGCTGCAGGCCGGACAAAAAGTCGTACTCGAGGTGGTCGATTACAGCGGCAACCGAAATGGTAGCGCCTTTAGTGGTGACCTTGATCTTTATCTGTTTAATTCCAGCCTATCAACCTCTGAGTACATTGACGCCTCTTTCACTGAGACAGACAGGGAAGAAGTCACGGCCACAGTTGATGGCGAGTACTTAGTGAACGTATCGGCTTACAGCGGCATTTCAAAATACGTTTTGAAAATCTTACCGCCTGAAACCTCTATTCTTAATCAAACTGCGGAACCGAGCATCAGCTCAGGCTTTGTTACTGGTGAGGCCATTATTCGCTGGAAAGAAACACTATCTACCGGTGCGTTCTCGGCGGCTTCAACGGGTGTTCAAGCGAATGGTTATCGAGTACAAACAGATTCCAGCAGAACGGATACTCCAGTAAAAGCCAGCTTGCACGCGCCTGTTTCTGCTCAAGCGGGGTCGGTTCAATCTGAGATGTCACCGTTGGCTAAGCTCAATCCAGCGTGGGACAAAGCTCGTGAGACACTGCTCACGATCAAAGCACTCAATGCACGTGATGACGTTGAGTACGCGGAACCGAATTTTATTCGCCACGCCTTACTGACCCCCAATGATCCATTATACGTACAGCAATATCATTATAAGAGCATCAAACTTCCCCAAGCTTGGGACCTAACCTCGGGCTCTTCAGATGTGATCGTAGCGGTGATTGATAGCGGTGTATTTGTTGATCACCCCGACTTAGACGGGAAGTTAGCGTTTGGTTACGATTTTATCTCTGATACCAGCATCAGCCGGGATGGCGATGGCATTGACTCAAACCCTGATGACCCCGGCGATAGCCCACAACGCGGGGCAAGCAGCTGGCACGGAACTCACGTCACGGGCACAGTATCTGCCATTACAGGCAATAACCGTGGTGGCGCTGGCGCGGGCGGCTTAACACGAGTCATGCCACTGCGCGTTCTTGGCCTGAATGGTGAGGGGTCGTCTTACGATGTTATCCAAGCGGTGCGTTACGCCGCCGGTTTACCCAACGACAGCAACACCACCCCTTCCCAGCGTGCGGATATTATTAATTTAAGCTTGGGTGCCGCTTCAAGCAGCAATGCTGAGCAGGAAGTCATTACGGCGGCACGTAATGCAGGTGTGATTATCGTTGCCGCTGCTGGCAACTCAAATAGCGCGTCGCCATTTTATCCGGCGTCTTATAACGGCGTCGTCTCAGTCAGTGCCACGGCACCAGATAACACTCGTGCTTATTACTCCAACTACGGCTCGCGTATTGATGTTGCAGCCCCTGGGGGCGACCTACGATTCGACACCAACGGCGATGGCCAAAATGATGGTGTCATCAGTACGTCAGTGGACGATTCCAGCGGCTCTCGTCAAGAAAGCTATGCCTTACAACAAGGTACTTCCATGGCAACACCGCACGTTGCTGCAGTCGCTGCTTTAATGAAAGCGGTACACCCAACCATGACCCCCGCCCAATTCGACAATCTACTTTCTGCTGGGGATATCACGGACGATATTGGCGACTCCGGTCGTGATAATGAGTTTGGCCACGGTCTTATTAACGCATATAAAGCTGTACAGGCCGCCGATAACTTAGCCGGAGGTGGCAGTATTACCCCGGTGGCGGTGCTCGAGTCCACTCCTAGCGAGCTGATTTTAGGCACCAACAGCAGCATGTCGCTGACACTTGATAATATTAATGATAACGCAACCGACCCCGAGGTAACCGCCGAGATCAGTGAAGATTGGATGAGCCTTGATAGCTCACAAACCGACAGTAATGGGCTGGGCACTTATACACTAACGGTCAGCCGCACTGACTTGTTGGATGGTCTCTATGAAGGGTTGATTCGCTTCTCGCCGGATACCGGCAATAGCCTGGATGTTCGAGTCGCTATTCAAGTCGGTGACGTTGTCGGGGCTATCGATACCTCGCCACAGTATGTCCTACTTACGGATGCTGAATCCGGTGAAGTGGTTGCTGAAACTCTCGCCAATAGCGACGGCAGCTATACCGTCACTAAGGTTCCGGTAGGAAGCTATCGCGTGATTGGTGGATCAGATATCGACGTTGATTTGTTTGTTTGCCAAAACGGAGAGACCTGCGGCGGTTATCCCAACAATATTTCGGAAGAAGTGATTGAGGTAACAGAGAGCGTCGGTGGCATCGACTTTGTTGTCAGCTTGGTCAGTGGCGTTGGCGCTAGTAGCGCCAGCATTCAGCGTCTTGCGCCAGAGCCTGAAATATCACCCGATGACTCATCCCTAGAGACGAGAGAAGATTCATCGGGTAAAAAGGTGGGCAAAGAAGCGTATTAATTCGTGACGGTAAAAATCGATTTACCGTGCAACGTGCCTATATATAACCCCTCCTGATATAACCCCTCCTGCTGCTCTGTTTTAAAGGGCTGCACGGAGGTCACCTCCCCCACCATCACAGCGGCTCTATCATGCAAGCTCTGTAAGGCATTTCCGTCCTTATCAAACTGCACAATAAACCCATACGGGGCTGGAATCGGCATCAGCGACTCAGGTAATTTCGCCACTTGTTCACGTACCCAAGGCAGACCTGCTAAATCGTCAATGACTGCCGCACGCTTGTTGTACATCGCCACCCAGAAGGTGCCGTCAGGGGCGGCGGAAACGCCATCCGGAATCCCCGGCAATCCTTCTGCAAAGATATCCACAACACCCATTTTTGGTCCGGAAATCCAAACACGAGTGATTTGTGAGCGCGTCGTTTCGTTTACCAACACAAAGGTTTGGTCAGCACTCACCGCAACACCATTAGCAAAGCCTAACCCTTCAGCAAGCACGATTAATTCGCCCTGAGGAGAATACGCAAATAAACGACCTGTACCGCGCCCCTCCAATACATCATAAAGATAATCATCCAGTGACCAACGTTGACTGGCATCAGAGAAATAGATCGTGCCATCTTGGGCAACATCAACATCATCCACCACCTTCAAGCGTTCGCCTTGATGGTTATCCGCCAGCACGGTCAGTTCGCCTTCAAACCAACGCAGTAAGCCTTTATAGCCGTCGGCAATAATCAGGCTACCATCTGCCATAGATGCCAAGCCTAACGGGCGTCCACCTGTGTTAACGAGGGCTTCCCACTCGCCAACATTAGGACAACGACGCAACAGGCTACCGTCCGCAATGCCTGTGTATAAGCAGTCGTCTTTCCCTACTTCAATATCTTCCGGGCCTTCAGCCCCGAAAGGTAATGGGGTGGGCGTGACCGACTGCAAATAATCATTTGGCTCATACACACCAGTCAGTGGTACACCCGGCACCCGCACTTCGGCTATGGCATCAATGGGCGATGGCCAAAGTATAAATACCGTGGCTGTTATCGCAGAGGCTATAAGTACCGGTTTCCACATGATTCTATTTTCCTTAATAAAGTGATGGCTTAAACGAGTAGATAACCACCATCGACATTGATCGACGTGCCCGTGGTATAGCTGGCCGCGTCTGAGGCCAAAAACAATACAGCCCCAGCCATTTCTTCTGGCATGGCCACACGCTTCATCGGGATATGCATCATGGCTTGTTTTAAAATGGCTTCGTTCGATGTTAGTGCACTGGCGAATTTCGTATCCGTTAGTCCCGGCAATAACGCATTAACGCGAATACCTAACGTGGCACACTCTTTCGCAAACGATTTGGTCATCGAAATAACCGCCGACTTAGTAATCGAATAAATTCCCTGAAAATCACCCGGCACCATACCATTGACAGACGCTACATTAATAATGCTACCGCCGCCGTTCTTTTTCATTAACTGCCCGCCTTTTACGCACATGAAAAAATAGCCACGAATATTCACATCGACCGTTTTCTCAAACGCGGCAAGATCGGTATTTAAAATATGACCAAAATAAGGATTGGCTGCCGCATTATTAACTAGGATATCTAACTTACCGTGTTTTTCTTCGATATGAGCAAAGCAGGCGTCTATTTGTTCCATATCACCAATATGACATGCCAGCGCTTCTGCACTGCCGCCTTCAGCAACAATGGCATCCGCAACGGCCTGACAGCCATCAATCTTACGGCTAGAGATAATAACGTGCGCACCTGCAGTAGCCAGCAACTTGGCAATGCTTTCACCAATACCTCGGCTAGCACCTGTCACTAATGCAATACGACCGGTCAAATCAAATAAAGTTTGTGGGTTCATTGTCTTTACCTTTATGATTAATTTAAAGCCCTAGAGCACCTCTGATTAATGCATGCAGAGGTGCCCTAGCGATACGTTAAAAACGCTTTACCTGCTTGCGCTAAATGGTGATGTTCATTACAAGACGCTAAACTGATTTTGCCTTCTTGGTTATATAACAGCTGTGAAATACCCGCATTATATAACGTCCAATTTAATTCAAATGCATGATGATCTGATAACCCTAAGCACTGCCTAGCAATCGCTGTTACCGGCCCACCGGAAGTAAAGACAACAATATCTTTGCCATTACTCTGCTCAATAACATCGGCTAAGGCGGCTTCGATTCGTGCCGTAAATATTGGCCAAGACTCAATATAATCATTGTTATGATGACCTTCGATCCAGCGCTGAATCGCTTCACTGAACATTACTTGAAAAGCTTTGGGTTTATTTTTTTGAGTCAACAACCAAGCGCCTATCGCCGCCTTGTATTTAAACTGCGGAAACGCACAAGCGATCACATCGTCTGAGTCAAATTCATTGAAGCCGGCATGCTCTCTAACTTGACCATAACTAGGCCAATGGCGCTGAGCCGCGACCATGGTTTCTCGATGCCGCTGCATCTTGCCCACAACAACCTGACCAGCCTCTACGCCACGCTGAGTAAGCGCTTGCCCAATCAACTCACCTTGCTGATGACCTAGCTCGGATAATTGATCATAATTAAGTTTGTTAAAACTGGCTTGACCATGACGTACAAGATATATTTTTGCCATGGTTAGTTCTTCGGCAGTGTGGATTTTTTAATTATTCGGCGACAACGTAAGTTCAAATAATTAACAATTATCCAGAAATTTTTAAACGCCGGGTTATCGGTTTGCTTATGGTGATAACGATAATATATTTGCTGCGCAATAACGGCTAAACGGAATAAACCGAATACTTCATAAAATGGCCACAAGGATTTATCAAAGCCCATTTTTTCACAATAATATTCCACAATTTGATTGCGCGTTAACATACCAGGTAAATGACTTGGCTGGCGACGTACGGCTTTCATGAGAAAATCGTCTTTTTCTTCAACCCAATACGCCAGCGCCCCACCGAGATCCATCATAGGATCACCTAACGTACACATCTCCCAATCGAGTACACCAATAATTTGTTCAGGGTTGTCTGGATTTAAGACAAGGTTATCTAAGCGAAAATCATTGTGGATAATGCACGTTGCAATATCGCTTGGCTGATTTTCTTTTAACCACTTAATAACTTTTTTGAACGCCGGTACATTCCACGTTTTTGATTTCTCATAGCGGCTACTCCAACCTTCGACCTGACGCTTCACATAGCCTTCGCCTTTTCCTAAGTGAGCAAGACCCGCCGCTTGATAATCCACTTTATGTAGATCAATCATTTTATCAAAGGCTGATACGCATAAATCGCGAGCCTGACGTCGTGTCAGGGTCATGCCTTTTGGCATATTACTGCGTGGAATAATGCCTACTAAGCGTTCCATGACATAAAAATCGCCGCCAATCACATTCTCATCAGCGCAGATGGCAATCATATTAGGCACGTACGGAAATACAGGTTTTAACGCCTTCATGACATTGTGCTCACGTTTCATGTCATGGGCGCTGGCCGCTTTATGCCCTGCGGGCGGGCGACGCATAATATAATCAACGGCCTGACCATTCGCCTGAGCAGGATAACTCAATTGATATGTGAGGTTGGACGCCCCACCGGAAAATTGCTTTACAGTAGGAGTGCCGGTTAAACCGGAAATCTGTGTCTGCAGCCATTGATTAAACGCGTCGATATCAAAACCGTCGCTATCACGCATTTCCTTTGCTTGATCTATAAAGTTTTGACTCATGCTTAGTTTATTCCTATGCGCTATTTTTTTTCGCTTTGGCTTCTAATTCTCGACGCTTTAAATCCACCGAGGCTTTGCGTAATTGCCAACGCAATAAAAAACCTAAATAGCGTTTAATAAATACAGCCTTACGACCAATAGGGTGAGGATTACAGATCAACTCGCCTTTCATTAAGGATTTGTAAGCTCGATCAGCCACTTCGTCCGCAGTAAGTTCTGATTTTTCAAACACCTTATCAACAAACTTCAGCATCGAAGGATCAGAGGTTTTCATGGTTTTATCCAAATTTGTGCGGAAGAAGCCCGGACATAAAGCAGTGACTTTGATGTTGTAGGCATCCAACTCAAAATGCATGGTTTCCGACAGCGCAATCACACCCGCTTTGGTGACGTTATACGACGCCATCGACGGCAAGACCATTAAACCGGCCAGAGATGCGGTATTCATAATGTAACCGCTGTTCTGATTTTTCATCATAGGTGTAAACGTGCGACAGCCCAGCGCCACACCTTTGAGGTTGATATCAATAATCCATTCCCACCATGCCCACTCACCAGCATCAATTCGATCACCCGTGGCGACACCCGCATTATTAATCACGACATCAATGCTGCCCCAACGTTCTTCAACGTCATGACGCAACGCTTCCCACTGCTCAGGGACAGTGACATCCAGATGCGCTGTCCAGCCTTTGCCACCGGCGGCTTCAATCATAGTGACGGTTTCTTTTGAACCTTCAGCATTAATATCAGCCACACAAATATCCGCGCCTTCTTTGGCGAAACGTAACGCGAGTGCACGACCAAGGCCGCTGGCAGCACCGGTAATCAGAACTTTTTGCATGAATAAAACCCGTTATTTTTTTATATATTTTTTGTATTTCAGCAGTTCGAATTTTGCGACCAACCCCCGATGCACCTCATCCGGCCCATCGGCAAGACGTAACGCACGCGCACTGGCAAAAATAGCGGTCAATGGGAAGTCATCAGATAACCCACCGCCGCCGTGGATTTGCATGGCGGCATCACAAATCTGCTGCGTCATATTCGGAGCAACCACTTTGATTTGTGATATATCACTCATTGCTCCGGCCGCCCCTACCTTATCAATCTTCCATGCGGCTTTCAGTACTAACAGGCGCGCTTGTTCGATATTAATACGGGCATTAGCAATGATGTCGCGATTGCCGCCTAAATTGGCCAGTGGTTTACCAAACGCTTCACGCGAGACTGCTCGCTGACACATAAGCTCTAACGCTTTCTCTGCCCCACCAATCAAGCGCATACAGTGGTGAATTCGGCCCGGTCCTAAACGACCCTGGGCAATTTCAAAACCACGCCCCGGCCCAGCAATAATATTCGCCACAGGCACTCGTACATTGTCGAACACGACCTCCCCGTGACCATAAGGTTCATCATAATGTCCAAACACGGGTAGCATTCGCTCGATGGTCACACCCGGCTGATCCAGCTCAAACAACACCATGGAGTGCTGCTGGTGACGATGTGCACTCGGATCTGTCAGTGCCATAAATATCCCAACTTTGCAGTTTGGATGCCCAATCCCCGTGCTCCACCATTTGCGGCCATTGAGAACCACCTCATCGCCTTCAACGATGGCCGTGGCTTCCATATTAGTCGCATCCGATGACGCGACATCAGGTTCGGTCATACAGAACACGGAACGAATGTCTCCGGCCATCAGCGGTTTAAGCCATTTCTCTTTTTGCTCAAGCGTACCGTATTTTTCCAGCACTTCCATATTGCCGGTATCTGGTGCATTACAGTTAAATATTTCAGGAGCAATAAAGGATCGGCCCATAATTTCGGCCAGCGGAGCGTATTCAAGATTACTCAGACCCACGCCATGTTCGGCATTAGGAAAGAAGAGATTCCAAAGACCGGCCGCTTTGGCCTTGGCTTTTAACTCATCGATGATGGGCAGAACGACCCATTTATCGTCCAAACTATGAAGTTCACGCAGGTAGGCTTCTTCAACCGGCTCGACCTCATTCTTCATAAAGTCGTTAAGGCGATTGATGTATTCCTGAGCTTTGGGGGAATGCTGAAAGTCCATGCTGCTCTCCACTGATTTGTATTTAGTAATCAGTCTATGCGCGAGCTTTCAATTAATAAAATGAATGTTATTAATCACCAATCATTAATAATAGTAATAATCAGCGTTTATAGATAAGACCCTTTTTCTCTTCAGGGTTGGGCGGCGTCTTAAATCGTTTGTGCAGCCATAAATACTGAGAAGGATGCTGACGCAACTGCAGTTCAAGGAATTCATTGGCTAACCGCGCATCAGCTTCGTCATCCCCAGTGGGAATCGGCAGAGGGTCATGTATGGTAATAACATAGCCACTGCTATCTTCTTTTCGAAAGTACGTAATGGGTAACACCGTAGCTTTACCGGCTTTAGCAATTCGAGAGGTCGCCGTTATAGTCGCCGCCGGATGTCCAAAAAAATTTACGAATACACTGTTCTTGCGGCCAAAATCTTGATCTTGGGCGTACCAAAGAATATTGCCATTACGTAATGTACGAATAAAACTGCGAATATCTTTGCGAGTTAAACATTCATCATAAAGGCGTGCACGATTACGTTCCATAATGTAGTTCATCACGGGGTTATCTTGCGGACGGTAACTGACACTGAGTTTTAACTCGTTACTTAATAAACTACCGGCCAAATCGAGCATTGAATAATGTGCGCCTAGCAACATCACCCCTTTGTTCTTGGCGACTAACGTACGAACTTTATCCAATCCAACAAATTCTGTTTTAGACGCTAAATAAGTAGGGGCACGAAACCAGGCAATAAAGGTTTCGATCAAGCCAATGCCATTATCAATAAATATCTGACGGACAAGTTTTTTTCGTTCAGCGTTTGTTTTCTCAGGAAAACATAAACGAATATTGACCTCCGCAATATGGCGACGGCTCGCCGCCACTTTGTGCAATAACAAGCCGATACCTTTCCCTATCCTCAACTGCAGACCATAGGGCAGACGAGTTAGCAAAACTAATATGCCAACCCCCAACCATACCGGCCAATGTTGAGGATAAAGTAAGTGTCGATTCATTTATTGGTCTCGGCCATTCAACCAGTCCAGATACTCGAAAACACCTTGTTCAACATTATAAAATTCATCGGTATAACCGGCATTTCGCAACAAGCTGATATCGGCTTCAGTAAAGCTCTGATAAGCACCTTTGAGGTGTTCAGGAAAAGGAATATATTCTTTTTTAGCGTGTGCGCTCTTTTCACTCCTTCCATGTTCTGCGTGCCATTTAATGACAGCATCAGCTACAGCATTAAAGCTCTGACATTTTCCTGTACCTAAATTAAAAATACCGGACTGTTTTGGATTTTTCCAAAACCATAAATTCACTTTAACTACGTCGCCAACAAAAACAAAATCGCGATGTTGCTCACCCGCCGCGTAGCCACTGGTTTCACCAAATAACTTACAGACACCATTACTTTTAATTTGATTATTAAAGTGAAATGCAACAGAAGCCATTGAGCCTTTATGTTTTTCACGAGGGCCGTATACATTAAAGTAACGGAAACCAACGACCTGGCTAGGGAAAGTATCATTCGGATACGTACGCTGTAATTGACGCACGTACTGGTCAAACTGCCATTTCGAGTAACCGTACACGTTTAACGGTTTTTCATGACAACGTTCTTCTTTAAACACCTCACTGCCACCGTAAACCGAAGCACTAGACGCATATAAGTACGGAATACCCTTTTCAAGGCACGCGTGTAATAAAATTTTGGAATATTCGTAATTATTTTCCATCATGAATTTGCCATCCCACTCTGTCGTGGATGAGCAAGCACCTTCATGAAACACCACATCTACATCATCGAGTAAGCTGTCGTCGATTTGTACGCGGTGAATAAAATCGTTTTTATCAAGGTAATCAGCAATATCACAATCACTGATGTTGTAAAACTGGCGACCATCACTAAGATCATCAACCACGATGATATCAGTACGTCCTTGTGCATTTAATGTTTTAACAATATTGCTACCGATAAAACCTGCACCGCCGGTTACGATAATCATGCTTCTTTCTCCTGAATCCTTTTCACAATCGCACTTGTTGAGCAGTTATCTTTAAAACTTAAAATAATCACATCACCACCATTATTTTGCACACATTCACCACCAGCAATATCTTCCACCTTGTAGTCGCCACCTTTGACTAAAACGTCAGGCAGTACACGGCAAATAAGACGCTCTGGCGTATCTTCGGCAAATGGCACGACCCAATCAACACTTTCTAGGCCCGACAGGACAGCCATGCGGTGTTCTAACGGATTAACTGGACGAGTTGGGCCTTTTAAACGGCTAACTGACTCATCTGCATTAACAGCCACCAATAAACGATTACCTAATGCTTTCGCTTCTTTTAAATATTGCACGTGGCCGGGATGAATAATATCGAAGCAGCCATTCGTCATCACCAGTGTTTCACCGCGACTACGGGCTTCTTCCACCAGCAACATCAGTGACTCTTCATCGAATAAACCAGCGCCTTGTTGGCTTTCTAACCGCAATTCACGACGCAACTCTTCAGTTGAAGCTGTTGCGGTACCTAGTTTGCCGACCACAATCCCGGCGGCGGTGTTTGCTAAGAACGTCGCTTGCTCCATGCTCACGCCTGCAGCCAGCGAGGTCGCCAACACCGAGATCACAGTGTCGCCTGCACCAGTCACATCATAAACTTCACGAGCACGGGTCGGTAGATGAAATGGCTCGGCGTCTTTATGAACTAAGGTCATACCTTTTTCGCTGCGCGTCACCAACACCGCATCAAGATCATAGTCTTGAATCAGAGTCCGTGCTTTTTCGACGACTAATTCATCGCTATCACAGCGTCCAACCACGGCTTCAAACTCACTCAAGTTTGGCGTGATTAACGTCGCACCTCGGTATTTTTCAAAGTCGCTGCCTTTTGGGTCGACCAATACTGGGACATTTTGGCGACGAGCAGCGGCAATTAACATTTGAGGATCTGACAACGCGCCTTTGCCATAATCCGACAAAATAACCACACCGGCGTCTTGCAATCGTTCATCGAACGTTTGATAAAGCGGGGTTAAGTCAGTGGCATTAAATGCTTCTTCAAAATCCAGACGAATCAATTGTTGCTGACGGCTGATAATACGTAACTTAGTAATCGTAGGGTTTGTAGTGTGATGCAAGAAACTACAGTTCACTTCAGCCTTGGCCAGTAACCCTTCTAATATTTCGGCGTTTTCGTCACTGCCAGTGATACCAATCAAATCAACCGCACTGCCTAGCGTGGCAATATTCAGTGCGACGTTGCCTGCACCACCAGCTCGGTTTTCAGTGTCTTGAATCTTCACCACAGGCACTGGTGCCTCTGGAGAAATCCGTGAAGTGGGGCCACCCCAGTAACGGTCGAGCATAACGTCGCCGAAAACTAGGACACGGGCTTTGTGAAAATCGGGAATGGTTACATCCATCAGAACAATCGCAGGCAGCTCAGAAAGCGCGAAGTTTAGCATATTGCAGCTATTTGTTGTCCTACGAGTTGTGCTTCTCTTTATGCTAGTATGCCGACCCGTTTCTTTGCTCAGAGGCCGTCTGTGGCGCGTTTTTTCTATACTCTGATATACAGCTTACTACTGCCTGTTTTTGTGGCTCGCCTTTGGTGGCGTGGTCGTGTCAATCCCGGCTACCGCCATCGTATTTCTGAGCGCTTCGGTTATATACCGC
Organism: Oceanobacter sp.; assembly: GCA_002733645.1. Classification (GTDB taxonomy): domain Bacteria; phylum Pseudomonadota; class Gammaproteobacteria; order Pseudomonadales; family Oceanobacteraceae; genus Thalassolituus. The sequence continues at coordinate 12,608 of NVWL01000007.1, forward strand.
ATCATCCGCAAAAAGGCGGCTTATGGATTCATGCCGTGTCCGTCGGCGAAACTCTTGCGGCTGCCCCTTTTGTTAAGCGTTATATGGCAGAACATCCCGGCACACCAATCATTATTACCTCAACAACTCCAACAGGGTCTGAGCAGGTAAAGCGCTTATTTGGTGAGCGCGTGTTTCATATGTACCTACCGTACGATTTGCCCATATTTATTCATCGCTTCATCAAGGCTATTCGTCCCGGCGCGTTGATGATCATGGAAACCGAACTTTGGCCCAACTTACTTGCCGGATGTGAACAGCACCAAGTCCCGGTGGTATTGGCTAACGCCCGTTTGTCCGAAAACTCCGCACGCGGTTATGGCAAATTCAGTGCTCTCACTCGACCTATGTTGCATCGACTCAGCCTTGTGGCCGCACAAAACATTGACGATGGTCAGCGTTTTTTAAAGCTCGGCTTACCCACGGATCGCTTACAAGTGATCGGCAGTGTGAAATTCGACATCACCATCCCTGCGGATTGCGCTCCTAAGGGCGCACAATTGAGAGCAGAGTGGGGAGCTGATCGCCCGGTTCTGGCACTGGCCTCGAGTCATCCCGAAGAAGACGAGCAAGTGCTCGACATTTACCGAGCACTTGAAAAAGAAGTGCCGGGGCTACTACTGCTATTAATCCCGCGCCACCCTGAGCGCTTTGAAGCCGTGACCAATGCCGCACGCTCACGCCAGCTGAGTGTGCACCGTCGTAGCAATGGCCGTGTAAACACTCAGATTCAAGTCTACGTTGCGGACACGATGGGCGAGATGCTGCCATTACTGGCCAGTGCCGATTTAGTCATCATGGGGGGAAGCTTAATTGAGCACGGCGGGCACAACCCTATCGAGCCTGCGGCACTAGGAAAGGCCACCTTAATTGGCCCTTACTACGCTAACTTTGCTGCTATCGTCGATACCTTAAAAGACGATGGTGCACTAGAAGTTATGACGGATTTGAGTCAGATGAAAGACGTTGTTGTTCGCCATCTACATGACAAAGAACGCCGTGTTGATATGGGGCGTAAAGCACAGGCAGCTGTCGATGAAAATAGAGGAGCGGTTGCTCAGCTCGTGCAATTAACCAGCGAGCTGATGTCAGTGCGGTAACATTTTTCCGCACTGACAAGCCAGCGTTTAGAACATTACTTAGTCATTAAAACACGGATGTAATTTGGCAACGCATAGCTCGCGACGTGAACTTCCGGGTTGTAGTAACGCGTCGCAAAACCCGCTGAATCATAACGTGCCTGAATCTGTTCAACCGATTGCTGTCGCAATGACTCATCATCCGTTGCCCACGCCAATGTCATAAAACCACCGGCATAAGTAGGCACTGGCATAATATAAAAGCTAGCTTCGTTATACAGTTTGCTTAAGCGCTGGTAGGTGTTCGTGACTTCATCACCCTGCATAAAAGGTACGCCGTTCTGCGCGACCATAATGCCACCTTCATTCAGGCACTTTTTCTCATCGGCGTAGAAGTCTGAAGTAAACAGCACTTCGCCGGGGCCGATTGGGTCGGTGGAGTCGGAAATAATTACGTCGAACTTATCCGTGCAGCTCGCCATAAAATCTTTGCCATCGGCAATAACAATAGTCGCTTTTGGATTATCGTATGCGCCATCTGAGTGTTTTGGAAAATACTCTTTGCACATATCAATCACACTCTGGTCGATCTCCACCTGAGTCACATGCTCGACGCCTTCATGACGAAGTACTTCGCGAAGAATACCGCCGTCGCCACCACCAATGATCAATACACGCTTAGGATTTGGGTGCGTGAACATTGGCACATGGACCATCATCTCGTGATAGATAAATTCGTCTTTTTCTGTGGTCTGAACCACACCATCAAGCAGCATCACACGACCCAAAAAAGGCGTCTCGAAAATCTCTAGATGCTGGTGCTCTGTTTTTACTTCAAACAGCAAATCGCTCACGGTAAAAGATTGAGCGTAATCTTCGTAAAGACGCTCACGTACGAATTTGTTGTCACACATAGAAAAGTTCCACTGCTGATAAATTAAAGCGAAGGATTATAACTGCGATCAATCGCAGCGGCCATGAATAGAAAGGCCTTACACCATTACCCCTGCCGATTGTAGAGAATGTGTAAGCTTACACGTGTCTACAGTTTCTGACACGATACGGTGCTATATTTTCTTCACCTCAAATTAAGCAATAGGAATGCTAATGAATATAAAAACTCTGGTCGTTATACCTCTCACTATTTTATTGTTCGGCTGCGGCGCTGATGACGATACTGAAAGTGTTAATGAACGCCGACTCTCTACATCAGAACTAACAGAAGCATTGACCGTTTCCCCACAAGGAACCAGCGACAGCTTAGCAGGTGTCTGGCTAATGGTATTTTCATCAGATAGAGCTGTGGATGATCCCGAAAATTTAGACAGGGCTGCCGAAGTTAGGTACCTGAATGGTCGACAGGTGATGCTCATTACTGCAATAGAAGGTGGTTACCGAAGCAGTATTTGTGGCACGGCAGCCTACAGTGGCGACATCGACATTCAGGCGGACACCAATGAGACCTCATACTATAGTGGAGGAAGCGGTGATGAGTTCACGATCTTCGTGAATATTATCGAAAATAGAAGCATGACCGGAGAACTTTACACGAGTGAAAACGGTGTCCACGGTCAGGTGGAGTTCACCAGCGTGAAGCTCAGTGATGCAACAACCTTCTCTGAAGCCAGTAATGAACTCAACATTGAAACAGATCTAACGGTTAACGATACTCAACTAACTCTGGCGGAGATCGGCAACAATCTAACGTGTATTGGCAACAGTGTTGGGAGCGACTTTGTCGGGGATTTTAAAAGAGCAGAAGTTGCTATGCATATAGGATTTTCAACGAACGATGGCAGTCAATCCAGTATGACAATCTCTCAGTCAGGACTAAATTGCCAACAGAATGCTTTCTCGACGCAGTTTCCTACAACGTTAATTGCAGAAGGAACTTGTGAGTTAAGCGACAACGATGACACAAAACTAGACGCGTTTGATAATGACGAGTCTATTTTATATTCGGAGTTTTCATTAACCGTAAAAGCAGGCCAAGAAGACAGTGATACTTTTAATTGGAAGGCACGAGTTAATTCGTTGTAATGATTCAAAAATAATCATTCAATAAAAAAGGCCAGCGTAATGCTGGCCTTCTATTTATTACAGCTAGATACAGTGAATCAATCGATTACTTTTCTAAGCCCGCAATAAACGCCTTCAAGTCTTCTGCCGTTTGCTTTGGTGCTTCTAACTGAGGCAAGTGGCCAATGCCATCCATCTTGATGGTAGTAACATTGGTCATCAGTTTCTCAAGAATGTCCGTCGCTCCCACATTCAGCACACGATCTTCTTTGCCCCATACCAACAAGGTCGGTGTGTCTAAACCAGTCACTCGCTCTTCTACGTTATCCGCACTGAGCTGAGCGAAGATAGTTTGCTCCAGCTCAAAGTTTGCGATGCGTTTTGCAGCCATTTGATCAAGAACGAACCCAGGCACAAAAGGAGGCTTGCTCATAACCATACTGAATACATCACGGAATTCTTCAGGGGTTTTAGCCGTTAGCGGGTTCACACCTGTTTCACGCACAATACGACGCATTTCAGATTCAGGAGCCGACCATACACCACCCGGATCAAGTAGCCATAAACTCTTCACTTCCGCTGGGTAGAGTGCCGCATAGGTCATGGCGATATGTCCACCCATGGAGCTACCGCCAATATGAATCTGGCGATCTAAACCAAGACGCGTAAACAATTCATGTAAACGACGCGCCTGAGCTATTGGAGTGTAATCCGCCATTTTAGGCTTAGATGATTCTCCAAAACCAATGTGGTCAGGCACGATCAAATGGAAATCGTCTTTTAAGTAAGGGGCGGATTCCGTGAAATTATCTTTGTCTGCGCCAAAACCATGCAGTAAGACCAATGTTTCTTTGTCTTTGTCGCCAGCTTCTAAATAAACATACTTTTGACCATTTTTAAGCGTCATTTCATGCTTTTCAAGATCACCCAAACCGCGCTTTAGGTCGACAAGAAATGCTGCGGTTTTTGCCGGTGCGAAATACACCGAGGAGGCAATTCCTATAAATGCCACTATCAAAACGATAACGAGGCCTTTAAGCAGTTTCATACTCTTTCCTTAATTCGATCATGATTTTTTAATGCATCCGCATACTACTGGGGTTGAAGGTGCTTCCCCATAGTTTTTTCGGCCTAATTTTCGTTTTCATGGCTTAAAATGTTACATCTATTTATTTAGGAGTGATTTATTTTGTTCGCATTGGCAAACCACTGAGGTAGCTAGGTCACTTAATTCGACGCTATGAATTCAAATACCCAAAAGACAATGCCGTCACTTTTTATTCAAATGGACGCTTTCTGTGATGTATTTGACATAAATTGAAGCGAATTGTGTCAGTTTTGTGACCCTGGCCTCATATTGATAGGGTTGTCAGCTTATACCCGTTCTCATTATTTGTGTCGTTGGTAGAGTGGTTGTCGCTTACCCAGATGTCTCAGCGATAACATCGCAACGCCGCCGTATCGTAATAGAAGGAGCCATTATGAAAATCACATGTTCTGTCGCATCACTGGCACTATGTATCTCTGCTTCCGCGCTTACCGGTTGTGTCAGCGATCAATCAACCGCCAGTTCGCTTAGCACAAGCGAATGGAACGCCACTGCAAACTCTAGTCCCAGCGGTATATGGTTGATTAACAGCCACATGACAGACGATGTGAATTCAGCGGGTAACGAATTTTATACCGAGGCTACTAGTCGCCAGCTTGTGGTGATTGAAGACCTAGGTAATGATCAGTATCAACTTCATGAATGCTCACTCGCTGCCAATGGCAGTTATCCGGCGACGCCTTTAGAGTTTCATGCTTCAGGCTTGCAAGCCGCCTCTTCGTTTACCGATTACAACAGCCGCACGCCTTACAACGAATCAGAAAAAGTCGAAATACGCCTAGAGGGTAAAGAACTGCATGGCATGATTGCTTACTACGATCGAAATTTAGATGGCTCGTACGATGGACGCCAAGTGTCTTACATGACGGGGATGAAGGTCAGTGAAGCACAGACGTTAGATGCGATAACCGAAGAAGAGATTGAGTCGTTACTGGGCAGTGATATTAACCTCTCTGCCAGTGTAAAAAACCGAGGACAAACATGCGCCGGAGTCGCCAGTATTGAAACCAGCGGCACTCAGCGCACAGCAGTCGTAAACTCGTCAGACGTCGCTCAACTGATTTCCTCGGAAGCACAACCACAAACGCTGATGGCTGCTGAAATGGTCGCCTCGGGCGAAACTAACTGATCAATTTCAGACCAGCCAGCCCCGCACAACGTATCAACGTCGACTTAGCGCAGATTAATCTTTTTCTGCACTAATCAGATCCATCGCATCCACATTCTGGAAACCACGGGGAAGCTTATTACCCCGACGACCACGCTCACCTTGGTAATGCTCAAGATCTGAGAACTTCAGTTTCAGGTGACGCTTACCTGCGTGTACAAGTAAGGTGTCTTGCTCAGTAAAGGCCAACATCGCAATCATCAGCTCTTCTCGAACTGCCGCTCGCGCGCTGTTGATGTTAATCATCTTGTTGCCTTTCCCTCGCGCCATTTGCGGCAAGTCAGCTGCAGGGAATACCAGCATACGGCCTTCATTACTGACCGCTGCAATCCAGCTCTTTTCCGGATCTGTGATGGCTTTTGGCGGCAATATTTTTGCGTTATCAGGTACCGTAATGAGTGCCTTACCCGCTTTGTTTTTACTCTGCATGTCGGCAATGGTGCCGATAAACCCATAGCCCGCATCGGTACTTAACAGGTAACGATCTTCATCTTTGCCCATCAAGGTATCAATAAATAAGCTGCCATTCGCAGGATTCAAACGCCCAGTCAGAGGCTCACCTTGCCCTCGTGCAGACGGCAACGTATGCGCCGCTAGACTGTATGCACGACCGGTGTTATCGAGGAATATCGCGTTTTGGTTCGATTTACCGATGGAGGATGTCAGGTAACTATCCCCAGATTTATAACTTAAGGTAGTGCCATCAACATCATGGCCTTTCGCCGCGCGTACCCAGCCTTTCTGTGACAATACAATGGTCACTGGATCTGCCGACAACAACTCAGTTTCACTAAAGGCACGGGCTTCACCACGCACCACCACAGGAGAACGACGATCATCACCGTGCAACTCGGCATCGGCGGTGATTTCTTTTTTGATCAGTGTTTTCAAACGACGCTCAGAACCTAGCGTTTTCTCAAGCATGTCACGCTCTTTCGCTAGCTCATCTTGCTCGCCGCGAATTTTCATTTCTTCAAGCTTGGCTAAATGACGAAGCTTTAATTCGAGAATCGATTCAGCCTGCATATCGGTAATGCCAAAGCGTTGCATTAATACTTGCTTTGGCTCTTCTTGTGTCCGAATAATATCGATCACTTCGTCGATATTCAGAAAGGCAACCAATAAGCCTTCGAGGATATGCAAACGTGCTAATACTTTATCAAGGCGATACTGCAAACGACGACGCACTGTTTCGGTACGATAAGTCAGCCATTCGGTCAGCATGGTCTTCAAGTCTTTGACTTGCGGGCGGCCATCCAAGCCAATCACGTTCATATTTACGCGGTAGTTTTTCTCTAGGTCTGTGGTCGCAAACAAATGCGCCATGACGGCTTCAACATCAACACGATTGGATTTCGGTACGATCACTAAGCGCGTTGGGTTTTCGTGGTTGGATTCGTCACGAAGGTCTGTCACGAGTGGCAGCTTTTTCGCTTGCATCTGCGCCGCGATTTGCTCAAGAATTTTCGCACCAGACACCTGATGTGGCAGGGCCGTAATGACGATATCGCCGTCTTCTTTGGTGTAAACAGCGCGCATTTTCACGCTGCCTTTACCCGTACGGTAGATCTTTTTCAGATCTTCTCGCGGCGTAATAATCTCGGCATCGGTAGGATAATCAGGCCCAACAACGTGTTCACACAGGGCATCAATATCCGCGTTAGGTTCATCTAGTAAGCGGATACAGGCACTCGCAACTTCACGCACGTTGTGAGGCGGGATATCCGTCGCCATACCAACGGCGATACCTGTTGTACCGTTCAGCATGATGGTTGGTAAGCGCGCAGGCAGCGTCACTGGCTCATCCATGGTGCCATCAAAATTTGGCTGCCAGTTCACTGTACCTTGGCCTAGCTCGCTAAGCATCAAATCAGCAAACGCCGCTAACTTAGCTTCGGTGTAACGCATTGCGGCAAAGGACTTAGGGTCATCCGGCGCGCCCCAGTTACCTTGACCATCCACCAGCGGGTAACGATAGGAGAACGGCTGCGCCATCAACACCATGGCTTCATAACAGGCGCTATCACCATGCGGGTGATATTTACCGAGTACGTCACCCACGGTACGGGCTGATTTTTTGTACTTGGCCGTCGATTTCAGGCCCAGCTCGCTCATCGCATACACGATACGGCGCTGCACAGGCTTCATACCGTCGCCGACATGAGGTAAGGCACGATCGAGAATCACGTACATGGAGTAATTCAGGTACGCACTTTCGGTGTATTCTTTTAACGACTGGCGCTCTACGCCATCATCGGTGTAACTGATCTGATCCGTCATAGTGTTAGTCGATTGGTTCGCTTGAGGTTTTTGGGCCAAATTGTTGCAGGAATTCGGTGCCTTTCATCGGCATTCCGTACATAAATCCCTGCATCCATTCACAGCCCAGATTTCTGAGCGTTTGCTCTTGTTCTTTACTCTCTACGCCTTCGGCAACCACAGATAGGCCAAGGCTTAAGGCCATCATAATGATGGCGCGAGCGATTTCATAATCGTTTGCTTGCTCGTGAATGTTGCGCACGAACGAGCGGTCAATTTTTAGCACACTAACCGGCATAGATTTAAGCTTGCTGAGTGATGAATAACCGGTACCAAAGTCATCAATAGAGAACTCAACGCCTAGCTCACACAGCTGCTGAATTTGTGTGCTGATTTCTGTCATCCCCGACATCATCAGAGATTCAGTGACTTCTAGCTCAAGCCAAGTTGGATCAAAGTTTAAGTCACTCAATATGGTGGCAACAGAGTCGGCAAAATTAGCGTTGATTTGTATTGCCGACACATTCACCGCAATTTTATCCATCTCTAAGCCCGCTTCACGCCACGCCAAGAATTGCTTCGCCGCTTCGCGAATCACCCATAAACCCAGCTCTTTCACTAGGCCTGTGGTTTCTGCTAATGGAATAAATTCATGTGGTGAGATCAAGCCACGAAATTCGTGCGGCCACCGAATCAGGGTTTCAGCACGACGAGGCGTCGTTTCATCCACTCGAAACTGTGGCTGAAAGACGAGGGTAAATTCTTCGTTCAACACCGCCTGGCGCAGATCCTGCTCAAGCGATAGCTGGTTGTTTTGATTTAACGTCAGCTCTGGGGTGTACACACAACTGCGGTTGCGGCCCAAGGCTTTTGCTTGGTGCAAAGCGGCGTCGGCGTGTGCCAGCAAGATCTCTGTATTATTGCCATGTTCAGGGGCAATGGCGATGCCTGCACTGGCGAAGATACTCAGTAAGTGGCCCTGCAGCTGGTAAGGAAGCGCCAACTCCGCCAGTAACTGATCACACTTTTCAGTGATGTGTGCACCATCAGTTTGAGTTAGAACAATCACAAATTCATCGCCACTTAGGCGCGCACAAATATCGCTATCACGCAGATTCGTACGTAAACGATGAGCCACATCACGCAATAATAAATCGCCAATGGTGTGGCCAATGGCGTCGTTAATGTCTTTAAATCGATCGAGGTCGATGAAGATGACGGCCAATGATTCTTCATTACGACGAGCCATTTGCAGGGCGAAGCTCAATTGCTCTTGCAGCAAGTAACGATTGGCTAATCCTGTAAGGCTGTCATGACGTGCTTGGTACTCAAGTTCACGCTGAATTTGTTTGCTTTCGGTAATATCACGGCAAGTAATGAGCACGCCATTACGATGCCCTTTTTCACTGACTAAGGGCTGGCGACGGACATCCAGTAATACACTTTTACCATCGGCATCGGTGAGCCATTCTTCATTCTGGGTAATGGATTCACGCTCAGTGGCTTCATCATCGTGTAAGCGCAATGTTTCGGCGGTTAGCCGATCAAAAAAGTCGGCGTCAGTTTTACCAATGACTTCCGAGCAAGGCCGCCCCAAAAACTCACTGCCTAGCTTATTACACAGCCGATAAACCCCGCGGCGGTCTTTATAAAACACCATCTCAGGTAAGTCGGTAATCAAATTACTCAATAATGCGGCTTGCTCGCCTAAGCGACGATCACTGCGCATGCGACGCTGACGCTGCAGAATTAACAATACCAACGTCAATGTTGCAATCAGAGCGGTCAACAAGACCGCTAAGACTAAATTGACCGGCTCTGAGAGTGTGGTCGAACCGGCTGATGCCGCGTGGGCTGGGGTCATATGAGCAAACCCCAGCAATAGCATACCGAGGCGGCTCAACGCTCGAATATTCAGAGAATGTCTACCTCGTTACCGTGCGCCTCTAGCCACACCTTACGATCAGGTGCACGCTTTTTCGCCAGCAACATATCCATCATTTCATTGGTGTTGTCGCCCGCCTCTAAAGTGAGCTGCACTAAACGACGGGTATTCGGGTCCATGGTGGTTTCACGCAACTGAAGTGGGTTCATTTCACCCAGACCTTTAAAGCGCTGTACGTTAACTTTGCCACGCTTTTTCTCGGCTTTAATGCGCTCTAACACGCCTTGTTTTTCTCCTTCATCCAGCGCGTAGTAAACGTCTTTGCCGACATCAATACGGTACAACGGCGGCATCGCCACATACACATGGCCATCGCTCACTAGCTTACGGAAGTGACGCAAGAACAAGGCACATAACAAGGTCGCGATATGCAGGCCATCCGAGTCGGCATCGGCCAAAATACACACCTTGCCGTAACGCAGTCCGTCCAAGTCGTCACTGGCGGGATCAATACCCAACGCCACCGCTATGTCATGCACTTCTTGAGAGGCCAGAATCTCTGTGGACTCAACTTCCCAAGTATTTAGAATTTTACCCCGCAGCGGCATAATCGCTTGAAACTCGCGATCACGCGCCTGCTTAGCGGAGCCACCGGCTGAATCCCCTTCCACTAAGAAGAGTTCAGTTCGCTCGCCATCTTGGCCAGTACAGTCGGCCAACTTACCCGGCAGTGCTGGACCTTGGGTAATCTTTTTACGGGCAACTTTTTTCGATTTACGCAAACGACTCTGCGCACTCGAAATCGCCATTTCAGCGAGACTTTCAGCCGTGGCGATATTCTCATTGAGCCACAAGGCGAAGCTGTCTTTCACGACACCAGAAATAAACGCCGATGCTTCACGAGAGGACAGACGCTCTTTCGTTTGCCCAGCAAACTGAGGGTCGGCCAATTTGGCTGACAACACATACGCACAGCGTTCCCAGAGATCATCTGGAGTTAACTTAACGCCGCGTGGCAGAAGGTTTCTGAATTCACAAAACTCGCGCAAAGCATCCAACAAACCGGAGCGGAAACCATTAACGTGGGTGCCCCCTTGCGCCGTAGGAATCAGGTTCACGTAGCTTTCTTGCACCAGCTCGCCACCTTCAGGCAGCCAGATAACTGCCCAATCGACACCTTCAGTATCGCCCGCCATTGAGCCTACAAATGGCTCCGCAGGTAAGACTTCCCAGCCAGTCGTGCTGACGGTGAGATAATCTTGCAGTCCGTCTTCGTAATACCACTCGGCACTGTCTTCAGCGTTTGGCGCGTTGAATTTGATCTTTAAACCCGGACATAACACGGCTTTTGCACGTAAATTATGCTTTAAACGAGCGACCGAGAATTTCGGCGTGTCGAAGTATTTGGGATCAGGCATAAATCGTACGCTTGTGCCCGTACGTTTCTTACCACAGGTATCTACGACTTGTAGGTCGATGGCCTTGTAGCCATCTTTGAAACCAATCCGCTGCACTTGGCCATCGCGCCATATCGTCACTTCAACCATGAGTGAGAGTGCGTTGACAACCGACACACCAACCCCATGCAAACCACCCGAAAATTGGTAGTTATCGTTGGAGAACTTCCCCCCCGCATGCAGCTGCGTCAGAATTAGCTCAACCCCAGAGATACCGTGCTCTGGGTGAATGTCCGTCGGCATACCACGGCCATCATCTTGCACCGTCATTGAACCATCGCCATGCAGCGTGACTTCAATGGTAGAGGCGTGACCCGCGAGGGCTTCATCCACCGAGTTATCAATAACTTCTTGGGCCATGTGGTTCGGACGAGTGGTGTCCGTGTACATGCCTGGGCGTTTGCGAACAGGATCGAGACCGCTAAGTACTTCAATAGAAGAGGCGTTATATTGCTTTGACATGGATTCCTCAGTCACAGCATCGTTTTAAAAGATTGTGCAGGAGTATACCCACGAGCCGCCCGACTTGCATTCATGTCCGTTGCCATTACCCAAGACAACGCGACAAGTGACCCAACATTTGTGGCACACGATCAATGAACCCATCAAAACTGTGCGTTCCACCACCTTCAACCCATGCTGGGCATTGACGATACAACTCGGCGGCGTGGCGATAATCTAACGTCTCGTCAGCGGTTTGTAGCAGCAGCAAGAGATTCTTGGGATGGGTGATGTCGGCGCAGTGTAAGGCTTCAAGTTCATCTAGGTGATGTGCTTCAAGTAAGTAGGTTTCGCCATTGTGGTAGTGCTTATGCTCACCCAGATAATGACGAAATAGATCAAATGGGCGCACTGCGGGGTTGATCAATACGGCTGGAACTTCATATTTTTCAGCCAACCAAGTCGCATAGAAACCACCTAGCGAACTCCCCACCAGCCAGACTTTGTCGTGCTTTTCTTTGAGTTCAAGCAATTGCGATTCAGCTAAGGCCATCGCCTCGGTCGGAGAAAAATGAACAAAGGGCGTGCTCAGGGAGCCTAATTCCGGGTGTTCTTGGTAAAGCGCCATCATTTGCTGCGCCTTTTCAGACGCTGGCGAACTAAGAAACCCGTGAAGATAGAGACAACCGCTGTTCTGTACAGAGGCTGGAATAAACATATCAGTAACCTGTTTGAGTTCGATCAACCTCAAAGGATACATCGGTTAAACGTTCAACACCCGTGTTGATAGAGCCATCTTTATGTAGCTCCAACCAACGAAACCCTGGAGCTACATCATCCAAACTGAAGTCCGTAGTTTGTGGGGAGAACTGGATGCAGGTAGAAGGGGTTGCCATTAAACGAACCCCACCGACTAAACCATCGCAGCTTTGATGTACATGCCCCCATATCACGCCCTTGGCGTTTTTATGGCGGCCCAGCACTTCTAAAAACTCATGGCGATTTTTCAAACCAATATTGTCCATCCAATCGCTATCCATCGACACCGGATGATGATGCAGAGCAATTAAGGTATGTAATTCTGGAGCTTCACTTAAGGTTTTATCTAGATATGCCAGTTCATCCGTATTCAATTGACCAAACACAGCCCCCTCGACTTGGGAGTCCAGCATGATAATTTGCCAATGCTTGCTGCGAATAACCTTGTGTAGGTGCTCTGATTCGCCCCCAACTTTGGCTAAATTTTGCGGCTCGTCATGATTGCCAGGCAACCAAAATACCGGCTTATCAAACGGAGACATTGCGTCATGCAGATGACGATAAGATTGCTCACTGCCGTCTTGTGATAGATCTCCAGTCACGAGCATGGCATGGCTATCAAAATCAAAGTCACGCACGCGATCAAGCACAGCGCTCATGCTGTCAAATGTAGGTACACCCAAAAGCTTGCCACCAACATCACCAAAAAGGTGGGTGTCGGTGACTTGGATGACTCTTAATGTCTCGTCACTGTTTATCTGATACACGCCTGTCTCCGACGTTTATTGTTTGAATGAAGCGATACTATAGCAATGCACTCGCCGCGCAAACGGGCATTGTTCACAATTCAGGCAGGAATACCGCGATACGACCTCTATTACCCCCAAAAAATCGGCTCATCGTTGTTTATTAGCTAAAAGCTGTCTGTGAAGTTAAAACGGTAGGGTGGATCAAGGTAATGCGATCCAATGATTCATCGCATCGATCAGGGCAAAAGAGCACGATTGACGATTATGAATCGCGCTTAATACGTAGGCATAAAGCTAAATGGCACTTCAACGTGACCATGTTGCAAGCAATGCTCTAGCCAGTCAGCAAGAAATTTGTTCAGCTGAATCTTCTCATCGGGCATACGCATTTGCGGATTTGGGTATTGGTAACGGCCTTCAAATCGATGTTGATTCTGATAACTCAACACCTCAGCCATGCACACATCATGATACAACCGCACGTGCATTGATGGTGGCTGTATCCACTCGGGGCTTAATCCTTCTTGCCGAACGGTAAGCATCGTTGTGTAAGGATGAACCTCTTCCACTCGAATACGAATGCGTGCTTTCTGCTCGGCATGGCCAGAGATTGAAAACACACGTTCGCCGCCTTCGTCAGTTTCAGGCAGTAATTTCAAAAAGCGCAGATAATTGGACTCGGTCGTCAAAGCCAATTCTTGCAGATCGGGCACGTAGCGTTGTCGGCGCAAAAAGTTCTCCGGTAGAAACTCAGCAAACCCACACCTTAGCAAAATATCCCTATCGCGAGCGGAATTAACCGCCTGTCACTCCTGACCTTTTGAGCCTAAACACGGCTCAGAGTGGGCAACGCTTCATCTCGGTATGATTAATTTTCAGCCATTGTAAGGCCATTATCGTGGCAGCATTATTAATTATTCCTGTTTCAACCGCCTGGTAAGCCTCGGCAAAGCTGATGCAATGCACCCTGATGTCTTCATGCTCATCGTCTAGGCCATGCAACCCGCCCACGCCATCGCTATCCACCAAGCCACAGTACAAGCCAACTCGCTCGCTGGTTCCGCCCGGCGATACCCAATAATTACAAATAGGAATTAACTTCGACGGCACACAGCCTGCTTCCTCTTCAGACTCACGCAATGCCACTTCTTCGTATGTTTCTCCGGATTCCACCATGCCAGCCACTAGCTCTATCAGCCACGGAGAACGCTCATCCTCGATTGCCCCGATACGAAATTGCTCAGTTAACACCACTTGATCACGAGCTGGGTCATACAGCAATACGCAGACTGCTTGGCCTCTTTCAAACAATTCACGAGAAAAGGGACCCAACCACTCGCCGTTAAAACGACGATGGCCTAAAGTAATCTTATCCATACGAAAGAAGCCTTCATACACCGTCTCTTTCTTATCGATTTTTACGTCCTGAGTGCCCATGGGGGCTGGGAATAACGACATACTGAATTTATTCATAAAACAAGCTTGACCTACCTATATAACTAAATAAGAATATTCAATTAACGTTCAACGGCACTCACTGTTCGTAATAGAGCAATAAAAGACCACCAGAGAGCGTTATTTTTTCTGATAGACTTCAGAAACCGTTGAGTAAGTAGCGTTCAACATAAACTCTACAGAATGAAACAACAGGCCACGTTCATTTAGCGTTAACTGGCCCTAAATAGGCAACTATATGAAAAAACTGCTCACACTGACATCTGCCCTGTTACTCCCAGGTGCCGTAATGGCCGCAGACCTCAGCACCATTTATGACATGGCCGCGAGCAATGACCCGCAAATCGCTGCTGCGCGTGCGACACGCGAAGCGGATTCTTACAACGTGATGGTCGCGCGTGGTGCATTATTACCTCAAGCTCAAGTGTCATACACACACACCAATGTTGAGCTGGATCTTGAAAATGTTCCTGGTGCGATTACGGATTATGAACTCGGCGAGCTAGAAGTTAGCGCGGCAATGTCGATTTTCAATCTCAACAAATGGTACACCTATCAAGCCGCGCGTTCAGGTAACAGCAATGGTTTGTTTGAGCTACAAATGGCCGAGCAGCAATTACTCCTGCGTACCGCCGAAGCTTACTTCAATATATTACGTGCGGAAGACAACCTATCTACCGCCAACGCTGAATTGAAAGCAGTCCAGCGCTCACTTGAGCAAACCAAACAACGTTACGACGTCGGCCTAACCGCCATCACTGACGTACATCAAGCACAAGCGGCCTACGATTTAAGCTACGCCAGTTTATTGGGCCAGCGTTCAGCTCGTCAGATTCAATTTGAAGCCTTAGAGCAGCTGACCGGCCAAACCATTACGGAAGTCACTCAACTGAAAGAAGCGGTTGAGATGGGTGATCCAGAACCGGCCAATTCAGATGACTGGGTTCAGTCAGGCATGGATAAATTTCCCGGCTTACGCATGGCTGATGCTCAACGCGAAGTTGTGCGCTTACAACGCAACGCCACACGCTCGCAACATCTGCCAACCGTTGAACTCTTTGCCTCATACAGAGATGGCGACCAAGCCACACTGATTACAGAAAAACCGGTTTCGCTCTCAACCACCGCCTATGGCGTCACGGTTTCCGTGCCTCTACTCGCGGGTGGCTCTCTCTACGCTCAGACCAAACAGTCTGCATTGAACTACGCCGCAGCAGATTATCAAATGGAACTGCAGCGTCGTAACTTAAAGCAGAATATTCGTACCCTATACCTGCAAGTTCGTAACGATGTACTGAATATCAACGCCCGCTCACAGTCTATCCGCTCTGCTCGCAGCGCCTTAGATGCGACTCAAACAGGCTACAAAGTCGGTACGCGTAACATCGTTGAAGTGCTTGACGCACAGCAAAACCTATACCGCGCTGAGCGTGACTACGCCAATGCTCGCTACGATTACATCATCAATTTGCTGACGTTGAAGTACTACGCCGGCACCTTGAATGAAGGTGATATCGAGATGCTAAATGGTTGGCTGAAAGGCTAATCTGCATCCGTTTTACACGTTCATACAAAGGGACTACGGCCCACTGCTGAGGCCATAGTTTGGAGTGATATGCGTCACTCCAAACTACTTAATCTACTTAATCTACTTAATCGCATTTACTTCAAACGCAAATTTTAAACTCAGCTCCCTTTCGGGGCTACGCCCCCGGCCCCATGCAAGGAGAGGTTTCTCCTTACGATCCTCTCTTCTCGGCGCATCCGGCTTCATCCAGCCAACTGCAATCATTATGCGGCGCGCAAAACAATCCGCCCCGGAGCGACCTCTTAAAGCATCCATATTTCTTGCGTCGCTCCGGGGCAAGGTTTTGCTCTAAAGGCCGCAGAATGACTTTGTTGTCTGGCGCCGCACGCATGCCGACTAAAGGAAAGTCCGCGAAGCCGCATTTCAAATCAAACGGTACTAATTTTAAAGCAAAGGTTCTAGGGCAACTCTCCTTGCATGGGGCGGAGCCCCGAAAGGGAGTCGAGTTTGAGAACTAAATTTAAGAGTTGAATTTAAGAACTGAATTTAAGAACTGAATTTAAAAGTTAAGCATTAAAAAACCACTCTTAAGCACTCAAAATCCCCCACTACTGTTATCACAGCCCACCACTGCTATAATCCCGCGTCTTATATTTTTATTAACCCATTTTAAGCGCATTGCATTTTCGCGAACGCCAACAGGAATCTGTCGCTGTGAGTCAAAGTCGCCATAACGTAAAAACCTTCCAAGGCCTTATTGCTGCCTTGCAAGAGTACTGGTCCGAGCAGGGCTGCGTCATCAATCAACCCGTCGATCTTGAAGTCGGTGCTGGTACATTCCATACCTCCACCTTCCTCCGTGCGATTGGGCCTGAGACGTGGAACGCGGCGTATGTGCAGCCGTGTCGTCGCCCTACCGATGGCCGTTATGGTGAAAACCCTAACCGCTTACAACACTACTACCAGTTTCAAGTCGTCATGAAGCCTAGCCCGCTCGACATCCAAGAGAAGTACTTGGAGTCGTTGCGCATCATGGGCATTGATACCGCGATTCACGACGTACGTTTCGTGGAAGACAACTGGGAATCACCAACCCTCGGCGCTTGGGGCCTAGGTTGGGAAGTTTGGTTAAACGGCATGGAAGTCACTCAGTTCACTTACTTCCAACAAGTGGGCGGCTTGGAATGTTTCCCGGTTACGGGTGAAATCACGTACGGTCTTGAGCGTATCGCCATGTACCTGCAAGAAGTGGATTCGATTTTTGATCTCGTTTGGACCTACGGCCCAGACGGCACGCCAGTCACGTACGGCGATGTGTTCCATCAAAATGAAGTCGAGCAATCGGCGTATAACTTTGAACACGCGGATGTCGACTTCTTATTTTCTGCCTTCAACCAGCACGAAAAAGACTGTGCTCGTTTGATTGATGCCGGCTTGGCCTTGCCAGCCTATGAGCAAGTATTAAAAGCCTCACACACCTTCAACATGCTGGATGCGCGTGGCGCCATCTCGGTGACGGAACGTCAGGGCTATATCTTGCGCGTGCGCACACTGGCTCGCTCTGTGGCGGAAGCTTACTTCAACAGCCGCGCGGAAAAAGGCTTCCCGTTAGCTAACGAAGCCAACCGTGCCGAAGTGCTGGCAAAATACGAAGAAGCCAAAGCGAAAAAAGCCGCCAAGCAGGAGAGCAAATAATGAGTACGCGTGACTTTCTCGTTGAGCTAGGTACCGAAGAGCTGCCACCCAAAGCGCTGGAAACACTTTCAATATCATTTCGTGAAGGCATTTCAGGCGGGCTACTAGATGCAAACCTTGACTTCGATTCCATAGAAACGTTCGCAGCACCACGTCGTCTAGCTGTAATTGTTCGTAATCTTCAATCTCAGCAAGCCGATCAAGAAGAAGTACTCTACGGCCCACCGGCCAAGATCGCCTTTGATGCCGACGGCAACCCAACCAAAGCGGCTCTCGGTTTTGCTGCTCGCGCGGGTGCAGACGCCTCAGAACTTAAAACAGCCCCGGACTCTGACAAGAAGAACGCTGGCAAGCTGATGTTGGAACGCACGATCAAAGGCAAACAAACCACCGAGTTACTCGCTGGTATTGTGCAAAACAGCCTAGATAAGCTGCCGATTGCTAAGCGTATGCGCTGGGGAGCTTCCCGTATTGAGTTCGTGCGCCCAGTTCAGTGGCTAGTCATGCTGTTTGGTAACGATGTGGTCGATGCTGAAGTATTGGGCATGAAAGCAGGTAACCAATCCAAAGGTCACCGCTTCCACGCACCGGGCCAGATCACCATCAACAACCCGTCAGAATACGAAGCCAAATTACGTGAAGCCTACGTGATGGCGAGCTTCGCTGAACGTGGTGCGCTCATTGAGAAACAAGTAACCGCCGAAGGTAAAAAGCTCGGTGGCGACGCCATCATTGATGCCGACCTTCTCGACGAAGTAACCGCGCTAAACGAATGGCCGGTTGCCTTGGCTGGCTCGTTCGACGAAGACTTCCTGCGCGTTCCGCCAGAAGCACTGGTGTCTTCCATGAAAGAACACCAAAAGTACTTCCACGTGATGAAAGACGGCCAATTACTGCCGAACTTCATCACCATTGCGAATATTGAAAGTACTGATCCTGCACAAGTGATCTCAGGTAACGAAAAAGTCATTCGCCCTCGTTTGGCCGATGCCGCTTTCTTCTGGGATACCGACCGCAAGCAGCCACTTGAAAGTCGCTTTGATAAACTCAAAAGCGTTGTTTGGGTGAATGGTTTAGGCACAGTTGCAGATAAAGCTCAGCGCATTGGCAAATTAGCTGGTCGTTTAGCCGACGAAATTGGAGCCGACAAAGCACTAACTGATCGTGCCGCGCAGCTGTGTAAAAACGACCTCGTATCGAACATGGTGTATGAGTTTGCTGACCTTCAAGGCCTAGCAGGAAAATACTACGCCGAACACGATGGCGAACCTGCTGACGTGGCCGCCGCCATGGTTGAACAATACATGCCAGCCTTTGCTGGTGACGAACTCCCCACCACACAAACCGGTACTCTAATCGCCTTGGCCGACCGCCTCGATAGCTTGGTTGGCTTGTTTGGTACAGGGCAAATTCCAACCGGCTCGAAAGATCCGTTTGCTCTTCGTCGTGCATCACTCGGTGTATTACGTTTATTGGTTGAAAAAGAAATCAACATCGACCTCGGTACATTAATCGATTGGACCATCGACTCAGACTGGGCAACCACACCAAAAGCCGACACCAAAGCAACGCTAACTGAATACCTGCTGGATCGTTTCAGCGCTTGGTATCAAGACGAAAACATCCCAACGGGTGTATTCCAATCTGTACGCGCGCTAGGCATCACCAATGCGCTCGACATTAACCGTCGTGTACAAGCCGTACACCAGTTCAACCAACTGGATGCCGCCGAAGCCTTAGCAGCAGCGAACAAGCGTGTGTCTAACATTCTGGCGAAGAATGGCGGCGACACGGTAGAAGCTACCGTCAACAGCGACCTGTTACAGCAAGCCGAAGAAAAAACACTGGCACAAGAAGTGGCTGCAAAACAGCAAACTCTTGAACCGTTAATGGCCAACAGCGATTACAGCGCTGCATTAAATGAGCTGGCTGGATTGCGTACTGCCGTTGATGCTTTCTTCGATAACGTGATGGTCATGGCCGACGATGACGCCGTTAAAAATAATCGCTTAGCGCTGCTGAAGCAGTTGCAGGGATTGTTTATTGGGATTGCCGATATATCGGTGTTGTAACTTTTTTATCTCTATAAAAAAAAGCCCGGTTACTGCATGAGTAGCCGGGCTTTTTTATTGTTTACTTATCCAGCCCAGTTTTGATTTCCGCTACCAAAGGTCGAGGAAATAGCGCCATGCATATTACGGGCGTAGCCGCTTGCTGAAGCGCCTTTACTGGCAACAACGATCACACCACCTGCTATAACTAACATTGAAGCCAAGCCCGGGGATGTCGTGGCCAGTTCTTTTACTTTCATAAAGGTATCTACGCCTAACTCGTTACCTAAACCCGCAGCACCTCCACCAGCAAACATAGCACCACCCATCACTTTAGTAACTTCTGTCAACATGCCCTTACGAGCGTCGGCATTATAAAGCACATCCTTGGTATTAATATTTACACCGGCGCAGTTCATACCAATAGATTTACATATTTCTTCTAACGTCTTTTTACTGCTGTGCTTACCGCGCGGGTTAGAGAAATAAACCTCCTGCGCAGACATGCCTTTTTGTGCAGCAAAAAGATCAGTCGATTTAGGGTTATTTTTAATAAACTTCATCGCCTCTATAAACGTAGCAGCTCCTTCACCATGAACTAGCCACTTCACATTGGCACTTTGCTTTTGTGCTGTCTGTATTAACGACACAAGACTATTTTTATGTTGTTTGCTGGTGAATTCATTATTCAACCAAAATAGAGAGAAATGATTCCCATCTTGTTTAACATTCTGAGACGACGTATTACCAGGGAAATATGCTTTCTCTACGTGGGTACCAATCCTCTCACCAGCATATTCTTTGCTTTCGAACTGACCCGGCACCACTGCCACATGCCCACCTGACCATTTGTGGTTCAAGTCCATGGATGTATTTATATCGCTCTCCGTTGCCCACTTAGCACCGTTCCATATAGCCTTATAAAGCCCAGGGGATTGATTAGTCTTAGGTCCTGACTCAGTCAACTCAATTAAATTAATAAAAATATTCTTTCGGTCTGCACTGACCTTGTAAGTAAATTTAAAATCACCGATCACCGCTTGTGAATTGACCGTTTTATCGCCCACAGCCAAACGCAAAACTGCCCGAACTAGGCTGGTCATATAATAATTACCAACAGAGTCTTTTTTAATTTGTTCCCATTGTTGTTTCTGCGGCGCAGGTACATGCACGGTATGTGTGATACCGGCATCGGCTGGTGAATAAATAACTACGTATCCAGCTTGTGTATTGCTCATCATTGACTTCCTTATCATTAAGTTAAATTTTAAATTCGGGTTCTGGCGAGCCGGGCTCTACAATAACTAATCGAGGCTCACCTTTTTCTCGATCGCCAGCGCGCCATTTTGTCGGGTAAACCCAAGGCTCAGGGTCACGCTGCGAACTGATTGTGGCATTTGGGTATTGTTGTAATATGGTTACTTTACGTGACGCAAGCGCATCACTTAATGTCCAATGGATGCTGCCACATACCAAGTCACGAACCTTGTTGATATTTTCGATAGCATCTTTCACTGGAAGGTAACCAAAATTACTAAAACGCAAAAACAACAAATAACGATCGTCTATCGCGGTAACGGCAAAGCTTTTATAGTTAGCATCCCCTGCTCCTTCTTCTTTGTTTGGATCAAGTAAATTCTGGGATTCAAATAGCACCCAAAGATTGCCTTGCTTATCTTCGACGCGCCAATTGACTGGGGCAACTTGCTTGCGGCGATCTGGCGTACCAGGCCCCATATCGTATAAATACCTTAGAACCACTTGCTCTAAGTGCGCGGGATTAAAACAACTCATACCTTTAGGCAAGCAATCAATGCGTAACGAAGAAACTTGGAAGCTCGTTCTACCAATATTCCGGCCACGCCAAATCGGCCCAAAATACTCCCAGCCCCGCCTGATACAAGAAGCATAACTAAACGGCTGAGGCTCGGAATGGCCGTAGTTATAGATTTCAGGAGGATAAATATCGGGAATATCCGTCGGTTCAAGATCGGCTTCAAAGCCATCGGACCTGAAATGCACCGGCAGTGTTAATTCGAGCTGACAGCCCGACAAATTTACGGACACGCGCTCCGGCGGGTTGATACCCGTGACATAGGGGCGTTTACGTGAGGCGAACAGGCGTTTAAGCATAATCCCTTTTGAGTATTCCTTGTTATGGCCTAAAGTGTACCAGCTCAGATTTGGGCATTCCACACAACGCACAACGTGATTGCACGCTTAAACTACAAATTCAGGTTCTGGCGATCCGGGCTCTAGAATAACCAGTCGCGGCTCACCTTTTTCTCGATCACCATCGCGCCATTTTGTCGGGTAGACCCAAGGCTCAGGGTCACGCTGCGAACTGATTGAGGCGTTTGGGTATTGTTGTAATACGGCTTCTTTACGCGCCGCCAGCGTATCGCTTAATGTCCAATGGATGCTGCCACATACCAAGTCACGAACCTTGTTGATATTTTCAACCGCATCTTTAACCGGAAGGTAGCCATAGTTATCGAAGGACAAAAATAACAAGTAACCATCGTCCAACGCGGTAACCGCAAAGCTTTCAAAGTCAGCGTCCCCCCCTTCCTCCTCTTTGCTTGGATTAAGCAAATTATGGGATTCAAATAACACCCAAAGGTTGCCTTGTTTATCTTCGACGCGCCAATTAACTGGAGCCGTTTTTTTTCTAAAATTTGGGGAGGCTGGTCCCTTATCGTATAAATACCTTAGGATCACTTGCTCTAGATGTTCAGGATTAAAACAACTCATGCTTTTTGGAAGGCAATCGATTCGCAAAGAAGAAGCATGAAAGCTTGTCCCCCCTAAGCATCGCCCACGCCAAATTGGTCCAAAGTATTCCCAGTTGCGTCGAATGCAGAAGGCATAACTAAATGGCAGAGGGGTTGTATGCCCGTAGTTATAAATTTCAGGAGGATAGATATCGGGAATATCCGTCGGTTCAAGATCGGCTTCAAAGCCATCGGACCTATAATGCACCGGCAGTGTTAATTCGAGCTGACAACCCGACAAGCTGACGGATACACGCTCAGGCGGATTGATACCCGTGACATAGGGGCGTTTACGTGAGGCGAACAGGCGTTTAAGCATAATCCCTTCTGAGTATTCCTTGTTATGGCATAAAGTGTACCAGCTCAGATTTTGGTGAGCTATCTTGTGAGCCACCTTATTGATTAATACTTGCATTAGGCGAAGCCGCTTTTGAAGCACAAAAAAGCCCGGCTACTTATTCAGCAGCCGGGCTTTTTTATGTTCTTTTAATTCAAATATACGGGGCGCAACGCACACCCTATTTCAAATTAAATCACCTTATTTCGCCGGATACCCGCGACGAACTTCTTTCATGTGAATACGACCTTCCACTGGGTCATCACTGTGATCTTGCCATTGCATCCACTGGGTCAGTGAAATTGATAGCTGCAGTGAGTAATCCAGCGAGATCCATTCTTTAGTGCCATTTGCATAAGAAGGCACGCCTTCGCCCATCACGTTTACGGGGCCTGATGCGGTTTCAACGGTCATGTTAAATGGCGCTGACGCTGCTGTGTTGGCAAAGTAGATGCTGTCCATATTGGCAAAAGAAATACCGCCATTGACGGTCGCGGCTGCGCCACTACGATCAACGCCGACGTCTGGGTTTTCAGTATCAGGGGTCACACATTCTTTGGTCATGGCTGAGAACTGCGAAAGCAGCGGCGGTGTAACGATGTTTTGGTCTGGCACTGAGGCCGTTCCATGACATGACATACACGAGCTGTTGGCATTATCTGCAGGGCCATTTAAGCGGTAGTTACACCCAAGGTGCCCCATTTGTTTCATCACGTCTGGGCCGCCGTATTTATTCAGCTCATCAACGGTATCCCAAAAAATCACTTCTTCTTGGAAACCGTCAGTTTTTACGTTTGCTGGGAAGTTGTGTGCAAGCTGGCCATCGGGTGGTGTGTCGTTGCCCCACATTACGCCCAATAAGCTTATGCGTTTCCATGGATCTGGCTCGTTTGCCTTGCGCTGGCCATCGGCAACAAAGGTACCAAATACCCATTCAGTGCCTTGAGCACGGCTATCTTTTACCGCAAAGTCGTACTGTAGCAAGCTCACGTTGCCCCATTCTGTTGTGCTACGCGGACACTGCTGGCTTTCTTCAATTAAGGTGCATTCGTTGCCATTCGCCGGGGTACAGCTACAAAAAGTCGGATCAGAAATATTAGCATTCCAGCTTGGAACATTTGCCATCACAGGTAAATATTCAGCACTCAAGGTGTTAAATAATGGCTTACCCACCACTGCACCTTCATCGAAGCTGATGCTCTCTGTCGGTATCTTTGCTGTACCGTCCGCCTGCCACACCGTGCCTAACGTGTAAGCAGCGGTCGCATTGAAGAAACCAATCGCCCACATGCTGCTCTGTTGATCGCCTTCCGGCGTTGAGAAGGTCACTGGCGCTTCACGGGTTAAGCCGTGGGTAAATTCACGACCACTCATGGCATCGTAGGTTTGGTAAGGCATGTTGTACCAAGGGCGAACTGGGTTATTACACACATCCCAGTCTTCAACGCCTTCACGATTCACGTTACCTTCTTGCATGTATTCCATGACCAGCCAGCCGTACTCAAACGCCAATTTTTTTTTGTCTTCCTGAGAAGTGCCAGCTTCAAATAATGCATCAAAGCGGCTATCGCGCCACGGCTGCGCCGCACTGTCGTCAACAGGCGCTGTTGGGTAGGCGTCAGACAAGCTATACACAGGGCCAGTCCAATCAGACGGAGGGGCATCTGTGATTGTTTGGCCAACCCATTGCTCTGGGAAAGCAGGGTCTTGCCAATAGCTTGGATAAATACCGGCACACGTTCCGTTTGAAGCCGTCGCTTGCTTTAACGTTGCATTCGCACTTGCTTCGACATGATCGTCTGAAGAGCAGCCCGAGAGCATGAGCCCTAAACTGCACAGCCCGATACTGAGTCCTCCGACCATTGCCTTTTTCATTACTGAGATTTCCATATTCATCGTCCTTAACTGGGATGAGTTCATTGGGAGAAACACGACCTTAACAGAGCATGGTGACGCTAGAGCTAGGCTAACGTCCCGATAAAAGTCGTAATATGACAGTGCGGCCATAACAGCTACACCCTACGAGACCGATCACGCCACCACTGGCGCATATCGTCACTTAGTTTGGTGAAATGCGTTTTATGCCTTAGCGTTTTATACATGCACACGTTATTCGATATACTGCATTTCCCCAGACAGTTAACTCTTTTATCTCCAACTAAAGGCAGCTATGAAACTCGTTATTCTGGATCGCGATGGCGTTCTTAACCAAGACTCTGACGCTTACGTCAAATCGGTTGATGAATGGATAGCTATCCCCGGCAGCCCGGAAGCGGTCGGCAAATTATGCGCTTCAGGTTATACCGTGGCGGTGGCAACTAATCAGAGTGGCTTAGCACGCGGGTATTTCACCCCGGCAGACCTAGATGCCATGCATGAAAAAATGATCACGCTCGTCGCACAGTATGATGGCAAGTTTGCTCATATTGCGTTTTGTCCGCATGGCCCGGATGATCATTGTGATTGTCGTAAGCCACTGCCCGGCCTGATTCATCAGATTGAATCCGCTCTAGGGGTCAGTGCTCAAGGCGCTTGGATGGTCGGAGATTCGATTCGAGATTTAGAAGCAGGCGTAGCCGCAGGTTGTAAAACCGCCTTGGTACGTACCGGTAAAGGAAGGAAAAGTGAGCACAAACTTACGCTGGAAGCCTCTACATACAATGATTTAAAAGACGCTCCGGTGTTTGATAACCTGAGCGCTTTTGTTGATCAGCTAGTTGATGGGCTGATCGATTAGCAAGCTCATTGAATCATGCGCCTGCAAATCAATCGGCCGGTGTTTAAGAATTCACCGGCTCCCATGGCAAGGTACCCGGAGCCGCTTCAATAAACTTGAAGTACTGCTCTAGGTGATCAACCAAGTCGCCAATCACTTCTTCTTTGCTACACCCAAACAATTCATAACCCAGCGCCCCGTGGCTAAGGTACACGTCTGCCTGCCAAAAAGATGGATGCTTCTTCGCGGGTTGATAGTCCGGCGAATCGTGCTCAGTGGCTTTAATTAAATAAAAGAACTCAATGGAATTATTGCGAATTAAATTTAGCTGAACTTCGCCATCCGCAGCCGTGACCTCGGCATTCCAATCGTGGGTAGCCAGCTCTTGCTGAACTTCACGTAATGCGGGTTCAGCGACTTGGCTAATAAAATCATGGATCTTATTTTGCCCCGGAAACTTCATTAAACCGTTCAGGCGTTTACGCCAATCGCCACCATTGGTGAATGGGCGTATCTGAGTAATCGCGTTAATCGACGAATCTCGGTGTCCTTCAATCACTAATGCTCGCCACAACCCGATCATGGCCAAAATCATAATAATCGCAAACGGCAAAGCGCTAACAATGGTCATCGTCTGCAACGCACCTAAACCACCAGCCAAGAGTAACGTTGCTGCAATAAGACCTTCCAACGATGCCCAAAACACACGTTGCCACACTGGCGTTTCTAATTTACCGCCGGACGCTAACGAATCGACAACCAATGAACCAGAGTCAGATGAGGTGACAAAAAAGGTAATAATTAAGAAGACCGTCACGACCGATAAAAACGACGACATCGGTAAGCGATCATAGAATTCGAACAGCGCTACCGCATGGTTCGCTTGAACTTCACCAATGAGTGCCGTTTTGCCCTGCTCCATAATCAAATGCAGCGCCGTGTCACCAAAAATAGCGAACCATAAAAAGGTGAATATGGTCGGTACCGCCAACACGCCAACAACAAACTGGCGAATGGTACGACCGCGACTGATTTTCGCAATAAACAAGCCCACAAACGGTGCCCAGGCAATCGTCCAAGCGAAGATAAACAGCGTCCAATTTCCGATCCAATCACTGTGACTGTAGGCTTGCAAATTAAACGTACGCTCAACAATGCTACCTAAATACGCGCCCGTATTTTGCAGAAGCGTATTGAGAATATGTACGCTCGGCCCTAACGCAAACACCACCACCATCAAAAATACGGCCAACGCCATATTAAGCATGGACAAGTTCTTGATGCCTTTATCCATCCCTGCCACCACGGAAATCGTCGCCGCCCCAGTAATCACAGCAATCGCTATCACCTGTACCGTGGTGCTTACCGGCACCTCAGGCCACAAATAATTTATACCCGCATTAATTTGCGCAACCGATAACCCGAGTGTCGTTGCCAAGCCAAACATAGTGCCAAGAATCGCGAAAATATCCGTAACGTGCCCCGCTACCCCATAAATACGATCACCAATCAGTGGATACAGTGCCGAGCGCATGGACAGCGGCAAGCCATGACGATAAGCAAAATACGAAAGAACCAGACCAACTAAACCGTAAATCCCCCAAATATGTAGCCCCCAGTGGAAGTAGGCGATTTGCATGGCTTCTTTCGCTGCGGATACGGTTTCAGCAGCACCCGCTGGCGGAGTTGAATAGTGCAATACTGGCTCTGCGACCCCGAAAAACAGTAAAGCAATGCCGTAACCCGCCGAGAACAACATGGCAAACCACGCCGGAAAACTGTACTCAGGCTCTGCATGATCCGACCCCAGCCGAATATTCCCCCAGCTGCTAAAACCGACAAAAATGATAAACACCAAAAATACAGCCACCGCCAACATATAAAACCAGCCAAAGGTTTCAGTCACCCAACTCAACATGTGGCCAAACAACTCACCGGCGTACTCTGGATTCGCGATTGTGCCTAGAATTAAACACAAGGCGACAAAAATAGTCGGGATAGCCACAGGCAGTAACAGTGTCGCCTGCACGCCTTTGTTTTCTGGTGTCATATCATCTCCAATCATCTAAAACGGGGGGCTCACGTTTGCAGTAACGTAATTTTCTAGTCCATACCGTGACAAAGCCTTGGGCAGATAGCAAATCTGACGAATCCACTTCAACCTGAGCCAGCAGCAAATATTGTCGTAAAAAAGTGTGTAGAAAAGGAAGGCGCATGGCAAAAGCCGCATCGAGGCTGATATGATGCTCGGACTAGAGTAGCTAACTCCATAAGCAACTGGATTAAGTTGTCAGTGCGCTCTGGCTATCTGCATTAGAGGAATACTTCATGATCATCGAGACCAACGGCCTTTTCGCCATCTTGATTTTAATCGCCGACATTTATGCCATTTTTAACGTAGTGCCATCGCGTAAACCGCTAGGTGTAAAAGCCGCATGGATTGCTGCGATCATATTTTTACCTATAGCTGGCTTGATTGCGTGGGCTTTGTTTGGGCCGCGCCAGCCAAAAATCAGTTAATGCACTCCGATTAAAAAGCAGTACAGAAAAAGGAGAGCCGCATAACGGCTCCCCTTCTAAGAATCAATCGATACAACTCGCTGATTATTTTGTGGCTGACTCATAATCAGACGAATTTTTTTCAGGCAAATCTTCCGGTAAGTCTTTTGACTTAGCGCTGCGACCTTGCTCTCTCCCTATTTCTTTTTCATCATTCAACGGATCAACAGTGCTATTTTTAGTTAAGTGCACATTCGCGTTAGGCGCACGTCCTTGTTTGTCTTCACCGAAGTAAATGGTTTGATGCGGGAATGGAATCTCAATGCCGCGCTCATCAAATGCTATTTTCATACGGCGATTAAATTCACGCCCTACATTCCATTGCTGGATCGGTCGTGTTTTTATTCGGGCTTTAATCATCACTGCACTGTCAGCAAACTGATCAACGCCAAATACTTCTAAGGGCTCAAGAATGCGATCTTTGAAGTCATCATCTTCTCTTAATTCCTCATCAATCTCGTGCAGTATTTTAATTACTTCGTCCGTATTTTCTCGATACGCAACGCCAATATCAAAGAGATAAAAACTGAAATCTTTGGTCAGGTTAGACACTATCGCCACCTCACCAAATGGGATGGTATGCACCGTACCCTCAAGATCCCGTAGCTGAATTTTCCGTAATGTGATTTTTTCAACCAGGCCGAAATGATCACCGAGCTTAACGACATCACCTATCTGCAACAAATCCTCAAAGATCACCGTCAGCCCGGTCAGAAAATCTTTCACCAATGTCTGTGCACCAAAGCCCACAGCAATACCGAGAACACCCGCACCAGCCAGAAGTGGCATAATATTGATACCAATCTCAGACAAAATCACCATAAGCGACAGTAACGTCAACGTAATCAACAGGATATTACGAATAATGGGCGTAATGGTCTGAAAGCGAGAATTATTTAACGCCTCGTGACGATGCATCACCGATTCCAATAGAGCGTTCACGCCCTCCCAGATCAAATTGAATATCAATACAACGACGGTCACCGTGAGTACAATATTCATGGCAGAGCCCAAGACAATCGAATCGCCATCGTGAGACAAATAACTCGCGATTAGTTGGGCTGCAGCGTACCCAATTAAGACCAACCCCACGGCATAACCGGCCCAACGCTGAATCAAGAAAACACTATCAAACCTTGTTTTACTCCATTGTAAGCGCTTACGAACTGGCCTTAAGCGGCGATCTAAAAATGCCGCAACGCGAGCATTAAAAAACAAACCCGCCAATACCAGTAACACCGTTAAGCTAAAGCTAACTAAGTCACCAATGATGTTTTCTGGCAAACCATAGCTTTCCATCAAGACCACGAAGTCTTGGGTAATCCCGCTACCTGCGCTCTCAAAATCAATCAGGCTGCCGAGCACAGACGCGGATTCTTCTTCGGTATTAACCATCAACTTAAGTTTATCAATCAGCGCCTGCCGTTCAGTCTCGCTCTCAAGAGTTCCAATTAAATCTTCAACCGCTTTCTGATCCACACTCCCTGATGAACTAGAGCCGTCCGACGGAGACACTGGAGAGTCCGCTGCCACAGCCAAGCCGGGAAGAGACAAAAGTAAGAAGGGCAAAATAATCGTTGAAAGCAAATACCGCATGGACTGCCTATATAAAAAATAAATGAACGTATGTCTGTATATAACGACCCGCACCCAACAACAAGGTTCCTGAGCAAAATCATCAATACTTCAGTTTGAGCCAACGTTTGGCCTTAACCAACCTTGAGGCCCAATATAAGCGCTGATTACATGGTCGTCCGCTTTAACACGTTAGGAGAGAGACTATGAACTCTGCCACCCAACCACTGCCAGCTGCCCAGAGCTCTGCTCAACGCCAGCCGGGACACATCGAAGTCCGCAAAATGGATTTCTCATTCAGCGACGTCAATGAAATGGACTGGTACCGTGGCAACCCTTTCCTGACCGCGTTTATCGCGGTGCTATCCGGCACGTTTCCGCCGGGCGAGCAAATGTTTATTGAGTCTGTGCGTCACTTCAAAGACCAAGTGACTGACCCGCAACTGCTTGAAGACATCAAAGACTTCACACGCCAAGAGGCGCACCACACCAACCAGCACAAGCTGGCCAACGAAAAGCTCGAAGCCCTGGGTTGGCGCGCCCAAGCCATTGAGCGCCGTGTAGAAAAAGCTATTGCCCTATTAAATGCCAAGCGATCCAAGCGTGAGCGCCTAGCAGCGACTGTGTGCCTTGAACACATCACCGCCATCATTGCAGAGTATGTACTTACTCACCCCAAGCAGATGGAAGGCATGCACCCGTCCATACGTAACATGATGGTGTGGCACGCGATTGAAGAGATCGAACACAAGTCCGTCGCGTTTGATGTTTACATGAGCACAGGCGGCAGCCGCAAAATGCTCAAACGCATCATGCGCGCCATCGCCGTATTGTTTCCA
Organism: Oceanobacter sp.; assembly: GCA_002733645.1. Taxonomy (GTDB): domain Bacteria; phylum Pseudomonadota; class Gammaproteobacteria; order Pseudomonadales; family Oceanobacteraceae; genus Thalassolituus. Next base: position 43,100 of record NVWL01000007.1, read on the forward strand.
ACGCTCACCTTTGCCCGCACCATCTATCTTTTATTTGCCGCCCGCCGGATGCCTAGCTGGGCGCAATTTAAAGAAGGCATGCAAATGTTATTTGGTAAAGACGGCATGATCACGTCGATCAAGGCACCGTTTAAAGACTTCTACCGTGAAGACTTCCACCCTGAAGATCACGACAACCGTGAGCTGATTGAAAAGTGGAAAAAAGAGATTGCTGAATATCAGGTGTGAGTACTTACTACGACTCTATGCATCGTCATTAAATAACCAAAGCAGCTTCGGCTGCTTTTTTTATTGGCTAGCATAAGGGCTATCTCACCTCTTGCCTGCCTAAATACCGTTAACTTAATCGCTTAAAAGTAGGTTGCGGTTAGCGCGAAGCGCGTAACCCAACGCTTTCACGTAAACAGTTTTCAAAAATAACGTTGCAGCATGAGCCGAATACCGCCTACTATTGGCTCATTACATGAGCCGAATAAATTCGCTATTCGGCCCACCACTCTTAAGAAACACGGAAAAAGACGTGGAACAAACCCTTAAACAAACTTGGATCTGGCAATCCACTGCTTGGCCGAACTTCTGCTGGCAGGCCTCTTCGGTGCAGCCACTATTACGAGAGTGCCACAAACGCATGGGCACACTCACTGGCAAAGCGAGTCTCTCATCAAGTGAGCAAGCCTCACTCGATACCCTGCTGGGTAATATCCTTGCGTCTTCCGCGATTGAAAATGAAAAACTGAATGCCGCCTCAGTGCGCTCATCACTTGCCAAGCACCTATGCATCAGCGAAGTAACACCCTACCCAACCAGCGAGCGTTCAGAAGGGCTTGCTGAGATGATGGCGGATGCACTGCAACAACATAAACAACCCCTAACGATGGAGCGGTTGTATCAGTGGCATCGTTGGATATTCCCTGAAGCGTCTCAAAGCACTTTCCAGACAATTCGCGTTGGCGAGCTCAGGGGCAATGAACCGATGCAAGTTGTGTCTGGTCGCCTGGATAAACCGACCGTGCATTTTGAAGCGCCCTCAAGGGAGATATTAGAAAATGAGCTTGAGGGCTTTATTAACTGGTTTAACTCGCCAGAACATAACGATAAAAATAGCCAAACACTCGACCCACTCGTACGTGCCGCTATCGCCCATTTATGGTTTATCACCTTGCACCCGTTCGACGACGGCAATGGACGACTCACCCGCGCCCTAACAGATTTGGCACTGGCTCAAGGTGACGAACAAAGCATCCGCTTATTCGCCATGTCAGGCGCGATACTAGACAACCGCAAAGGCTATTACGACATACTCGAACACACCCAAAAGCACGCTCAAGAAGTCGAGGGAAAACTCGATGTCACACCTTGGGTCGAATGGTTTTTAGGCACCCTACTTACCAGTGTCGAAAGCGCCATCGCCACAATCGACCGTACCCTCGCAAAAACCGCCTTCTGGCAGCGTTATAACGACACGTCATTAAGTGCGGAACAACGCAAAGTACTTAACCGTTTATTGGATGCTGGGCCAACAGGATTTGAAAACGGCATCAGCGCCGCTCAGTATCAAAAGGTCGCCAAGGTCAGTAAAGCAACGGCGACGAGGCACTTGGCGGATCTAGTGGCAAAAGGGTGTATAGAGAAAATGCCCGGTGGTGGGCGGAGTACGAGGTATTCAACTAGCGCTTAGATTTTAGCTTCTTACAATCTGATTCAGGCGCATCTTTTTGAGTAACAACCTCAGCATTCAAGTGCTTAGGCTCTTCATTTACCCGGCGAGCAGTCGACAAATCCAGATCGTCATTAATATCTTCCAAGCCATCATCAAATTTTTGATCGAATTCTTCAGTCCTCATTGGGCAAGACCTCGCTCTTACGCTAACGGTGAACGTTATTGCTAAATAATAGGATTAATTAACAACTCCGAAACTTGTTCGCAATCCATCAGCCATGCTTCGGTAGCCGTACAACGAAATGCAACAGCCGTTTGAATTTGTCCTAGTATTTCCTGTGTATTAATTTGATTAAAAATTGGCTCATGATGTGCAATGCGATTTCTTAATTTACGAATTTGTTTACATTCTTTATTCAATCTCACCCGCAATGTTGCCGCATCTATTCTAGCATTGGGGAAAGTAGTACTACTGTATTGCTTCCAGATACGAGCTTCATGCCGCTTTGTCAGCATGCTTTCAAACCAATATAAATTCAGTTCAGGAACTACTTTTCCTAGCCCATTATACGTAGGAGTAACTAAGTTGAGTAAGTCGGCTTTTTCTTTCCTTGGTAAAGAGTTCTGAAATACTTTATTAATTGGCCAATCCACTCCGTACCTTTGCGAAATAGCGTCAGAAATAGCATTTCGCAGCATGACTTCATAGATGTGCAAAGGAAATAAGAAATGACCAGAGAGCTTTGCATTCCACTCGTATAGTTTTAACGTTGTTTCTTCACTATCTATCCCAAGAATATTTTTTACCGCACTCCTATAGGTAAATAAGCGCCCTGCGGATAGCACTTTCTCGATATCTTTGTAAGGCATAAGTCTTCCTTGAGTTACACTATTTAACTTTGACAGATCCGTAGTAAAAGTTTACAGTTTTTACGTGAGCTTTGGATATCCCTGCTTCGGCAGCCCACCAAAGACATATGATTTGATCAAGCCCGCTTCGTGCGGGCTTTTTTATGCACCAAATATAAAAAAGGCAGCCAATGGCTGCCTCTCTCATAAGCACTCACGGATCAAAAATCCAAGTTCGCTACATTCAGCGCATTCGCTTCAATAAACGCACGACGAGGCTCTACGTCGTCGCCCATGAGCGTGGTAAACATCTTATCCGCACCTACGGCGTCTTCGATGGTTACTTGCAGCATACGGCGCGTTTCAGGGTCCATGGTGGTTTCCCACAGCTGGTCTGGGTTCATTTCACCCAACCCTTTATAGCGCTGGATGTTGAAGCCTTTTTTCGCTTCGCTCAGTAACCACTGTACGGCATCCCAGAAGTCTTCAATCTGGTGAACTTTTTCGCCACGCTGAATGAATGCACCTTCTTCGATGGTTTCTGTCAGCAGCTCACTCATGCTGGCGAGTTTGTTGTAACCGCTGCCGCCAAAGAAATCTGCATCAAGAATGTAGTCGCGTGCCATACCGTGTGTAATTACTTTTACGTCGACGTTGAAGTGATCACGTTCGGCGTCTTTTTCGACGGATACTTCGAAGTGTGAGCCACTGCGGCCTGCATCTGGCAGGGTGCCACGCAGAATATCAACCCAGCTATTCATTGCTGCTTCGTCGTTCATCATGTCCACGGTTACACGCGGCATGGTGAGCATCAAATGCAAGATTTCTTTACGCACTAGGTTTGCCATGCGATCTACCGTCTCTTGTGCGGCACGATACTTCGCAACTAGGTCTGCGAAGGCACCATCGCTAATGGCTGGAGCGGCCTCAGATGGGTGCAGAGCGGCTTTTTCGAGTGCGATATGGGTAAGGTAGCTCTCCATCGCTTCTTCGTCTTTAATGTACTGCTCTTGCTTACCACGCTTGATCTTGTACAAAGGTGGCTGAGCAATGTAGATGTGTCCACGTTCGATGATTTCTGGCATCTGACGGAAGAAGAAGGTCAACAGTAGCGTACGAATGTGTGCACCATCGACGTCGGCATCCGTCATGATGATGATGCGGTGATAACGCAGCTTGTCTGGGTTGTATTCTTCACGACCAATACCACAACCAAGGGCGGTAATAAGTGTGCCTACTTCGGCTGATTGCAGCATTTTGTCGAAGCGAGCTTTTTCTACGTTAAGAATCTTACCTTTTAGCGGTAAAATTGCTTGCGTCCGGCGGTCACGGCCCTGCTTAGCAGAACCTCCCGCAGAGTCCCCTTCCACTAGGTACACTTCTGAAAGCGCTGGGTCTTTCTCTTGGCAGTCGGCCAATTTACCCGGCAAACCGGCTATGTCGAGTGCGCCTTTACGACGGGTCATTTCACGGGCTTTACGAGCGGCTTCACGAGCACGAGCGGCATCAATCATTTTGCCAACAAGCTCTTTGGCCTGCTGTGGGTTCTCAAGTAGGTAGTCTTGGAACAAACGTCCCATTTCTTGCTCTACCGCTGGTTTAACTTCACTGGATACCAGTTTGTCTTTTGTCTGTGAGCTGAACTTAGGATCAGGCACTTTCACGGAGACAATCGCAGTGAGACCTTCACGAGCATCATCACCCGTGGTGGAGACCTTTTCTTTTTTGCCCAGTCCTTCTTTCTCGATGTAGGTGTTCAATGAGCGTGTTAACGCTGCACGGAAGCCTGCAAGGTGTGATCCACCGTCGCGCTGTGGAATGTTGTTGGTGTAGCAGTGAATGCTTTCTTGGAAGCCGTCGTTCCACTGCATTGCCACTTCTACTGATATGCCGTCTTCACGCTCGGCAACAAAGTGGAATACATCATTAACGATTTTTTTGCCTTCGTTCAGGTAGTTCACGAACGACGCAAGACCCCCTTCAAACTCGAAGATATCTTCCTTATCTGAGCGCTCATCTTTCATATGAACACGCACACCCGAGTTCAAGAAAGATAACTCGCGTAAACGCTTAGCGAGATAATCATAACTAAAAACTGTTTTAGTGAAGGTTTCTTTTGATGGTAGGAAGGTCACCATGGTGCCATTCGTTTCTGATACACCCACTTCTTTTAATGGGTAATCAGGCACACCGTGGGTGTATTCTTGTTCGTATAATTTTCCTGCGCGGCGAATAGTCAGCTTTAACTTTTCAGAGAGGGCGTTCACTACCGAAACACCTACGCCGTGCAAACCACCGGAAACTTTGTAGGAGTTGTCGTCAAACTTACCACCGGCGTGAAGTACCGTTAGGATAACTTCTGCCGCAGAAACACCCTCTTCTTCATGAACTTCTGTCGGAATACCCCGCCCGTTATCAGATACTGAGATAGAGTTATCTGGGTGAATAACGACTTCTACCGTATCACAGTGCCCTGCTAACGCTTCATCGATTGAGTTATCGACCACCTCAAATACCATGTGGTGCAGGCCGGTACCGTCATCGGTATCGCCAATGTACATCCCTGGACGCTTTCGTACTGCATCTAGGCCTTTAAGTACCTTAATACTGGACGAATCGTAACTCTGCTCGCTCATTCGGTGTTTCCTCATTAGGCCCGCTGATGTGAATCTAGCGTACCTGTTATCTGATAAGTTTCTTATAGATTTCTTATATTGTGGCGCTCATTGCGCTTACCTTCCGCTTACGCGGGTCGTCCTAATTGGCTCGACCGGAGTCTTCTCCCTAAAGCCAAAATACGACGCTTTACTCGTTATCTACTTGTTTCAGGTCTCCATGTTCCACGTGGAACACTTTACTGGAGATAGGCTTCCAAACATCGGTAAGTTTTTCTTTATCGATGCTGGTAATAAAGACCTGACATTTTAATTCTTCTAGCAGTTTGCATAAAGCAAAACGATGCTTTTCATCCAGTTCTGACGCAAGATCATCCACTAGGTAGATAGTTTGACGTCCACTCTCCTGCTGAAACAGCGAACCTTGGGCAATCTTAAGTGCAGCAACTACTGTTTTTTGCTGACCGCGAGATAAGATTTCTGCCGCCGGTTGCTTGTCACATTTAATTCTTAATTCTGCACGATGCGGCCCAGATTGGGTATAGCCCAACACCATGTCTCTTTCTTGCTGACGCTCTAGTATATCAGCAAGTTGGCTGTCTTTTTCCCAGCCAGGATAATAAGCCAGTGTGACAGATATTGCCGGGTCCAGCTCATTTAATATGCGTATAAACTCGGGTTTAAACCGAGCAAGGTAGGCTTGGCGTTGTGTGTCAATTGCCTCTGCCCCTTCGATAAAACCGCTATTCCACACATCCAGCCACTCGGCCTGTTTCTGTTTAAGTACGGCATTGCGTTGTTTGAGGTGTTTACGGAACGTTTTCCACTGTTCCATAAAACTTTGTTCCACGTGGAACACTCCCCAATCAATAAACGCACGACGCTCTTCAGGCGAACCAGAAAGCAGCTTAAACGTATTAGGCTCGATAATTTGAACAGGTAACCAATGCGCTGCTTCGGCTTGTGAAGTAAGAATTGAGCCGTTTAATTTTAGCAGGTGATCACCACCACGAAGACGCAAGCTTTCCATTTCGCAATCACCGCGATCAGGATCTTCAATGCCCACACGCATTTCGATGCGGTCGTGTTCATGAGACATCACGTGCTTAAGTTGTGAAGTACGGAAAGATTTGCCTGAAGCCATCAGAGCGATAGATTCAAGAATGCTGGTTTTACCGGAGCCATTGTCTCCGTATATAAAATTAACATTGGGGTGAGGATCGAAAACCAGTGGCTGCAAGTTGCGCACGCCACTGATTCGCAAATGCCGGATTGGCATAATCAGGAAAGTCCGATAAGGCTACAAACGCATCGGCATAACAACGTACATGGCGTCAGAATCATGCGACTCTTCTATCAATGCACTGCTATTGGCGTCCGAAAGAGTAAATTTAACCTGTTCCGTCGAAATAACGCCCAACACATCCTGAAGATAAGATACGTTAAAGCCCATCTCTAAAGAATCACCTTGGTATTCAACCGCCGTCGACTCTTCCGCTTCTTCCTGCTCAGGGTTGTTAGCAAACACCTGCAGGTTGTCGGTGGATAGCAGCATACGCACACCACGGTACTTCTCATTCGAGAGAATCGCAGTACGGTTAAACACCTGACGTAATTCCGTGCGATCACCCAACATGACGTTATTGCCGCCTTTTGGAATCACTCGGCTGTAATCTGGGAATTTACCGTCAACCAACTTCGAAGTAAAAGTGAAGGCTTCTGTATGGGCACGCAAGTGATTCGCACTAAGCGCCAAACTCACTGTCGCTTCAGGATCTGTCAGAAGTTTTGCCATTTCTAGCACGCCTTTGCGTGGCAGAATGATTTGCTGAGCTTCTTTAGGGCCAGTCACGGTAGCAACACAGGTTGCCAAGCGATGACCGTCTGTAGCGACCGCTCGCAGGCTTTCTGGTGTAACTTCTATCAACATACCATTTAGGTAGTAACGCACGTCCTGCTGCGCCATAGCGAAGCTGGTGCGGTCGATAATACGGCGAAGGTCGATCTGTGGCAGAGCAAACGTGTGTTCATCAGCAACCGCATCAACATTCGGGAATTCTGTGGCCGGTAGCGTCGATAAAGTAAAGCGTGAGCGGCCAGAGCGTACATTAACGCGGGCTTCGTCTTGCTCAACTTCAATTTGTGCGCCATCTGGCAGTGAGCGACAGATATCCATTAACTTTTTAGCCGGAACCGTAATCGCACCTTCTTGACCAACTTCATCAAGGGTGACACGACCAACAAGTTCAACCTCAAGGTCGGTACCCGTCAATGACAACTGTTGACCTTCAATTTCCAGAAGGACGTTAGACAGTACTGGTAAGGTCTGACGTTTTTCTACAACGCCTGCCACCAGTTGTAATGGGCGCAGAAGGGCTTCCCTGGATATTACGAATTTCATGGTTCTCCACTCAGTTCCGGTGCCTAGCTAACAGGCGTTAGGTTGTCAGTGAACGCAGCAGGTTTTTATAATCTTCCCGCACATCCGAACTGGATTCCTGTAGTTCTTTTATTTTCCGACACGCATGCAACACTGTCGTATGGTCTCGTCCACCAAATAGCTCTCCAATTTCTGGCAAGCTATGGTTGGTGAGTTCTTTACTTAATGCCATCGCAAATTGGCGCGGACGCGCAACAGAACGCGTACGACGCTTAGATAATAAATCAGACATCTTAATTTTGTAATACTCTGCTACGGTTCGCTGAATATTTTCGACACTTACTTGTTTATCTTGCAGTGCCAATAGGTCTTTCAGCGACTCTTTAATGAAAGGCAGAGTAATTTCGCTACCCGTGAACTGAGCATTTGCTGCAACACGCTTTAACGCGCCTTCAAGTTCACGAACATTGGATCGAATTTTTTGGGCAATAAAGAAGGCGGCGTCATCAGGTAAGTTCATCCCTGTTTGCTCAGCTTTCTTCATTAAGATAGCCACACGAGTTTCCAGTTCAGGAGGCTCAACTGCAACGGTTAAACCCCAGCCGAAACGAGACTTCAATCTTTCTTCTAAGCCATTGATTTCCTTAGGATAACGGTCGCAAGTTAAGATCATTTGCTGGCCGCCTTCAAGCAAGGCATTAAAAGTATGAAAGAACTCTTCTTGAGAACGTTCCTTACCCGCAAAAAACTGAATGTCATCAATTAACAGTGCATCAAGACTGCGGTAAAAACGTTTAAATTCATTAATGGCACCCAATTGCAAAGCCTTAACCATATCTTGCACAAAGCGCTCAGAATGAACATAAAGCACTTTGGCATTCGGGTTTTTACTTTGTAAATGATTACCCACTGAGTGCATTAAGTGAGTTTTACCCAAGCCAACACCACCGTATATAAAGAGTGGGTTGTAACCACCGCCTGGGTTCTCAGCAACTTGCTGAGCCGCAGCATGGGCCAGTTGGTTCGACTTACCTTCAACAAAGCTACCAAACGTAAATGTCGGATTAAGGAAGCTTTGGTGCTGCAAACCCCCTTCTACTTGAACATTACGCTTCGGTTTACCGGCTGGGGCAGTTGTTGAAGACGGCGATCCGCTACTAGGCACGTTGCCAGTATTACTATTAATAGGTGCAGCTTGACTAGACCCCGCATGTGCAGGCGCAAATGCAGCATCTGAACCCATACTCTCTAATGGTGGCGAAGCCACTTCAGGAGAGGACATTTCAGCTCGCGGAGCCGCAAAATTAATGCTCTCTGTATTCGCAGCTCTTGGTTCTGGACGAGGTGGCGCTACATTCGCTGAAAACATTGGACGACTTTCGCCAGCAACAACATCTACATGCGTAAGACGGCCATCATTTAAGTCAGAAATAATCTCTTGAATACGCTGAAGATATTTATCTTTCACCCAATCTTTAACAAACCGGTTAGGCGCACTAAGAATAATCTGCCCGTTTTCAGTACTTGCGATCAGTGGACGAATCCATGTGTTGTATTGCTGCGTTGGTAATTCGTGTTGCAAATACCCTAAGCAGTCATCCCACAAACCTGTCACAAGCACCTCTGTCATATTGGATTGGGCGAATTAGTATAAAGAAGGCTGACATTTTAACTGAGGCAAGGGGGGTTATCCACAGAAATCAGCGTTTAAACCGTATTATTTAAACCACCCTCCTGTGGATAAGTCTCTTAACACCTTGTTCTTTCAGGCATGGATAAAAATGTGAATAAAATGATGATGACCGGGTTCTGTGCATAACTGGTCATTTCATGCACCGTTTCTCAGCAAGAAATCCTCTGCTTAGCAAGAGCTTTCAAGCCTAGTTATAAATACTCTAACTAATTGATTTATATAGATAAAAATGGGTTATCAACAGAACTTCCGGTCACTAATAGTAATAACTTCAATTTTCCTTACTTACTTCTTCACATCATTCATATTCATAAAAACATTAATCAAAAAGATAAAAATTGAGATTGTTGAAAATTCAAAAGTTTGTGAGGAATTAGAATTTACAAAAGTATTTGAGGATCTCAGTAAATAGATTGGATTAAGCATTGCCATCCGGTTTGCTTTTGAATACACTTCACGGCCTTAAATTTTGACCCTATTCACTAACTGGGTGATGTTATGAAACGTACATTCCAACCAAGCGTTCTGAAACGCAAACGTAATCACGGTTTCCGTGCTCGTATGGCAACTAAAAGCGGCCGTCAGATCTTGGCACGTCGTCGTGCAAAAGGCCGTCATAGCCTAACTGCTTAATTGCTGTTCTTCTCGCAGAGTATTTAAATGCTGGATCTAGCTTTCCGTAGAGATTTACGGCTGCTGAAACCAGCAGAATTTAAACGTGTTTTTGATAATACGGCTCTGCGTGGAAGTACGCCTCACCTTTTGGTGTTGGCGTCTCCGAATCAGTTAGAGAAACCGCGTGTTGGTTTTGTTCTAGCAAAGAAACAGCTGAAAAGAGCGGTTGATCGTAATCGGGTTAAACGCCTGATTCGCGAATCATTTCGTCAGCATCAACATGATCTTGTTAGTAATGATTTTGTCATTCTTGCTCGGTCAGGCATTGTTGAGCTGGACAATCAGCAGATTCGTGAGATGATCGACGGCCTCTGGTTCAGACTGAAGAAACCTCATGGTAAACACCAAGGCAGAAACCGCAAAAAGCGGAGCTAATATAGGCGTAAAAACCCTATTGGCACTTATTTCTGTTTATCGTTACGCCATAAGTCCTTTTCTCCCTAGTCGCTGTCGATATTTCCCCACTTGTTCCTCATACGCTGATGAATCAATTCGTCGTTACGGTGTGATTCGTGGCGGAATTCTTGCGATTCGTCGAATCGGAAGATGTCACCCTTGGGGTGGCCATGGGGTCGATCTTGTCCCCGATCTTGATTCACAAAACCATTCCACCCATTGTTGTCAACGGAAACCCTAATCATGGATATCCGCCGTTTAGTTATATATGTAGGTTTAGCAATTACGTCTTACATGCTGATTATCAACTGGAGCAACGATTACAGCTCTATAGATTCTCAACCTGTTAGTGAACAAGCTGCTACTCAATATGAAGATGCACCGATGACCGGTGAATCCAATATTGCAGTTGATGGCGATACACCAGACGTTTCTGAACAACCGACTTTGTCTTCAATTGATGAGCCTGCGATTTCTGCCGCGCCATCTGGCAAATTAATTTACGTAGAAACCGATGTTTTGAAAGTGGCTATCGACCCTAAGGGTGGCCAAGTTTCAGAAGTTCGTTTGCCTAAGTATCCAAAATCTAACGACCAAAAAGACGTTCCATTTACCTTACTTGATAACAGCAATGCTCGTACTTATGTTGCACAAAGCGGGTTGATTGGTCGTGATGGCGTTGATAAAGATAGCGGTGCTCTGTATAGCTCAGTAAGTACTAACTACGTCTTAGAAGAAGGCGAAGACGTACTTAAAGTTGTGCTAAGCACACAAACTGATAAAGCACAGGTAGAAAAAATCTTTACCTTTAAACGCGGCGAATACCTGATGGATGTGCGTTACAAAGTACGCAACATCTCGCAAGAGCCGTGGCAGGGTGTGTTTTACGCTCAGCTAAAACGTGATAATTCTGATGATCCTTCAAAAACTTCAAGCATGGGCATGGCCGCGTATTTAGGTGCAGCCTTAACCACGAAAGAAGAACGTTACATGAAGGTATCGTTTGATGATCTTGAAGACGAGCGCTTTAAAACTGTTGAAGAAGGTGGATGGGCAGCCATTTTGCAGCACTACTTCGTATCTGCTTGGATTCCTGCTCAGGATCAACAGCACACTTATAATGGCCGTTACGTAAAAGGAAACTATGTTTTTGGTTTCTACGATAATGCCGTCAGTGTTGCGCCGGGTGAAACCGCAACAATGGGTGCGCAGCTATATACTGGCCCCAAAATCCAAGATCGTTTAGAAGACATTGCTCCTAACTTAAACTTGGTGGTGGATTACGGCATTCTTTGGTGGGTTGCACAGCCATTGTTTGCGGTATTGAACTTCATTCAGTCGGGCGAAATTAACTTCTTCGGTATGGATGTTGATCTTGGCGGCGGTGTAGGTAACTGGGGTATTGCGATTATCCTGCTAACTGTATTGATTAAACTGGCCTTCTTTAAACTGTCTGCGATGTCGTATCGCTCTATGGCAAATATGCGCAAAGTTGCACCAAAGATGGCTGAGATCAAAGAGCGTTTCGGTGATAACCGTGAAAAGCTTGGTCAAGAAATGATGAAGCTGTACAAAGAAGAGAAGATCAATCCACTGAGTGGTTGTTTGCCGATCTTAGTACAGATGCCAGTATTCATTGCTTTGTATTGGGTATTAATGGAATCGGTAGAACTTCGCCAAGCGCCGTTCTACTTGTGGATTGAAGACATGTCGATTAAAGACCCGTTCTTCATTCTGCCGTTGTTGATGGGTGCATCTATGTTCCTACAGATGAAACTCAACCCAACACCGCCTGATCCAATGCAGGCGCGTGTAATGCAGATGATGCCAGTCGTATTTACCGTGTTCTTCTTATGGTTCCCGGCGGGTCTGGTACTGTACTGGGTAGTAAACAACATTCTGTCTATCTCGCAGCAGTATGTGATTACTAAACAGATCGAAAAAAGTACTAAATAAGCCCTGCTTATTTAGTAAGTAAACATAGAAAAGGCGCTTCGGCGCCTTTTTTGTGGCCGCTATTTAGAACAAGCGTTGGGACGAATAGCAGGTATAGGTACAATGGCCGCAATCCAAATAAGGTACAGATTATGAGCAGCGCGATTCACCAAGACACCATTACCGCCATTGCCACCGCTCCTGGGCGTGGTGGTGTGGGCATTATTCGTGTGTCTGGCAGCAAAGCTCAAGCAATCGCACACGCTGTGCTTGGGTTTGTACCAAAACCGCGCTACGTGCATTACGGGCCGTTCAAAAGCAAAGATGGCGTGGTATTGGATGAAGGCCTTGCACTCTTCTTTCCCAACCCTCATTCATTTACCGGTGAAGACGTACTAGAGCTTCAAGGGCATGGTGGGCCGGTCGTGCTGGATATCTTATTACGTGAAGTCATTGGCTTAGGTTGTCGCTTAGCGCGCCCGGGTGAATTCTCCGAGCGCGCCTTTCTAAACGACAAAATGGACTTGGCTCAGGCAGAAGCTATTGCCGACTTGATTGATTCAGCATCCGAGCAAGCAGCACGCTGCGCATTGCGTTCAATGCAGGGTGAATTCTCAAAGCGAGTACACGAACTACTCGACCAGCTGGTTCATTTGCGCATCTACACCGAAGCGGCCATCGACTTCCCGGAAGAAGAAATCGACTTCCTCAGTGATGGTAAAGTTGATGCTATGCTCACGGACGTTGAAAATGCCTTGGCCCTCGTTTTGAAGGAAGCGAGCCAAGGGGCGATCTTGCGCGAAGGCATGAACGTCGTGATTGCTGGGCGTCCTAACGCGGGTAAGTCCTCACTTCTTAATGCATTAGCGGGCCAAGAACGTGCCATCGTGACGGACATTGCAGGCACCACACGCGACGTATTAAAAGAACATATTCATATTGATGGCATGCCACTGCATATTATTGATACCGCCGGATTACGCGACGCGCCGGACGAAGTTGAGCGCATTGGCATTCAACGCGCCTGGGACGAAATCAGCAAAGCGGATCGTGTACTCCTCATGGTGGATTCAACCACCAACGAAACTGACCCAGAAAAACTTCTTCACGCACTCTATGATGAACGTGGACTGAGTGAAGTTACCGATAACTTGTTGGCCAGCGGGCGAGTGACTGTGATTCGTAACAAAGCCGATTTATCCACAGAAACCATTGGTATCAATACCGATGGCGACTACCCCACTATCAGCTTATCGGCGAAACACAATGCTGGCGTCGATGCCTTACGCGAACACCTGAAAGACGTGATGGGCTACAACGCCGCTAGCGAAGGTGGCTTCTTAGCACGCCGCCGTCATATTGATGCCCTCAACCGCGCACAAGATGCGTTAGTGTTTGGTCGCCAGCAGCTCGAAGGCATGGGCGCAGGCGAATTGCTCGCCGAAGATCTACGTATGGCACAAAACGCACTTAATGAAATTACCGGTGCGTTTACCGCCGATGATTTGTTGGGTGAGATTTTTGGAAGCTTCTGTATTGGGAAGTGATATAACTGCCGCTTGGAGCTTAAATAGTCTTCATGATAAGTTACCAGTAATTATCAAAACCAGTAGGGTCTGGTTTATATATTAACTGAACGTTGTTCTTGTATTTCAATTTAAAGATATAGTCCGATTCTAAGCCGTGCGTGTGAAAAAAATGTGACTATATAGTTCGTTAAGGGATGACGAAAAAATGAATGACACTCCTGATATTGGAAGTTCTTATGAAGAAGTAAATTTAGAGCATGAACCTGACTTGATATTGAACGACTCCCCTTCAAATAGTGAATCTTCTAATTTAGACTTAGAACTCGATAACTTATCAGAAAATGACTTTATAGTATTTGAACCAGAGGAAAACCTTGAGAATTTTAGCACTCAGAAAATATCTGGTGATTTTGAAGATTTTTCAAAAAAAGAGCCTTCTATCTATGCTGATGAAGTATCGGATTGGGATATTGGTTTAATAAATTTAAGCTCATATAGCCTTAATTACCACAATTCATTCAATGAAAACTTGATTTCAGAAGCTGATTTTCTAAAGGTTCGTGGAACTGGAAGAAAATCTGAAAAGTTATCAAAAATAAGAAAAAATACATTTCTTTCGGTCGCCCGCAAGGAATGTTTCCGATGGGCAAAAAAATTTATTGAAAAAGGTTACTACGAAATCGAGGATGTAGATAACTTGATATCGGTTTGTGAAGGAGCTGATGATCGCAATGAGCTACGCGATAATATAAATAGATGTTTGGAATATTCTGGTATAAATTACATTTATTCGGATGGGAATAGTCAGCAATTTTTATCGTATCGAATTAAAGATTTATCGTTAGACGACTTAGCTGAGTCATTAGAAGCATTACTTAACCGGTGTATATTACTACCTGGAACTAAACGTTTCATAATGGATAAATCTAAGGATTATATATATTTGAAACCTTTGCTCAAAGCGAAGCAGGAATTACTACTTTACATACTTAAAAATGAGCAAGCAATAAAGTATATTTTTGATGTAATAGATGAAATTTTTAATGGAAAGAGAACACCTGAAAATTTCTCTCTAAAAAATATCTACCCTTCACGTCCAGAACATTTAGAAACTACTGAAATAATTGAGGCTTACAAGTTGTTACGAGTTTGGCTCTCGAATGGAATGGTTTTGGATGGAAAATATCGCAGATCAGCAATCGAAGCGTTGGAATCGATTGATATGCCATTATCTTTTTATAAAGAATTATTGCAGCATCTCGAAATTTATAATTCAAGTTTAAGTCAGTTTTTGAGAAAATTGATATTTGAGTATGAGACTGTTGCTAACGAGTTACTTGTTAACCACCTTCCATTTGCCCGGCGTTTTTCATCGCGAAACACAAACAGTGGAGAAGACCCGGAAGATGTTTTTCAGGTAGCGTTTACTGGTTTACAAAGATCTTTGAGACGTTTTGATCCTGAAAGAGGTAATCGTTTTACAACCTATTGTACGTTTTGGATGTATCAGGCAATAACACGATGGCGCTCAGATGAAGGGGCACTAATTCGAATCCCTGTGCACCGGCAAGACAAATTAGCGAAGATTGATGAACTTTTTGATCTTGAATCGGAAGAAAAGCTTAAGGTTGATCGCGTTGCGACTCTGCTCAAATGGCCAGTGAAGCAGGTTTATGAATATAGCTCTTTCCCGCGTGAAGCAATCTATCTTGAGAATTTAGAAGATTGGGATGGGTTTTTGCCATCAGTAGAAGAAGATATTTACAATCAGGAAGTAATTCAAGAGGTCGTGACTGAAGTACTCGCTGTATTAAATGAACGTGAGGCTAATGTTATTAGACTGCGCTTCGGAATAGATTGTGAAAATGAGATGACACTGGAGGAGATTGGTGGTTTGTACGGAGTCACCAGAGAGCGTATACGTCAGATTGAGGCTAAGGGTCTTAAACGTTTGGCGCTACCGAAACGCATTTATGATATGCAGAAAAAATTAGGATATTAAAAATATGGGTGTAAGGAATGCCCCTCCACATGCAGGACCAATGCTCGAGTCTCTTCGTGGATTAGGTTATGCAACGCCCACCGCAATTGCAGATTTGATTGATAATTCGATTGCGGCGCATGCAAAGCAGATTGATATTCAGTTTGAATGGGCTAGTGATAAAAGTTGGGTGCGCATAGTAGATGATGGTATAGGCATGGATGATTGTAAGCTTGAATCTGGTATGCGTCTTGGCACAAGAGATCCCAGAACGGAACGTGCAGATGGAGATCTTGGGCGTTTCGGATTGGGCCTCAAAACAGCAAGTTTTTCCCAGGCCCGCAGGCTGACGGTTGCTAGTAAAGAAATCGGCGGTGAAGTGGTATGCCTAAGATGGGATCTTGATCTTATAGGCAAGGAATCTGGGACGGACTGGCCTCTTTTCGAAGGGCCCGCACCCGGTTCGGAGCATTTACTTGCACCACTCTATGAAATGGAACATGGCACGGTTGTGCTTTGGGAGATACTGGATCGGATCGTAACTGAAGGTTTCGTCGTTTCGGATATGATTGAGCTGTTAGACAGTGTAGAAGCTCATCTTGCTATGACGTTTCACCGTCTTCTGGAGCAGCAAAATACAGATCTGTGTTTGCTGCTGAATGGAAGGGCTGTCAAGCCGTGGGATCCCTTCCTGATCTCTCATCCTGCCAAAGCACTTGAAAGTAGCGAATATCGGCTCGTTAATACAACCGGTGTGGTTGTGCAATGTCACGTACTTCCGCACCGCGACATGTTAAAACCGGTAGAGCAGGAAAAAGCAGCAGGCCCGGGAGGATGGACTCAGCAAGAGGGCTTCTATATTTACCGGAATAAACGACTTCTGTTGTCCGGCAGTTGGTTAGGACTTGGTGACGGTGGGAAACCTTGGCCGCGGGATGAGGCACATAGGCTGGCGCGAATTCGGCTTGATATTCCTAATAGTGCTGATCTTGATTGGAAAATTAATGTACTTAAGTCGACCGCTAACCCTCCTGTCAGGTTGCGAACTCAGCTGCATCGTCTGGCTACTGAGACTCGTGCAACGGCGAGAAGTGTTTTTGCTCACAGAGGGCATATATCACCTGCTTTACACAAAGGTGCAAAAGCCCTTGCAGATGTCTGGCAAGTGCGACGGTCTGCCCAAGGGACCTCATACAGGATTGCTCGCGATCACGACCTCTTGGCATCCGTGTTGAGTCGGGCTGGCCCGTTAAAGCAGGACATTCATGCTGTGCTCCGGTTGATCGAGGAAACAGTTCCCGTCCAACGAATCTGGTTAGATACCGCAGAAGACAAGGAAACACCAAGAACGGGGTTTGTTAGTACGCCAGAGAAAGAAGTACTGGAAACTCTATATGCAATGTTCGAAGCATTAGTACAGTACAGGGGGCTCAGTCAGGATGAAGCCCGTGAGCGGCTGTCACGAACATCTCCATTTCACCAGTACCCAGCCTTGGTCTCAACTCTTGAATTAGGTGAAACGAATGACGAATTCAAATCAGAAGGCTTTTGACGATATTCTGGCTATGGCGCAGATTAAACTCAGGCGTGCATCTGATCGTACTCAGAGTCCGATCACCCCGAAAATGATCGAAGCTGAACTCTCCAAACTTGAACTTGTAATGGACGAAGAGTTTTTAGAAATTGACCGGGAAGTCTTGATTGATGAGCTTATTCGACGGTCAAGTCGCACAATGGGCAAAAGTGCGATACTTTCAAGCGGAGAGGGTCATATTCCATGGTTAGATTCTGATAGGAAGAAGGGCTGGCTATATTGGCGGCGTTATTCTGAATATATGGAACCAAAGTTGTCGTGGAATGCGCTTGATGAATTAGACAAATCTACAGATGAGACACTGTCGCAGCTTGAAGATCCAAAACGTCAAGAACCTTGGGATCGGCGCGGACTGGTTGTTGGTCATGTTCAATCGGGGAAGACCGGCAACTACACAGGTCTGATATGTAAGGCTGCTGATGCCGGTTACAAAATAATTATAGTGCTTGCAGGTTTGCATAATAATCTGAGATCTCAAACTCAGATTCGACTTGATGAAGGCTTTCTTGGATTTGCTACGATTACCGATGCAGAAGAGTTACCCGCTGTAGGAGTAGGACTAATTGATACGGATCTTAGTGTGCGGCCTAATGCGGCAACCAATCGAAGTGATAAAGGGGACTTCAACGCAGCTATTGCGTCAAAAATGAATATTAGTCCTGAACAGAGGCCGTGGCTTTTCGTTGTAAAGAAAAATAAAACAGTGCTTGAGAGGCTTCAACACTGGATCCTTAATCGGGTAGCCGATCATGTAGACCCGGTAACAGGCAGAAAACTTGTGACTAAATTACCTCTCTTGGTAATCGATGATGAGTCAGATCATGGCTCTGTCGACACGGGCGAAGATGTTGTAGATGAGTATGGCAATCCAGATCTTGAGCATGAACCAAAAACAATCAATCGGTTGATCAGATCTATCCTTCATCACTTTTCCCGTAAAGCTTATGTTGGCTACACGGCAACGCCCTTTGCGAACATCTTTATTCATGAGCGCGGAGAAACGCAAAAATATGGCCCAGATCTTTTCCCATCTGCTTTTATAACCAATCTTGCGGCGCCTTCAAACTACATTGGGCCTGGCCGTGTATTTGGATCAGCTGCTAGCTCTTCGGAGGACTTGTCTTTAGTAAGGCCTCTCTTAGAAGCCGAATTTCAGAGCTGGATGCCTAGCAAAACGGAGCTATCACCTAGTATTAAACCTCACAAAAATGGTCATAAGCCACTTTGGAAAGGTGAGGCT
The DNA here is from genome assembly GCA_002733645.1 of Oceanobacter sp. GTDB lineage: Bacteria > Pseudomonadota > Gammaproteobacteria > Pseudomonadales > Oceanobacteraceae > Thalassolituus. The sequence goes on from NVWL01000007.1 coordinate 61,647, forward strand.
TGTGTACCTGACTCGCTTGCAGAAGCTATCAGATCCTTTGTTTATGCATGTGCGGTAAGGAAATTACGAAAGCAAGGTCATAAACACTCATCGATGCTTATTCATGTAACGCGTTTTACTTCGGTCCAGAGCGAAGTAGTTCGACAAGTAAACGACTGCGTTAGCGATCTTAAGGGGCGTTATACGAGGGGTATAGGGCTCTCCAATCTTGAAGTTTTCATGCAGCAGGAATATGAGGAAATATTTGTTAAGGGTATGCAATGCATCAGGGGTTCGCTTGTTGAGGGCGAAACCCTTGAGGATTTTTCTTGGGATAAAGTGCGGGAGGTTCTACCCGATGTTTTGTCTGATATTAAAGTCCGGGAGATTAACGGAAGCGCGAAGGAGGCGCTTGAGTATGCGGAGCATGAGGGTGTCGGTCTGAAGGTTATTGCAATAGGAGGAGATAAACTGGCGAGAGGATTAACACTTGAAGGACTTTGTACCAGTTATTTTCTTAGAACGGCACGTATGTACGACACGCTTATGCAAATGGGCCGTTGGTTCGGTTATCGGGATGGTTATTTAGATGTTTGTCGTCTTTATACAACACATGAATTAGTTGAATGGTATGGTCATATTGCTGATGCGGCGGAGGAGTTACGCCAAGAGTTTGACAATATGGCGGCCGCTGGTGCTACGCCAAGGCAATTTGGTTTGCGTGTAAAGTCACACTCGGTAATGACGGTGACGTCACCAACCAAAATGAAAAATGCTCGACCTGTTCAACTGTCCTACTCCGGTGATTTGCTTCAGACTATTGTGTTCCACAATCAAAAAGGTCCGCTATCGGAAAACTTCCAGGCTACGAGTAGATTTATAAATTCGCTTGGTACGCCTCTGGATCTTAATGATCAGTTATATAAACGTGCAGGGCAGAATTGGAGTGGTCACCTGTGGCGCGATGTGCAAGCTTTGGATGTTATCGGGTTTCTGAGGGAGTACCGCACCCACCAAGCCAGCTTTAGAATTATGAGTCCTTTGATTGCAGACTTTATTGAAGAAATGAATAAAGATGGTGAACTTATAAGCTGGACGGTTGCACTGATAGGTAAAGAGAGTGGATCAGATAAGATTCTATGTCCTATAGGGCATGTTGCCGTAAGTTCGCTGGAGCGTAAACGAGCAACCCCCCATGAGGATCGGTATTCGATCAAAACCCTTATATCCCCGCGAGATCAAGCAATCGATTTAACTGAAGCGGAGTGGATGGCTGCACTTGAGCTTAGCCAGAAGACTTGGCGTAACGATAGCGAAAGAAATGAAGGTAAGACACCTCCTACCGAGCCTAGAGGGCCGCAGATTAGGCATGTACTCGGAACAGGGGTTCCGGAAAAAGGGATACCGTCACGTAGTGAGCGTGGACTATTGATGCTCTACTTACTTGATCCAAAAAGTTCAGGCGTCAATGAAATAAAAGATGGCGACCCGATAGCAGCGTGGGCAATCAGCTTTCCATCGAGCAACTCAGAGAGAAGAGTTTCTAATTCGTATTATATTGCCAATAGTGTGATGTGGGGAGGTTTGAATGACTGGCTGGACTGAAGATGGCCTTGTTCGTTCATGGCGGGCACTTGCAAATCGTAAAGGTACCGAAGACTGGCGATTTGTTCACCTGACAAAACTAGGCTATGTATCTATCGAAGCAGGTTGCCATTTTCCTCTCGGACTAGAAGCATTGATCGTATGTTTCCCAAACTCTTGGAAAATCGACACTGCACGTCTGCCAGAGGGAAAAGGCTTCGATGTAATAAATATTGATGACGAGACTGAGTTCATTGATAGTCATGCCATAGCTCTGATAAGAAGGCCTGAAGGTACGTCCGAAATATTTACTGTTATGGTAGTGGATATACTGAGGGCACTTGAATCAGCAGCTGTAGCAGGTCATCGAGAAGTGCTTGATGCTTTTATCGAACGCGTGAAGGAATGGCAGTATTTCATGGCACGGTCTCATCGTCCACTAACCTGTGAAGCACAGGTTGGGTTGTTTGGTGAGTTGTGGTTACTCAGGCAACTCATGAATACATCGCTCGGATCCGATGCCCTGAATTGCTGGCAAGGCCCTCTTAGTGCTGCACAGGATTTCCACATTCGGGGTGGTGCGGTTGAGGTAAAGAGCACAATCCGTTCAGGCAGTTTTCTCGCCAGGATCAATAGCATAGAGCAGCTGGATGGCGAGAAATCACCAATATTTCTGTGTGCCTTGCGATTTGAAGAAGTTGTTGAAGGGATGTCATTATCAGAAGCAGTAACTGCGCTTCGGGTGGATTTTAATAGTGTCGGTAAGAATCGTGGCTTCGATGCGCTGCTTATGGTGATGGGTTACATAGACGAACACGAACCACTCTATTCTCGGAGGTTGGCATTGAAGGATGTCAAAATATTTCGGTCGGAAGATGAAATGCCTCGCTTGGTACGCACCGCGCTTCCAGCTGCAATCAGATCTGCTGCATACATACTTGACCTCGATGCACTTGAAGCTCCTTCGATTGTTTTAGACGATCTGTTAAACGAACTTGGATTGAATTGATATGAGTCTGGAAGAGTTTCATCGTAATTTCAGGTCTGACCTGCAAGGAACTATCGCAGAGCGTATTGAGGCAGATGAGGGCCCTTTCCCTTCGGAAGAGCTCGTGTTCGCAGAGAAGCTCATGGAGCATTTATCGGAAAGTGGTATATGCGACGAACCAGTCGTTTGTCATTGGAATGGCAGTATCAGAAATGCAAAGCTCCGCATTACAGGGTATGCATTAAGTCAAGATGAGTCGGCTCTGGATTTATTCATTACTAATTACTTTGGTTTAGAAGAATTCAAAGATATTCGGGATTCTGATGTTGCTGCTACTGCGAATGAAGGCATCAGATTTCTGTTCCAGGCTGCAAGCGGAAAACTCGAATCCAAAATTGATCCAACCCATCCAGTTCGTGAACTTGTAGCTACAATACGTTCGCACTGGAGTGATCTTGATCGATTGCGAGTCTTTGTATTGACCGACGCAAAAACAAAAGCAAAGCGATTTACCAGTAAGGAAGTACACCAAAAGATGGTGTCCATTGAGGCAATGGACATTGAAAGACTTTATCGGAATACAGATGGCAAGCCTAGGGATGAGATTGTTGTGAGTATGTTGCAGTCTATAGGTCGAGCCCTCCCTTGCGTTCATGTACCAGATGCAGACTCTGACTACGAGTATGCATTAACCGCAATACCGGGGGAGCTTATCCGTGACCTGTATCTGCGATTTGGGACACGATTACTCGAAGCTAATGTGAGAACATTTCTTGGTGCGAAGCGTAAGGTGAATAAGGGTATTGTTGATACTTTGAAGACCGAACCAGAGCACTTTCTTGCGTTTAATAACGGTCTAGTGATGGTGTGTGATGAAGCCTCATTTGACCGCACTGAAAATGGGGGAATTGGTCTTTCGTTTATGAAGGGATTGCAAGTAGTAAACGGCGGACAAACGACATCTTCCATTTATTTTGCATCACGTGACGATAGGACTATAGATCTAAGTCATGTGATGGTTCCAGCAAAGATTATCATTTTGAAGGGCTCGCAGGATGATGCACGTGAGCGGCTGATTAGTAATGTATCTCGATTCGCCAACAGCCAGAACGCGGTGAAATTATCAGACCTGTCCGCTTCCCGCCCTTTCCATGTTCAGCTTGAGAATTTAGCTAATTCTACGTGGTGTCCAGATGGAGTTACTCGTTGGTTTTACGAACGAGCGGCAGGTGCCTATAACGTACTCCTTCTGAGGGAAGGGACTACCCCGGCTAAACGGAAGAAGTTGAAAGAAATGGTAGGCCCGGGGCGTAAGCTTTCGAAGAACGATGTGGCCAAATACCATGAAGCATGGCGAGGTAAGCCTCATATTGTGGCACTTGGTGGAGAAAAGAACTTTGCAGCGTTTATGAATGCACTAGATGAGGACTACTCTATAGTCCCGAGCCCTCTTAGTGCTGCTTGGTACCGTGAAATGATCGCAAAGGTTATTTTATTCAAGACAATTGAAACAAGGATTAAAACCAAACCTGCGAAAGAAATATTCCGTCAAGGCTACGTTAATATTGCAACGTATGTTGTTGCTATAATCGCTGACAGGCTAGGAGACAGGTTAAATCTCGAACATATATGGCGAGAGCAGTGTATTTCAAACGGACTTAGCCAGCTTCTTTGGGATTGTGCGGTAATTGTTAATAATGTTTTTAACCAGATTGCACCAGGTAAGCAGTTCTCTGAAGTTGCAAAAAAATTAGAGACTTGGGAAAGTGTAAGAAATGCTGATTATCCAATATCAGGCAACGCCATTATTGAGCTTAAATCTGCCACAAGTGTTATTGAAGTGACTATTGCCTGATTAAATCGTTAACGATTTCAGCTAACTGCAGTGCAAGAAACGGAGGCACCGCATTACCTACCTGAACATATTGTTCAGTGCGATTTCCTTCGAAGAAGTAATTATCTGGGAATGTCTGAATCCTCGCCGCTTCACGAACTGTTAAGCTCCGGCATTGAGTAGGATCTGGATGAATAAAGTAGTGTCCATCTTTTGATATATGGCTAGTAACAGTCGTTGCAGGTCTGCCGTGGCGTTGTACTCTAAAGCGGTCTGCAAATTTTCCACTTTTCCAATTTGCATGCGCGGGTGCGAGTACTTCAGGATAGTCCTCAGATTTGGGGAACGGTTTTTCTGTCTTTCCATGCACGCTAGGCAACGCCCAACAAGCGCTATAAAGATAACGACCTAAATCGCTATTCATATGCCCTCTAGCTTCGTGGTTTAGTACTTTCTTAGGTCTTTCTCTAGTCAACCAATGTCGCAAATTTATCGGCGTTTGTGAGCTGATGACTTGGCTCTGATATTCACTACTTTTAGTTGGTGCTGAATACTGAAGATTAGCGATGGCTTCACTCATTGCGTTTAATACATCTTCGTAAGACTTATTATTTCTTAGCTCTTTACGAACTAATTTGTAGTTCTGTTCTACAATTTTTTTCCAGTTTCTAGGCGTATCTTCTTCTTTTGATAGCTTGCTTCTTAAGGTGGGTAAGCCTTGGAGAATTGCTTCAATAGGAACTTGTGGCTGTTGCTCTAAAATTGAAGGGGTTTTATTTCTGTCCTGTGCGACACCTAACAAAATCACACGGTGTCGAGTTTGGGGTATACCGTAGTTTTCAGTTCGAATAACATAATCTCTAGTTTTTTCGGAGGTAGCGTCGAGCAGATCATTCTCTTCTTGATTCTGTACGAATGAGTAGATGGTATATTTTCGCCCATTTTTTTTATGTTGAATCGTGTATTTTGGATTTTCTAGATCAGTAAGAATTTTTGGAAAAATATTTTCGCCATCTAGTTTGGCTGAAAGGATTCCTTTTACATTTTCCATAACGAACACATCAGGCTCAATAATAGAGAGAACTTGAAGATATTCTTTGTATAGAAAGTGTCGTGTGTCTTCTTCAGCGACATAGTCACTGATGCCTTTATTTCTAGCTCGACCTACTAGTGAATATGCTTGGCACGGTGGGCCACCAATGACCACCCATGGTTCATTCTTATGAACTTTCTTAAGTTGCTTTAGCTGTTTGTGAATACGTTCATTGTCTTTGCCAAGCTCGGTTGGCACTTCCATTGTCTCGGCAACAGCTTCAGCCCAAAGCTCTGGGAACTGCTCGAGCATTTCTGCCTTGTTAATACGGCCTTCAACATAGTCAAAGTAAGGTTTAGCGCGACCCTCTGCTTTGAGTAGGCGATAGAATGCTCTTAATGTCAGGGTTTTGTGAGCGCTATGTTCCTTCTCAACGGACATTCTGATTCGAAAAGGTGTGTCACCGTCTGATATGTAAGAGCTAAAACCTTCGCCAAGCCCGCCAGGCCCCGCAAATAGATCAATAATGTTTATTTTAGTTTTCATCTGTCAGGCATACCCTCGTTGGGCAGCAGCATAATTCTGAATGCTAGAAATTGCCAGGGTAGTGAATGATCAAATAGTGATTCTATTGCTCACTGTTTCGATTATTCCTGATGTTAAGTAGCCGTGTACTGAGCCATGTGTTAATGATGTCCATGACTTGGTTAAGCTGACCACACACTCCCTGCACATCTAGTTCTGGCCAATGGGTGAAGCTTCCAGCTTTTGATACGGGGTGGTTTTCGTCTATAAGGTACATATTGGCGTCGACGGCATCATGAAGTTCTGAAAAGGTTCCTATTGTTTCGGACTGTATGCCTCGTTGCATATCTTCTTGAATCCACTCTATGGCAATGGCAGCACGATAACGGATCACACTTTCTAGGGTTAATTCACCGCGCAAGCTTATGCCGTGATAGAAGGAATTTGTTTCATTTAGGACTGATTTGGTCTGTATGCTTTCCATGACTCAACTCTCACTACTGTTTAAATAAACAGTAGTACGACTAAGTAAAGATGTAAAGCTTTAACTGTTTATATATACAGTATATTATTAGATCATGATTTAGATTTATTTTCTCTCGCCATCACCTTCAATCCCTCCTCATACGTCGTCACTTGAAACTCTGGAAAACGCTGTTTAAATTTATCCGAGACAAAAATATTATCCTGTTTATAGCGCGGCAATAACTCACTAGCGTCGCGTAACAGCGGATTAAATAGTCCTGCGAGTTTGAGTACCCAAGCGTTAAGTACGGTATGTTCTGCGGTGACATCAAAGCGTTGGGCTTTATAGTGTTTTGCTGCGAGTCGAATAAATTCTTTATAGGTTAAGCGATTGTCATCACAGGGTAGGTGCCATGTTTGGCCGTAGGCGTCTGGAGTATTCCCAAGTAATGCCATCGCACGGCTGGCATCGGGGGTGTAGATCAGTGTGCGTTTTGTGTCGTTGCGCAAAAATACTTTTGGCTTTTTACCCGCTGCTAATGCATCAGTGACGAGTGTGTTGGTGATACTTTGGGTGTGGCCTGGGCCATAAAATTCTGGAGCACGGCAGATGAGCCCGTCGATTTTTTCGTTTTCCATCGCGTGTAGTAATGTTTGGGTGATGGCTCCGCGTATTTCGCCTTTTTGACCATGTGGTTGAAAAGGTGTGTCTTCGGTTTGAGGTGTACTGGTTTGCGGGTACATATAAGTGTTGTCGAAATACACCAGCTTTGCTTGATGAGCGGTACAGGCTTGAATGACGTTATTCATAATAATTGGCCACTCTCTCATCCAGCGCTCGGTATCCATCGGTAAGCCTGCTGTAAGGTACACGATGTTGGAGCCTGCAACAGCTTTGTTGGTATCGTCTGCGTTGAGTAGATCGGCGCTCATTAGGGTATCGGTGTCATTAATACGTTGGGGGTGACGGCTAACGAGACGAATCTGTTGCGTAAAGGCGGTGTTGAGTTCTTTTGCGAGTTCGCGCCCGATCTGGCCTGTAGCGCCGAGGATTGTTTGCATCGATTAAATTCCAAGTTGGCCTGATTGACGTTATTTTTGGGCTCTAGTGCTTTGATGAACCAGAAAGTCATATGCTCGCTTTTGACGATATCCCATACCCTGACTAGCCTTCAAATAGGTATGCGCAATTGTCGCGCTGTTTGATAGGTATTCATATGAAGTACATTGCTTTAATTATGTCATTGGTCGTCGGTCTTGTTGCCGAAGCAGAGATAACAAAGGAAATGAAAGCACAGTATCAGCGTCCTGATACCATTCCATTTCCAGCAGATAACCCCTATCAAGCTGAAAAAGCTGCGCTGGGTAAGATGTTGTTTTTTGATCCGCGCTTGAGCATTAATCAGAATATCAGCTGCGCGACATGCCACAACCCATCATTTGGCTGGGAGCAGGCGTTGCCTTTGGCAGTCGGTGCCCAGAATACGGCGCTTGGCCGCCACAACCCAACGATTTTAAATCTTGCATGGGGAGATAAATTCTTTTGGGATGGCCGAGCCGCAACATTAGAAGAGCAGGCGCTGGGCCCTATTCAAAGCGATGTTGAAATGAATATGCCGTTGGATGTGTTGATTGAGCGAGTTAGCGGCATTGAGGGCTATCGTCCGTATTTTAATTCTATATTCTCTGAGGGGATTACCGCCGAAACGATTGCTAAGGCGATTGCTACCTTTGAACGTACTGTGGTGTCGGGGCCTTCACCCTTTGATCGCTGGATTGAAGGTGATGAATCGGCGCTCAGTGACTCGGCGAAGCGTGGCTTCGAGTTGTTTAATGGCAAAGCAAAGTGCTCGGCTTGCCATTCCGGTTGGAACTTTACCGATAATAAATTCCACGATATTGGCTTGCCGACATTGGATGAAGGTCGCTTTGTTATAGACCCATCTTCTGAGTTAAATCGTCATGCATTTAAAACACCGGGTTTGCGCAACATTACTCACCGTGCGCCTTATATGCACAATGGCTCGCTCGCTAACCTTGACGCTGTGTTAGTGCACTATTTAAGTGGCGGCCTGCCGCGCCCTTCCCGTTCAGCAGATATTGGATTTTTACCATTAATGAATGATGACCTGACTGATTTAAAAGCGTTCCTGCATACTTTACAGGGTGAAGATCAGCCGATGTCTTTACCGGCCCTACCTCTCTAACGGAGTTAAAAATATGAATATTATTACCCGTTTGATGTTGAGCTTTGTGGCACTGATCGGAATTTATAACGTATTGCTATTTGGTTTTATGTCAGATTTCAGCAGCCGAAACACAGCCTTGCTTGAACAGAGTGATCGTTCGGTGCAATCCGTCGATCATACGCGTGCTTCGTGGGACGCGTTCCGTAATGTGCGTGATTACGCAGATTCAGTGTTATCGATGACGCAACCAGTCGATAGCGCTTTGGTTGAGAAACATTTTCAAGCATTGTATTCCGAGTTTTCTTTATCTTTATCGGCAGCATCGAGTTTAGCTGCGGGTCAACCAGAGCGAGAATCCGCTTTTGCCAGAGCCAAAGCCTTGGCAGATAACTGGAAGGGAAAAATGCTAAGTCGTTTATCGGCGTCTAATTCACTGGCTTTGCCCTCCTCTATTGTCATGGCGGATCAGGGGCGGGAGCTTGAGCAGCAAATTAACTTTTTAGTTATGGATACTGTTGAAGAAGCCACCGCTTTTGGACAAAAAACGCGTGAAGAGATGGTCTCAGCCAAAGATTGGGCCATGGTGATTGCGGCAAGTTTTGCATTCATATCCTTGGCGCTGGCTGGCTTTTTAGCCTGGACTATCAGCCAGCCAATTAATCGTTTGCGTGAACGTATGCGGGCTTTGGCGGGGGGAAATACGCAAGAATCGGTGCCCTATACTGCACGTAGAGATGAAATTGGCAGTATGGCCCGCGCGTTGAGGGTGTTTAAGGAAGCTGCGGAGGCACGGCATACATTGGAAGTGAATATTGAGTCTGCCGTGAATAGTTTGCGTGAAAGCGCTATGCATTTGACATCGATAGCGGAAGAAACTCGTGGCGGCTTAGAGAATCAGCAGCAGACCGTGGCTCAGGTGAATGAACATATTCGTCTAACTGAAGAAGAGCTACGTAATGTCAGTGAGCACACTGAAGAAGTATTAAATCAATCAAAAATGGCGTGTAAAAATACCGGACGTATCAGCGATGAAGTAACTCAATCAAGCAGTACGGTGGAAGAGTCGGTGAGCCATATGAGTCAGGTGGTTGAGACGATTACACGTTTAAAAGACGACAGCGTGCAGGTAGGCGAAGTACTGCAAGTGATTACGGGCATTGCCGAGCAAACGAACTTGCTTGCATTAAATGCTGCCATTGAAGCGGCTCGGGCCGGTGAGCATGGCCGTGGTTTTTCTGTGGTGGCGGATGAAGTACGAAGCCTTGCCAATATGACACAAGAGTCGGCACAGAAAATTGATGCCATGATTAAAAATATTCAAACCGGTACACAATCGGCAGTGGATGCTATTAGCCACAGCCAAGAATTAACTCATCGTAATCAGGCGGCGATGAATGATGTAAATAGCTCTCTGAAAGAAGTGCGTGAGTCGGTTGGTTCGGTATTGGATAAAAACGAAATAATGTCTTCGCAAACACAGCAGCAGCTAAGTCGTATGGCCGAGGTGGTTAATCACATCAGTGGTGTGAATGAAGCTGGTGATTTAGCATTAAAAGATGCGCGCAGGCTTGCTGATTTATCTGTGAAGCTTGATGGCTTGAGTCGTGGTTTGAGCGAGATGCTGAATAAAAATACCGCCTAATTGCTTGAATGTAACACCACCTTGGTTAAAGAGGTGTCTTAGCAATAAAAAAAGCCGCAATGCGGCTTTTTTAGCATTATTGAAAGTAATAATTATACGGTTTTATAATTATCGTGCTCTTCTTTCCAGCCTTCTAATAGTTCACGATTATCGTGCTCCCACGGATGAAAATCGCGACGATAGTAGTCTTTATATTCTTTAGCAATTGCCGGAATTAAGCCTGGCGTTTTCCAATAAAAACGGAAGGCCGATTTTAAAGTTGACCATTTAAACAGCTGTTTATCTTTCCACAAGAACGCAGCTTGCACCATTGTGAGTCGAAGCATAAAGGTCATGGTGATGGTGGCCATATGGAGAACACGTTTCCAGTAGCCACCGCCAGTAGCTTCATACACATCGAAACATACGCCTTTGTGCTCGGTTTCTTCAATGGCATGCCACTTCCACATTTCACGGATGCGTGGGTCCATGTCACGGGTGAGCTCATCATTGGTTAACATTTGATGGGCAAGCATGGCGGTAAAATGTTCAACCGCACAGGTAATCGCTAGACGATCTTTGGCGGGTACGTGTTTCTTAATAAATAAACGTACAGCGCGCTCCTGCCCTTCAACTTTAGTGGCTGGGTAGCCTAACGTGTCTAGGTATTCACTGAGCATATGGTGCTCGTGACCATGAATCGCTTCTTGTTTAATAAAGTTCTTCACCTGCTCTTTTAAGCGAGGGTCTTCTACTAGGTGTTCGTTGTCACGAACGGCATCAATAAATAATCGCTCGCCCTCAAGAAATAGGCAGGAGAGTGCATTCATCAAAGTGCTCTTAAACGCATCATTGCCATACCAGTATCGGGGCAGGTCGTTGAAGTCGAATCCAAAATCCATTTTTCGACCATGGAATTCAATGCCGGAGCTTATTTCACGAGGTGTACTTTTATTGATAGTCATAGCTTACACAGTTTTATAGTTATCGTGGCTGGCTTGCCACTCGCCTAGAAGTTCACGGTTGTCGTGATCCCAAGGGTGAAAGTCGCGACGGTAGTAATCTTTATAATCACTCCACACGCTAGGAATTAAACCGGGCTTTTTCCAGAAGAAGTTAATGCCAGATTTCCACGTCGACAGTTTGAAGAACTTTTTGTCTTTCCATAGGAAAATGGCTTGAACAATCGCGGTGCGCAGTAAAAACATCCAAGTTACATTGAACATAGTGAACACGCGCAACCAATAGCCACCACCGGTTTGTTCATACACATCAAAACAAACCGCTTTGTGCTCGGTTTCTTCAATGGCATGCCAAGTCCACATTTCTTTGAAACGTGGGTCCATGCCTTCGGTGGCTTCTGGGTTGGTGAGTACTTGATGGGCCAATATGGCCGTAAAGTGCTCAACAGCACAAGTCAGTGCAAGACGACGACGTGCGGGCATCCATTTTTTAATGAACGCTTTTTCTTTACGCTCAAAGGCTTCCACCTTGGTGGCTGGGTAACCTTGTGAATCAAGAAATTCGCTAAACAAATGGTGCTCGTGGCCATGAATAGCTTCTTGTTTGATAAAGCTTTTTACTTGTTGTTTGAGTGTTTCGTCGGTGATTTGATCTTGGTGATCACGTACCGCATCAATAAACATGCGTTCGCCTTCAAGAAATAAGCACGACAATGCATTCATGAAATGTGTTTTAAATGCGTCGTTGTCGTTCCAGTAACGAGGCAAGTCTTTGAAATCGAAGCCAAAGTCCATTTTGCGGCCAGGAAAAGTGATTTCAGCGCTGATTTCGCGGGCTGATTTGCTCATACGTTACCTGCCTATGCACATAATTATTGCGAATTTGTTAACCACGATAGTCGCTGTATAAGTTTTGTGACAGGTGCGCTTCGGACAAGTTCCGCACCAAAGTGGTGCGTCGAGTCGTGATGAGGTGGTTAGAATCTGCTCAATGTACTGATCCAAGCCTTGGCAGCATTGAGGTGTTTTGGGTCGGGGTGGAGTCGATCTAACAGTAGTGAGCCTTCTAATGCCGAGACAATTAAACAAGCGAGCTCTTGGCGTGAAATAGGTAACAAACTCGCGTGGCTTAATGCTTCTGAGACCCAGTCTTCTAGGTGTGCCACAAAAGTATGGAAGGCTTCAAGGTTTGCTTCGCTTAGTTCTTGTGGGGAGGCGGCGTAGGCGAGGCTCATGCACTGACGTTTTTGCTGATGGCCGTCTTCAAACACCTCAATGAGTGCCATTAACTTTTCTTTGGTGCGTCGAGAGTCTGACGTTTGAGCGTTCAGATGGCGAAAAAAATCAACGTCATAATCTTGCAGTAGCTCAGTTAATAATTTCTCTCGGCTCTGAAAGTGATAATGCACGGAGCTAGATTTTATTCCGGCGGCTTTTCCTAGCTCGCGGAAGCTCGCAGCACTGAGATTAGCTTGGCGAATCTGATCGATCGCGATCGACTTGAGTTGTGCGCGAGTCTCTGACATACGTGTTTCCTTGCCATGTTGGCAGTATCGAGTGTCTATTGCTGGGGTCTTTGCGTTCATCAGAGGTACTTAGAAGCGTTATCCGGCCGGAAAAATTCCAACAATGGACTAATCTTAAAGAAGACTTCCCTCTAACAGGATTGGTTATGTTACGCGCCCTTATTTTCTTACTGCTACCCCCATTGTTGTTTGGTTGCCTTGCAGAGGAAGATGAAGAAGACATTGTTAACGATCAAGGCGACACGGTGGCCGATCCTACCCTAAGGCTAAATGGGCTATGGGATGGGCAGCTGGATCAAGCGGGTAGCATCCGCGTGTTAATTTATAACGGTAACTTGTTTGCGTTTGATGCAACCACAGGTTTTTACGGAACCGTCGCACTTGATGACGAGAGCGCTACCGCAACCATGATGCTAAATGGCTATAGCTACAGCAGCAGTGATACTGAAGCGAATCAACTGATCGCAGGTGGCAGCGCCCTTGAATACGACTTTTCTGGTTTGCTCTTCCCGACCTCAGAAGCAGATGACACCTTAGTGGGTGATTACGAAAGTGATATTGCTCCGGGAGGATTTGAATTCAACAACGATGGCACCTGGACGCGCAGTTCAAGCTTTGCGGCTCTAAAGGGCAAATGGGTTTCTAGTGGCTATGAGTTGTTCTTATCTGAAGTGAATAATGAGCTTTCATTTCGTGAAGTTAGCATAGCGACCCCATCTACGGGCTGCACAAGCCGGGGAACGATTAAGCTGATAAACGAAGAAGAAGTACTTTATTCACTGCAATTGGTCGAGCGCAAAAACTGTACGGGTTTTAATGTGACTAGCGCGCCGGGCTTTGCGACGGTGAATGTCGATGGGGGTTTGGAGTTTTTCATCCGTAAAGGCGGCGAGTTAATGTATGCCTTATATGAAAGAGAAGCCGCTGAAGAAGTAACCGAGACAGAGACTGAGACAGAGGGTGAGGAGGAAACAGAAGAAGAAGTGGTTGAAGAAGTTGCCGAATAGCTGTGGATAACATTGTAAGTAACTTGGGGGTTTTTTGAGATTAACCGGTGATTTTAAAAGGATAACTTTTCTTTCTGATAAAGTTATCAAGAGTTGTCCACATTTGTAAACAGGGTTATCCACAATGCAGGGCCTTTACTGGCGGTAATTACCCATAAAGGTTCATATTCTTGTAAAACGTTATGCCCACTCACGTAGAGTCAATTCTGGCTGTGAATAACTCAATTGTACAAAAATCAAACAGATCTATGGGGTTTGCCCTGACGGTGTTACAATGCGCGCCTTTTCTGAGGCAGGTTCCCGTTTGATGTTATTTCAAACCATAGATGAACTTGCAGAGTGTCGGGCGAGTCCCGTTTTCATAGTTTGAGGTGGTGTGTGGATTATCCCGTTCGATATGACGTGATTGTGGTAGGTGGTGGTCATGCCGGTACAGAGGCTGCTCTGGCGTCTGCGCGTACGGGTGCAAAAACTCTGCTGTTAACGCACAACACAGACACCGTCGGGGTGATGTCCTGTAATCCAGCCATTGGTGGTATCGGTAAGAGCCACCTCGTGAAAGAAATTGATGCTTTGGGTGGTGCAATGGCACGCGCCACGGATAAAGCGGGCATTCAATTTCGTACACTAAACAGCCGCAAAGGCCCAGCGGTGCGTGCCACGCGAGCTCAGGCTGACCGCGCACTCTACCGCTCAGCTATCCGTCACATTGTAGAAAATCAGCCCAACTTGGATATTTTCCAGGCCGCCTGTGATGACCTGATTATGCAAGGGGATGGTGTTGGTTCGACGGTGGCGGGTATTGTTACCAACACCAATATGCGCATTCACGCGACCAGCGTGGTATTAACCGCTGGTACTTTCCTCGGTGGATTGATTCACATCGGTATGGAAAACCATTCAGGTGGCCGTGCGGGAGATCCGCCGTCGAATGCACTGTCGCAGCGTATGCGTGAAATGCCATTTAACGTTGGTCGTTTAAAAACGGGTACTCCGGCACGCATTGATCGTCGCAGTGTCGATTTTAGTGTCATGGAAGAGCAAGCCGGTGATACACCGCTGCCAGTGATGTCGTTTTTAGGCTCTGTGGATGAGCATCCTGAACAGGTGAGCTGCTACATTACCCACACGAATGATCGCACCCACGACATTATTCGTAACAACCTTGATCGCTCGCCGATGTACGCAGGTGTGATTGAAGGCATTGGCCCGCGTTACTGTCCTTCGATTGAAGATAAAGTCACGCGCTTTGCGGATAAAAATAGCCATCAGATTTTTGTTGAGCCAGAAGGCTTGAATAGCAATGAGTTATACCCGAACGGTATCTCAACTAGCTTGCCGTTTGATGTGCAGCTGGAACTTATACACAGCATGGTTGGCTTCGAAAAGGCTCACATCACTCGCCCAGGCTACGCCATTGAGTACGACTTCTTTGATCCGCAAGATCTGAAGCACAGCCTTGAAACTCGCTTTGTGAACAACCTCTTCTTTGCTGGCCAGATTAACGGCACCACGGGCTATGAAGAAGCCGGTGCACAGGGTTTGTTGGCGGGTACAAATGCCGCCTTACAAGCGCTAGAAAAAGACGCTTGGGTGCCGCGCCGAGACCAGTCTTATATTGGTGTATTGGTGGATGATCTCATTACTATGGGCACCAAAGAACCCTACCGTATGTTCACCAGTCGCGCGGAATACCGCCTAGTGCTGCGAGAAGACAACGCTGATTTGCGCTTAACCGAAGTTGGCCGTGAATTAGGGTTAGTGGATGATGAACGCTGGGCGGCTTTCACTACCAAGCGTGAAAGCATCGAACAAGAAGCGCAGCGTTTACGCACCACATGGATTCAGCCAAAAAGTGCAGAAGCAACTGCCCTGGAAGGTATGGGCGAAGGTGCTATCAGTCACGAATACAACCTGCACGACTTGCTTAAACGCCCAGGCCTAAAATACGCCCAAGTAGCGTCACTCAAAGGCGAGCCAGTGGCCGACCCACAAGTGGCTGAACAGGTTGAAATTCAAGCTAAATACGATGGCTACATCGCACGCCAGTTAGATGAAATTGAACAGCTGCGTCGTTATGAAAACACCCTACTGCCCACCGATCTCGATTACGAAGCCATTGGTGGTCTATCGAACGAAGTGAAGCAAAAGCTGCAAACCATGCAGCCTGAAACCTTAGGTGTGGCTTCTCGTATTTCCGGTATTACCCCGGCGGCGATCAGTCAGATACTGATTCATCTTAAGAAGCGCAACCTGGCGGGTAAGATGAGTGCTTAAAAATCTAGAAACCTAGAAACTTTTAAGACTGTAAAGCCTTCAATTCGATATAAAACGCCCTTGTCTATCATATCTGTAGAAATATGATAGACAAGGGCGTTTGTCGTTCATTTGTGATCATCAAACTTTATTGAATATCATATTTGTAAAAAAGTGATGAACAACGTACTTTGAATATCATATATTTGCATCAAAATGCTTTGATTGTCACTATCCTTGTTTTTTGATATTCAAAAAATTAATAATATGATAGTCAAAATTATTCATCAGTAGATATACACTCCGAGGAGCCGTAGAAAGTTATGGATCTAAATCTGAACGATGCCGTGCACTATCACTATGATCAGTTTCCTCCGAAAGATTTAGACTATGGATGCTTTGTCAGTAGCCTGATTAGAGCCACAGACGCGATAGCTCGTTATGATCAGATGCTGAAAAACATGCATAACAGCGAGATCCTTCTGGCCCCGTTACGAAATCAGGAGGCGGTTATCTCCTCTCG
Source organism: Oceanobacter sp. (assembly GCA_002733645.1). Taxonomy (GTDB): domain Bacteria; phylum Pseudomonadota; class Gammaproteobacteria; order Pseudomonadales; family Oceanobacteraceae; genus Thalassolituus. The sequence continues at coordinate 78,139 of NVWL01000007.1, forward strand.
TATGGAGGGGACGGTCAGTACCATGGATGAAATTTTGAAGTACGAAGCCGATTATGAAAACGACTCGACGGATACTTCTCATGTACGCGTAGAAGTTATCGAAACCATACTGTACCAACGTGCACTCAAGGCCGCTCAGGAAGCAATGACGGATGGTTACCCGATATCTCAGTCAATGATTAAAGCCATTCATCAGCGCCTCTTATCATTTGGACGCGGGGCATCAAAATCGCCGGGTGAATTTAAAATAGAACAAAATTATTTGGCTGATCGTACGAAACGAAAGATTTTGTTTGTTCCTGTTCGCCCTGAAAAGCTCCAGGATGGTTTGGATGTTTTATTCCAATATATGGCCGAAAGCGCGCACCCTGCTTTGATTAAATCGGCGCTGTCTCATGTCGAGTTTGAAGCCTTACATCCCTTCCAAGACGGTAATGGCCGTATCGGCAGAATGCTTATTACGCTGATGCTGTGGCAGTCGGCAACGATATCGGCACCGCATTTTTATGTAAGTGCTTATTTTGAAGACAATAAAGACGCCTACATTGATGCCATGCGCCAAGTATCCGAGCATAGCAATTGGAACGAGTGGTGTGAGTTTTTTCTTGATGCTATAGAGCAACAGGCCATTCGGAACTTACGGATTGCCGAAGAAATCCGCAGCCTGTATGAAAACATGAAGCAGATTTTCACAGACAAATTATCATCGAAGTGGAGTCTGACGGCGTTGGATTATTTATTTACTAATCCGGTATTCAGAAATAACAAATTTACCTCCAAAAGCGGCATCCCGGCCCCCACTGCCGCCCGGTTTACCAGAATTTTATTGGAACATGACATCATCCATACCATAGAAGAAGCCGCTGGAAGAAAACCTGCCTTGTATTCCTTTGAACCCTTAATGAAACTTGTACGGGTTTGATCAAAGTGGGAAGAGTGAACTACTGCACGTAAAGACTCTCGATCGAATGATAAGACCTAGCCATCCTTGTTCTTCTCGTAACTTTCTTTTCTTTCATTTCGATGGCGATCGAGGCCAAGCCTCTGACTTCCGACCAGCTGCGCTACTGGGCGAAGTTACTTCATTTTCATGAAGGTACCCCACAGATTTATGATGAGCAGTTTCTTCTGACCAGTGATCAGTCTGAGCGGTCTGTGGACGACATTCGTAGAAATAGCCTTGCTCTTTTATCAAAATATCCAACAGCACGTTGCCGCTTCCCCGCACGTTATTTACGCCTTGTTAAAGAAGGGGGAATAGAATCAGAGGCGGATTCGTTTAAGTCGTGCCCAGAGTATTTAGAGTTTAAAAGGCGGGTGCCTGTCGACACCATGAGCATTATTTTCGCCTCGGAGCACTTAACACAGCCGAGCAGCATTATGGGGCATGTCATGCTTTCGATGTCTGGTGTTAACTCTGATGGTAATAAAGTTGATCACGCGGCGTCATTCTTTACCACCTTGGATTTTGCTAACCCAGCGTCATTAATTGCAGACACGTTAATCAGTGGTAAACCGGGCTTCTTTATCGTGCAGCCCTTGTCACAATCACTGAATAAGTACTTATTTACCGAGCAGCGCAACGTATGGCGCTACCCTTTAGCGTTTTCTGCAGCACAGCTTGAAATGATCCAAGCGCATATGTGGGAGTTGGGCGGTGCGGAGATTCCATATCTTTTTCAGTCTCATAACTGCGCGACATTATCGCTTGATCTTGTAAGGTTGGAAGTTGATGACAACGAAGAGCGTCGAGATTGGGTTGGCCCTATCGATGTTGTCCGTTATGCCGACAAGCACACCTTGATCAGTGAACGTCGCGTGATCGCGTCAGATCGCTGGCAAATCAGCATGCTTCAGGAGTTTATGAGTAACAATGAAGCTGAGCTAGCGGAAACGTGGGTCGCCAGTGGCGGTGACGTCAATGTAGAGCAGCCGCTTACACAAGCATTGGCTAAAAAACTTGCCCGTTATCGGGCAGTCGGGTCTGAGATTAGCGGCCAGCATTATGAACAATTACAAACGGCTAGTGTGGCGTGGCCAGAAGTGAGTTTGGAATTGACGGACTATCGTGATCCGCTTCAGTCAGCCCCAGACTCTCATGTCAGTACCGGTTGGCAGCGAACGGATCAAGGTGATTGGGTAACATTCAATTGGCTACCTGCGGCTCATGATTTATTAGACAACAACCGTAATTACTTTGGTGAAAGCGTATTACGTTTATCTGAATTAAGTTTGCGGGCAGGTCTTGATGGTCAAGGTATTCAGCTTAATCGTTGGACTCTTTATGAAACCTTGGCGCTGAATCCTCGTGACAAATTAACAGGCGGCGTTTCAGGGTATTTCAGTCTTGCGTTTAGTCGTGATTCAGTTGCTAGTGTGGATGAGAGGATGAATCTAGGCGCAGAGGCGGGTGTCGGCACTACATACAAAGCGAGTAAGGATATTGGCACGTTCGCTATGCTTGGGGCTGGGTTGCAGGTGACTTCTGATCAGCTTATTCCATACCTGAGGCCCCAAGCGGGGTTGTGGATATACGAAGTAGGCGCGATGAAGAGTTGGTTAAAGATTGGCAGTACCCTACCTGCTACTGGTGAGTCTTATTATTACGGTAAGTTTGATCACAGTATCGAGCTGGGTCGATCAGGGTTACTCACCTTTGGGGCTGAACGAAAAACGTCTAAAGACATGTCGATGAATTCTTTCAGCATCGCGTATCGATACTACTACTGAGTCAGCCCTCATGTTTCATTTACATCCAACCACTCCTTGTTTAATGGACGCAATATATTGCACTGAAAATCAATATCCTGAGAGTTAAGGCACCTCTGATTAATGCAGAGGAGGCTGCGGCTTTCAGGAAAATGGCAGTTCAAGGCGCTACTTTGAAGGCATGGCGGGTCACGTCAAAAAGTAGCAACACCGAAATGTTATTTTCCCGAAAGCCCCAAAGGGCGTGGTCTGTAGACACTTTATATCTTTGTTGTAGATCTTATTAAGGACCAGCCATTAACTTCGATCAACGCCTCGATCTAAAGCGTTACAGGACTCACGCGCAGCACTACTGCATTAATCAGAGCTGCCCTAGAACTTCGATAATGTTTTATTCACTTAACCTATCTTAAGCCGCTACCTAAAACGCCATATGATAGATGCGTCCGTTGGCACCAGCGGCAACAATGCCGTTACTTGAGAAGGTGACGTCTTCAACCTGAACATTATTCCCTACCCACTTATCGCCTGCGGTGGCGCGCCAGCGTTCTTTTTCTGTGCCGTCGTTGAGGTTCCATAATTGAATCTGGCCTGAGGTGTTGCCCGTTGCTAGATGTTGTTCATTAGCATTAAAGCTTGCTGCACTGAAATGCCCTCGCCCACCGGGGAGTTCAAACAAAAGGTTTCCGCTACTAACCTCCCATACACGTCCGGGTTCACCCAGTGCAGAGGTAAAGAGTAATCTTCCAGTGGGTGAGAGTTCTGCGGTTTTTACTTGATTGTTATGCGTGAAGGTTTGTATGCGTGAGCCGTCGTTGAGATTCCAGACAACGGCGGTTAGATCATCGCTTGCGGTAGCGCCGATTAAGCCTTCGGTGTTCAGGCTTACGTCATAAACGGTACCTTCGTGAGCAAGGCGCTGGCGTATGCCGCCATTGCGTATATCAAATAGGGTCGCGGTGTAATCGCTAAGGCCAAGTAAGGCGAGCTCGCCGTGGGCGGTTAATGCGATGTCTTCGATGTCGCCGGGGGCATTCCAGTACCACACGGATTCGCCGGTGGCGACGCTCCAAAGGACGATGGTACGTTTGTCTGTCGTGGCGACGAAATCGTCATCGGGGGCAAACGCAGCGCTGGATAAGCTGCTGTATCCTTCTGCTTTGTGGTTCCAATCGAAGTGACGATCAGGCGGAACTAACGTCCAGTAGCTTCCTCCATGATGCAAACTTCCTACAAAGGCTGCATTCCCTTGGTGGTTAAGCGTTATGGTATATGCGCCTTGAGTGGCAACATCTGAGTAGGTGTCTGGTGTTTTCGCTGAGTCACAACTTGCGAGTAAAAACACTGAGATTAGGATCAGGAGTGGCGAGAGATATGACGAGCGAGCAATGAACATGACAACGGTTCCGTGTTTACCTTGGGGATAACGGGCGCACAGATGTTCTGTGCGCATGTTGTCAGTTTAGACTATTAGCTGGCAACCGCTTCACGATGAACGTTGTGCATTTGTTCAATAAGGTCATCTTCAATCTGGAAACGCTCTTCCAATACTTCGCCAAGGGTTGAAAGGTTGGTCGGTAACGTAGACAGGCTTTCAAAAGAGCAGTGCTTGTCAAAAGTATCGTTGAAGTCAACGCACTGGCCGGTAAGTTGTTCTAGGCGTGGCATATGTTGATCGGCAAAATCTATACTGCCATCATCAAATTCACGTGCTTCATTCATTAGCTGTTCGTAGATTTCAAAGTGGCCTGCTGAGCAGTAGTCCATCATCATTTGGCAGAACTTCTGAATACTTTCACCCAGTGGCTCTTCGGTTGATAGTGGTTTGCTTGCACTGAGATTGCAGAAGTGGACGATCAAGTTTTGGCGATCATTGAGCCATTTGTCGATCAGTTGGTGAACACCACCCCAGCGCTCTTGAGCGTCTTTGCATTTTTCTAACATAATATTGTCCTTGAGCAGATAGGCCTGCTGTCTTTGTTTAGTTATGCCGTTTAGTTGCGTTGTTTAGTTGATCCTTTAGCTGAGTCCAACAAAGGATGTAACACGCTAATGTATGACACCAATATAGGCGTGTCGAAAAGCTTGAGGCAAGCAACTTTTTTCAGTTTATTTTCTTGCAAATGCAACCATTTGTGCTTTCAAGCCTTGTCTGTCTTCCAGGTTCTGGCTAAACCAAGAAGCACAATTAAAGCAAAACCGATAAAGGCAAAACACGTCCACTCTGGCATGGTGAAGCCTAAAAACACCCAAGAGATATCAGCACAGCTGCCACTACCGCGCAGTACCGTGGTGATGAGTTCATGGGTGGGTAGCGTTTCAATCATGTACTCCAGGCCTGGGCCGCACTCGGGGACTTCGCTGGCGGGCATATTTTGGATGGAGACATGATGGTTTGCGACCCAAGTTCCGAAGAGCGCAGAAGCTAATGTAAATAGTAGTGATAAACGCAGTGGCCAGTGGGTATTGCGGCTAAAGAAGGCGAACAAACAGCCTAATCCGATACCGAGTGTCGCGATGCGTTGGACAATACAGAGCGGGCAGGGCTCTAAAAATAAGGCGTATTCGAAATAATAGGCCGAGGCCAATAGACCGATACAGAGTAAAAAACCAAATAGGTAGCCCGCGCTGAGTGCACGTTCAGGAATGATCCGTTCTAACGCATTCATGGTGTGATGATCCTTGTTAAAAACTGCTTGGATTCTATCACGCTGTCCGCGCGGATTCTGTAAGAGCTGCTAAGCTCAGTGTCAGTAATAGTCATTTTGGAGGGCACTTGCATGCTACGTTTATTGACACTGGTATTGGCCGTTGGGCTGTCGTTAACCGCTTATGCTGAGGGTGAAGAGGGGGGCGTTGCGGGGCCTTCAACTCAGTACATATATTTTGAGCCAGCACTGGTGGTTAATTACGGTTCTACAGGGCGGATGAAGTTCTTACGGACTGATGTTGCGTTGCGAGTCTCTAGTGTCGATTCTGCCGCAAAAGTGAGTCATCACAAGCCGTATATTCGTAACAACTTGGTGATGCTATTTAGTGGCCAAGAATCTGAAGTTATGAATACGCCGCAAGGGCGCGAGGAGTTGCGCCAAAAAGCGCTGGAAGAGGTAAATGCCTTAATGACTGAGCTTGAAGGCGCTCCCGCTGTTGACGACTTGTATTTTAATAATTTTGTTGTTCAAAACTAAGGCACCACTTTGAATAAGGCACCACTTTAAATAAAAGTCTTGAACTCACGCTTTTCTGGAAGCCGCGATCATCTATTTATTATTTAGAGGTGCTCTGATAGCCAGATCAAACAGTATATTTGCGCTGGACTTTAGCGTTTAAGGTAATCGGCGAGGTACTCAGCAAAAGGTTTATCGTCATCGGCCTCTATGGCTGCTTGGGCGGTAATGCTCTCTGCGGCCATTTGTTTCCACTGCGCTTTGATATTACTCCCTAATGCTTCAGACAACTCTGCTCGGTGCGACTTTGCTTGGCGGAGCGTCAACTCGGCAAATTCTAACTTCTCATCCTTCAGAATACGTAGCACCTTGGCGGATGGTGTAAGTTCGCTATTTGCGAGTTTGAGGGCTTGCTGGTGGAGCGTATCTTGATGAAAGCTATGCTGATGCGCTTGGTCCATCATTTTCGCCAGAGGGCGCATATCATCAAGTAAGGCCTTACCCCACTCTTGGATACTAACCTCTGCGCCATCGCGATTCAGCATAAGGTCAGGGCGGCGACCTTCGTACACAGTTTTACTGAAATTTGACTGAGCGCGCTCGCACTCTGCGTTATCAATATCTGGGCTATCCGTGATGGCGCACCACGTTAGAAATATATCCAAAAAGTGCATTTGCGGAATATCGATACCAAGCGGTAAAAACGGATTCACATCGGTGCTACGTACTTCAATATATTGAATACCGGCACGAGCTAATGATTGTAGAGGCTTCTCTCCAGCTTCCCCGATGCGCTTGGGACGTATGTTGCTGTAATACTCATTTTCAATTTGCAGCATATTCGTGTTCAGCTGGCGATACTCGCCGTCGTCACCTTGCACGCCGATGTCTTCGTATTTCGTGACGGGAATTGCAAGCGCCTTACTTAACGTATTGATGTAGCTATCAAGGCTGTTGTGACAAACGCGTAAATCAGACTGGGCGCTGTTTTGATAGCCTAAGTCACTCATGCGTAACGATGTGGCATAAGGTGCATATAGCGTGTGTTGATGAAGCTTTTCAAGGCTATGCTCGCGGCCATCCAGAAAGGTACGGCAGATAGCTGGCGAGGCGCCAAATAAATACATTAACAACCAGCCATAGCGGCGGAAGTTTCTAATTAGGCGTAGGTAACGTTCCGAAATAAAGTCTTTGTCTGCATTTTTGCCTTCTTCGGCCGCTAAAAGCTGCAACAATTCATCAGGTAGCGAGAAGTTGTAATGAATTCCGGAAATGGCTTGCATAACACGGCCATATCGATGCCATAACCCATGGCGATACACGTGTTTTAATTTGCCTAAATTGGATGTGCCATAGTTAGCGATCGGAATGCTCATTTCACCATTGAGAATGCAAGGCATTGATGCCGGCCAAATCAATTCTGATTCCATTTGGCTATAGGCAAAACGGTGCGCCACATCTAGGTAGGCATTCGCTTCGTGGGCGCTGGTAAAAACCGGAGTGATGAATTCTAACAGTGATTCTGAGTAATCGGTCGTGATTGACGGGTGGGTCAATGCTGACCCCAAGCCTGTGGCATGAGGAGTCTGAGCAATTTTTCCATTGGCATCACAGCGCAAGCCCTCTTTCTCAAGCCCACGCTGAAGGCGGGCGAGTAAAGGTAGGTGCTGCGGGTTGGATAGCAGCGTCAGAACAGAATCGTAGGAAGCCAAGAACACCTCGGGACTTATCACAATGGACAGATTGTTAAGGCCGGATTATAGGGTGAAAGCCAAGCGCAGCCTAATTTTTCATGGTGGAACAGTCCGTATCAGAAGTTCATCCCAAGTTCGAGCTGGAAGCGAGTGGCTTGTTCGTATGCTCGGCCGTAAGTCACGTATGGGTCGGAGGAGAAGTCATGCTGGACGCTTACTGCCCATGAAACCTCATCGATTGATCTGTTCTCTAGAGTACCGTAAATATTCAAATCTAACCGTCTAGTATTTATTTTTTGATCTCTATCCGCTGATGGAGCACCAAGATTTCTTATCCAGAAAAAACTAATCATACTGTTGACTGATTCTGACCATGAAGTATGAAGACTTATTGTTTGACTAAGAGGGGAATATGCCGCTAGTAATTCTTCTTCAGATAAGCCCTCTTCTGTACCAGCATGGGCTTTGGTGTAGGCGCCAACGTATCGTACGGTATTCTGCGTGTCGACTTTACTAGCAAGTTGCCATTCGAAACCAGAGAATTTGACGTCATTATTTTGAAATGACTTTTGAGAGGTGATGGCTGGAAAAAAATAAATAAGATCCGTTATCTCTTCGTGGAAAATACGAAGATCCCATTCGTGATTGTATGACTGTGACTGTCCATAGTATCCAACTTCGAACGATTTATTATGTTGAGTCTCTAATTTATCTTGAGCGAGTACAGATCGAAAAAAATATTCTCCTACATAAGGCGATGTTGTTTCAATATTTTCTAGTTTATAACTCCAATTTACATATTGTTCTAAGAAATCAGGAGTTTTTGCTGCTTCACTATAAACAACCCTGATAGATTCAATTGGACTTAGTAAATAATTTACAGCAGCGCGGAATGATATGGCTGAGTTATCAATGTCGGATTTTTCATTCATTATGCCAGCGTGAAGTGACCAGTTATCTGTTGCTTTCCAATTCATATTTCCAAAAAATCGCCAGCTATTATTTTTAATTTTTCCATTATAGTAAGTTTCAGATTGCACTTGGTCGTAGCGAAATCCTGCTCCAGATAAAACTGTAAGATTAGGAGTGATGGCATAGGTATCTTGTAATTCAATATCGGCTCTTACCTCTGTTGTTTCTGCGCGACTTGTCGCTGAAACAGGTACGATAAAATCGAGAGGGTTGGTATATTTAATTGCTATTCTCTGAATTATTGAAAGTTGATCTGGATCTGATAAATCTATCGCACCTAGAGACTCACCAAACACAATTTGAGCGGCCGCCTCGGGATTTATTTTATATAATTCTGCAATATCAGGGTCAGTTTGGCCAACAGGTAAATTCTCATCCGTTTGAATCTGATCTCGATTGTATGTGTAAATTGAGCTTGATAATTTAATGTGATGTTTTTCGGATGGCTCGAAATAATATCGACCTCCAGCTTCTAAATGATCTTCATTAATCGTATTTGTCGTAGATCCGTAAGTTGTAGCGCCTCTCTCACCTTGGTAATAAAGAAGTGACATATCAAAAGACTGTTTTGCATCGATCTCGTAAAAATTCTGCAACTTGATGTGTGATACATCTCGCCGATTGGGGCATTGAGCTTCGCATTGAATACGTTCGTTGGTATTGTCGTTTAAATGGTCGGTCCCTTTATCTATAGCGGTAAGGCGCCACTGGGCTCCTACGGCGTTAAAGCCGATATGACCTTGTAGATAGTGGTCATTATTATCTCCCATTCGTATATTTATATTTTTCTCGCTAAGGGTGTCTCTAGGATGTTTAGTAATAATATTCACAACGGCCTGAAATGCATTAGTTCCGTAGGTTGTAGAGTTTGGTCCCCGAACGATTTCTATTCGCTGTATCTCCTCTATCGCAACGGGCAGAAGGTTCCAGCTAACAGCCGCTAGTCCGCTACTATATGCCGTCCGGCCGTCAATGAGGACTTCCATGCTTTTGGGGTATAATGCGGGACCTCCATGGTAAACAACGCTGTCACTGTTATCGAAAGGCTCGGGAACAACAAGCATTCCTGGGACATAGCGGAACAGGTCTTGTATGTTTTTAACTCCAGTAGCTTTAATGAATTGTGCATCTAGAACGGAAATACTAGCAGGCACCTCAGCTGTCGGTTGATGAAGACGGACGGCACTAAGCACATGCGGAACATTTCCGGCTATTGGGTCTAATAATAAATCATCATATGCGTACTGCTGAGCAGTTGCGCAAAGTGTTAATGCCATAAAGCCCATTATTAGAGTAAAGTTTTTCATGAGGTTTTCACAATCTTGAGTAATATTTTATACGTTAACCTTACAAGGCTTGGGCTTTAGTTAATTTGTGTATATCTCTATAGTATTTTTTATTTTTAGAGATATATTTTTAATGATATCATGATCATAAACCGAACTCGTATATGATGTTAAAATTGGTTCGTTAAAATACATCTAAAAATTTATCCCTAGTTCCAGTTGAAGCCTAGTTTTTTGCAAATATTTGCTGCCGTGTTGAATGCTAGGGTCGTTGGATAGGTCATGCTGCAAACTTAGAGCCCATGAGATATTATCTATTGAAGGGACGTCAATTAAACCATAGATGTTCAGATGCATACGCTTAAATTCGACGTTTTCATTGCCTTCGGATGATGGTCCTCCTAAGTCTTTCGTCCAGAATAGACTTAACATGCTATTTATTGAATGCGTTATTTCTGATTGGAACCCTATGCTTTGAGATAGCGGTGAATATATAGCGAGAAGCTCCTCTTCTGTTACTCCTTGCTCTGTTTCTGAGTCAGCTTTGCTTACGCTGCCTGTATAGCGTATGGAGTGATGCTCGCCTAGTTTTTTACTAAATTGTAATTCAGTACCATAGAATTTAATTTCATTATTTTGGTATGCCGTGCTGCTCAGAATAGCTGGCCAAAGATAAATAACATTGGATAAATTCTCATAATATAGACGGATATCCCACTCTGCATCATAAATTATTGATTTGCCGTAGTATCCTAATTCGTAAGAATCTATGTGTTGAGACTTTAAATTACCATCAGCAACAAACGTATGATAGAAGTACTCACCAGCATATGGAGATTCAGTCTCAATATTATCAATTTTATAGGACCAGTTAGCGTATTGCTCAATAAAATCTGGATTCTTAGATGCACGGCTATAGACGAAGCGTAGTGATTCAATGGAGCTGATTAAGTAATTAGCTGCAGCGCGGTATGATAAGGCTGAGCTATCAAGCTCAGAGTTTTCGTTCATAAGCCCTGCATGAAAGGCCCATTTTTCATTAGCGCGCCAATTAATATTTCCGAACAAGCGCAAGCTGCGATTAGTAATCGTACGCCCATAGTACGATGCCGAGCTTACTTGATCTACACGATAGCCTATGCCACTAAGTAACGTTAAGTCGGGTGTAATTGCATAGGTGTCCTGAAGTTCAATATCGGCTCGTATCTCTTCTGTTTGTGCATAGGACACGCCAGATAGGGGGGTTAGAAAATCAACCGGATTTACGTATTTAAGCGTTAGCGCTTGTAGTAATACAATCTCTTGCGGGTTTGAAGCATTAATGGCTGTAGGGGCTTCTCCTAATGCTATTTGGTTGGCAGCAGTAGGGTTTATTTTGAACAGTTCAAAAAGGTCGGGGTCTGAATAACCTACAGGCAAGCTATTCACCGTTTGAACCTGATCTCGTTCGAATTGATATCCATACGCTGATATCTGGATATGGTGCTGAGTGCTCAATTCGTTGAAATACCGTAAGCCGACTTCTATTTTTTCTTCAGAAACATTGTTGTTGTCTAGAATATATTGGGGCAAATCTCTCTTGGCATTGGTAAATATGATTGCCGTATCTAATGACTGATTTGATGACAGGTCATAATACCCCCGTAAATTAATCATATTAACATCTCGACGATCAGGGCACGACGGATCACAATTGAGGCGTTCGGTATTATTATCTTGAAGGTGATCTGTTCCTTTATCTACAGCATTAACTCGCCACTGCCCCCCAGCAAAGTTGAAACCACTTTGCGCTTTTAAGTAATGATCGTTATTATTTCCTGCCTGAATGCTTATGCTGTGTTCGCTGACGGTATCAACTGGGTGTTTGGTAATAATGTTTACAACAGATTGATAGGCATTTGTACCATATGCTGTAGAACTTGGCCCTCGTACAACCTCAATACGTTGGATTTCTTCGACAGTGACTGCAAGTTGATTCCAGCCAACGGCAGATAGCCCTGCACTGTAGGCTGCGCGGCCATCAATAAGAACCTCCATACTTTTGGGGTATAGAGCTGGGCCACCGTGGTACACAATACTATCGCTATTATCATAAGGTTCAGGGACGACTAACATTCCAGGAACATACCTAAAAAGATCCGGAATGTTTTTTGCCCCTGTTGCTTTTATGAACTGTGCATCAAGCACAGTGACACTTGCAGGCACCTCTGCAGTGGGTTGATGTAAACGTACAGCACTCAGCACGTGCGGCACTTCTCCAATCATTGGGTCGAATAGCAGCTCGTCATCGAAGCCGATCTGCGCATAGGCTTCAGTGCAAAGTGTGATAGATAAAATAACGGCAAGTGGTTTTAATATATTCACGATGTTAAATTCTGTTCGCTGTACTTTGTTGCTATTTGCGTGCTTTCGCTAGCGCTGCTGCCATGGCTCCTGCCATCGCCCCTGAGTTCTCGGGTGCACGAGAACTTTGACGGTCGTGTTTGACGGAATGCTTCGGTCTTTCTTCGCGTTTGCTGCTTGTCTGGGTGCTATCGTCCGATAATCTCATCGATAAGCCAATGCGCTTACGCGACACATCAACTTCCATTACTTTAATTTTAACTATATCCCCTGCTTTAACGACGTCGCGAGGGTCTTTTACAAAGGTATCTGATAGTGCTGATATGTGGACTAAGCCGTCTTGGTGAACCCCAAGATCAACAAACGCACCGAATGCCGCCACGTTGGTGATCACTCCTTCCAGTATCATACCCGGCTTTAGGTCTTTGATGTCGTCGACGCCGTCACGGAATTCAGCGAATTTAAACTCAGGGCGAGGATCGCGACCGGGCTTTTCTAGTTCAGAGACAATATCATTCACAGTAATTAAACCGGTATTTTCGTCGACAAATTGGCCTGCGTTGACTGTTTTAAGAAAAGTACTATCACCAATCAGACTACTGACATCACGCGAGAATTGATGAGCGATGCGCTCAACAATGGGGTACGACTCCGGGTGTACCCCAGAAGCATCCAATGGATTTTTGCCGTTCATTATGCGTAAGAAGCCCGCAGCCTGTTCGAAGGTTTTACCACCAAGGCGAGCCACCTTGAGCAAGGCTTTGCGTGAATCAAAGGCACCGTTTTCATCGCGGAACATCACAATATTATTGGCCAGTGTGCTATTAAGACCGGAGACCCTAGTTAGCAGAGGCACGGACGCGGTGTTCAAATCGACACCGACCGAGTTCACACAGTCTTCAATAACAGCATCAAGGCTACGCGCTAAATGCGACTGATTGACGTCGTGTTGATACTGGCCAACACCAATGGATTTAGGTTCAATCTTTACCAACTCAGACAGTGGATCTTGCAGACGGCGCGCAATCGAGACGGCACCACGAATCGTCACATCGAGATCTGGGAATTCTTTCGCGGCCAGTTCCGAGGCCGAATATACCGAGGCACCGGCTTCGTTGACGATGACTTTTTGAACGTTAGATAAGCTGTGTTTTTTCAGTAAGTCACCGACGAAATTATCCGTCTCGCGACTGCCCGTTCCGTTACCAATCGCGATTAATGCAACGTTATGTTTTTTGATTAACGCAAAGAGCACCGCTTCTGAATCGGCAATTCGGTTTTGCGGTGGCGTAGGGAAGATCGCACAGTGATCCAGTACCTTGCCGGTGGCGTCTACTACCGCGACTTTCACACCGGTACGTAACCCAGGATCAAGGCCAATCGTGACCTTAGGGCCAGCCGGTGCCGCCAGCAATAAGTCTTTTAAGTTATCGGCAAACACCTTAATGGCGTCTTCTTCGGCGCGTTCGCGCAACTGGCCAATCAATTCAGTTTCGAGATGGGTTAGTAGCTTGATGCGCCACGTCCACTTCACGACTTCAGTGAGCCATTTATCGGCGGCACGGTTTTCATTTTTAATGCCCACATGCTGAGCAATCATGGCTTCGCATGGGCTGCCTGCGAGCTTGTCTTCCGGGTCCCCGGTAACAAGAGAGAAGGATAAAATCCCTTCGTTGCGGCCACGAAGAATAGCCAAGGCACGGTGGCTCGGCACTTTGCTAAGCGCTTCATCATGTTCAAAGTAATCGGCGAATTTTTCGCCTTCGGTTTCCTTGCCTTTCACCACGCGAACAGACACAACGGCTTCTTGTTTGAGAAAGTTACGTAGGCTGGCGAGCAGGTTCGCATCTTCGGCGAAGCGCTCCATTAATATGTACTTTGCGCCATCCAATACCGCCTTGGTATCAGCAAACCCTTTATCGGCATCAATAAAGGCTTCCGCTTCCGATTCGGGTGTCAGTGATGGGTTCTCGAATAGAGTATTCGCGAGCGGTTCAATACCGGCTTCAATTGCGATTTGCCCTTTTGTACGACGCTTCTGTTTATAAGGCAGATACAAATCTTCGATACGGGTTTTGGTGTCGGCGCTTAACAGATCGCGCTTTAACTCGTCCGTCATCTTGCCTTGTTCTTCGATGTTTTTGATTACGGCAACTCGGCGATCTTCCATCTCGCGGATATAGCGCAGGCGCTCTTCAAGCTGTCGTAGCTGGGTGTCATCCAGCGAACCAGTGACTTCTTTACGGTAACGAGAAATAAACGGCACCGTGGCACCTTCATCTAATAAGGCAATGGTGGCATCCACTTGTTGTGGGCGGATATTTAACTCGGTGGCGATACGGCTAGAAATGGACACTTGGCTCATGGCAACGGATGACTCTAACGATTGAAAATAAGAGGCGCAGAGTATAATCGGAAGCGGACTAAATGTATGCGTCAGGCCTTACAGCTGTTAGGAAGAGTGGTTGAGGTAGAGGCATTGTTCAGTACCTGAATAAATGGTGAGGCATAAAAAACGGGAGCCGAAGCTCCCGTTTTTTATGTGTCTACACCGCTTCTTAAAGCTGAGGACCTGCCGCCACAATCGCGTCAGATACGTCGTACTTCTTGAAGTTTTCAACAAACTGGTTTGCTAGGTTTTGCGCTGCACCTTCCCAATCAGACAGGTTAGCCCATGCCTTGGTTGGGTTAAGTAGTGTGGTATCAACACCATCAACAGACTTAGGCACCTGAAGGCCAAACACTGGCAGCTCTTCAGTCTCTGCATCACGCAATGCGCCAGTTTGAATCGCTGCGATAACCGCACGAGTCGTTGGGATGCTGAAACGCTCACCGCCGCCGCCGTTAGGGCCGCCAGTCCAACCAGTGTTTACTAAGTAAACCTGTGAACCGAATTCAGTCACACGCTTCATCAACAACTCAGCGTATTCGCCTGCTGGACGTGGGAAGAAAGGTGCGCCGAAGCAAGTCGAGAACGTAGACTTCAGGCCTTTAGAACCGCCCATTTCTGTTGACCCAACCAATGCGGTGTAGCCAGACAGGAAGTGGTATGCCGCTTGTTCTTTCGTAAGCACAGACACAGGAGGCAATACGCCAGTCATGTCACAGGTCAGGAAGATAACTGCTTTCGGTTCGCCAGCCATGTTCTCAAGTACGCGCTTTTCAACGTGCTCAAGTGGGTAAGCACAACGGCCGTTTTCAGTCAGGCTAACGTCGTTGTAGTCTGCTTTGCGAGTGGCTTCGTCGATTACAACGTTCTCAACGATGGCGCCGAACTTGATCGCGTCCCAAATGATTGGCTCATTTTTCTGCGATAGATCGATTGTTTTTGCGTAGCAACCACCTTCAATATTGAAGACTGTCCCTTTGCCCCAACCGTGCTCGTCATCACCAATCAGGTAACGCTCTGGGTCAGCAGATAGGGTTGTTTTACCGGTGCCAGACAGACCGAAGAACAAACAAGTATCGCCGTCTTCACCCACGTTGGCTGAACAGTGCATTGGCAGCACGTCTTTTTCTGGAAGTAGGAAGTTCTGTACACCGAACATGGCCTTCTTCATTTCGCCTGCGTAACGCATGCCAGCCAATAGTACCTTGCGCTGTGCGAAGTTAACGATCACTGCGCCGTCAGAGTTGGTGCCATCACGCTCAGGAACACATTCAAAGCCCGCAACGTTTAGGATCTGCCACTCTTCTTTGTCAGAAGGGTTGTAACCTTCAGGGCGAATGAACAGGTTGCGGCCAAACAGGTTCTGCCAAGCAGTCTGAGTGGTCATTTTAACTGGAAGGTAGTGCTGAGGATCAGAACCGACATGAACGTTAGATACGAAGCTGTCATGCTGAGAAATATACTCTTCTACACGCTCCCACAGAGCATCAAATTTGTCGGCATCGAATGGACGGTTGATGTTGCCCCAGTCGATGGCGTCTTTGCTGCTTGGCTCTTCAACGATGTATTTGTCCATCGGAGAGCGACCAGTACGCTTACCAGTTTTGATTACTAGCGCGCCGTTGTCCTGTAGCTGGCCTTCACCGCGAGCGATGGCTTGTTCTACTAGGAATGGTGTGGATAAGTCAGTGTAAACAGTCATATCGGTGCCCCGTAGGGTCCTCGTAAATTACGTACGGCTTGTGGCCATACTCTGTATCTCTATAAACCGCCCTGAGGGTGTACGGGGCGAGCCCAAAATTTTAGACCGGCGATTATGCCAGAAAATTGCGCCCACGCTAAGCCCCGCTGGTCGCTTTTTGACCGATATCTTCGTCAATACCTGTCAGGATGTTAGCTTCAGTCAGTTACTGCAGTTTGTGTTCTGGAAATAACTCATCAATTTGCACGCCATCAAAGGCATAGGCTTGTTGGCAAAAATCACAATTAATGGCGATTTTTCCCTGCTCGGCAATGATACTTTTTAGTTCAGCGTGACCGAGTTGATGCAACGCGGTGGCGATGCGATCTTTTGAGCAGGTGCAGAAAAAGCTCAAGTCTGAAGCTGGGTAAATACGCACGTCTTCTTCGTGATAGAGGCGATGCAGTAAGGTGTCGTTCGGCAATAGAAGTAATTCTTCATCTTTAATGGTGCTGCCCAAGTGGCTAATACGATCCCATGCGTCTGGGTCGTCGCCAGTGGCTGATGGCATTTGTTGCAGCATAAAGCCCGCGGCTATCGTACCGTCACACTTTAACCAGAAACGGCTGCCTAGCTGCTCAGATTGCATAAAGTAGTCTTCGATAGCCCCGGCGATATTGCCACCTTGGATAGCGGTAATGCCCTGATAGCGCTGCCCTACTTCTGGCTCAATCGTAATGATCATTTGGCCATCTTTAAATTCTAACGCTTCGGCCTCGACGTTTTCATCGTATCGAGCAATCGCGCGCAGCTGACCTTTCTCGCTCGATTCAGCCTGAAGCAATGTCACATTGCCGGTTAAGCGTATTTGCAATGTTAATCTACCCGGAAACTTGAGGTTGCTGCTCAGCAAAGCTGTTGCCGCCATCAACTCACCAATCGCAATGGCAATCGGTTCTGGGTACTTGTGACGCTTTAAGACGCCCTGATAGCTGTCGTTTAGATGGGCAAGCTCGCCACGAATCGCGGTTTTATCGAAACTAAAGCGTTGCAGCGTATCGGCGCTGGCCTGTTGAGCAGACATTCTCAGAGATCCTGTTTGTTTTCAAAGCGGCGCATATCGCGACGTTCTTTTTTGTTGGGTTTGTGATCCGGTGCAGCTTGATGGGCGCGCACGACCTTGCGATATTCGGCTTTATCCATCCGCTCTTTGATACTTTCGGGGGTTTCTTTATAAAGAAGTTGCGCTTCAGGTGCGCCACGACGATGCTCTGACAGCGCAATAACCTCAACGACTTTTTCATCAAAGCCCTGGCGGATCGTCAGTTTTGCACCCACATCGATCGTCTTGCTGACTTTGCAGCGCTGACCATCGTAATGCACCTTCCCGCCCTCAATGGCCGCTTTCGCTAGCCCGCGAGTTTTAAAGAAACGTGCCGCCCAGAGCCACTTATCTAGGCGAATTTTTGTATGTGATTCTGTCATAAGTTCAATATGTGGTGGCGAAGGCAGCGTATTACAAGGTCATACATCATTGCCATCAACGACTGCCATCAACCATTGCCGCTAGGGCTTACTTGTCTTTGTTGAGTTGCAGCTCATCAAAATGATGAATGCCGGGGAACTGGCTTTCGGTATTAGGTTCTTTCTGGCTGTCTGGATGAAAGATGGTCAGTAACCAACGAACGCCCCATTTTGAGCCGGATTCTAATACCGCTTGGCTGTCGTCAATCAATAAGGTGCGTTCTGGGTTGAAGTCTTCTTCGCGATGCAAGTGATCCCAAAACGCTTGGCTTTCTTTTGGCTCTTTATAATCATGTGAGCTGATAACGCGGTCGACCATTTGATCTAAGCCGGTGCGCTCCATTTTTAAGTTCACACTGTCACGATGGGCGTTGGTAACAATCACGGTACGTTTGCCTAGTGCCTTCATGGTATCGAGAAAATCTTTCACATGCGGGCGGAAGCCAATGCGGTCTTGGACGTCACGCTTAAGTTCGGCAATCGGTAAACCTGTTAACTCAGTCCAGTGATCCAGACAGTACCAATTGAGCGTACCGCGTAAACCAACGAAACTTTTATTCAGCTCGGCGAGGGCCTCTTCTTCAGTTAGACCATGATGTTCCGCGTATTTACTCGGCACATGCTCAAGCCAGAAATAGTTGTCGAAATGTAGGTCTAGTAGAGTACCGTCCATATCCAGCAGAACCGTATCAATTTCTTGCCACTCTGGCATCGTCATGCGCTAATACCTTATGAAATACGTTTAGTCGCTATTAAAGCAGGGCTGTTATGCATAAAAAACCCGAAATCCAGCATCGCTCCATTGTCGCCGAAAGTCGCTTGTTTCGTATAGAGTCAATCGACTTAAGATTCAGCAATGGTGTCGAACGCACCTACGAACGACTGGTGCCGGGTGGCAGTGGTGCCGTGATGATGATCGCACTGCTCGATAACGACACCTTCGCGCTCATAAGAGAGTATGGCGGAGGCGTGGAAGATTACACCCTTACTTTGCCAAAAGGTGCGGTAGATTTGGGTGAAACCATGCGCGACGCCTGCAATCGCGAGCTTCAAGAAGAAATCGGCTACGCTGCGCGCGAGTTCGTCTACCTGAAAAACATGAGCTTATCGCCCAGTTACATGCGCGGCGGCATTGATGTGGTGCTGGCCCGTGATTTGTATCCATCGGTACTTGAAGGCGACGAACCTGAACCTTTGGAGCTTGTACCGTGGAAATTTGCTGATTTACCAGAGCTGTATGCACGTAATGACTTCAACGAAGGCCGCGCCATTGGTGGGTTAGCATTGGCGATGGAATATTTGGCTGGGCGGTTTGAGGGGCGGGTGCTTTGATGCGCAATTTGAAGTTGACTTAGTGCTATGTCTATACCAGAATCATCTTAACAACTAACCCTGTTGCCGGTGCGGATTGACCGCCTTGCTACAGGGAGAAAAAGCCGGCGCAAGCCGGTTTTTTCATTTAAGGGACAAGCTATGGATAAGCAGTTGCCGCTTCGTACTAAAGTGTACATTGATGGATATAACCTTTATTACGGTTGCTTGAAAGGCTCGCCATTTAAATGGCTAGACATATATAGGTTATTTAAGGATGAAATTCTTCCTTCGATAACTGTTGTGAACAGTCAGTCTAAGCCGTTATCAATAGTTCTCTGCAACGAAAGTTCTGTGAGTTTCTTCACAGCTAAAATACTGGGCAATGCTGCCAGCTCACCAGACTCTGTATCTTCACAGGCTCGATACCATCAAGCATTAAAAAATTTATATCCTAATGAAGTTTCAATAGTCGAAGGTTATTACTCCATAAATAAAGTTTCAGCACGTAAAGTGTCTGACGTTGACTCTAGTATTAAACCCAAAGATTGTAGTGATGTAATCATCTGGAAAATGGAAGAAAAGCAAAGCGATGTAAATCTTGCTTTGCACGCCTATCATGATGCTATCGTTGGCAATATTGATCATGCTGTTTTTGTAACTAATGACACTGATATTTCTCCCGCGTTGAAAATGATTAAAGAAAATACATCTGTGTTTGTTGGGGTGGTTGTTCCTGTGCGCAACCCTG
The DNA here is from genome assembly GCA_002733645.1 of Oceanobacter sp. Classification (GTDB taxonomy): domain Bacteria; phylum Pseudomonadota; class Gammaproteobacteria; order Pseudomonadales; family Oceanobacteraceae; genus Thalassolituus. The sequence continues at coordinate 97,966 of NVWL01000007.1, forward strand.
AAGAGCGCAGAGCAAATGCCGAGCTAACAAAATATGCGGACTGGAAAAGAACACATATCAATCAAGATGAGCTAGAGAGGTCTCAATTGCCACGAGTGATATCGGGACGTCGAAAAGCAACAGAAAAACCTGACTCTTGGTATGCGAATCCAGATAAGTTGAATGAAATTATAGAACTTGCAAAACCAGTATGTGGAGGAAGATCGAAGGTGTTTAAGTGGCTTGAAAAAGCGAACCCCCATATGCAAGGTCAATATCCAATAAAATTACTTCAAACAAACGAAGGTGCTGAGCTAGTTCTGGCATATGTGAAAAATTGGATTTCTGATTTAAAGAATAACTAGGATTGGTTCAAGGTCAGTGTCAGACCAAGCCTGAGCCACTCCACCTAGTTCTCATATGTATTGGCGTCTCATTAGGCTTCCAGCTCGAACAGTCCTTTCGATTCCCTGTTCAGTGAATATGCTAACCTGCAACCATCTTTTTCCGTGATCGAGAATACTATGAGCGTTGAAGGCGCAACCCTGACCCAAGGCTCAGTGGGAAACCACTTGATTCGTCAGACCTTGCCTATGGTATTTGGGGTGCTGGCGATTATGTCGGTCGGGTTGGTTGATGCTTATTATATTGGCCTTCTTGGCGATGCCCCGCTGACAGCGGTGAGTTTCATCTTTCCTGTGATTATGGCGTTGTCCTCATTGGGCATTGGGGTTATTGCCGGTATCGCTTCCGTTGTCTCACGCGCGTTAGGTGGCGGCAGTCGGATTCGAGCACAGAGCTTGGCCGGTTTTGGTTTAGTAGTGGCCATACTTTTTGGTTTGTTGATTGCCACCTTGCTGTATTTTTTCAAAATTCCGTTATTTCAATTAATGAATGCCTCCCCTGAGTTGATTGTATTAATTGATGCCTACATGACCCCGTTTGCACTTGGCTTCCCGGTATTGCTAGTAACTATGGCAGGCAATGGCACCTTGCGCGGGCAAGGGATGGCGGGCAAAGCTTCGTTGATTTTACTAACACTGGCACTAAGCAACTGGATACTCGACCCGATTTTGATTCATGGCATCGGAACGATTGAAGGGCTAGGGACGTTTGAAGGATTCGGCATACAAGGTGCTGCCTACGCCACTATATCGGGGTGGTGTATTGGTGCGTTTGTGTCTTTGGTTTTGGTACAGCGCAGTCCGCTGCGTTTGTCGTTGACCTCATTAAAAGAAGCGCACCCAACGACAGACTTAAAGGCCTTATTTAAAGTCGGCGGCCCTGCGGCGATATCCAACTCAGTGAACCCGATGGGCTTGTCGATACTCACGGCGATGTTAGCGCAATACGGCGATGCGGCGGTGGCCGGCTTTGGGGCTGGTGGGCGTTTACAAAGTTTGGCCATCGTTCCTTTATTAGCGTTATCCAGTTCTATTGGTGCCATCGTCGGACAGAACTGGGGCGCAGGATATGGAGATCGTGCGCGGCGTGCGTTATGGTTATCCCTCGGTTTTTGTCTTGTTTATGGCCTAGTGGCAGGCACGTTATTGAGCTGGTGGAGCGAACCACTGGCGCATATCTTTACCGAAGATACCGACACGATTGATGCCATATCGTCGTACCTAGTTATTTCTGTTTGGGGATACGCCGGTTTTGGTGCGTTGATCGTTGTAAACGGCGCATTAAACGCTATGGATCGAGCAAACTTTGCATTAATGCAATCAGTTCTGCGCGTGACCGTCTTTATGATTCCGATGGCGTGGGGGTTAGGCTTTTGGCTTGATGCTCGCTCTATTTATGCTGGTGAGTTAATCGCAAATTTATTAGGCGGTGTCGTGGCCGTCCTGTTGGGGCGAGCTTTGTTGGATGATCGTTGGCTTAGACATCCCTCTGCTTGACTCTTATTCTGTGTATCGAAAGTATATGAATATAATTAAAAAATAAGAAATTATCATTAGACTGAATTCTTCAGACCTTATACTTCTGGTAGCCCTGTTTAGGCCATCTTTGCTGAGCAATATCGACAAAGTCTACAGGACTTTGTTTTGATCAATGTGGTTAAATTTATTGCCATAAAATAATAAAAGATTTTACAGGAAAGCGTCAGGTTGAATTTCTTAGACTCGGCCTTTTATATTTTTTATATCGGGGGCTGAAAACACATTGATGTAATATAAAAGGAAGGGTCATGGCTAATTTAACGCGACAGAAAAACATACGGGGCTTTACTTTAATTGAGCTTATTCTGGCTCTGGTAGCATTAGGGTTTGCTGCGCTGGCATTAGTATTAGCGTTAAAAGACTTTGCGGAAGGCGCAGCCGCGACAACCACGACCTACAAGGCCGCAGGTGTTGCCTTATGTTCATCCTACTGGGGGACAACCGGTATTGGTAAAATAGAAGACTATGTGTCTGATGAACAAGAGGCTGAATGGGAAGAGGAAGGACTGAGTGAAGAAGAAATTAACGCAGAGTACGCCAAACTAAGCGCCACCAAGTTTGCAAAATGTATGGCTGAGGTAGAATCTGAAGCACTTAGAGCAACGGCAGCTCAGGAAAAATTTGATATCAGCAATGTTAAATGCGTGCCTGTAGATGCTTGGCCTGAGAATTTAAAGAAACCCTGATAAGCAAACTTTGCAGTTTTGCTAGACTGTTTATAACTTGTAATCGCTTTATATAAGATTACTTGAGATTTACTTCGTTTTTTCTCAACGCTCGGTACTCGCCTGGCGCTAAATCAGCATCCAATTCAATCTCGCCAATACTCACTCTATGCAACGCCAGCACAGGGTTTCTAAATCGCCCAAACATGCGCTTTATTTGGTGATAGCGCCCTTCTTCTAACGTCACTTTTGCAACGCATTCTGACAGCTTTTCTAGCTGTGCTGGTTTGGTGGTGATGTCTTCGTAGGAAAAATACATGCCGTCGGCAAAGGCTTGTATGCATTCGTCGGTAATTGGATGTTCGAGGGTCACTTCATAGACCTTGGCGACTTTATTTTCGGGTGACATTAACGCCCGCGACCAGTCGCCGTCGTTGGTGATTAATAATAATCCAGATGAATTTAAATCGAGGCGGCCAACGATATGTAAGTCTGCGGTGTTTATATTTTTTTCGACTAATAAATCCATCACGGTTTTGTGTTGCTCATCTTTGGTGGCGCTAACAACACCGATGGGCTTGTTCATCATGATGTATGTTCGGGAGTTTTTTTGTAGCACTTTGTCGTCGAGTGCGACGTGAGAAAACTGATCAATCGGTTGGTTAATGTCGGTAGCGAGCTGGCCATCAACGTAAATTCGTTTTTGCGCCAGCATGAGGCGCACTTTACTTTTAGGTGTGCCGGTTTTGGCGCTGATAAAACGGTCGAGGCGGTGTTTTTTACCTGACATGTTGGGTGTCTACTTGGAGGGCATGGCGGCTGCTTCTTGTTCGCCTATTTGCTTTTCCACATGTTGGCTACGGCTTTATCGGTACCAAGTAAGGCGACAATTTCACACACTAGCCCGGCAATCAAAAAGATACTGCCTGGCATTAGCCCTGCGTATTGCTCTACTGAGATTGATATAGAAATCGCAGCACCCGCTAGGATAAAAAATAATACGCCAACAGCAATTAAGATTTTGCGGTGTGACGGGCGGTAAACAAATTCGTTGCTGCCTGATTCAAATATATTGAGTACGGGTGAACATATTTTTCGTAGTACGGCTTTCATGATACATCCTTAAATTTTTTACATTAGCCAAGGCAGTGCGACGGCGTGAAGTGTGGCAGTCAGTGACATGGCCATGGCCGCATAGGCAGCTTGTTCGTTGCCTAACTCTAACGCACGTCCAGTGCCAATCGCGTGTGCGCAGACACCTAATGAGAGGCCGACAGCTTTGGGCGCATCAAGGCGAGTTAGTTTCAGTAATGGTGGAACAATTAACGCACCAAAGACACCAGTAACTATCACAAATGCGGATGCCAACGCGCCAATGCCGCCAAGTTGCTCGCTTAAAGTTACAGCCACCGGGGTAGTCACAGATTTTGTGGCCATGGTCACTGTGATTTCAGGTATGCCAATCAGGTAGTGTGTCATGGCAACGGCGGTACCTACCGTCGCAATGCTGCCCAAACTGATGGCCAATGATATACGTAGCCACTCTTTGCGCATGACGTGAATAAATTGATACAAGGGCACGGCGAGCATTACAACAACAGGGCCTAGCATTAGGTGTAAAAACTGACCGCCTTCCATATAGGTATCAAATGAAATGCCTGTCACTTCTAAAACAACAGCGACAAGGATGATGCCGGTAAGAATGGGCGGTAAAAAAGCGCTGTTGCCTAACAAGTGGTAGAGACGTTGACCAATAATAAATGCGCCTATAGTCAAGGTCGCCCAAAATAAGGGCGTATGCAGAAGCTCAATAACTAAAGGCTGTTGCAGGATATTCGTCATGATTTTTTGCCCACCATCATAACCGCAGCACAAACCAGAGCGCCCGGTATTAGGCTAATGGCCATGATAACCAGTAACGAGATGCCATTTTCTGCGAGTAATTCTTTCTGGGTAACGATGCCGACACTGACCGGAATAATAAATAACGGCAACAATGGCGATAAAACTTTGCTGATGCTTTGTAACGATTGAGGGGTTTTGCCACGAGTGATTAACATGGCTAAAAGCAGTAGCATTCCAATGATGGAGCCGGGTATCGGCAGGGCTAAACCACTTTGAATAAGATTTCCTAGAAGTAGGAAACTTAATAGTATGAGTAGGCCAGACATAGCCATTCCCAAATAATGATGGTGCGGAAGGAGAGACTCGAACTCTCACACCTTGCGGCACTAGAACCTAAATCTAGCGTGTCTACCAATTTCACCACTTCCGCTTTAGAGGCTGCGTATTCTACATAGATCAAAAACGAATGCAACCCTGCAATAGAGGTTTTTTTTACTCTGGGGTAAGGTGGGGGCTTATTGACTAGGATTTATAAAAAGGACTCCCATGAATCAAAGTGATCAGCGCCTTGGTAGCAATATTATTCTCAGTGCCGCCGCTTTTGTTATCGTGATTGCAGGCATTAAAAGCTCTGCGAGTATCCTAATTCCGTTTTTACTTGCGATATTTATTGCGATGTTGAGCGCGCCTTTAATGACCTGGCTAACGCGCCATCGTGTGCCACAAGTTTTATCGCTGCTGCTGATACTGGTTGGCTTTTTGTTAATCGGCACCCTGCTGGCGAGTTTCATTGGCCGAACTATCACGGCCTTTTATCAAGATATGCCTTTGTATGAAAGTAAATTGCAGGCTTTGGTCGATCAATCTGTGTTGTGGGTGCAGGCTAGGGGCATCGACATGTCGGATAATGTGCTGCGCGAATATGTTAATCCCGGCGCGGTGATGAAAATGGTCGCCAACATTTTTAACGGTTTGGGGGGCGTGTTAGCTAACACCTTTTTGATACTGTTTACGGTGATTTTTATTTTACTGGAAGCGTCGGGGTTTCCAGACAAGTTACGTAAAGCGTTTGGCGATAATACGGATGCGACCAAGCACTTTGCTCGCTTCTCTAAGCTGGTTCAAAAGTATTTAGTAATCAAAACAGCGGTCAGCGTAATGACCGGTGCCACAATCGGGGTTGCGCTGGCGATTATTGGGGTAGATTACGCAGCGATGTGGGCCTTGGTCGCCTTCTTGCTGAATTACATCCCGAACATAGGCTCTATGATTGCTGCAGTGCCTGCGGTATTGATCGCCGTTATTCAGCTTGGTGTTGGTGAGGCGTTAATTACCGCCACGGTGTATGTCGTTGCCAATACATTTTATGGAAACATCGTTGAGCCTAAAATGATGGGGCGCACTTTAGGGTTGTCTACCTTGGTGGTGTTTTTATCCTTGGTGTTCTGGGGTTGGGTGCTGGGGCCTGTCGGTATGTTGCTGTCGATTCCACTGACGATGATCGTAAAAATTGCATTAGAAGTGAACGAGCGTACCCGCTGGGTAGCTACCTTGCTTGATCAATAATGCTCGTCTCTTGCCTGGCTTTATAAGTTCACTTGGTAAGGAAGGGTAAAACTGTATGGGCGGAATGCTCAACGCAGAGTAATCTCAAGATAGAGGTAACTTATGAAATCAGTACTGTTGATAGACGACGATATCGAACTGGGCGAACTGCTCAAAGAATATCTGTCGATGGAAGGATTTGAACTGACGGCGGTTCATGATGGTGAAACGGGTTTAGAGAAGGCGTTATCGGGCGAATTTAATTTAGTACTGCTTGATGTCATGCTGCCGAAAAAGAACGGTTTTGAAGTGCTGAAAGACCTGCGCAAAAAATCGAATATCCCGGTGATCATGTTAACGGCACGCGGTGAAAGCGTTGATCGTGTTTTGGGCTTAGAGCACGGTGCGGATGATTATATTCCCAAGCCGTACCATCACCATGAATTAATGGCGCGCATTAAAGCCTTGTTTCGTCGGATTGATATCACCAACGATGGTAGCTCGGTAGAAAGTGATATTTTGCGTGTTGGGGAGTTAGAGCTGGACGCTGCTACGCGAACGGCACGGAGTGAAGGCGTCGAGCTACCGCTTACCGGCGCGGAGTTTGGCGTGTTGCAATGTTTGATGGAAAACGTTGGGGACTTGGTAGATAAAGACTCGCTCTCCATGGCGTCTTTAGGCCGCGAACTCATGGCGTATGATCGATCTATTGATATGCACGTGAGTAACCTGCGCAAAAAACTGGGTAAACGTCCTGATGATTCTGACTGGATCAAAACCGTGCGCAGCCGTGGCTACATGCTGGTGCGCGTGTAGCTCTTAATCAATAAGGTCAGACATTCATGGTGCGCTGGTATCGCTCGCTTTTCCTGCGAATATTTTTGTGGTTTTGGTTAATTGTATCGTTAGCAATGGGGGCCGCGGTAGGCACTCTTCTTTGGCTTGAAGACGACTATTATCGTCAGGCTAGCATCCAAGAAACCAGCTTGCTGCGGCAAATTATAGATACCCAGCGCCCAGTGTTGGCGGATGATCGTCGCTTGTGGCGACGCCTGCGCCCGGGTTGGAATCTAGTCATCGCACCGATAGATAACATCAGCCAACTCCCTCATGATATCGAACAATTTGCCGACGAAGCCGCCGAGCGCTCACAAATACTCTGGGGGCAAGATGACGGCTGGCAAATGATCGGCCCAGTGCGTCGAGGCAACTATCTCTACGTGGCGGTAGCGCGTGATGGTTGGCAGGGCGTTTTTGAAGACGAAGATCGCTGGATTATTCCGGTGGTTATGTTGCTGGTGGTCACCTTACTGTGTTCTTTGTTAGCGTGGTCGCTGACCCGTCCGGTGCAACAGCTTCAGCGCGCGGTTAGACGACTGGCCTCTGGTGACTTTGATATGTCGGCGCTGAATAAAAGTTACCGTCGTCATGATGAAATCGGCGCACTCACCGAAGAAGTGATTGATATGGCGGCGTCATTGCAACGATTGCTGCACAGTCATCAACAGCTCGTACGCGATGTATCGCATGAATTACGCTCCCCGTTAACTCGTTTACAAATAGCCCTAGCGATAGCCCGTAAAAAAGACGTCGGTAGTGTGCTCGCCGGAGAGCACGACCGAATTGAACGTGCCGTAGGCCAAGTTGATAACCTGATCGGCCAAATGCTCGATCTTGCCCGCCTTCAACAACAAGACGAAGCCGAACTATTGTGGGAAGAAGATGAAGTCCAAGGTCGTATTACAGAGTGGCTCGACGACGCAGATATTGAATGCCAAAGTCATGGGCTTACGATTCGTCGTGATTGGGATGCCAAGCCGGTTGATGCCAATTGGAATTGGCTTTTAGTCGAGCGCGCGTTCGATAACATTCTCCGTAATGCCATTCGTTTTTCCCCCGAAGGTGGAGAGCTGTTGGTAGGCTGTCACGTTAATGACGACTTCGTTGATATCTCAGTGCAAGACCAAGGGCCGGGTGTTCCTGAAGAAGAGCTTAACCGCATATTTGATGCTTTTACGCAGGTGGATAGCGCACGTGATCACGCCGCAGGTGGTTACGGTATTGGCTTGGCATTGGTGAAAAGAATCACCGAATTACACGCGGGAAGTGTTTTGGCCCAAAATAGTGCACCGGGCTTGAAAGTCACCTTACGTTTACCTGTGATTACCCCCAAAAGTACGAAATCGAGCGGAAAGCCCTAAAAATCTGGCTTCCTGACCTTTTCTTCTGGAAATCTAAGCGCTTTTTTGGTATTAAATACGGCCCCTCGCCTAAGGCCCTCAGAAGTAGGGTCACAGGTAGTAGAGAAATAAACACAGCTACGAACTGGACAAGCACTATGTCAGAAGATTTCAAGCAAGCGGCTCTGGATTACCATCAGTTTCCTAAGCCAGGTAAGATCAGTGTAGAACTGACCACCCCTGCCCAAACCTCACGCGATTTGTCGCTGGCATATAGCCCAGGTGTGGCTGAGCCGGTTAAAGAAATCGCTGCCGATCCTGAAAACGCATACAAGTACACCGCAAAAGGTAACTTGGTTGCCGTGATCACTGACGGTACTGCGATTTTGGGTCTAGGTAATCTAGGACCATTGGCATCTAAGCCAGTTATGGAAGGTAAAAGCCTTCTGTTCAAACGTTTTGCAGGCGTTGATTCAATTGATATCGAAGTTGAATCAGAAAGCCCACAAGCATTCATTGATACTGTTCGTCGTATCGCGATCACCTTCGGTGGCATTAACCTCGAAGACATCAAAGCACCTGAGTGTTTTGAGATTGAACGTACTTTAATCGAACAGTGTGACATTCCAGTATTCCACGACGACCAGCACGGTACCGCGATTGTAACGGTTGCTGGTGTACTGAATGCATTGGAAATTCAAGGCAAGAAAATTGAAGAAGTGACTATGGCTGTACTGGGTGCAGGCGCAGCAGCTATCTCTTGTTCAAAACTATTGATCTTAGCCGGTATGAACCCCGCTAATATCTTTATGTGTGACCGTAAAGGCGTGATTCACTCTGGTCGTGACGACTTGAACCAGTACAAAGCTGGCTTCGCTGTTGAAACTGACAAGCGTAGTTTCGACGACGCGATCAATGGTGCTGACATCTTCTTGGGTCTATCTGGTCCAGACATGGTGACTGGCGAGCAAATCAAAACAATGGCTGCTAACCCAGTTATTTTTGCATGTGCCAACCCAGTACCAGAAATTATGCCTGACGTAGTGGCGGCGGCTCGTGATGACGCCATCATGGCAACCGGTCGTTCTGACTTCCCGAACCAGGTAAACAACGTACTTGGCTTCCCATTCATCTTCCGTGGTGCACTGGACGTACGTGCTCGTCGCATCAACGAAGAAATGAAACTAGCCGCTGCTAAAGCATTGGCTGGCCTGGCTAAAGAGCCAGTGACTCAAGAAGTTCTGGATGCTTACGGCGTTGATTCAATGGAATTCGGCAAAGACTACATCATCCCTAAAGCGACAGACTCACGTCTGTTGGGTGTTGTATCTACCGCTGTTGCACAAACTGCAATCGACACCGGTGTTGCTGATGGTCCGCTACCAGCAAACTACCCATTGCAGTCAATCTCAGACATCTGATTAATCGGATCAATGAGTAAAAAAAGAGGCCGCTTAATCGCGGCCTTTTTTGTGCGTTTAAAAAGCGGGCGTATTTCTACGCCCGCCTTCTTTCTGCTTATTGTGACACCGAAAGATCCGCTGGAACAATATAAAGACGGTTGCCATCAATCGAGTTGGTATCCAGCATTTTCTGCTCTAGCTCACCGCCGGTTGACCAAGTGGCGAAATCGTCATCGTTCAGTACACCAAGGTACTCGTCGTTGATGATCCATAGGCCTTCCATTTTATCGTGCGGGTAATCAACTTCAGTCACCATATCAACGACCAGCGTTTTTTCTACTGGGACGATATTGTGCTGGGCCAGTGTTGACCAGTCGCCGTCTTCCAAGACTTGCTCTTCTAATGTGTTGCCGTTAATTAGCAACCCAAGATCTTCGTCTTGCATGAGCGTTGGGGTTTCTTCGATGGCTACGGCTGCTGAACTGACCGTTGTAGATGTTGCTTCAACCGTTTCTAAATCTGTGCCTGTGTTCAGCTTAATACGATAAACGCGTTTCATGGCATCAGGCGTCGCAGCTTCAGCACCGTTAGGGCCGCCATAAAGAAAGCTACCATCACGTTCGATCAGGATGAATTCATTATTGCTTAGCGCCATGATCTCCGAGTTAGAGTTCTGTGCTTTTTCTTGTTTGTAGAGGTACTGGTGTACGTCACCGGTTTCAACATCCACGGTGACGATGCGGGAAATATCGAGATTTTTAACCGCACTGCTAGGCAGATACATCGTTGATTGCATGATACCTACCAGAGTTTTTTCATCTGGAGTAATAGCAAGACCTTCCATGCCACGGTTTGCACGGCGGTAACCAAACTCTGCAGGCAATGTGTGGGTGTTGCGGTCATCGTCAGCAAACGCGTTAATACGACCGATTTCTATGCCGTCAGAATTAAAGTGCACCATGTGCGGGCCGTATTCGTCGGAGACCCAAAAGCTGCCATCGCTGAGTACCACGAGGCCTTCAGGATCGAGTCCGTAGTCGTCTAGCTTCAGAGGGTTAGTCTCTGCATCATAAGGCATGGTTGGATCAACCAAGACAGGAGAGCCGTCGGCATTGTAGGGTGTTTCGCCAGTGCCACCTAGATCAGAGGTGTTGGGTAAGCCAGTAATTAAGGTGCCGTCTGGGCGCTTCATTAATGTGGTGCTAACAAGGCTAATCTCACCCGTTAGGCCGATTTCAAATAAGCCAATGCGCGGTGTGTAGTTAGGGGTTGGAAATTTTTTGCCTTTGCCGTATTCGCCGGTGAAGGTCGCGTTTGGCCCGCGATCCGTCAGTGCGTAGAAGCGGTTATCACTCTTTGGATCTTTGAACATGGCAGAGCCGAAACCACCGTTGCGTACTTCGAAAGGCAGTGAGGTTTTGTGATCGATTAAATCAGAGCGCAAAACTGAGTATGGAAGGTAAGCGCCTTCGGCTGCAAACTCTTCAAAAAACTCAAGCACATCTTCTGGCGCTAAAGGTACTTCGGGCACCTCAATCGCGTCGCTTAAATCATCGGTATTGCTGTCGTTATCGTTATTGTTGTTATCACCGCCGCACCCAGTGAGTGCAAAGGTGGCGATCATTGTCGCTAATAGGGTTTTGTGAAAAGGCATTAGGGTTTCCTTGGTATTAATCAGTTACAGAAAGAGTTGTCGTATTGATATACGAATCGGGTTTTGGTGAGCGCATTGTTATCAACCCAGCTGGTTAGCCCTTGCATGGCTGAGAAAGCGTCCAGCGCACGATTAACGACCTTACGGGAGTAGTCTGCTGAGCTGTCTTCGTATTTGAATGAAACTTCGGCGACGATAGGGCTTGAACTCTGAGTAGGGGCAGCGTTGTACCAAAGGGTGACGCTGAGTTCAGCATCGTGCTGGCCGAGATCAATAAATACGTCTTTATAGACTCGTTCGTGAACAGTGAGGTTGCCCACCAGGCTCAGGCTGGTGTTGTCGTTCCAGCCGTAGTCATTTTCAAACTCGGGGAAGTGAGCGTGGATATCATCCACTTTATTAATCGTTCGAGTGTTCGGGGCTTTTGTGGAATGGCCGTATACGATTTTTATCGGGGCCTCAGAGCTTTTGCCTATGTCAGCTTCAAGCTTGGTTTCTGCGCCATTTGTTGAAGATGACACGTCTTCAAAGTCGGATATGTAACGATCTTGGCTACGGAACTTCAGGGTGACTTCGGACTGGTTGTTATCGACCCTTTCACGGAAAGAGTACCCCGCGGCGTTAAGGTCACAACTTCCTTGAACATCGAAGAACATCACGGTGCGCCGTTTTGTAAGTTGAGGTGTGCCGGTGACATTTCGGCTTAGTGCAGACTCAACGGCTGTTTCCACGTCGTCGATCAGATCCTGAACGTCAGAGTATTCTGAGTTGTAGCTAAACTGAGAGGCGTCCAGCATTAACTTGTATTCGCGAGACGTAACGTCGGGGTTTGCATTCACCATGCTGGTAGTGCAGCACGCAAGTACAAAAAGTAGGCGGTAAGTCATGGTGCTATCCCTGTTTATAGCAAAAACGCGACAGAGGATAGTGAGAGAGTATGACGCTATGGTGACAGGGTTTGTGGTGTTGGTAGGTCTCACATCGAGGATTTCAAGGAGTCATAAGGCTTCTCGTTGTATTTGAATGAGTATATGATTCGTATATAAAACGTATATTGGTGATTTTATGGGAATCGTTAAAATTTCAGATGAACTCCATGACGAGATTCGGACGTCAAGCGCCGTCATGTCTCGTTCTATCAACGCTCAGGCCGAGTTTTGGATGAAGATAGGCATGCTCTCAGAATTGAACCCCACATTAACGTTTCAAGATATTGTTCGGCAGCAGCTATTAAAGGAACGTTTGAGTATTAAGGAGGCACTCATTGAGTAATGGCATGATTAAGAGTTCTGAAGAAATCCAGCTGATGCGTGAGTCCGGACGTTTGCTAGCTTCTGTCTTTCATATGCTTGATCAAGAAATATATGAGGGGATGACAAGCTTAGAAGTGGATACCCTCGTTGAGCGTTACATCATTGATACTTTGAAAGCCCGCCCTGCCAGTAAAGGACAGTACGGTTATCAATACTCGCTGAATGCGTCCGTTAACGATGTGGTGTGTCATGGCGTTCCTAATGCGAACTTCAAGTTGCGCGGCAAGGACATTGTGAATATTGATATTACTCTTGAGAAAAACGGCTTTATCAGTGATTCGAGCAAAATGTATGTGTTCGGTGATGCGAGTAAGGAAGCAAAACGCCTAGTACGAACCACCTATGATGCCCTATGGCTGGGCATTAAAGCGGTTAAGCCCGGTGCGCGGCTTGGTGATATAGGTTATGCGGTACAGGCCCACGCCGAACAGGCGGGGTATTCGGTGGTGCGTGAATATTGTGGTCATGGTATTGGCCGTGAAATGCATGAAGAGCCGCAAGTCTTGCACTATGGAAAAGCCAATACAGGTTTGGTGCTAGAGGCGGGGATGACCTTCACTATTGAGCCGATGATTAATCAGGGATCGGCTAAAACCAAGTTGAAAAAAGATGGCTGGACAGTGATCACGAAAGATCGAAAGTTGTCGGCGCAGTGGGAGCATACGATTCTAGTAACAGAGGCAGGCTATGAAGTACTCACCTTGCGTGAGGAAGAGCGTTCGTTTCCGGAGAGATGTGAGTAGCCACCACAAAAAAGCCCAGCAAATTGCTGGGCTTTTTTGAACTAACGTTAGTCTAAAAACTGAGCAGCTTAGGCTTAGCTAGTTTTCTTAGGCTTAGCACGCTTACGCTCGTTTTCAGTCAGGTGCTTCTTACGCAGACGGATGCTGATAGGTGTTACTTCAACCAGCTCGTCGTCTTCGATGAATTCCAAAGCCTGTTCCAGAGTGTGTTTCACTGGTGGAGTTAGGTTGATGGCTTCATCCGTACCCGATGCGCGCACGTTAGTTAGCTGCTTCGCTTTGGTTGGGTTAACCGTTAAGTCGTTATCGCGGCTGTGTAGACCCACGATCATGCCTTCGTACACTTCAGTCGCAGGCGATACGAATAGACGACCACGTTCCTGAAGGGTAAATAGGGCATAACCCAGAACCTTACCTGGCACCATAGAAACCATTACGCCGTTATGACGAGTAGAGCCTAGACCTGTAAGGATAGGACCATAATGGTCAAATACGTTGGTCAGAATACCTGAGCCAGACGTCATGGTCATGAACTGGCTGCGGAAGCCAATCAAGCCACGTGCAGGCATCATAAACTCAAGACGAGTACGGCCTTTGCCATCTGGAACCATGTTGGTCATTTCGGCACGACGGTTACCCATCTCTTCCATGATTGAACCTTGGTGCTCATCTTCAACGTCGATAACCACTTGCTCGTACGGCTCTTGCAGTTCACCGTCGATTTCGCGCTGAACAACTTCAGGTTTACCAATCGCCATTTCGAAGCCTTCGCGACGCATGGTTTCGATCAGTACCGACAAGTGCAATTCACCACGGCCAGATACTTTAAACTTCTCAGGGCTGTCGCCTTCTTCAACGCGTAATGCCACGTTGTGGATCAGTTCTTGTTCTAGACGGTCTTTAATATTACGTGAGGTAACGTACTTACCTTCTTTACCAGCAAACGGCGAGTTGTTTACTTGGAACGTCATGCTGACGGTAGGCTCATCCACAGACAAGGCTGGAAGCGCTTCTACATTGCCAACTGCACAAATGGTGTCGGAAATGTTTAGGCCGTCGATACCAGAGATACAAACGATATCGCCCGCGTTCGCTTCTTCAACATCAATGCGGTTTAAGCCGTGGAAGCCTTTAACCTGTTGGATACGACCTTTACGTGTTTTGCCTTCAGCGGTAATCAACTGAACGTCAGTGCCAGGCTTAAGCTTACCGCGCTTGATGCGGCCAACACCGATAACACCCACGAAGCTGTCGTAATCAAGTGCAGACACCTGCATCTGGAAGGGACCATCAACTTCAACTTGTGGTGCTTCAACGTGATCAACGATCATCTGGAACAATGGCGTCATGTCGTCAGCCATCTCATCCGGGTCAGTACCAGCGATACCATTTAAGGCGGACGCGTAGATGACTGGGAAATCAAGCTGCTCTTCCGTCGCGCCAAGGCGATCGAATAAGTCGAAGATTTCGTCCATCACCCAATCAGGACGAGCGCCCGGACGGTCAATTTTGTTAATAACAACGATAGGGCGTAGGCCCTGTTCGAACGCTTTCTGCGTTACGAAACGAGTCTGAGGCATTGGGCCGTCAACGGCATCAACCAGCAGACACACAGAGTCAACCATCGACATAACACGTTCAACTTCGCCACCGAAGTCGGCGTGTCCAGGGGTGTCAACGATGTTGATGCGGTAGTCATTCCACATGATAGACGTGTTTTTCGCCAAAATGGTAATACCGCGCTCTTTTTCCTGGTCGTTAGAATCCATCATGCGCTCGCCGCCTTGCTGGCTGCGGTCTAGCGTACCGGATTGCTCCAGTAGTTTATCAACCAAGGTAGTTTTACCGTGGTCAACGTGCGCGATGATGGCAATGTTTCTGAGATTATCGATCACAACAGTGGCCTTTACTTATCGGGCCTGTCTGGTTACCCGTACAAGTGAACGGTCAGAGGCCAAGGTTAAAATTTCGCGCGGAGTATACCTGAAAGGCGGCAAATTCGGGATATTCTTTTAGTAAACGCCGTAAAGTTTTTACCTGTCGTAAATAACCTCGAGATATGGTCAATAAAGACCATCTAAGATCGTATACGAAACGGGCACAGTGAACTTATAATGTGCGGGCCTGACAAAGGCTGGCGCCATAGGTGAGATAAATGCACCGTTTGTGTGCGGGCTGTTGTTATATTGCGCTATGATAGTGCGTATTGGTGTTTGACCGCTTTGATTAACCCAGCAGTAATGCGGGTTTAAGTGGTGTCCAAAATGGCACACTAATTGCTCTATCAGTGAGCATGGTAATCCGGGGTGATCCCCCGATCTTTATTGAACCGGCATCTGGAGAAAGACAATGTCAGAGAACACTCTGAATCTGATCAAAGAAAATGATGTGACGTGGGTTGACCTACGCTTCACTGATACCAAAGGCAAAGAGCACCACGTAAGCATTCCTTCTCGCTATGTTGATGAAGAGTTTTTTGAAACCGGTCAGATGTTCGACGGTTCTTCAATCAATGGTTGGAAAGGCATTAACGAATCAGACATGATCCTTATGCCAGACGATAGCACTGCCTACATGGACCCGTTCACTGAAGACGCCACGCTAGTATTGCGTTGTGACATCATTGAGCCTGCAACCATGCAAGGTTACGAGCGTGATCCACGTTCTGTTGCTAAGCGCGCTGAAGAGTACCTTCAGTCTACAGGTCTTGGTGATACTGCATTCTTTGGTCCTGAGCCAGAATTCTTCATGTTCGACGACATCACTTGGGGTGCGGACATGCAGGGTTGTTTCTACAAAATCAACTCTGACGAAGGCGCATGGGCAACAGCTGCTAAAACTGAAGGCGGTAACCTTGGTCACCGTCCACGTGTTAAAGGCGGTTACTTCCCAGTACCACCTGTTGATAGCCATCACGACATCCGTGCTGCTATGTGTAACACCATGGAAGCCATCGGCCTAGATATCGAAGTTCACCACCATGAAGTGGCGAACGCTGGTCAGAACGAAATTGGTGTTCGTTTTAACACTCTCGTTAAGAAAGCTGACGAAGTGCAGATGATGAAATACGTTGTACACAACGTTGCTGCTGCTTACGGTAAAACGGCTACCTTTATGCCTAAGCCAGTGGTTGGTGATAACGGTTCTGGTATGCACGTACACCAGTCATTCTGGAAAGACGGCGAAAACATGTTCGCTGGTGACTTGTACGCTGGTTTGTCTGAAACTGCTTTGTTCTACATCGGCGGTATCATCAAGCACGCTAAAGCGTTGAACGCGTTCACTAACCCGTCAACGAACTCATACAAGCGTCTGATCCCAGGCTTCGAAGCACCAGTTATGTTGGCATACTCTGCACGTAACCGTTCGGCTTCAATCCGTATTCCGTACGTTGCGTCTCCGAAAGGCAAGCGTATCGAAGCTCGTTTCCCTGATCCAACAGCTAACCCATACCTAGCGTTCGCTGCTATGTTGATGGCTGGCCTTGACGGCGTTAAGAACAAGATCCACCCAGGCGAAGCCGCTGACAAAGATCTTTACGATCTACCAGCAGAAGAAGCAGCACTGATTCCACAGGTGTGTGGTTCACTGCGTGAAGCGCTAGATAGCCTAAAAGCGAACAGCGAATTCTTGACGGCTGGTGGCGTGTTTACTGAAGACATGATCGACGCTTACATCGAATTGAAGATGGAAGAAGTTTACCGTGTTGAACAGACTACTCACCCTGTAGAATTCGACATGTACTACTCTGTTTAATTGTTGATTAGCAGATGAAAAATGGCCCTTCGGGGCCATTTTTTTTGCCTGATTATTAATCAGCAATATTGAGCCGATAGGGATTTTCGACTGCTTTATAAGTAATAAATTCACTCCATCAGCCGGGCTGTGCCCAGAATGTTTTTTGACATGAAAGTGTTTATACTCTGGAGCAGATATTTCTTCTGAATAAGATACAAGGACGCTATCGCATGTTTTCCAATAGTGCCCCAACACAGGACGTGATTATTGCCGGTCAACACTCTGGCAAACCAGTCAAAATTACCCCAGCGGCAAAGCCCATATACGATAATCTGGTCGAACTGGCACGGGACCATACCAATTATTGGGCCCAGATCACGGTTAAAGCCATTAATGAGCTCGCTGCGGGTCGGCTACACCAGAGCAATATCTTTGTTAAGCCTGGTGCGGTTCACCGCAACGGTACTGAAGAATTCGTGATGATCTTGCCGGGCTGCAAGGTCACCTGTGAGAAGCTCGATGCTGATGGATTCAGGATTTTGTATTTTGAAGCTGATATTCATTATGGTGAGCTTATTGAATCAGCGAAGAAGCCGGGGCTGTATACTGCTACCTACAAGGGGAATGATTTCTGGGATACGGAGCTTGAAAAGCACGGGTATATAAAAGAAGAAAAAAACCGCATGGTTACTGTAAGCGATAGCCGTTACAAAGACCCCGACCGAGCAGCTACAGTAGCCGCTCCGCGGATCGCCGAAGCTCCCTTTACTGGCGGAAGTGGTATGGTCAATGGTGACGGATTTGACTTGCACTTCACTCCCGGTGAGAAAAAACTAGGAGGGTTGAGAAATTACCGCAATGCGATCCGGGTCAATCAGAATACAGAATTGAATGAATCTGCTCTTCTGCTTGCTCGAACTATGTACCAGGCCAAAGATATCCAAGGGGTTCGCTGGATTTCTGAGGATGGCGGCTCAGGGGTACTTACTCAGGCGATGACGATACTTGCCGGACAAGGCGTTAAGCTCCCTAATCATAAAGTTTTTTTATTTAACCCTACTACTTCGCCGAATACCGCTGTAAAGGCTGCCCACTCATTACAGATGAAGCTGGATCGCCATTTTAACAAGACCCGTGTGTTGAATGTTGTAGGTAATCGAGACCAGCTGGAGCTGATTGGTAACCGGTGGAAAAGTAAAGCTGATAGTCTAACTACTCTGCAGGCAGCCAGTGATATATTCGCTCATGGTAAGAGCATGCATGGGGTAGGACTTACTATTGGCACTATTGCTGCCGGGACTGCTGCAGTCGCAGGAGCAGGAATTACAGCGCCTGCTGCACTTACGGCTTTCCTTACTGCTGTTGGCGGAGTTGTCGCGGTTGGAAAAATTGCAGGCGGTGCCGCTAAATTGGGTAACACATTGGTTGCGAATTTATTGCCAGAGCATCACGATAGATTGAAAGGCAAGTTTTAATGCGTAACTTTATTAAGTATTCCAAATTGAAATTGCGTGATAGCCCCGAAAGTTGTAGCCCGGTCGGGCCCGATTTCACGAGCGCTAGTAATCACACTGTTACACTTGCAGGGACTCAGCTTGGATTTAAAGCGCCCAGGCATGATCCTCCTCCATACGGTAAGATTCGCCAACGTCGAATTAGTAATTCATATTCTTTGTCTGATGCAAGAGTACACGGTTATAACTTTCAGCCGAGTCAAAGCTGGAAGACTACAGAGGTTTTTTTCCGTGATTGGTCGTTCTGCGGTCCTTGGTTCACAGGTTTCATGGGGGACACTTCTTGCTGTCTTCAAGTTATACAGTTAAGCGAGCCTGACGCGGAAATTAATTTTCTACACCCTCAAGCACTTGAAATAGCATCACTTGCATATATTACCGCTAATTATGGTTATAGAGTGTACGATGAAGATAACGGCGACATGCACTATATTGCTCCAGTGAATTGGTCAACAGTATCACAGTTAGAAGTACCATCCGTACAATTTGACAGTGAGCGACTGATGCGCGGTGCAGCTCCCGAACGCCATGTTTTTATTCCTATTTCCCGTAGTCATATTGCCTACTTTTCACTGAGGACGTTACAAAGCGCCTCAGGAACCCGAGACGAGGTCGACAGGCAGGTCGATCCCACTCCTTTCAAAGAGTTGGTTGATAATATCGTCGGCAGTATCCGTGTAACCTTGTCGCCAGAAGCTCAGGCGGATTGGGATGAGATCAGAAAGAGTAATCCCGACGCTAAAGTGTCCGAAACGTGCGCACCTTTGAAGTGGCCAGCTGATGTCGATAAAGACGGGCTGACCATTTTGGAATACGACCCTAAGCGCTACGCGTGATTTCTACAGTACTAGGGTCAATGGAAAGGCAAGTTCTAATGCGTAACTTTATCAAATACTCGAAGTTTCAGTTGCGTGATGCTCCCGAAAGCTGCAGCCCGGTTGGGCCAAAGTTTGCGAGCGCTGGTAGATGCTCGGTCGCACTTGCAGGGACTCAGCTTGAATTTAAAGCGCCCTGGCATGATTCTTCTCCATACGGCAATATTCGGCAAATACGTATGAAGAAAGATTACTCTTTAAGAAGCGGCGGTAATGTTGTTAATTGGAACATTCAGCCGAGCCAAAGCTGGCTGAGTACCAGCATCTTCTACCGACAATGGTCTTTCTGCGGCCCTTGGTTTACTGGGTTTATGGGGTTTACCTCCTGCTATATGGAAGCGATTCAGTTAACTGAACCTAATCCGCAGGTGAATTTTATGCACCCTCAGGCACTGGAGACAGCGGCTCTTTCATACCTGACTGCCAATTACGGGCATCAGGTCATCGATGAAAATTGTGGTGAAATGAACTACGAGGCCCCTCTGAACTGGTCAACAGTGAAACAGCTTAACGTGCCGACTTTACAGTTCGACTGTGAAAGAACATGGGGGGGCGCAGCACCCGAACGTCATGTTTTTATTCCAATTTCTCGTACTCATATAGCCCATTTTTCATTCAGTACTTTGCAAAATGCATCAGGTACTCGTGAGCAGGTAGATAAAAAAGTAGATCCAGCGCCTTTTAAAGAACTGATAGATAATATCGTCGGCAGTATCCGTGTAACCTTGTCGCCAGAAGCTCAGGCGGATTGGGATGAGATCAGAAAGAGTAATCCCGACGCTAAAGTGTCCGAA